>JBMOPC010000022.1:0-20159 GCA_049323915.1 Bacillota bacterium
GACCGATGGCCGTGTAGGGGCCGATGAAGCTGTCTACGATCTTCGCCCCGGCCCCCACCACCGCCGGCCCCCGGATGACGCTCCTCTCCACCACGGCCCCGGCCTCGATCTCCACCCGGCCCACGACCTGCGAGGCCTCGTCGACCGTGCCCTCGACCCGGCGGCGGGTGAACTCGTCGAGCACCACCCGGTTGGCCTCCAGGATGTCGTCCTTCTTCCCGGTGTCCAGCCACCAGCCTTCCAGCAGGCGCGGCGCCACCGCGTGGCCCATGTTGATCAGCTCCTGAATGGCGTCGGTGATCTCCAGCTCTCCCCGCCAGGACGGCTTAATCCGCTCAATGGCCGCGTGGACGGCGGGAGAAAAGGCGTAAATGCCCACCAGCGCCAGGTCGGAAATGAACTCCTGCGGCTTCTCCACCAGCCGCGCCACCCGGCCGTCGCCGTCCAGCACCGCCACCCCGAAGGCCCGGGGGTCGGGGACCTTCTTCAACTGAATAATTGACGTGGAAGTGTCCCGCCGGAAATCGGCCGCCAGCGGGGCCACCCCGCCCTGCACCAGGTTGTCGCCCAGGAACATCAGGAAAGGCTCGTCCTCCAGAAAGGGGCGGGCCGTCTTGACCGCGTGCGCCAGGCCCAGGGGCTCGTCCTGCACAATGAAGGTCAGCCGCAGGCCGAACCCCGCCCCGCCGCCGAGCGCATCCTGCACCATGCCGCCGGTTTCGGGCGAAATGATCACCCCCACGTCCTCGATCCCCGCAGTAGCGATCTGCTCCAGGACGAAGTGCAGGATCGGCTTATTCGCCACCGGGATAAGCTGCTTTGCCGTGGTATAGGTCAGGGGCCTAAGCCGCGTCCCCTTCCCGCCGGATAAAACCAGAGCCTTCAAACTACCCCTCCTCACCGGGCACATAGACGAAGTTGTTGTCCGCGTCCTTAAGGCGCGGGAGCCGGGTGTCCTTCGGCGAAAGAAGCGGCCGGGCTACCGGCCACACTATGCCCAGGTCGGGGTCGTTATAGATAATCCCCCGGTCGTGCTCCGGCGAATAATAGTTGTCCACCTTGTAAACGACCTCCACGACCTCCGTCAGGGCGCAGAACCCGTGAGCAAACCCCCGGGGTAAATAAAGCTGGCGCTTGTTCTCGGCGGAAAGCTCCACCCCCACCCATTTGCCGTAGGTCGGGGAACCCCGGCGGATGTCCACCGCCACGTCAAAAATAGCCCCACGAATACAGCGCACCAGCTTCGCCTGGGCCATGGGCTTCTTCTGGTAATGCAGCCCCCGTAGCACCGGCCCCCGGGACAGGGAATGGTTGTCCTGCACGAACGCAGCGCGAATACCGAAGACCGCAAAGTCCCGGTAGCTGTATGTTTCCATGAAAAAGCCCCGCTCGTCGCCGAAGACCTTCGGTTCGACCAGTACTAGATCCGGGATGGTAAAGCGGGTAAGAATGAAAGGCATTTACTTAAACCGCCCTTCCGCAACTCTACGCTCCTTAACCAGCTTGTCAACCAGGTCACGAATTTCCTCCTTGAACCGCTCTCTGCCGAAGCGTTCGGCGTTTCGCCGGATGACCTCAGGCCGGAATAAGGCCTCGCAGCGAAGAAACTCTTGCACTGCCGAGGCCAAGCTCTCCTCCGTCTGTTCAGAGAAAAAGAGACCGGTCGCCCTGTCCCAGTTCTCACCGTCCGCCGCCACCACTGTTTCCAACGCTCCACCCCGCCCAAAGGCGATTACCGGCGTGCCGCAGGCCTGGGCCTCTACGGGCACAATGCCGAAGTCCTCCTCCGCAGCAAATACCAACGCCCGCGCCCGGGACATCAAGTCCGCCACGGTAGCATCGTCCTGGTACCCAAGAAATTCCACGTTCTTTCCCGCAACCCTTCGGCACTCTTCAAATTGTGGGCCGTCGCCCACCACCACCAGCGGCAGGCCCAGCCTGGTAAACGCCGCCACCACCAGATCTGCCTTCTTATACGGCACCAGCCGGGAAATGAAAAGAAAGAAGTCTTCCTTCCTTTCCCGTACCTGGAATCGCTCCAAATCCACAGGCGGGTAAATCACCGCCGCATCCCGCCGGTAGGCCCGCCAGATGCGCCGGGCGGTGTAGCGGGAGTTGGCAATAAAGTAGTCCACCCGGTTGGCCGCCAGCGTATCCCAAAGGCGTATGTAGTGTAGGATGGACCTCGCCAGGAACGACTTCAAGCCCCTCTCCAGTCCGTTTTCCTTAAGGTAACGGTGGGTAAGGTCCCAGGCGTAGCGCACCGGTGTGTGGCAGTAGCAGATGTGGAGCTGGTCGGAACGCGCCAGGACCCCCTTGGCCACCGCGTGGCTGCTGGAGAGGATCACGTCATACCCCGAAAGGTTAAACTGCTCCACAGCCAGCGGGTAAAAAGGTAGATATTTGCGGTACCACTTTTGTGCCTGGGGAAACCGCTGGAGAAAAGACGTGTGTACCCGGCCCGGCACAAAGCCCAGCCGCCGCACGCTTTCTTCTGTATAAACCAGCGTGTAGAGCGGCGCCTCCGGCCAGAGCTCTTGAAAAACTTCCAGGCAGCGCTCACCGCCGCCCAGGTCAACCACCCAATCGTGAATTAAGGCCAGGTTCATTATTTCAGTACTACCGCCTCTCAAATGGTTAGTATGCAAATCATAATATGATTATGGCAACATCTTCAGGTTATGTGCCAAAATATGCCTTACAAACTCATATAAATCAGGTCCTTCAAACAAATACCCCGGCAGCCCGGCGCCTGCCGCCGCCTCCAGGTCTCTTCTTTTATCGCCGATTAAAAAAGACCTGCCCCTGTCCACCGGCCATTCTTTAAGCGCCCGTAAAATCAGGCCAGGCGCCGGTTTGCGGCAGCTGCAGGCCTTCCGGTAGAGCTCGACCGCCGCCTCCGGGTGGTGGGGGCAGTAATAAAAGGCGTCGACGCGGGCGCCGCAGGCGTTAAGCTCCCGGTTTACCCAGCGGTGCAGGAAAGCGACATCGGCTTCCGTGTAATACCCCCGTGCTATGCCGCTCTGGTTGGTCACCACAAAAACAAAATAGCCCATTTCATTCAACAGCCTCACCGCTTCCTTTGCCCCCGCCACCCAGACAAAATCTTCCCGGCGAAAAACATAGCCCGTATCCACATTGAGCACACCGTCGCGGTCTAAAAAGACCGCCGGCCTTAATGCTTTAGAACGAGAGATCAAAATAAATACCCGCCATTCCGTTCAAGATGCCGGCAGTAGTCGGCAACGGCATTTTCCAGCGGCCAAAAACCGCCGGCATAGCCTGCTTCTTTAACCAGTGCCGTCAAATCAGCCTCGGTAAAATTCTGGTATTTTCCTTTCAGGGTTTCAGGGAACTCAATATATTCAACCCGGCCCCCGCCGCAAACTTTAATTACAGCCTCAGCCACATCATTGAAGGTCCTTGCCCGGCCTGTACCGCAGTTGAATATGCCCTTTTTATCAGGATTGGCAAAAAAGTAGAGGTTGACCCTGACGGCATCCTTTACATAGATGAAGTCCCTTTTCTGCTCACCGTCGCCGTAGCCGTCCGTACCTTTAAACAGCCTCATAACTCCTTCTTCGACAAGCTGCCGGTACAGCTGCCGCACGATGGAAGCCATCCTTCCCTTGTGGTTTTCCTGCGGGCCGAAAACATTGAAATAGCGCAAACCCACCACCTGGCTTTCTGCAGCAGGCAGAACCCTGCGCACATAACGGTCGAAAAGCAGCTTGGAAAAAGCATATACGTTCAAGGCTTCCTCGCAGGCCTCATCCTCGCTGAACCCCTTACGCCCACTTCCATAAACAGAAGCAGAGGAAGCATAAATAAAAGGCACGCGCCGCCCGAGGCAGAAGTGAAGCAGTTCTTTACTGTATTCATAATTATTTTCCAGCATGTACCTGCCGTCGTATTCCATTGTGTCAGAGCAGGCTCCCTGGTGAAACACGGCAGTTATTTTTTCACGGTCATATTTCCCCTCCTGTATGTTTTTTAAAAAAACGGCTTTATCGCAGTAATCCTTGAATTTAAGAGCCAGCAGGTTCTTAAACTTTTCACCCCGGCGCAGGTTGTCCACAATGAGGATGTCGTCGATCCCTTCTTCATTGAGCCCCTTGACGATATTACTGCCGATGAAGCCGGCCCCGCCCGTCACTATAATCATGAATTAAAAACCTCCTGCCGGTCGTATTTCGCAAGCACTTTTTCAATAATCCCGCTGGTCGAATATCCTTCTTCAAAGGGGATGATCTCCACCCGGCCGGCATACTCCCGGCCTGCTACCTCTTCCGCCCGGTAATCGCCCCCCTTGACCAGGACATCCGGCTTCAAGGCGCGGATCAAACCGGACGGTGTATCTTCATCAAAGAGGACAACACAGTCGACGCACTCCAGGGCAGCCAGGAGCCTGGCCCTGTCCATTTCACTGTTGATGGGCCGCGTAAGGCCTTTTATGCGCCGGACCGAAGCATCGGTATTGAGCCCGACCACCAGCCGGTCGCCCAGTTTTTTAGCTTTTTCCAGATAAATAATGTGGCCGGCGTGTAAAATGTCAAAGCACCCATTGGTAAACACGATCCTTTGCCCTTTCTTCCGCCAGCCTTCCACCAGATTTACGGCTTCGGAAAACCCGGCAATTTTGCAACTAAGCTCAGAACCGCAGCAAGCCTGCTGTACTGCTTCTATCAGTTCGGCCCTGGACACGGCATAAGTGCCGACCCTGCTCACCGCGACGCCTGCCGCGAGGTTGGCCAGATGCGCCGCGTCCACCGGATCAAGCCCGCCGGCTGCAGCAGCAATCAAAACTGCAGCGACCGTATCGCCGGCGCCGGAGACATCGAAAACCTCCTGCGCCCGGGTGGGAATATGTACAACCTTTTTGCTGTTAACCAGGCTCAAGCCTTTCTCCGACCTGGTGACGACAATATTCTTTATCCCGTACCGCTCGCGGGCCCGGGCCGCATAATGCTCTACCGCTTCATCCTCATTCGGCAGGCGGCACGCCGCCACTTCACCCAGCTCTTTCAAGTTGGGCGTAATGAATGTTACTCCTTCGTACTTGTCCCAGCCAGTGCCCTTGGGGTCAACCAGTACAGGAATTTCCCGCCCGGCGCACTCTCTTACCACATGCCGGCACAGTCCAGGCGTGCAGACTCCCTTGGCATAGTCGGAAATTGCCAGGGCGTGAATACCTGAGGCAATCGCCTCAGAAATCCATTCTATTAATTTCTGCTCAACTTCATTTTCCAGATATCCTGTTTCTTCAAAGTCCAGCCGCACCACCTGCTGGTGAGCCCCGAACACCCTTAACTTGGTGGTGGTCGGCCTGCCCGCGGCAACTAGCCCCCGGCGGTCGATGCCCTGCGCATCCAGCAAATGGGCCAGGCTCTTTCCATTCTCATCGTCCCCGGCAACGCCGCCCAGGAGTACCCGGCAGCCCAGGCGGGAAAGGTTATGAGCAACATTGGCCGCTCCGCCCGGGGACATGCGCTCTCTTAAAACCCGCGCCACCGGTACCGGGGCTTCCGGGGATATACGCTTTACCTCGCCGAAATAATACTTGTCCAGCATCACATCGCCCAGCACCAGGATTCTGCACTTATCGATGTCATCATGCAAAAAAGCCATAACCTTTTTTAGATCATCAAACACTGCCTGCCACCTCATCGATCATTTCACACACAATATGCCCGATCAAGATATGCGCCTCCTGGATCCTGGCCGTCACGTCCGACGGCACTTTGATGCACAGGTCGCAGACATTACCCAGCTTCCCGCCGTGCCTGCCGGTCAAGCCCACCGTCAGGGCTCCTTTTTCTTTAGCTAGTTGTAAAGCTTTGACCACATTTGGGCTGTTACCCGAGGTAGAAATGCCTACAACCAGGTCGCCCGGCTTTACGAGGGCCTCTACCTGCCTGGTGAAAATTTCCTCAAAGCCGTAATCGTTACCCAATGCCGTAAGGATGGAAGTATCCGTAGTCAGGGCAACGGCGGGCAAACCCCTGCGCTCCTTTTTAAAACGGCCCACCAGTTCTGCTGCCATGTGCTGGCAGTCAGCCGCGCTGCCGCCATTGCCGAGAAAGTAGATTGTATTGCCATTAGTCAAAGTCTTTTTACAAAAAGTAAAAAAATTATATATTTCTGAAGTGTGTTTTTCTTCTAATTTCTGAACAATTGATATATGTTCTCTGACAATATTTGTTATAATCATTATCCCCTGTCCTTTATTTATTTTTTGTAATTTCATTTAATACTTCTTCATAAATAGCCATCGTTTTTTGAGCCGTTTTTTTCCAGGTAAACATTTTTGATCTCTCAAAACCTTTAATTCGCAGATTTTTTCGTAAATCTTCATTTATTAATACACTATATATCCCACGGGTTATATCATCTACATCATATGGATTAACATAAATCCCTGCATCACCTACAACTTCTGGTATCGATGCTACCTTTGAAACCACTACTGGAATTCCACAGGCCATAGCTTCCAATGGAGGCAAACCAAAACCCTCATAAAGTGAAGGAAAAACAAGTGCCTCTGCTCCACAGTATAATTTTATAAGATCTTGGTCAGAAATCCGTTCTAATTCTATGATATTATTTAGACCATGCTTTTGTTTATATTGTGTCACTTCATCATTTTCCATAAATTTCGACCCTGCTATTACTAATTGCAAATCAACTATATGCTTATGCAGATTTGAATAAGCATGGAGTAACCTATTTAAGTTTTTATGTAGTTTACGATTACCTACATAAAGAATATATTTTTTTAAACCAAACCTTTTTTTAAAAATTTCTATTTCCCTAGATATTACAGGCCTAAAAATATCTGCCGCAGCTTCATATACTATACGAATTTTCGAATCTGCAAAAGGAAATAATTTTATTAAATCTTGGGCCGTAGCTTCGGAAACTACTATAATCTTACATGATTTTTTTACAGCATTTTCTAAAATCATCTTCGCAATTTTTACTTTTAAACCTTTAAAATATTCGGGAAAAATAAAATGTATTAGATCATGAATAGTCACTATACTATTTTTCGGCATAAAATATGGTACATTATAATGAGGAATATGAATAACATCAACTTCATTCTTATATTTCTCAAGTAAATAACTACCTTTTATTTGCTCACTAAAACTATATATTAGTGAATTCCATTTTATTATTTGTAAATTTGGACTAAATTTGAAATTAGAATTAAAAAAATAACTAATTTTATCTGGATCACCGGTAAGATATATTTTATCTTGTTTTAATAAAGGCACAACATAAAGCAATAAATTTTGCAAATAACGGCCTATCCCAGAAGAATATAGCATTCGTGCATCGTATAAAAGTTTCATTTTTCAAGCCTTCCTCAATAATGGATATAATATAAATAATTCACATAATATTGCAGGATATGTTAATAAATTATTAAAAAAGGAGGATACAAACAATCCAATAAGATACCCTGCAAATAAAAGTGACTTTAATTTATTTTTTTTCATATACATATTAAAATGTTCCTTTATCATTAAAATATAACCAATCAAAAAAATTAAAGAGCCAATTATTCCAGTAGTTGACAATATTAACATTAGGCTTGAATCATTCCCAAAAAGCGTTGATTCACCATAAAATTGATAGTTATATTTAACATAATTTCCATAATTATTATAGCCAACACCCATAAAAGGATGATTCAAAAAAACTTCAATCCCTCTTTCCCAGGAAAATATTCTCGCTTCTGCTGACGGATCTAAGCCGCCTGTTGAAGCAAAAGAAAACCTTTGGGTAATCCGATTAAAAATATAATTATTAAAAAGAAAAATATCTAATAAATATAGCATAATCAATAAAATAAATAAGCCAATAAAAATTTTAATATTTTTACCATTATTCCTTTTCTTTATGCTTATTATTGTAATAATTGAAATAAAAGATATTATAATGCACAAAATACCACTTCTTGAGAACGTAAGTAAAAATGAAATTGATACTGTAAGCAAAATTAAAGCATTTCTAATGCTTCTGCAATTAACAAATTTATCTAAAGCTAAAAATATGGGCATTACAATAAATGACGCATAAAAATTTGGATCTAAAAATGTAGATACAATTCTATTTACGTGTGGATCTGGATTGGGAATATATATGCCTTTACTTATCAATACTGACCATAAATCTGTCAAATTACTGAATGTAAAATATTGAATTAAGCCAATAACCGAGAGAATAAATGAAGTATAAATAAAAATATTTAATGATTTTTGTTTGTATTTTAAAGTAGGCTTCAAATTTATTAATAATATACTAATTATAATAAAACTTAAATAACGCATCGAATATGACATCGCATACAAAAATTCTTTAAGATTTAGTTTCAAAAAAATACTATTAACTACCAATGAAATAACTCCAATAAATATCCATAGAAGATAAAATTTTAAAGGCGTCGAAATAACTAATCTATTTTTGTATTTTAATAACATGAAATAAAATGAAATAGTGCATAAAAATATGCTATTGATATCAATAAAAGTAATTGGAAAAGAGCGCTCCTCTAAAAATGGAATACCCACCCTAAATAAATTTCCTGATAGAATAGAAATCGATAATATAATGTAATATATGTAAAATAAACTAATTTTCATTTTCAGGCACTCCAAAATGAAATACTTCTCTAATCATTATCTCATTTAAACATATCATATTACTACAACCACTATTTTTAAAACACGGTGCACATGGAATGTTATTACTAATAACTTTTATCAACTTATTATATGGCCGCCAGCGGTTCATATCGTTAATTCCTGAGGCAATTATTATGCCTGGCGTATCAACCGCGGCAGCTATGTGCCCTGCCACTGAATCAACACTATAAAGAAATAACGCGTTTTTTATTAAAGCCACAAAGCCCTGCCAGCTTAATTTTCCGCAGGCATTGATACAATTCGGAAAACCACTGATAATTTTTTCTATTAATTCATTTTCTGAGGCCACCCCCGTAATAATGATTTTTTTGTTTTGTGGTTCCAGTAGATTTAACAATTCTCTCCATTTTTCGACAGGCCATTCTTTTATTTTCGAGCCGGCACCTGGGTGCATAACGATATATGATTTTTTCTTTAAATCATATAAGGTTAAAAAATCAGCCAACTCTTTTTCTGCTTTCGGTGATACAGGGGGCAGATTGGGCTTTAGCGAATCAAATTTTGTGATGCCCAAAAAGCGCAGAAGATCGGCGTGGTATTCCGCTTCATGCTTACCAGGCTGCCAGTCAAGGGCATGGGTGAGGAGCGGGCCGAACCCGCCGCTTTTATAGCCGATGCGGACCGGTATGCCCGCTCGGTACAGAAGCGGAATATTGTTGGGAAAAAACGAATAAAGGTCTACGGCAACGTCATAATTTATCTTCTTTATTTCTTTTAAGGCTTCCTTGGCGGTCTTGATATAATTTTTATACTTCGAAAAGATATTCTTTTTGGCCCTGTTTATTTTCCAGTGATCCACGACATGTATCCATTCAATTTGCGGGTGTCCTTTTATCACCTGCAAAGCCCAACTTCCAACGAGCATCCCTATTTTTGCTTCGGGAAAGGCTTTTTTAAATACCGGCAAAATGGACGTAGCTATGACTACATCACCCATGTGGGCGCCGTTGGAAATCAATATTTTTCGAGGCTTTGGTATTAGGAAATTTTTTAATTTTCTTTTGGCCGAGAGTGACAAAAAAGTATCGAGCACACATATAAAAAAATTTCCGTATGGATTATTTATTTGATAGCCATTTTTTAAGGCATTATTATTCAAATGTATGCCCCCCGCTAAACGTTATCTGAATTCATAGATAACATGCCAAGATTTGGCTATATAAGTTAAAAAGATTGCCAAAATAAAAATGCAACTATTAATTTAATATATTTTTTTCTAGCTTACGAAGTTTCTTCTTTTTAATTGTTAATCTATATATAAATCGTAGGGCAAATAAAATAGAAGCTGGAATCAATATTGCAGGAACCACCTTTACCCAAAAAACTATATAATACTTAAAATAAATAAACAATCTAAGAAATATATTGTAATAAAAAGATGAAGGTAATCTCATTTTTTTAAATCCAATTATCATTCCAAAAATATTAACTTTTAATAATTCTTTTGCAACATAATTTGATTCAAAACTTGATGAACCAAAAACCGCTTGAGTGATCAGAAAATAATTGGTTTCTATTTGCAATCTTCCAACTGCTTTTGATTCCATCAAAATAGAGTCATTTTCAAATCTCCATTTAACAAATTTTTCACTTATATATTTAATAACAGCACCTTTTTTAATTAATTGCTGCAAAATATATACATGAACATAAGCTGTACCAATATAACCTTTTGGATTGATAGTATTCCACAAATTTCTCCTGAAACATAGTACCCCTATATAACCGAGACAAGAAATTGCTTTACATATATCTATATTATTAGACTCTTTATATTTCAATACAATATCTCCCATGTCTTTGAATGGGTTATATGTAGGCAACGCCACTTTTAAATTATAATCATACCCCTGTTTGTTTAATAAATAAATATCGGCTGACTCTTTATTTATTTCTTTTATTATTTTTTCTATGGAACCATTTTCAATTTTATCGTCACTACCCAAAAACCAGCAATATTCACCTTCAGCCAATTCAACTACCTTTAAAAAATTCCGGTCAGGTCCCATGTTTTCCGGCCAGCGAAAATATTTTATGCGCGGGAAAACAGCTCTATAACGATTAATGATCTCTTCAGTATTATCTGTCGACGCATTGTCGCTTACCACAATTTCTACCTCTTCAGTTGCCTGGCTGATAACGCTTTCAATAGCCTCGCCAATAAACCTGGCCCGGTTATATGTCGGAATACAGATGGAAAGCTTTATTTTTTCACTCAAAACCGGCACCTCCGGCCCTTTTAATGAATACACTTTAGATTACGGTAAAACTTCCAGGGCAAGACCCAGAAAACTGTTAATAGGAAAGATCCAATGAGACCTAAAACAATACCGTTTACGCCATATATGCCGGAAAGCGACCATTGCAAAGAAAGGCTCAGGATTGCCTGTATGGGCACGCACAGCCAAAAAATATACAGGTCGCTCATACTTTGCAAAGCCATGGCGAAAGTATCCGTCCACACCCTCAATATAAAATAAACACCAAACAAAAGTATAGTGGAATTAGCAATGGACACGACCTGGGTGGGCGCAATGACTTTTAAAACCAGCGGCATAAACAGCAGCAAGCCGCCGGTGGCAAAAGCAATTATTGAAAAACCATATAAAATATATCTCTGGACTATTTTTTTCACTTCATGCCGGAGGCCAACTGCCAGATATTCCGCGCAGACCGGCCATAAAGCGGCAAGTACGGCATTGTAAATAAAAAATATGAACGCATAAATTTTACTGACAATATTGTAGCTGGTAATATCACCCGGCGCTAATTTCTGGGACATGACAATATAGTCGATCTGCAGTACCCCCGCCGCCATCAGCCCAAATACCCAGAACTTCACACCGCGTTTAAGCAGGGGTAACATATATGGAAAAAAAAATGTTGGGCCAGCTTTTTTAAAAGCCGGCAGCACCGTAACTACAAAGGATATTGCCGCCGCGATTGCCACCGGGGCGTGGAACACCGCCAGGCAAATCAACAAAATATTGTCTTTCCCAGCCCGGCCTGCGGCCAGCCACACCCCGGCCAGGCCGGCCAGCGCTCCCATGGCGGGAAATATATTCGCATAGTAACCTTTTTGATAGGCATACCAGATCCTGTAACTGATGCCGCCGGTCGCCGTACAGGTAAATATTGCCCCTGCTACAAGAAACAACCTGTTTGCGCTTTCCCCCTCCGGCAAATACAAATTGACAAGCAAGTGATGGCTTAAAAAGGGAGACAATAAGTACAGGGCCAGTAAAACCAGAATGAACGCTATAACGGCAAGGAAACCGGCTGCGGCTACATAGGGCCGGTGGTCTTCCTCCCTGGCGCGGGACTCTGAAATATAATTCTGCAGGCCCGCCCCCATCCCAAAATCGGCCAGCGTAAACCAGCCGTTTAAGGAGGTCAACACTGCGAAGACGGCATACTGCCCGGCCCCCAGCCCCTCGACCAGCAGCCGCACGCTGACGAGCTGCACCGCCGCGGATACTATCCTGCCGCCCCAGGCGCCGGCCGCCACCAGCAGGTGGTTGGGTATTTTCTTGCCTGCTAAAGCAAATTTCATTGCTCTATTGTTTCTTCCACCCAGGCCAGCATACGGACAAGCCCCTCCCGGGCAGTGACTTTGGGCTGCCACCCGAGGATTTTTTTGGCCTTGCCTGTGTCGGCCACAAATACTTTCTGGTCGCTGGCGCGGGGCGGCAGTTTAACGTATTCCAGCTTTACGTCCAGCATCTTTTCCAGCAGGCCGAACAGCTCCAGTAAAGAAAGGCTGTTTGCCATCCCCCCGCCGATGTTAAAGGCATGTCCCCCGGCTGTATCTATATTGTCGACAGCTTTAAAATAAAGCTCTGCCATATCGTTGGCGTGCAGCACATCGCGTACCTGTTTGCCCGTCCCGGATATGGTAAAAGGTTCTTTCAGCACGCCTTTCTTCGTTTCCACAGCTTTCCGGCAGAACCAGCCGATCCACCCCTGGTCGAAAGTGGCGTACTGCCGGCCGCCGTACATGGAGGAATGGCGGAACACTACGGTTTTTAAGCCGAAGGTGCGGGCGTAATCCAGCATATACTGGTCTGCCGCCCCTTTCGAGCAGCCGTACGGCGAGTGAAAATCAAGGGGCGTCTTTTCATCAAAGCCGTCCGGCCTGTCAATGCACTTATAGCGGCTTTCCGTCTCGCGGTACCGGTACTGCTCCAGGTCCCCGTATACTTTATTGGTGGAAGAATACAGCACTGCCGCTCCCGGCGCGTAGAGGCGGACTGCTTCGAGCAAGTTGAATGTGCCCAGTACATTTACCTCAAAATCCAGTCCCGGATTTGCGATAGAGGTAGTCATCGCCACCTGCCCGGCCAGGTGAAAAATGGCGTCCGGCCTGAATTCTCTTAATATGGAAAAGACATCGTTCCGGCTGCGGATGTCGCCGTGCACAAAGCGAAAATCACCCTGCTCCTCCAGCCACTTCAAGTTTTCGGCAGATCCTTTCCTGTACAGGTTATCAAATACGACCAGGTGATCGCCGCGCTTTAAAGCCCTGGCTGCCAGGTTACTGCCCAGAAACCCGCAGCCGCCGGTAATTAAAAGTTTCATTTTTCACTTCCTCATCCACTATGGCTTTTATCCCTTCGACCAGGCTTATCCTGGCGGACCAGCCCAGGTCCTTCAGCGGCTGTATGTCGGCCTGGGACATCATTATTTCATGCTCGCGGTAGGGCAGGGCGCCAAAGACCAGCCTGGTTTTCGAACCGGTTATCCTGTGCACTGTTTGGACAAATTCTTTAATGGAGACGGCCTCGCCGCTGCCCAGCTCGTATTCCCGGAAGGGTTGCCTGTCCCGGCAGGCCTTCTTCAACAACAGGAGGTATGCGGCAACTACATCTCTGATGTAAATAAAATCCCGCTTTTGTTCACCTGCAGTCAGCTTAAGCTCCGGGACACCGGCCAGGCAATTTTTAATTACATACATGGTGAACTTGGACTCATCGTCGCCGGGCCCGTAAATATGTTCCAGCTTGATGTTAATAAATTTTATCCTGCCGCTGTCCGAAAACTGCCTTCCCCATTCAGTAAAATGTTTTTTTGACAGGGAATAAGCATTAAGGTACTTGTATAAGATAGTGTCGGTGTTAAAAAAAGTGTCGGTGTTAAAAAAAGCGGCGGTTTCTATAAGTTTTAATGGGAAAAATGTATTTGCCTCAAATATCTCGCTTGCGCTTTCTCCCTTCCGGCCGTAGCACGTGGCAGTATGTATAACCGCGTCTATATTTTTATTTTCTTGAAACGGTCTTTCCAAATCGCACAGATCTATGTCATAAATTTTAAGCTGCGGCAAAAGATCCGCGATCCGCCTTGTATTGGAAAAACTGCGCTTCAAAATAATAACCTGATGTCCTTCCTCAAGGAGGCTCCTGACCAGATGGCTCCCTAAAAAGCCCGTAGCGCCTGTAACTATAACTTTCATTTTTTTACAAACTCCCTGACCTTTTTCACTATAAACTCAATCATTGCTGGCGACATGCCGGGATATACCCCTACCCAGAAGGCTTGCTTCATGATAATGTCTGTATTTTTTAATTCCCCGGCAATCCTGTACCCCTGCCCTGCGCTCCTCAGCCGGTCAAAGCAGGGGTGTTTTACAAGGTTGCCGGCAAAAAGCATCCTGGTCTGGATGCCGCAGGCTTCCAGGTATTTTACAATTTCGTCCCTGGCAAAGCCCGCTCCTTCCCGCACGGTCAGCAGGAAGCCGAACCAACTGGGTTCCGAACCGGGAGTGGCTTCGGGCAATACAAACACGTCCGCCAGGCCGGCGAGCCCTTCCCGCAGCAACCGCCAGTTGCGCTTTCTGGCCTCGGTGAAGGCCGGCAGCTTCTCCAGTTGAGCGCAGCCTACGGCCGCCTGCATGTCGGTAGCCTTCAAGTTGTAGCCGAAGTGGGAGTACACGTACTTGTGGTCATAGCCGAAGGGAAGTTCGCCCAACTGCTGTCCAAAACGCCTGCCGCAGAAGTTGTCTTTGCCCGGAGGGCAGCGGCAGTCACGCCCCCAGTCGCGCAAAGACTCAATGATCGCGTGTAATTCATCGCTGTCTGTGTAGACGGCGCCGCCTTCACCCATGGTGATATGGTGCGGCGGATAAAAGCTGCTGGTGCCGATGTCGCCGAAAGTGCCGGTATAGCGGCCTTCATACCGGGAGCCCAGGGCGTCGCAGTTATCTTCAATCAGCCACAGGTTGTTTTTATCGCAAAACTCCTTCACCGCCCGGATATTGAAAGGGTTGCCCAGGGTGTGAGCCAGCATTACAGCCCTGGTTTTACTGCTTAAGGCAGCCTCCAGTTGGCTGACATCTACATTATAAGTACCCAGTTCCAAGTCTACAAAAACCGGCATGGCTCCGTACTGGACGATGGGCGCCACGGTGGTGGGGAAGCCTGCTGCAACAGTAATAACCTCGTCGCCCCGGTCAATCTTTCTCTCCCCCAGCCGGTCCGAAGTAAGCGCCATAAAGGCCAGAAGATTGGCGGAAGAGCCGGAATTTACCAGGCTGCAGTAACGCAGGCCTAAAAAGGAGGCCAGGCCGCTTTCGAATTTTTCGGCGTAGCGCCCGGCGGTAAGCCAGAATTCCAGGGCCGCGTCAACCAGGTTTACCATTTCTTTTTCGTCATATACACGGCCGGCATAAGGCACACGGGCGCGGCCGGGCACGAAAGGCTCTTTTTTTTCGTGCGCCAGATGGTAATATTCTTTTACTTTATTTAAAATTTCTTGCTTCAATTGTGCAACCCGGTCCAATTTACCATACCTTCCTTTCACGCCCATACCGCTCTGCTGCGGCGGGCCTTTTCTACATAGTCCGCTATTTGCTTTAGGGTAATTGAAAATAAATTCGCTTCTTTGTTCGAGTAATACTCACGGTACCAGTCCACCGTGGCCGCTACGGCTTCGGTCACATTGTAGACGGGATACCAGCACAAGAGGTTATTGGTTTTTGTGCAGTCCAGTTTCAAATAAGTGGCCTCGTGCGGTTGGGCAATGTTTCCGGAAATGTCTTGCCAGGAGCCGCTGCCCCAGACGGTAATGATTTTTTCTACCAGTTCCTTTACAGTCACGTTCCCGTCACTGCTGGGGCCGAAGTTCCAGGCAGAGCTGTACGCCGGCCCGTCCTCCCACATCCTGGCCGCCAGCCAGAGGTAGCCGGCCAGCGGCTCCAGCACGTGCTGCCAGGGCCGCACGGCGTGGGGATTGCGCACCGGTACCGGCTCTTCTTTAGCCAGCGCCCGGACGGCGTCCGGCACAATCCGGTCCGCGGCCCAGTCGCCGCCACCGATTACATTGCCGGCGCGGACCGACGACAGCGCTTTGTAAGCCTGCCCGCCGCTTGTTGAGAAGAATGAACCCCGGTAGGCGGCTACGGCCATTTCCGCGCAGGCTTTGCTGGAGCTGTAAGGGTCGCGGCCGCCAAGGGAATCGTTCTCCCGGTAGGCGTAAACCCACTCTTTATTGTCGTAGCATTTATCGCTGGTAACAACCAGGCAGACGCGGACACTGCCGGTGCGGCGGACCGCTTCGAGCACGTTTACCGTGCCCATGACATTGGTCTCGTAAGTCAATACGGGTTCCTGGTAGGAAAGTCGCACCAGGGGCTGGGCGGCCAGGTGAAAAACGAAGTCCGGCTCACATGCCTGTACTGCCTGCATCAGGCGTCCTGCATCCCGCACGTCGCCTGTGATGTGGGTTATATGCCCGGCAATCCGGGCTGACTCGAACATATTCGGGCTGGTAGGCGGAGGAAGGGAGTAACCCACCACCCTGGCGCCGAGGGCAGTCAGCCAGAGCGCCAGCCAGGAACCCTTGAAGCCGGTGTGGCCGGTAACAAAAACTGTTTTATTCTTAAATACACCGTTAAACAGGCTTTCCATATTTCAAGACCACATCTTCCAGGGAGCCCGGCCGGAATTCCACAGCTCTTCCAGCAGGGTCTTGTCCCGCAAGGTGTCCATGGGGCGCCAGAACCCGTAGTGCCTGTACGCAGCCAGCTGGTTTTCCGCCGCCAGTTTTTCCAGCGGCTCTCTTTCCCAGATCGTAGCGTCACCGTCGATATAGTCGAATACTTCCGGCTCCAGGATAAAAAAGCCTCCGTTAATCCACGTACCGTCTCCTTTTGGTTTTTCAAAAAAAGATGTTACATTGTCTTCCCGGTCAATTTGCATCGTCCCGAACCTGCCGGGCGGCTGCACGGCGGTGACTGTGGCCAACCGGCCGTGGCTGCGGTGGAATTCCACCAGCGCCGCCACATCAATATCGGCCACGCCGTCGCCGTAGGTCAGCATAAAGGCTGAGCCTTCGACATAGTCCTTTATACGCTTGATCCGGCCGCCGGTCATGGTGTCCTGGCCGGTGTCCACCAGGGTGACCTTCCAGGGCTCGACGTATTTCTGGTGGATTTCCATCCGGTTGTTTTCCATATCGAAAGTAATATCGCTCATGTGCAGGAAATAATTAGAAAAATATTCTTTGATCATGTAGCCTTTATAGCCCAGGCAGATAATGAACTGGTTAAACCCGTAACAGGAATAGATCTTCATTATGTGCCAGAGGACGGGCCGGCCGCCTATCTCCACCATCGGCTTGGGCTTGACTACAGTTTCTTCGCTCAGCCTGGTGCCGAAGCCGCCGGCCAGGATCACTACCTTCATGTAAGGTTTCTCTCCCCGCTATATAAAATAGGACTTCTCCAGATTTTGAATATTGTCGCGGTACTTTTCGATAATTTCATGGCCGGCCGGTTTGCAGCCGCCGGCTTTCCCGGTCAAATAAACATCTACAGTCCTGTCTTTATTTATAATCAACTTATAGAGGCCGGCAGGATCGTCAATAACCAGGGCCAGTTTGTGTTTCAAAAAATCGCACTTCTCCAGGTCGTAGCCCGGGTTGACGCGTAAAATCATATTGTGCCAGAAGTCGAACTGGACGACCTGAGCCAAGGCGAACCGGCGCTTCCTCTCAGATAGTAGAGACATTGAAGAGACCGGGGTGGGATATGGCAAGTTCAGAAGATCTATGATTGTGGCAAATATATCGTTCAACTGGCATAACCTGGTTTCTCTTTTTTCCCCGGCAGCCCCGGCCGGGTATTTTACCAACAGCGGCACATGGATCAGCTCGTCGTGCAGCGAGAAAAAATGGTTTATATAACCGTATTCCCCGAAATGTTCGCCGTGGTCCGAGGTGACGATCATGTGTTTTGCGCCGAGGGTATCGCACAGGATAATAATTATATTCTTCATTATTTCAAGGCACCGCAGTTAAAAGTATCCCATCGACCTGAGGCGCTGCATGGCCTGCTCCTTGTCCCGGGCCCGCCCGGCCCGCTCCGGGCCGCCAGCGCCGCCGCGGACGGTGCAGGGTTCGCAGCCCAGGCTGCGGTAGCCGCGGCGGTAAAGCTCGCAGAAAGGCAGGTCGTATTTTTTGATGTAGCTCCAGACATCGATCTCCCGGAAGTGCAGGATGGGCTGCACCCGCAAATGCTCCGGGTCCTGCCGGGGCGAGAAATACTCTTCATCCTGCCGGGCTTCCTGCTCGTCCCAGCGGACGGCGGTGAAGAGCGCCGCCAGGCCGAAGTCCCGGACGGCGTTTTGCAGCGGCACGGTTTTTAACTGGTAGCAGCAATCTACATGGTCCTCGGCAATTTTGATGGTTTTTAAAGCGCTGTCGTTGCGTATTACGGTAAGGTCGAGATGCCACTCTCCGGCCAGGCGGTCGACAAAATCATATATCTCTTTAAATTCTACCGAGGTGTCGATTTGTATGACCCGTACCGGCACCCGGCCGCCACAGGCCTGCTTGATGAGGTGCAGGAGTACCAGCGAGTCCTTGCCTCCGGTGAAGGTGGTGGCCACTCTGTCCGTGCCAAACCGCTCCAGAGTTTCCCTGATGATGCGGATGCTCTCCGCCTCTTTTTGCTCCAAGGTCCAGTTGTAAAGGCGTTCTCTGTCCACGAAAAAAACAACTCCTTTCTTCGTTGCTTTATACGAAATCAATACGCCCCCCGCCTAGCCAGAACCACTCCCACTGTGCGGATGAGGATGGTGATGTCGAGCCACAGGGACCAGTTGCGGACGTACCAGGACTCGAGACGGACGCGCTCCGGGTAGTCGATGTCGTTGCGGCCGCTCACCTGCCAGAGGCCGGTGATGCCGGGGCGCACCAGGTAAAAGTCGTCTATGTACGGCCCGAAACGCAAAACTTCTTTCTTCACAATGGGCCGCGGGCCGACCAAGCTCATTTCGCCTTTGAGGACGTTGAAGATCTGCGGCAGCTCATCCAGGCCTGTCCTCCGCAGGAACCTGCCCACCCTGGTGATCCGGGGGTCGTTCTTCAGCTTGAAGTCGCGCTCCCACTCGGCCCGCAGGGCGGGGTCTTTGCTAAGGAGTTCCTGGAGAACGGCCTCGGCGTTGACCACCATCGTCCGGAACTTGTAGCACTTGAACTCCCTCCCGCCCCGGCCGATTCTCCGGTGGGCGAAGATTACCGGGCCGGGGGAATCACACTTGACGGCCAGAGCAATCAGCGCCATGAGCGGCAGGAGCAGGGCCAGGATCAGGCCGCCGGCGGCCAGGTCGAACAGGCGTTTTATAAACATGTTCCAGGGGCTGGCCAGGTTGTTGCGCACGCGCAGGACGAGGGCCTGCTCGTCGAAGAAGTAGTCGGCCTCGACGCCCACCACGGGAAGGCCGAACAGGTCGGGGACGACGAGGACCTTCTCGGCGTGCCGCTGCAAGCGGTTGACCAGGCTGACCAGCTTCGGCCCCGGCAGGCCCGGCGCGGCGACGACCATGGTGCGCACGCCGGTCCGGGCCATGACGCGCTCGGCGTCGGCGAACCCGCCGAGGACGCGCGCCCGGCGGCCGAAGGGACCGGTGAAGGTCCGGTGGCGCTTGCGGGGGTCGTCGTCCAAAAATCCTACCACCTGGTAGCCCAGGAAGGGCTCGCGGCCGAGGGCGTCGGCTACCAGTTCGCCCGTCTTGGCGGCGCCCAGGATGAGGACACGGCGGCGCCAGAGGCCGGCGCGGGCCAGCAGGTTCTTGCCCGCGTAGCGGGCGGCCGGGACGGCCGCGAGGGCGAAGAGCCAGACCAGGGTGAGCAGGGTACGGGAGACCTGGCCGCTCATTTTCCCCAGGGAGACAACGGCCAAGATGATAAGGAAGGCCAGGGTGCATGCCTTCACGACGCTCTCGAACTCGCGCCAGAAAGGCAGGCGGCGGCTGTAGAGCCCCTGCCAGGCGAAGGCGCCGACGAAAACCAGGCCGATCCACCAAATATGGGAGACTATCTCTGCCGGCAGGCGCGGCGGGAAAGCCTCAAAAAATGCAGGCAGAACCGTAATCCGAACCCAAATAGCTGCAGCCACAGCAACCGTAAGGGCAAGCAGATCAGTCGCAACAAGAGCCCCGATTTCTGCGACTC
>JBMOPC010000023.1:0-20022 GCA_049323915.1 Bacillota bacterium
TTGTGCTTGAAAGGCAGTCCTTACACTGGTTAATATACTGTTTTAAGTCTAAGAAGAGCAGTCTGCTACTCACCCCACCGTGCTTTGTAGTGTGTCTTCTCCTCAGACTGATTGTACCGCAATCCAGGGTGGGTGCGCATCCCGTTTTCATTACTATTTGTGTCGCCCGCACTGGCAGCGCGAGATGGAGGTTAATATGAATGATAAAATTGCCAGGCTTGTTAAAGAGGCTATTTCCGCCAGGAACAGGGCTTATGCCCCGTATTCCCGCTTCAGGGTGGGGGCGGCGGTGGCAGCCTCCGGCGGCAGTATATACACCGGATGCAATGTTGAAAACGCGTCTTACGGACTGACATGCTGCGCCGAAAGAGTGGCTTTGTTCAAGGCAGTCAGCCAGGGGGAAAGGGAATTCACAGACATTGCCGTGGTGTCCGACAGTGAGGACTTCTGTTCCCCGTGCGGTGCCTGCAGGCAGGTTATGGCCGAGTTCGGTGGGCATATAAAGGTATACATGTGCAACAACAGGGGAGAATACAAGGTTAAATCAGTGTCCGATCTTTTGCCGGGGAGCTTCAGCCTGGAGGGCCATAAAAAACTCGTATAATTACATTTTTGGGGTGAGTCAGATTGTCCGCAGCAGACAATTTCAGGTCCGGTTTCGTGGCCCTGGTGGGCAGGCCCAATGTGGGAAAATCCACTCTTATGAACCGCCTGGTAGGATCAAAGGTGGCTATAGTTTCCGATAAGCCGCAGACCACAAGACATAAGATCCACTCGGTTTTAAACAGGGATAACGTACAGGTGGTTTTTCTCGACACCCCTGGCATACACAGGCCCAGGCACAGGCTGGGCCAGCATATGGTTGAGCTGGCCCTCAACACACTGAAGGAGGTTGACCTGGTCCTTTTTCTTACAGAGGCCGGCGAGCCCGGGGCAGGCGACAGGTATATCATTGAGCAGTTTAAGAATGTCTCCACCCCTGTCATACTGGTGCTGAACAAGATAGACCTGGTTTCCAGGGGGGATATCCTCCCGCTTATAGAGATATACAGGGGGCTATATGGGTTTAAGGAGATCGTTCCCGTGTCGGCCGTCAAAGGAGACAACCTGGACCGTCTCACCGGTGTCGTGGTTTCCTATCTGCAGCCAGGGCCGAAGTATTACCCCGACGGAATGATTACCGACAAGCCTGAAAGGTTCATAATATCCGAGATAATAAGGGAAAAGGTACTTCACCTGACCTCGGAGGAGATTCCCCACTCGGTGACGGTGGATGTTGAGGATATTGAAAAGAGGCCCAACGATGTGCTGGCCGTAAGGGCTGTGATTTATACCGAGAGGGATTCCCAGAAAGGTATTCTTATCGGAAAGGGCGGCAACATGCTGAAGAAGGTTGGCCAAAGGGCCAGAGAAGAGCTGGAGGCCCTTTTGGGAACCCGTTTTTTTCTGGACATATGGGTGAAGGTCAAGTCGGACTGGCGCAATAACGAAAGATATTTGAGGAGTTTCGGCTACTTGTCCGATTGAATGCCAACAAACGCTTGTCTTTAAAAAAACGATATGCTATGCTAGTCATGGTTAATAAAATATGAGTCATCTTCGTTAGGTGAGGCTTCTGTACAGACATATGCCACTGCCCGGAAACTTCGAGAGAAGGTAACGGGTCAACAGGTATTACCGGCTTAAGGTTTTACTTAATGTGGCTGGGAGGATTCGAGCACACCCTAGCTGTGTAGTGCCAAAGCTTGTACGAGTGAAGAAGGCGGATTCTCCTTATGCCTGGCGGCCTTCTGATGATAAGCGGCAGGTTTTTTGTTTTCTATGCAGGGAGGTGATGGGATGGACGACAGTTACCGACGAAGTTTTAAAGACAATAGAATAAGTTCCACCCCGCGCCTTTCAGGCGGGCATCAGTCCGGCAGGAGCGGGGTATGCTTAATTTAGCAGCGCCCTGGAGGTGAGTCTGATGATTAAGACTTATTATTACGATTCTTCCGCAGGCAGGGTGATACACGATGTGGACCTTGCACGGGTGGATTTGGGGGATAACACCGAAAACCTTATGTGGGTGGACCTGTACAATTTTTCAGACGCCGAGGCAAACCAGGTGGCCCGCACTTTCGGATTTCACCCCCTTTCGGTGGAGGACTGCCTGCATTACAGTCCCCGGGCCAAGGTTGACAACTACGAGGAGTATTATTTTTTTACGCTTCACGCCCTGAGGTATGAAGAGGAAAGCGACGAGGAGATATCGCTGGAGCAGTTGAACGTCTACCTGGGTAAAAACTATGTAGTGACCCTGCACCGGAGGACCCTGCCCACTCTGGGAAAGATAGCCAGGAACTGCCTGGACAACAACCGGCTGGAGGTAATGAGGAAGGGGCCGGACTTCTTTCTTTATACAATTCTGGACGGCATAACCGATATGTATTTTCCGGTGCTCAACCGCATCAACGAGCGGGTGGAGGAACTGGAGGACGACCTCTACAACGAGCCCACCAGGGAGGTTACCGAGGAGTTCTTAAGCCTTAAGAGGACCACACTGGCCATGAGGAGGGCCATACTGCCCCAGAAGAGAATTTTTGCCTCGGGGAGCGGAAATTACGCCTTCAGAATAAGCGAGGAAAATATCCCTTATTACCTCGATCTGGTTGACCATATTGAAAGGATTATTGACTCCATCGACAGCTTCAGGGATCTGGTGGACGGCGCCCTGGCCACCTATGACTCCATCATCAGCGCCAGGACAAACGAAACCATGCGGATACTGACGGTAATATCCACCATATTCATGCCCCTTACTTTTCTGACAGGCTTTTTTGGAATGAACGTCCCTCTACCGGCCCAGGAGTCGGCTGCGTCCACGGTGATCATAACCGTGGGGCTGTTTGGGGTGTCGCTGTGGATGTTCCTTATATTCAGAATCAGAAAATGGATCTAATCCCCCCACCGGTGAACAAGCTCGTTTTCGATGCCGAGAAGATCAAGGGCCCGGCCGGCGGTCTGCCTGACGATGTCCTCCAGGGCCGCCGGGCGGGAGTACATTGCCGGGACCGGGGGCATTATAACCACTCCCAGGCGGGCAAGCTTCAACATATTTTCAAGATGAATAGGGCTTAATGGCGTCTCCCTGACCAGCAGAACCAGGGGGCGCCTTTCTTTTATGGTGACGTCGGCCGCCCGCGAAATGAGGTTGTCGCTGTAGCCGGAGGCTATGGCCGCCAGTGTTTTCATGCTGCAAGGGGCAATCACCATGCCCCGGTGCCGGAAGGACCCGCTGGCCGGCCCCGCTGTCATTTCTTCGGGATGGTAGTGCCTGTATGCCATCGATATTATCTGGCCCAATTCGTACTCAGTCTCCAGGGAAATGGTTTTCCTGGCCCATTTGCTTATAATCAGATGGGTCTCAATGCCCAGCCTGTTCAGTTCTTTTAAAATGGCCACCCCGTAAGCCGCTCCCGAGGCGCCCGTCATTCCCAGCACTATGTTCATTATACGCTCTCCAGTATAGGTATTTGTATCATTTTACAGCCTGCTGGAAAAAAAGAAAAGAATGTACATATATACTGCCTTTCCTGAAAATACTTAATCTGTACCTTATTAAACAGCGGGAAAGGGGGTGAGTGCTTGTTCAAAAGAAGTCTGCCTGTAACTATTCTGCTGTCAGTGTTTGTGTTAACAGCCATGCTGGGCTGCCCGGCGCAGAGAAAGCCCCTGGGGGAGGGTAATCCCCCGGCTCCCACCGCCCCCGCGCCGCAGCGTCCTTTGCCCACTGCTCCCAATGAGTCGAGCCAGCTGGCTGACGCCCTTGCCGCCGAGGCGGTCAAGGTTCAGGGTGTGAACAAGGCCACGGTGGTGCTGACCGGCAGCACGGCACTGGTGGGAGTGGACCTGAAGCCGGGGGCCGATGCCAATACCGTCAAGGACGGGGTGGCAAAGGCGGTAAAGAGCGCCAATAACCAGATTGCAAATGTACTTGTTTCAACCGACCCCGAGCTTAACTCCAGGTTGGTCAGGATCAGCAAGGGCATCGCCGAGGGAAGGCCCATCAGCGCTTTTTCCTCCGAGATAACAGAAATAATTAAAAGGCTTTCTCCCTCAGCACGCTGAATAAATAATCCGGGTGGCAGTCGGGCCCGGGTTATTTTTTTGTATTGCATACCCTGAAGGAAATGTCGGTGATCTAAAGAATTTAAGCTGTTGTAAAACAAACTGTGGAGAATACCCCCTATGAAAGAGTATATGGTGGAAGCTTTCATATTAAAGTCCGTAAAAGCGCGGGAAGCAGACCGGGTGCTGACCCTTTTTACCAGGCAGGCCGGGAAAAAAAGAGTAATGGCCCACGGCGTGGAAAAAATCACCAGCAGGAAGCGGGGGGCGGTGCAGCCCTTCAGCCACTCCAGACTTTTGCTTCGCCAGGGGCGGGAACTGGACTCGGTCAGCCAGGGAGAGGGAATTGATATTTTTCCTGTGCTGAGGCAGAGCCTTTACGGACTGGCCGGTGCCAGTTACCTGGCCGAGTTGGTGGATGCCCTGACTCCGGACGAGGACCCCAATGCCGGTGTTTTTCAGCTTCTGCTGGACACCTACGGCTTACTGGGGGGAGACTCCGGCTTTACCGCAGTCAGGGCCTTTGAGCTAAAGCTGGTTTCATACCTGGGGTACCGCCCGGTGTTGGATAGCTGCATATTGTGCGGCTCACCCCCCTCGGGAGGTAAGGTGCGCTTTATTCCGGAACAGGGTGGGGTGGTATGCGCCGGATGTTTTTCCGGCCCGGCCACGGGCACGGAGATAACCCGGGGGGCGCTGGAAAACATGAAAACACTGCTGCGCTGGGATATGGGGAGAATACATCAGCTCAAAATATCTCCTTTGGCGGGAAGGGAAATAAAAAATGCCATGAGGAAATATATTGAATTTTATCTGGAAAAAGGAATAAAGTCGTTGAACTTTGAAGAGCTGCTGGATACATGATAAATCGTCAATGAATAATTTCACACCGTGAAGGGTTAAATAATTAAAAAGAAAAGCATTAAAGGAGGGACCCTTCATGGATGATCTGGGGAAAATTGACCTTATAAGATCAAGGACCGGCGTTAGCTACAGAGAGGCCAGGGAAGCACTGGAAGCCGCCGGCGGGGATGTTGTTCTGGCGCTGATCCGCATTGAGGAGGGGGGAGGCAGCTTTACCGGAAAGGTACATGAGCGCGGCCATGAATTTATGGGACAGGTGAAGGGGATTCTGGAAAAGGGAAAGGAAACCAGGATAAGAATCAAGCAGGGGGACAGGACGGTGTTTGAGCTTCCCGCCTCGGTGGGGGCAGTGGGCCTTTTGGGGCTTCTGGCCAGCAGCGAGCTGGCTATTTTGGGGGCGCTGGGATCTGTGGCGGCTATGGCCAATAAATATACCCTTGAAATTGACAGGGGCACAAACATCGAAGAGGACGCCGGGCACAGGCCTCCCAACTAGAAAGCTGTTTTTGAGCGTTTGGCGAACAGCTTGACTTGAGAAAGAGTTTATTGTAAATTATTAAAAAAGCTTTATGGTGCATGCCTTTTCAGAAGGAGAACTGTATTTTCCCAAGCGTAAAAAAAGTGCTGACCAGGCAATAAAATATGTGGCGATGAGGGAAAAAATAGCGCAGTTGGGTTTTTTAAAGAGAGCCGGAGATGGTGGAAACCGGCAAAGCAGGCTGCGTGAAAGGGGCTCCCGAGCTGTTGACTTTAAAAGATGGGCCGCCCGGCCGGGTGGTCAATCAGGGTGGAACCGCGGGAAATGCCTCCCGTCCCTGGAATTTCCGGGACGGGGGGTTTTTTAATGATAGATATACCGGGAAATTATGCTTTTTATTTTAAAAAATTATTATGCCGGAGGAGGACTGAAGTTGAATTTTCAGGAGTTGGTATTGGCCCTCAACGGTTTTTGGGCCAGGCAGAGCTGTATAATCCAGCAGCCCTACGACGTGGAAAAAGGGGCCGGGACCATGAATCCCGCCACATTTCTCAGGGCGCTGGGGCCGGAGCCATGGAGGGTGGCCTATGTTGAGCCTTCCCGCAGGCCCACTGACGGAAGGTACGGGGAAAACCCCAACCGCCTTCAGCATTATTACCAGTATCAGGTTATTCTAAAGCCTTCCCCGGACGATGTGCTGGAGGTTTACCTGGACAGCCTCAGGGCAATAGGTATTGACCCGGACATGCACGATATCCGCTTTGTGGAGGATAACTGGGAATCCCCCACCCTGGGGGCCTGGGGACTGGGCTGGGAGGTGTGGCTTGACGGTATGGAGGTTACCCAGTTCACATATTTCCAGCAGTGCGGAGGTATAGACTGCCGCCCGGTTTCCGCCGAAATCACCTACGGGCTGGAAAGGCTGGCTATGTTCATTCAGGAGAAGGACAGCGTGTTCGACATTGAGTGGGTGGACGGTATAACATACGGCGATGTTCACCACCAGGGAGAGGTTGAACACTCCCACTACAATTTTGAAGAGGCCGACACCGAAATGCTGTTTAAAATGTTTGACATGTTCGAAAGGGAGGCCCTCAGGGTAAATGAAAAGGGGCTGGTTCTGCCGGCTTACGACTATGTTCTCAAGTGCTCACATACCTTCAACCTGCTGGATGCCAGGGGGGCCATCAGCGTTACCGAGCGTACAGGATTTATACACCGTGTCCGCAACCTTGCCCGGTCCTGCGCCGAGCAATACGTGAAGCAGCGCGAGAACCTGGGATTTCCACTGCTGAAGGTGAAGGGGGCTTAAATCTATGAAGGACTTCTTACTGGAAATAGGCACAGAAGAGATGCCTGCCCGATTCGTGGGGCCGGCGCTGGAACAGCTAAAGGACCTGGCTGAGAGACTCTTAAGGGATAAAAGGATCGGATTTGGCCGGGCGCAGGCGCTGGGCACCCCCAGGCGCATGGCGGTGTATATCGCCGGGCTTTCTGAAAGCCAGGAGCCCCTGGTTAAAGAGGTCAAGGGGCCAGCGCTCAAGGTGGCCTATAACCCCGCCGGGGAGCCGACGCCCGCAGCACTGGGATTTGCCAGGAGCCAGGGAGTTGATATTAAAGACCTGGTGGTCAAACCGGTGGGGCCGGTGGAGTATGTCTTCGCCATGAAGCGCGAGGAGGGCGGGCCAACGGGGGCTGTGCTGGCCGAGATCAGCCCGGAGCTTGTCAGCGGACTGCATTTTCCAAAGCCAATGCGGTGGGGGGACCTTGAATTCAGGTTTGCCCGTCCCATCAGGTGGATATTGGCGCTGTACGGGAGGGAAGTGGTAAGTTTCAGCCTGGCCGGGGTTCAGTCCGGCAATATTACATACGGCCACCGTTTTTTAAGCAAAGGAGCCATCGGGATAACAGATCCGGGGGATTATTTTAAGAAAATAAGGAAGGCATTTGTTATAGTTGACCCGGTGGAGAGAAAGGAAATTATTGCCAGGCAGGTTCAGGAAGTGGCCCAGGCCGAAAAGGGGATAGCAGGAAAAGACGAAGAACTGCTGGACGAGGTCACAAATCTGGTGGAATACCCCTTCGCCTTTTCAGGAAGCTTTGATCAGTCGTACTTAAGGATCCCCAAAGAGGTGCTGGTAACGGCCATGCGGGAGCACCAGAGGTATTTCCCTGTGACGGCCCCTGATGGATCACTCCTGGCCAGGTTTATCGCGGTCCGCAACGGTGTGTCCGAACACATTGAGACCGTCAGGGCGGGCAACGAAAAAGTTCTTCGGGCGAGGCTTGCCGACGCCGCCTTTTTCTGGGACGAGGATCAAAAGACCACACTGGAGGAAAGGGTGCCGTCACTTGAGAAGATAGTCTGGCAGGAAAGCCTGGGAACGGTGTATGACAAGGTGGAAAGGATAACCTCCCTCGCACTGCACATTACAGAGAGCCTGGGCGCCGGCGAGGTTCTGCCTGTTGTCAGGAGGGCCTCTCGTCTTGCCAAGGCCGACCTTGTTACCAACATGGTTTACGAGTTTCCGGAGCTTCAGGGAATAATGGGCAGGGAGTACGCGCTTAAATCCGGGGAGCCCCCGGAGGTGGCCAGGGGTATTTTTGAACATTATCTGCCCCGTTTTGCAGGCGACATGCTGCCTTCCACAATGGTGGGGAGAATACTGAGCCTGGCCGACAAATTCGATACCCTGACGGGGTGTTTTGCCGCCGGCATTCAGCCCACGGGGTCGCAGGACCCGTATGCCTTGCGCCGCCAGGCACTGGGAATCTGCAACATAATACTGGACGGCGAACTGGTGCTTTCGGTGGGCGAAATAGCCGCCAGGGCATACGGCGGGTACGCTGGAAAAGTATCTCTCAAGGTTGGCAGGGAGTCCGTGCTGTCCGACCTGGAGGAGTTTTTCAGGCAGAGGATAAGAGGTCTCCTGGTAGAGCGCGGCTATGCCTACGACATAGTGGACGCCGTGCTGGCCGCCGGGACCGACGACATACTGGGGGTGCTGATGAGGGCGGACGCACTGGGCCGCTTCAGGGAGGAGCCGGCCTTTGACGCAGTTATTACGGCATACAACAGGGCCAACAACCTTTCTAAAAAACATGCCGGCATCGGTGTTTTGCCCGATCTGCTGCAAAACCCCGCCGAGAAGGAATTGTACCAAAGGCTTGCCGGCGTGAGGCAGGAAGTTGAAAATCTTCTTGAAAAGAGGGATTACAGCGGGGCGCTGCGCCGGATGGCGGCATTAAGAGAGCCGGTGGACAATTTCTTTGACGCTGTCATGGTTATGGTGGAAGACGAGAGCGTCCGGGACAACCGCCTGGCCCTCCTTAAAAACGTTGCGGTATTGGCGTCGCCTCTGGCGGACCTCAGCAAAATAGTGGTTTCCGGCTGAGGGGCCGGTTCATGCTTCATAATATTTACCAGATTAAATTTTAAAAACTTGAAAGGATAAACACAATCACATATAATATATATTAATTAGTGTGTTTATTAGAAAATAGTATGTCATAAATGCTCTTTTAAGGGGCGATTGGACTTGGAATTGACCAGGCGGCAGGAAGCCATTCTGGAGATTGTAAAAAAACAAGGTCCTATCACAGGAGAGCAGATTGCAGAGAAGCTGCAGCTGACCAGAGCCACTTTAAGGCCGGACATGGCTATCTTAACCATGTCCGGCCTTCTGGGAGCCAGGCCGAGGGTGGGCTACTTTTACAGCGGTAAAACCACCGGCAGGGTGGTGGCTGAAAAACTCCACAAGATGAAGGTGGGATCAGTCAAATCAGTCCCGGTGGTGGTGAATGACAACTGCTCGGTATATGACGCTGTGGTAACCCTGTTTATAGATGATGTGGGAACGCTGTTTGTGGTCAGGGAGGGCGGTTTTCTGGAGGGGGTCGTCTCCCGGAAGGACCTGCTTAAAATTACCCTGGGAGGGCATGATATCAACAAACTTCCGGTAGGGGTAATCATGACCAGGATGCCCAACGTAATCTATGCGGAGCAGGATGAGTCCATCTGGTCGGCTGCTAAAAAGCTTTTAGCCCATGAAATAGACGCTATACCGGTGGTCAGGCAGGGCGAGGACGGGCGCAAGGGGCTGGAGGTCGTCGGCCGTTTCAGCAAGACAAATGTCACACGGGTTTTTGTGGAGCTGGGAGAGGAAAGCTAATTCAGACGAGGTTCGCCGGTCAAGACGTCGGTAATAGAAGATAAACGATAAAGGTTAGATTTAAGTGCCGGCGACTGACTGATGATGACTGAGGGCTGACGAGTAAGGGAGGGTTTCTCATTATCACCGATAAAAAATCCAGGCTGGTTGTTTATATAATATCGGACTCCATAGGTGAAACCGCTGAACTGGTGGCCAGGGCAGCGGTCAGTCAGTTTAACGGAGGCGCCGTGGATGTAAGGCGGGTGCCTTATGTAAACGATACGGAAGAAATTCCGGAGATTGTTGAAGAGGCCAGTGTTTTCAACAGCGTGATCGCCTATACCCTTGTTCTCCCGGAATTGAGGGAGACCCTGGTGAGGGAAGCAGCAAAATACAACATAATAACTGTGGACATAATGACACCGATGCTTGACGCCCTTACCAAGGTCGTGGGAAAGCCTCCCAAGCTTGAGCCCGGGCTGGTCAGAAAAATGGACGAGGAGTATTTCCGCAAGGTCGAGGCCATTGAATTCGCGGTCAAATACGATGATGGAAAGGACCCCAGGGGCATTAACAGGGCAGACCTTGTTATAGTGGGCGTCAGCAGGACCTCCAAGACTCCGCTGTGCATGTACCTAGCTCATAAAAGGATTAAGGTGGCCAATGTTCCACTGGTTCCGGAGGTGGCCCCTCCCGAGGAGATTTTCAGCCTTCCCCCGCACAGGCTCATAGGGCTTACCATACGCCCCAACCAGCTCAATGAAATCAGGAGGGAAAGACTTAAAACCCTGGGACTTACCTCTCATGCCGATTACGCCAGCATGGACCGCATACTTAAGGAACTGGAGTATGCCGAGGGAATAATGAAAAGGGCGGGCTGCTCGATTATAGATGTAACCAACAAGGCAGTGGAAGAAACGGCCAGCAGGGTTTTGGAAATATACTACAGGGGTGAAAGATATGGCAAGTAAAAAATTTGTCTACCTTTTCGAAGAGGGAAGGGCGGACATGAAGGATCTGCTGGGCGGAAAAGGCGCCAATCTGGCCGAGATGACCAATATAGGAATTCCGGTGCCGCCGGGATTTTGCATTACCACAGAGGCGTGTAAAGAATTCTACATAATGGACAAAAATTTCCCCCCGGGCACCAGGGAGCAGGTACTGGAGGCAATGGCCGTTCTGGAAAGCAAGACCGGAAAGAAGTTTGGCGATGCCGATAACCCGCTGCTGGTAAGCATCCGGTCCGGGGCCCCGGTATCCATGCCGGGAATGATGGACACCGTACTAAACCTCGGGCTTAACGACAGCACCGTTGAAGGGCTGGCCCGGAACACGGGAAACCGCCGCTTTGCCTATGACTGCTACCGGCGGCTGCTCAACATGTTTGGTGATGTGGTGCTTGGCATCGATCACCACAAGTTTGAGCGGATACTGGAAATGCAAAAGGACAAAAAAGATGTGGTTTTTGATCACCAGCTGGAGGCCGCTGACTGGGAAGAAGTGTCTGCCGAATACAAGAGGCTTATAGAAAGGGAGAACCGTGCGCCTTTCCCGCAGGATCCGGTAGAACAGCTTTTCATGGCCATATATGCGGTGTTTAACTCCTGGAACAATGACCGGGCCAAGATATACAGGAGGATTAACAGGATCTCCGATGAGCTGGGCACAGCCGTCAACGTCCAGGCCATGGTTTTCGGAAATATGGGCAGCGACTGCGGCACCGGGGTGGCATTCACCAGGAATCCATCCACCGGAGCCAACCAGTTGTATGGTGAATATCTTATAAATGCCCAGGGTGAGGATGTGGTGGCCGGTATAAGGACTCCACAGCCCATTGCCACCCTGGAAACCGAAATGCCCGATGTATACAGGCAGTTTGTTGATACCTGCCAGCTGCTTGAAAAGCGCTACAGGAACATGCAGGATATAGAGTTTACCATAGAGCGGGGTAGGCTTTACCTGCTGCAGACCAGAAACGGCAAGAGGACCGCCCAGGCCGCCATAAAGATCGCCGTCGAAATGGTTTACCAGGGGCTGATAACCAGGGACGAGGCTTTATTAAGGGTGGAGGCCTCCCAGCTTGACCAGATGCTTCACAGGAGGATTGACCCTTCGGCAAGGCTTGAGGTTGTGGCCGTGGGGCTGCCGGCATCGCCCGGAGCCGCCTCGGGAATGGTAGTGTTTGACTCCGACGAGGCCGAAAAGGCGGCCAAAGAAGAGAAGAAGGTTATACTGGTAAGGACCGAAACCACTCCTGATGATATACACGGAATAGTAGCCGCCCAGGGGGTGCTTACCTCCCGCGGCGGTATGACCAGCCACGCCGCCGTGGTGGCCAGGGGGATGGGAAAGCCCTGCGTGTGCGGGTGCGAAGCCCTGAAGATTGATTACGAAAAAGAAGAGTTTACCGTTGGCGACAACGTTTTTAAAAGGGGAGACATTATTTCCATTGACGGGGCCACCGGCCAGGTAATCCAGGGCACGGTGCCCATGATTGACCCTGATCTTTCCGATGAGTTCAGGGAGCTGCTCCGGTGGGCGGATGAAATACGCACCCTTGGGGTGAGGGCCAACGCCGATACCCCTGAGGACGCCGCCAAGGCAAGGGAGTTCGGGGCCGAGGGAATAGGACTCACCAGGACCGAGCACATGTTCATGGGCCAGGACCGCCTGCCCGTAGTGCAGGAGATGATACTGGCCACCTCGCTGGAAGAACGTCAGCAGGCTCTTGATAAGCTGTTGCCTGTGCAGCGCAGTGATTTCTATGGAATATTGAAGGCTATGAGCGGGCTGCCGGTGACTATAAGGCTTTTGGACCCGCCATTGCACGAGTTTCTGCCCAACGCCGAGGAGCTGGCCGTTGAGATAGCCCGCCTGAAAATTACCGGTGGGTCCGCTAGGGTGTTGGCCGAAAAAGAAAGCCTTTTGCGCAAGGTCAGGGCGCTTTCCGAATTCAACCCCATGCTGGGCCACAGGGGCTGCCGTCTGGGGATTACCTACCCAGAGGTATACGCCATGCAGGCCAGGGCTGTTTTTGAAGCCTGCGCCATGCTTGTCAAAGAGGGATGCAAGGTAATACCCGAGGTTGAGATACCCCTGGTCATTGATGTCAACGAGCTGACTTACTTAAAGGAAATGATTGTTTATCTGGCCAAGGAGGTTATGGCCGAACAGGGTGTGGAGTTTGAATACTCGGTGGGGACAATGATCGAAGTTCCCAGGGCCGCGCTTTTGGCCGATGAGCTGGCTAAAGAAGCAGAGTTCTTTTCCTTCGGCACCAACGACCTGACCCAGACAACACTGGGATTCTCCAGGGATGACGCGGAAGGAAAATTTATGACAGACTACATCGGCAAAAAGATAATGACCGACAACCCCTTTGTGGTGCTGGACCGCAAGGGAGTGGGAAAGCTTATGAAAATAGCTGTGGAACTGGGCAGAAAGGCCAGGCCCGGCATGCTCATAGGCATATGCGGAGAGCATGGAGGAGAGCCCAACTCCATAGAGTTCTGCCATCAGGTGGGGCTGGACTATGTCAGCTGCTCACCCTTCAGGGTGCCGGTGGCCAGACTGGCGGCGGCCCAGTCAAGCATAAAGAATAAATAGATTAAGCTGAGCGGCGGGTTTATATAATAAACCCGCCGCTTTTTTTTGCCGGTATGACAGGAGATTGAAAAAAAGAAGCGAATATTGCATAAGTTTAATTTTTCCAGCAATTCAGGTGCATGCCTGAATACCGTAGAGTACAGGGTGACAATTTTCTTCGATGCCAGTGTAATCATTGAGGAGACTATCAACATGAAGGATTTGACCGCAGCCATTCCGGACCCTGAACCTGCTTCGTTGATACTGGAATCTGTCCCTAACCCGGTTATTATGGTCAGTAATGGAGGAATTATATTATTCGTAAACAGATCAATGGAAAATTTTTTAAATGGAGGAATTATATTATTCGTAAACAGATCAATGGAAAATTTTTTAGATGTCGACAGGAAGGAAATTATCGGTAAACACCTGGTGGAAGCATTGTACAATGGACAGGTCTATAACCGCCGGGGCGGTTTTTGCAGCCCGCTGCTGGAGACCCTTTTTACCGGCCGGGAGTTTATATGCCGGCCTGTGCAAATAAAAACTGTATACAACCTGGCTCCCAGGCAGGTACTTGTGAACACCTTTATTGCAAGGGACAGGGGCGGAGAGGTAAAAGGCGCCTGTGCCATGCTGTTTGACAATCTCAGGCATTGGAACAATCTGAGGCCTTCTGTAACTCCCACCGAGCATTTTGAAACTATTTACGCCTTTGCCGAGGCCATCGGGGCCAGGGACTGCTATACAATGGGCCATTCGGAAAAGGTGGCCGAATACTCCAGGCTGATAGCGGAAAAAATGGGACTGAATCAGCAGCAGGCGGATCTGGCCTACCTTTGCGGAGTGGTGCATGATGTGGGTAAAATAGGCATACCGGAGGAAGTACTCAATAAAAGCGGCCCACTGAATAGCGAGGAGTACAGGCTTATTATGGGGCACCCGCAGATGGGAGCAAGTATTTTGTCCCATATTAGCTGGCTTGAGGACATAATTCCGGTTATAGAGGCGCATCATGAGAGATATGACGGAACCGGTTATCCAGCGGGCCTTAAAGGTGATGAAATCCCTCTCCTGAGCCGGATACTGGCGGTGGCGGACGCTTTTGAAGCCATGACGTCGGACAGGAGCTACCGGAAGGCTTATCCCTTTGAAAAGGCACTGGATGAGCTGGTCAGAAATTGCGGAACGCAGTTTGACCCGCTTGTGGTGGAAGTTTTCCTGGAGATACTCAAGGAATACTCATAAAAATGGCGGTGTCTGTTTGAAAAAACTCAGGCTTTTCTGGGCAATCAACCTGCCGGAAGATATAAAAACAAAGATTTCCGGTATACAATACAGGCTGGGACAATCCGGTTCCGATTCCAAATGGGTTGAGCGCCGGAACCTGCATATAACCGTCAAATTCCTTGGCGAGGCCGGTCCGGGATTGGTGGGCGAAATTGCGGGGTCTGTATCTCAAAAGCTGCAAGGATATGGAGAATTGAGACTGGCTTTGGATGGAATGGGGTTTTTCCCCGGAGCCGCCAGCCCCAGGGTTCTCTGGGCGGGGCTCAAGGGAGACGTCAATATGCTGAAAGAAATAGCCGGGGCTGTGGACCAGTGCATGTCCGGCCTGGGGTTTCCCCGGGAAGGCCGAAAATTTTCCCCTCACCTTACACTGGCCAGGATAAAATCCACCAGCAACCTGGAAAATCTCATTAAAATGGTGGGTGAGGAAACACCCTCCGTTAACTCCATTGGAGGTTTCAGGGCCTTGTCGGTGGACCTTATGCAAAGCGATCTCAGCCGGCAGGGGCCGGTCTACAGTGTTCTCCAAACAGTCAGGCTAACCCGCTGAAACAGTTCCTTAAAAGCCAGTATAAATACTTTTACGGCGCATATTATTCAATGAATTATACTTTTGGAAGAGGTTTTGAACAATGCTCTTTCTGGTTTTAAACGGCAGTCCGCACAGGAATGGAAACACCGCCTCAATGTTGGAGGCGGCGTCGGGAATATTTATCCAAAAGGGGGCGCAGTGTATCTTTATACAGGTCTCCGATGTTATGGCAGACATTAAAAACCCTTTTTGCGTGGCTTGTTCAAACCCATGCAATGGAAGATGCTATGCCGGAACCCGTCTTGAAGAAACCTATAACCTTCTTTCCAGGGCCGATGGCATCATAGTGGGGAGTCCGGTTTATTTCTGCACGGTATCGGGCCAGATGAAGGCTTTTTGGGATAAAACAAGAATGCTTCGCAGTAAAAAGGCGCTTATCAATGCCGTGGGAGGGGCGCTGGCAGTGGGAGGGGCACGTTTTGGGGGTCAGGAAACAACACTGCGGGCGGTACATGATATAATGCTCTGTCAGGGGATGACGGTGGTTGGCGACGGTTATCATGAAGCCGACTGCGGGCATCAGGGTGGATGCGCCCAGAGTCCTTCGCCGGAAGACCGGGAGGGACTGAGGAGGGCGGTCATCTTAGCCCGGAGGATATATGAGGTGGCCGATGCCACCCGGGCAATCAGGATAAACCGCAATCTGTAAACTGGTGTCCGTCCCCGGTAGCGTCACTCGCCGGGGATGAATTTTTACCGGGTGGGGATAAAATGAATCTCAGGCTGGAGTATGAAAAGACGGAAAGGCGTGTTTTATCGCCGGCCGCCTGTTTCAGCGATTCTTCCCGGGGCCGCCGGCACCCCGAGGGACAGTGCGGCGTACGCACTGTATTTCAAAGGGACCGGGACAGGATAATCCATTCCAAGGGTTTCCGCCGACTTAAGTACAAAACACAGGTGTTTATCATACCCGAGGGGGATCATTTCAGGACCAGGCTGACCCATACTCTGGAGGTGGCGCAGATTTCCAGGACTGCGGCCAGAGCTTTGCGCCTTAACGAAGACCTTACCGAGGCTATTGCCCTGGGGCATGATCTGGGTCACACCCCTTTCGGGCATACCGGCGAGGTTGCCTTAAACGAAGTTTTTCCTCCCGGATTCAGGCACAATGAGCAGAGCTTGAGGCAGGTGGACGAACTGGAGGGGTGGCGGGGCTTAAATCTTACCTTAGAGGTGAGGGACGGCATACTGAACCATACCGGCGATACGGACCCTTTTACACTGGAGGGGCAGATTGTAAAGATATGCGACCGCATAGCCTACATCAACCATGACATTGATGACGCGCTAAGGGCGGGAATTTTGAAAGAAGAACAGCTGCCCGGTGAATGCCTCCAAATTCTCGGCTTTTCGCACCGTGAGAGAATAAATACCATGGTGCTGGACCTTATCAGGGCCAGCATGGACAGGCCGGCCATAACGCTGAGCGATACAGTGAAATATGCCACCGACAGGCTGAGAGAATTCATGTTCAAAAACGTTTATATAGGTTCCGAGGCTAAAAAAGAAGAAGTTAAAGCGAAGCACGTCGTGAAATACCTGTACGGGTACATGGTTGAAAACCCCTGGGCCATGCCGGGGGAGTACCGGAAAAGAGTGGACGGCGCCGGGGTGGAGAGGTTTGTCTGCGATTATATCGCCGGGATGACCGACCGGTACGCCATCACCCAGTTTACAAGACTCTTTGTCCCCAGGGCTTTTACCACCGGAGATGATTAACAAGTTTTGCAATCCGGAAGGATAGTTAATATTGAGAGCGAATTATCTTTATAAATATAGTTTCTCCAGAATAATAAACGGAGCAGGAAAAATACAATAATTGTAGAAAAATTAATATTTATAGCGAACCAAAACTGAATGCTAAAAGCTTTTCGCAGGTGGATATAAATTGGGCCTGATACCTACTGATATTATTGAAGATGTCCGCATACAGACGGATATAGTCAGTCTGGTGGGAGAATACGTCAGGCTGGAGAAAAAAGGGAGGAACTATACCGGGTCCTGCCCTTTTCACCAGGAGCGCGACCCCTCCTTTACGGTCAGCCCGGAGAAGCGGATGTTTTACTGCTTCGGCTGCCAGGCCGGGGGCGGCGCCATTAAATTTCTCATGATGATTGAGAACCTGACCTTCTCGGAATCAGTGAGGAGGCTTGCCAGCCGGGCCGGCATATTCATACCGGAACCCGATAAAAACCGGGACGACAAAAAGGCGGCCCGGGAAGAAAGGGCCTGGAAAACAAACTCCCAGGCCGCCGAATTCTTCCACGATTACCTGCTGATGAGCCATGAGGCGGCTCCCGCCAGGGAATATCTTTCCGGGAGGGGGCTCACTCCGGAGACCATTGCGGAGTTTAAAATTGGCTGTGCTCCCGCCGCCTGGGATTCCCTGGTTCAACACATGAAGAGACAGGGCTGTCATCCCCGGGAAATTGTTGAAGCCGGCCTGGCGGTGGAAAACAAAAACAGGATATTTGACCGGTTCAGAAACCGCATAATTTTCCCGGTGGCCGACTCTCAGGGCAGGATGGTGGCCTTTGGCGGGAGGGTGCTGGGTCCTGCCGGAAAACAGCCTAAATATCTGAACACCCCGGAAACACCGTATTTCAACAAGGGCAGAATTTTATACGGCCTTCATCTGGCCAGGTCGGCCATAAAGCAGACCGGGCACGCTGTCATAATGGAAGGGTATATGGACGTGGTTACCGCTCACCAGTTCGGTGTAAAAAACGCCATAGCCTCCATGGGCACCAGCCTCACTCCCGATCAGGGCAGGCTGTTGCTGCGATACACCCGCGATATTTATATATCCTACGACGCCGACAGCGCTGGCATGAGGGCTGCTTCCCGGGGCCTTGACATACTGCAGCAGATAGGGTGCCGGGTAAGAGTTATAAGCATGCCCAGGGACACCGACCCCGACGAATTTATCAGGAAAAACGGGGCGCAAGCCTGGCAGTCTCTGGTTGACAGATCCGAGTCGCTGCTGGAGTACAAGATCAGGCTGGCCCAGGGCGGCAAAAGAGATGTGCCCGGTATTCTGGAGGATGTTTTGCCCAACCTGGCGGAAATGAAAAGCGAGATCGAACTGGAAGAAGGAGTGAAGACAGTGGCCTCCAGGCTGAGCATTAGCTGGGAGGCCGTAAGGGGAGAAATTAGGAGATATAAGGCAAGCCAGCGAAAAATTTGGGCAAAACCGGATAAAATTGCTAAAAATATGCATAATATAATAAAAAGCGGAAAATCTGAAGACGCGTTGGCCAGGGCTGAATTGGGAATACTGAAGATCATTGTTGAAAAACCGGAGATGCTGGTTTTTTTCAGGTCTGTGCTGGGAGATGAATTTATCCAGGACCACCGTCTGAACGAATTATATCATGCCGTGGCCAGGCAGATTGACTCGGGAGTGTTTGAACCGGCCCGCCTGCTGGATGAGCTTGATGATTCCTCTGCCGCCCTTTTAAGCAGGGTTATGGTGGAAGGTGAAGATCCGGAGTGGACCGAAGAACCCGCCGGGTATGACAGGGATAAAATTGCCGGTGACTACATTGAAGTTATAAAAAGAAACCGGCAGTCGAGAAAAAGAATGATGTTGATGCAGGAGCTGGCCCTGGCCGAAAAGAATAATGATATAGTTCTTGTGAATGATATTTTGAAAAAATTGCAGGAGATTAATTCCTGAGTAAATGGTGACGGCCCTGGAAAGGGGGAAAGAAAAGTGAGCGATCAGTTGAAGGCCGATAGCGTCAAGGATCTTATAGAAAAAGGCAAGAAAAACGGAGTCCTGACTTACAGTGAAGTTATGGATATCCTGCAGACAACCGACCTGACGCCGGAACAGATTGATGAGATATACGAAAAGCTAAGCGGGATGGGCATTGAGGTTGTTCCTGAAGTCACCGATATTGATCCCCTTGATGGGCCCGTGCTTGAGACTCAAGCAGAAGAAGTGGATGTTGACCTTACTATTCCCGAGGGCGTCGGAATAGATGACCCGGTACGCATGTACCTAAAGGAAATCGGCCGTGTTCCGCTGCTTTCTCCTGAAGAGGAGGTAAAGCTGGCCAAGCGCATGGAACAGGGTGACGAGGAAGCCAAAAGGAAGCTGGCCGAGGCCAACCTGCGCCTTGTGGTGAGCATCGCCAAGCGCTATGTGGGCAGGGGAATGCTCTTTTTGGACCTTATACAGGAAGGCAATCTGGGCCTTATAAAGGCAGTGGAAAAATTCGACTACCGCAAAGGATACAAGTTCAGCACCTATGCCACTTGGTGGATACGCCAGGCCATAACCAGGGCCATTGCGGACCAGGCAAGGACCATCCGTATTCCGGTGCACATGGTGGAGACAATAAACAAGCTCATCAGGGTCTCCCGCCAGCTGTTGCAGGAGTACGGGCGTGAGCCAACCCCCGAGGAAATCGCCAGGGAGATGAGCATCACCGAGGAAAAGGTGCGGGAAATAATGAAGATTGCCCAGGAGCCGGTTTCCCTGGAAACTCCCATCGGCGAGGAAGAGGATTCACACCTGGGGGATTTCATAGAGGACCACGACGCCAGGGCCCCCGCCGAGGAAGCTTCGTTTACACTGCTCCGGGAACAGCTGGACGAGGTTTTAAAGACCCTTACAGACCGGGAGCAAAAAGTGCTGCGCCTGAGATTCGGGCTTGATGACGGCCGGGCCCGGACCCTGGAGGAAGTGGGGCAGAAATTCGGTGTAACCAGGGAGAGGATAAGGCAGATAGAGGCTAAAACGCTGCGCAAGCTGAGGCACCCAAGCCGCAGCAAGAAGCTCAAGGATTACCTGGATTAGAAAGACTGCCCCGGCACTAATTGCCTTAGAATAAGGTGTTGACCGGGGCATATCTTTTATGTATAATAAATATTGCGCTGTTGATCCTCGATAGCTCAACGGTAGAGCAACCGGCTGTTAACCGGTAGGTTGTAGGTTCGAA
>JBMOPC010000024.1:0-79093 GCA_049323915.1 Bacillota bacterium
TGGGGTTGAACAGCAGGTAGCGGCGGTCCTCCTCCGAAGAGGAGCGGAAATAGTCCACCGCCCTCAATGCGAAAAGCTTCATGGCTATTATCCGGGTGAAGGACTCGGTGAACAGCTTTTTGACATGGGTGAAATCGGTGACCTTTTTGCCGTAGAGAATCCTGTTGGCGGCATGGTCCAGTGCCTCGTAAAATGCGTGCTGGCATATTCCGGCCGAGGCGAATCCCAGCTGGAACTTGCCGATGTTGATGGTGGAAAGGGAGGAATCCCAGGCCAGAGCGCCCTCCGAGAGTATTTCATCTTTGCTTACCGGGTAGTCGCTGAGGGCAAACTCGCCCACGTAGGCCGGCCTTACCCCTGATGTCCTTATCTTTTTCACCAGCTGGTATTTTTCATGCCTGGGGTCGGCCACAAAAAAGACGAATTCACCGCTGCCGGCATGCCTGGCGAAAACCGATACCAGCGCCGCCTCATTGGCGTTGCCTATGTAATATTTTTCCCCGGTGGCCAGGTATTTGCCGCCTGGCTGGGGGACAAGCTTCATTTCATTGGAATACAGGTCGGCGCCGTGCCTTCTCTCGGACATGCCGAAGGCAAAGATGCCCCCTTCTTTTAGAAGCTTGCCGGTCAGGTGCTTGATTTTTTCGTTATTGCCCATCCAGATGGGGCCAAGCCCCAGTATGCTTACCTGGAAGCAGTACTGAAAGGCCAGTGAGTAAAAGGCGGTAATTTCGCTAAACTCGCAGATCCTGGAAAGGTCAAAGCGGGAATCGGGGTCACCGTACCCCGCCGGAGTAAGCAGCGTGGCAAAAACCTTTTCATCGTCAATAAACTGCAAAAAATCATCGTACCAGCGGCAGGCATGGTCATCGTCCTTGATGCTTTTCAGTCCTTTTCGCTCAAAAAAATCTATTGTGCAGGCCATAACGTCACGGGTCTTCCGGTCTGGAAACCCGCTGTTATATTTCTGAGGGTTTAAAAAAAGCATTTTTATTCCTCCCGGCGCGTTTTGAGAATAATTATTCTATTGGCCGGGCGGTATTTCCTGTTGCGTAATGAATTATCATTCACTATTTCTTTATTAACTGAAAAATTTTTCAGTTAATGGAATTGCACCTGTTAAATTTAGAATATTTTGTTTAGAATAGAGCAGTGAGGGGTGGAAATAAGCAATGCTGACATCTTTGAAAATCGCCCTGGGCCAGATGGAGGTGGTTCCGGGGAGGCCGGATTTAAACACGGCAACGATGCTGGACATGATAGCCGCCGCCAGAAGTGAGCGGGCACATATGATAGTATTTCCCGAAATGGCAATCCCGGGCTACCTGCTGGGCGATACCTGGGAACAGCAGGCATTCTTGCGTGACTGTCAGGAGCATGGCCGCCGTGTAATAGAGGCTTCCGAAGGAATTTGCGTTCTTTTCGGCAATGTGGGGCCGGACTGGGACAAAACCGGTGACGACGGCAGGGTCCGCAAGTACAACGCCTTTTTTGCGGCCCAAAATGGAAGGCTGTGCGGGGGTGATAATTTCCCCCACCCCTTCAGGATTAAGACTCTACAGCCAAATTACAGGGAATTTGACGATACCCGCCACTTTTACAGCCTGCGCAAGCTGGCCCTGGAACTGGGAAAAGGGGTCCATGATCTTCTGCAGCCGGTTGACCTTAAGATAGACGGCGAAACTGTCAGGCTGGGCTGCATACTGTGCGAGGACGGCTGGAGCGACGACTACAACTTCGATCCCATAGAAATGATCAATAATAACGGCCCGGTCAGCCTGTTTGTCAATATATCCAGCTCCCCGTTCACCCTGGGTAAGAACAACAAGCGCAACAGGGTTTTTTCCAGGCAGGTGATGAATACCGGGGTACCCCTGGTTTATGTGAACAATGTGGGTATACAGAACAACGGAAAGACCATATATACCTTTGACGGTTACAGCACTGTTTATGACGGCAGGGGAGAGATAATCCATTTCTGTGAGCCTTTTTCACAGGAATTGAAAATAGTGGATGTCGACCTTAGCGGCTTACGGGAACCCCCCCGGGCATCCGTTCCCGACGACATGGACATTGGCAGCATTTACCGGGCGCTTAGCTATGGCATAAGCAAGTTTTTAACTTCGGCGGACATAAGGAAAGTGGTGATCGGAGTTTCTGGCGGCATTGACTCCGCGGTCAGCGCCTGCCTGTACGCAAAGGTGCTGGGCCCGGAAAACGTGCTGTTGGTGAACATGCCCAGCATGTACAATTCACGCACCACCAGGGACCTGGCCGCCAGACTGGCGGAAAACCTCGGCTGTCTTTATACCGTCATGCCCATACAGGATGTTGTGGACCGGACCGTTGAGCAGATAAGCCGGACACCGGTAACCAACCTTGGCAGCGGTGCCGGCATCAGCCTTCCCGTTAGCTCCTTCGTGGTGGAGAACATACAGGCCCGCGACCGGTCGGCCCGTATACTGGCAGGAGTTGCTGCCGCCTTTGGGGGAGGTTTTGCCTGCAACGCCAACAAAAGCGAAATGACGGTGGGCTATTCCACACTGTACGGTGACCTGGCCGGCTTCCTGGCGGCACTGGCTGACCTGTGGAAGCACCAGGTATACGATCTGGCCGAATTCCTAAATGAGAAGGTTTATAAGTGCGAGGTCATCCCCAGGGGTATTATCAGCCTGGTCCCCAGCGCCGAGCTTTCGCCGGATCAGGCCGTGGACGAAGGGAAGGGCGATCCTATAATTTATCCGTACCACGACTACCTGTTCCGCTCCTTCATCGAGCACTGGAACAGGGCCACTCCGGAAGACATACTGGAATGGTATATCAATGGAGTGCTGGAGGAAAAGATCGGCTGCCGCCCGGGACTGGTAAGGCAGTGTTTTTCCGGGGCCGGTGAGTTTATCGAAGACCTGGAGAAATGGTGGAAGCTCTATACAGGGATGGCGGTGGCCAAGAGAATTCAGGCCCCGCCGGTACTGGCGGTAAGCAGGAGGGCATACGGGTTTGACCACCGGGAGTCCCAAAATCGGCCTTATTTTACTGCAAGGTATCTCAAGATGAAAAAAGATATTCTTCAATCGGGCGGAGGGTAATATTGAGGAGGTGTTTTAAAGTTGGAGAAAAGAAGTCTTTCCAGGGTGTTATTCGGCACAAAGGCAGTCATCATGTACAGGGGCGCTGAAGTTGACGGTGAGGTGGAAAACCTCAGCCTCAACGGCATGTTTATCAAAACCCAGCAAAAGATACCGGACGGAGAGGTGGTTGAGATAACCATTCACCTGGCCGGGGATACCTCCTCCCTTTCCATTGACCTTGAGGGAAAAGTGATCAGGGAGGCCGAAAACGGTATCGGACTGATGTACCAGAAGGTGGACCTTGATTCCTTCATACACTTAAGGAATATCGTTTCATACAATAGTGTGGACTCGGAAAGTGTGATGGAAGAGTTCCTTCAGTTTATCAAGAAGAATATTACGGAAAGCAAAGAGCCACTTTAGAGCGATTTTAAATATATTATTCATTTATAGATAATTATGGAAGGATTGGGCAAAGATATGTGGAAGTGGAATGGAAAGCAAAAAAATAAAAAGGGGGAGAAAGTTGATGCCCAACAGTGTAAAATGGCTGGGACATGCAACCTGTCAGATCACCACGGGGACGGGAAAGGTTATACTGATTGACCCCTGGATAACGGGCAACCCTGCCTGCCCGGTCAGGCGGGAGGATATCGGAAAGGCGGATATAATACTGGTTACCCACGACCACTTTGACCACATGGGATCGGACATCCCCGAACTGGTAAGGTCCACCGGGGCCACTGTAATAGCCCAGCCTGAACTGGTGGGGGTTTTAAGGGAAGCCGGAGTGGACCCCGGGAACATTATAAACGGTATGGGGATGAATATAGGGGGGCAGGTTGAGGTGGCAGGGGTCGGGATTACCATGACCCATGCGGTTCACTCCAGCACTGCCGGTGATCCTGTGGGGTATGTTATTTTCCTGGAAGACGGGAAAACAATTTACCATGCCGGGGACACGGGCATTTTCGCGGGTATGGGGATTCTGGGCAGCCTTTATAACATCGATCTGGCCCTTATTCCCATAGGAAGCGTATTTGTGATGGACCCCCTGCAGGCGGCGCACAGCCTCACCCTTTTAAAGCCGAGGGCAGCGGTGCCCATACATTACGGCACTTTTCCCATACTGGTGCAGGATGCCGGAGAATTTGCCAGGCTGGCGGGTGAAAAGGCCCCCGAAGTAAAAATAGAGGTTATAAAGCCGGGAGAGGAAGTTGTGTTATAAGTACTCAGAACTCAGAACACAGAACCCAGAATAAGGTGTGACAGGGTCCGTATTTTACTCTTTTTTGAAAAACCCGGCACTCGTTTTTCACTCTTCATGGTAGCCGCTTTTTGCGTCCCGGATGCCTGGAATTCTACCGCCTATAGGGCGGATTTTTTTTGATCCAGGTAATAGGCTCGGTCGTTAAGAGACTGTAACAGCCTATCGATAAATTCCGCCCGGGCTCAAATCACTCCCCCCTCACATGCATGTCGCTTGAGGGTCGCTGCTAATGTAGGCCGTCTCGATTCTGAGTGCTGAGTTCTGTGTTCTGAGTTCCAGCCGCCCGCAGGGCGGCTTTATCTATCTGGCAGAAAATCCTCCCGAACAGGGGCAAATACCTCCACCGCAACGGAGTCTTCTATAATCTCCGCCCAGTGCGGGGCATTCCCCGGTATGGACCAGCTGTCCCCGGGATTGACTTCATATTTTTCGTTCTGAAAATACAGCACTATCTTTCCGGAAACAAGGTATCCCGTCTGCTCGTGCGGGTGGCTGTGCTGCGGGAGGACCTTTCCCTTTTCCAGTATAAACTCGGCCATTAATGTTTTTTCCCCGAAAACAAGGGTTTTTCTCGCAACCCCGTCCGCAACGGGAACGTATCCGTCTTTGCTTTTGCTTGTATACATGGCTTGCCTCCTGCTAAATGAATTTATATATATTTTATCTTAAATCCAACAAGTGTGCTGTGTTAAAATAAAATGGCTGCGCTTTTTTTGGGGGGAGGGAGTAACAATTATAAAATCCGGCGGTGCACAGAGGGATTTTTTTCTTTTTTGTATGTCCGGGGCTTTTCTCGGAGTATATACCGGACTGTACGATCCCACTTTCAATAACTATATATCTGAAGCATTTCACGTAAGTGAGTCTGTCCGGGGAGGGCTTGAGTTTTTCAGGGAACTGCCGGGGTTCCTGGTGGTGGTCTTCTCCGGGATGCTTATGTTCCTGGCCGATATCAGGATAGCTATGATTTCCCTTCTAATAATGGCCCTGGGTCTTTTCGGGCAGGGCTTTGCCGCACCCGACCTGCATTGGGCGATAGTCTGGATGATAATGTGGAGCATTGGGGCGCACCTTTTTATGCCCGTGGCCAGCAGCATTACCGTCAGCCTTTCAAAACCGGACGAGGTGGGCCGCAGGCTGGGAAAATGGAGCGGCATCAACACTGCCGCATCACTTCTGGGATACCTGATAGTCTGGGCGGGGTTCAGCTTTTTTGAAATAGACTACCGCATGACTTTCGCTCTGGCGGCGCTGGCGGCTGTAGGAGCGGTGCTTTGCCTGGGGGGCATGAAAGTTCACAAGACAAACCGGCAAGGAATGACTTTCATGTTTAAAAGGAGATACTCCCTCTATTACTTTCTGAGCCTTATATTCGGCGCCCGAAAACAGATTTTTCTGACCTTCGGCCCGTGGGTTTTGATAAAAGTGTTTGGGCAGCCGGTAACCACCTTTGCAATTCTTGGCCTCGCCGGTACCATGCTGGGCATTTTTTTCAAGCCGGCCCTGGGGGCGGCCATTGACCGGCTGGGTGAAAGAACGGTAATTATGGCGGAGTCCCTTGCCCTGGTGGCGGTATGCCTTGGGTATGGATTCGCGGGGGATATTTTTTCCGCCCCTGTGGCCATTTATGTGGTTTACGCCTGTTTTGTGGGGGATAACCTTCTTTTTGCCGGGCTTATGGCCAGGGCCACATATCTTAACAAGATAGTCGAAGAAAAGAACGACCTTACCCCGACCCTTTCCATGGGAATTAGCGTCGACCACGCCGTTTCAATGACCATTCCGTTTTTTGCCGGACTGCTTTGGGAGGCCATGGGGTTCAGGTATGTTTTCCTGGTGGCGGCCATACTGGCTTTGATAAACTTCTGGGCCGCCACTTACATCAAAACAGCCCCAGGGGCCGGATTGCGGGTCGGAATACAGAATTCAGAACTCAGAACTCAGAATTCAGAATAAACTAAAGCATTCCCCGAAAGCCGACAGATCTACAAGTTTGACTAACCCGCCTTGAAGGGCGGTTTTTTTGTGAATTTTTACGTTCCTTTTCGATTTTAAGTATTATATATATGTCAAATATTTGTCCTGTTAAGCATGGTGCTGTCTAAAGCCATCGTATAAGAAGGCTATTTGCGGCATAAATTTTTTTGGCAAGATGGTAATATATAACATATAAGCCAATATTTATAGGAGTTATTATAAAGTGCATGATTTGGAATTTGACCCTTTCGCCAAAATAAAAAAGGCTATGGTCTATACAGGGGACGGGTTTTATGTTTCTGGAAACGACCCGGGGTTATGGAAAAAAATACTAAACAAAAACCCCGATGATGAAAAAGCACTTTATCATGTGGGGTTAAGCCTGGAAAAAGACGCAGCCAGGTATCTGCAGAGGTACAGGGAGACAAATATAAAATTGTTTTCAAGGATATACAGGCAAAAAATTGCTCAATCCCTGGAAATGCTTGAGCGTTCTTTTGAAAAGGGGTATTTTCCCGCCTCCATTGAGATGCAGCGGCTCAAAGGGCTGGTAATCAGGGACAGGGCATCAAGTAGAACAGGAATTTTTCCGGCATGGCCACTGTATGCTTTTCTGCTGCTTTCCTGTTTTGCTCTTGGAATGCTGATTGCGCTGTTTTTTTTCACGGACAGGGTATACATATCCAGGGAACTGTACCAGGAGCGTTATACATACATGCTGCCTTACGAAGTTGTGGAGGGAAGGCCCTTATACATACCGGGAATGGACTATGAAACAAGAGTTGTTGAAATCAGCGGGGATTTTTCAAGGGAGTCGGTGGCAAACAGGCTTGTGGCAGAAGTTAAAGCCCTCTATGAAAAAGACCCTGTTACCCCCAAGATGGTTGTAGGTGTCCAGGAAAGCGGCGCCGGCAGGGCCGAGGTGGGAATGGCCCTTTGGGACGGCAGGAACAGTAATATAATGGTGTATTTGTATCAAAACAGAAAACAGCTGCTTTGGGAAACCACCACCGTAATAAGGAGCGCTTTATACCAATTTGCCAGGCAAAACGGCCGCCTGCCCGGTGATTTAACCGACCTTGCCCGGCCTTACCCCAACAATTACCTTGCATCAATTCCCAGGGACCCTTATAAATACAGCAATGCCGTGTATCCTTTTTACAACGGCAGGGGTGGCTGGGTTTACCGGCCGGAGGAATTCGCCACCGAAAGATCCATGGTCAGCGTTTTAAGGCCCAATGTGCCCGCCGGGCATATTGATTTCAAGCCTTTGCACCTGCAGGTGGACAAAGCCGGCAATACTCTAAGGGTTGTTTCGGGAGGCATTGTTTTAAGATGCTACCGGGTGGCGCTGGGAAAGGAGGACCAAACCCCGGAAGGGGCTTTTTTTATAGCGAAAAAAGTTGTCAACCCAAATAAAGGCCTGCCGGAAGAAAAAAAACTGTACGGCACCAGGGCGATGGAGCTGTCCGGCGGCCATTACGCCATACACGGCACCGACGTGTCTTCCGTTATAGGCAAAAATGTAACCATGGGATGTATAAGGCTTGATAATACAGATATGGAAAGACTTTATTCCATTGTGCCTCTTTATACCACCGTAAAAATTATCAGGGCCGGGGATGGTCTAAACTATGAGGCCGCCGGTGCCGGGGATGGAGATCAGATAAATCTGTATGATACCCGTGCAGCCCCCTCTGAAGAAAGCAGCGCGGCATATGCCTGGGCGGGATGAGATCAGGAGAATTGCAAAAACTCCGGCCATGTTCAGGCCGGAGTCTTGCTATGCGGTGCTCTCAAGTGATGTCGCCGCCCATTTCCTCATTCACGGGAACAATATCATTCCCCCTGCGGTCCATAGCCGCCAGCGCCATGTCCAGCCGGTTACGCTTCTTTTTTGCAGGTATACCGGGGAATATTTCACCCGGACGGCCGTATTTTCTATGTATTTCATCCAACTGCTGGGGTGAGAGGTGGTAGCTGTGTATCATTTTGTAGCCGCTGTCCCTCCTGCGAAGCACAATCTGTTCACCTCTATTTTAATTATATTTTTGCCTGCTTTTTATTGCTTTCATACTTCATGAGGAAATTATCCACAGAATGTAAGCGTAAGCATATAATCGCTGCCTTCCACGGTGACGGTTACACTCCAGCCGGAGTTTTCGGAGAGCCGGGTGACGTTTTCTTTAGCTGCGTTATTGTCTACAATAACTTTTACTGTCCCGCCGGTCATTTTGTCAATTGCCCTTTTGGTGCGTAGAACGGGCTCCGGGCAAAGCAGCCCGCGCGCGTCAACTATTTTGTCCATAACTGACACCTCCAGTTACCGAACCGGACCTGAATGTACCCATGGCGCCGATAAGTAATACCGCGCCAATGCCTATTAATGTTGCCGCCTGTCCGGCCAGGGGAACTCCCTTGGGGCCGGCAGCCAGGCCGAAGTTATGCGCGAAGGCTGCGCCGGCAATAAACCCGATAACAGTAATGGCACAGTCGGTGTTTCCTTCACTGGCGGCTATTATCTGTCTTAAGGGGCAGCCTCCCAGCAATGTTGCAGCAGTGCCCGCCAGCATCATCCCAAGGAAATTCCAGAGGCCATCGGTATGGGCAATGGGCTGACCCTGGAATCCCAGTTTAAAAGCTCCAACCGCAAAGTTGCCTAAAAGTGCAAATGCCAGAAGGGCAAAGAAGCCAATCAGAAGGTGAATATCCCTGAACAGTATAAAGTCCCTTATTCCCCCGATCATACAAAAACGGGAACGCTGGGCAAATATGCCCACTACAACACCTGCAGCCGCAGAGATTGCCACCGGTGCGTGCATTGAACCCGGGCCGCTTTTACTGGCGAAAAAGTAGGACAAGCCTGTAAAAAGAAAAGCCAGTATTACAATTGCTATGGCGGGGAAAACGTACCCGTTGACCGGGTGCTGGCCGTATGCCCTTCCCAGTGTAAATCCCCTGTTTAAAAACTGAATGCCGACAAAAACTCCGGCAATCAGCCCCAGAATGCCCACACCCGCGTTTAAATCCCCGCCGGCCAGGCGTAGCACCGCGCGGACGGGGCAGCCCAGAAATACGAGCATCCCGATCATACCCGCAAAGGCCAGGACAAATCTTGCCAGAGGGCTTGAACCCCCTACAGCCCTGTGCTCCCTTGCAGTAAGGGAGGCAATAAACGCTCCGGCAACAAGTCCGAATATTTCCGGCCTCATATATTGTACCGGATCAGCCCTGTGAAATCCCAGCCCTCCGCTGATGTCCCTGAGAAAACAGGCTATGCAGTACCCCATGTTGGCCGGGTTGCCCGCCTTTACGAGCAGCACTGCCAGTATGCCTATAATCCCTCCTGCTGCAGCCACCAGAATTCTTTTCTCTTTCATGCATCAACCCCCTGCTATGTATGGTATCTGGAGGGGAGAAGTCGGAATTGAACCGGACTCCCGCCCGGGTCGCGGACAGGCCAGCGGGTTTGCAGCCCGTGGGGGGGACCACCCCCATTCTCCCCAGTAAAATAATACATCATCCAATGCAGGTATAAAATATGTTTTTATAACGCATAAAAAAATCTTATAATCCAGAGAAGGGTATAAAGAACATTTATTCACTATTTCCTTTTCCATACGGTAGTATTCATGTTCTGAAAAAAGCTTGAGAGCCGGCTTTAATATGGCCGGCTCTCTTGTATTACTGTAATTTAAACCCTGTCACCAGTTGAATTAACCCGCTGCCACCTGTATTGCTTTCTCCTTGGCCGCCGGCAACTCCTCTTTCACCCCGACCGGGGCTATGAACATTTCTTCTTTCACCCGGATTTAGTTTTTTCGTCCGTGGTTGAACTGGTAGGTCTATCAGTGTTAGTGTTTGTACTCTCAGTTGGCGTTGTTTCTGTTTTGGGATCGGTTTGGGCTTTTTCAGCATCCTGTGCCAGAGGAGTTGTTATTTTTTGCTCCCCGGGGACTTGTCCGCTTCATGAGGGGGCTTCAGCCGCCGGCAGTGAAGGGGCTTCCTGCACCGGGCTTTTTTCAGACTCAGCTTTCATTGCCGGGGCCTGGCCCCGGGTTTGACCGGTTTTAGCTTTGGCCGGCCTGGCCTGTAATGTTTGGACCGGCGGTAAGTATTCTATATCGGGTATATTGGCGGCAAACAGCCATGGCCACAATATACAGTATCAGATTTCCTATGCCAATACCGAATATACCGCAACCACTTCCAGGGCTTGTGGAAGCCCCGCAGTCCTGGGGCTTTCTATAATCAAAAAACCTTTTATAAAGTCTTCCTCCGGGACTCCCAGTATTCGCCGGATATGCGCGCAGTCCATTTCAATGGATTGGTGGGGTTTTAACGAATCGGTGATTTCAATGTCCGAGACCTGATTTTCAGTCTGGGGGATTGTAAGAGAGGCCCTAATTGTAAACTTCACTGTCTGATTCAAAATATTGATTATATTTATGGATGTGGCATGATTCCGGCTTTTTAACAAGCCATCTCCACCGTTCATTACCCCGCACATGAATTTGACCGGATATAGATGAATGTAACGTTTCCCGCGCGGCTCTACGTGCGCCACATCTATTGCCAGACCTGCGCCAGCGTTTTCATCCCGGACGCCGGGGGGCTTTTCCCGCTCAGGTCCTCCGGGCCTCCCGGCTTCAATCTCAAGGTTAGATACGGTAAGACCCTTGTTCATTGTTTCGGCTAACCTGTCTAACTTTGTTTCTACTTTTTTAAACTGTTCAAGCTTTTCCTCTATGTCTTTTTCCGCTGCTTTTGTCCCCACCTGGTATTTAGCGGTTTGGCCGGCAATGGTCATTACCGTTCCTGCTATGCGGATGGACCTGACCAGAGCCGGGTGTTCCACAATTACACCCATTCTTTCGAATACACTTCCGGCGGCCTCAAGTATTTCCCCGCCTGTGACGGTTTCTTTGGGGGCCGGAAAGTTAATTTCCGGGGTGATGCCCAGGTAAGTCTGGGCCAGGAAAATCAGTCCGGTCTGATCGGTAATTGAGTCAAGTATGATTTTGGTTTCCACATCAGAGTTGTTGAAAGCTATTCCGACTTCGTTAAGCTTGGCCTTGGCGTTACCCGCCAGTAACGGGAAGATGTCCCGCACCGGCGACAAACCCGGATTCTTTGAAACCACTTCGGATACTTTTTCACCGAGACGGTCCAGCACCAGTTTCATTAGAAACAGGGACTGCAGGAAAGGGGTCCCGTAGTCGTTGTTTTCCGATGACATTATTACTGAATAACCTCCCTTTGCCCCCTGGCTTTACGTGCCTTTTTTATACTATTGAAGAGGCGGCATTTGTGTGCCAAAAATGTAAATATATGAAATCACGTCAAGTTAAGAAGAAAGAAAAAAGCCCGGGGTTGGCCGGGCTAATTTTTTAAGATATAGGGGGACCACCCCCTTGCTTTAGTGGGGGGTAGGACGTCTATACCGTCCGAAGGGGCGCACAGCCCCTGTTTAGCTACCTGTGAAATGTATTTTCAGTAATTTTTCAAACTCGTCCGCCGGTACCGGTTTGCCTACGAGGTATCCCTGCATTTCATTGCACTGTCTTTCTCTCAGTATGGCAAGCTGCTCTTTGGTCTCCACACCCTCGGCTATCACCTGCAGTTTCAGGTTCTGAGCCAGGACTATCACTGCGGATGCTATTGCCTCGTCGTCCGAGTCGGTGGTTATATTTCTTATAAATGACTGATCAATCTTGAGGTTGTTCAGTGGAAAGCGCTTTAAATAATTCAGCGATGAATATCCTGTTCCAAAATCGTCCAGCGATATGGTTATTCCCCGCTCCTTGAAGTCGCGTAGCATCTTTATAGTGAATTCGGCGTCCTGCATGGCCACGCTTTCGGTAATTTCCAGCTCCAGCCAGGATGGATGGAGCCCTGTTTCCTGCAGCGCCTGATCCACCCTTTCAACCAGATTTTTTTGCTGAAACTGTCGCGCTGATATATTTACCGCCACGCGCAGCGGAGGATAGCCTGCATCCATCCATTTCCTGTTCTGCTCACAGGCGGTTCGTAAGACCCACTCGCCGATGGGTATGATTAGGCCTGTTTCTTCGGCCAGCGGTATAAATTCGGCCGGTGAAACAAGGCCCCGCTCACGGTGCCGCCAGCGGACCAGGGCTTCGAATCCTCCTATAATACCGGTTTTTATGTTTACCTTTGGCTGATAAAAGACTTCAAATTCTCCCCGTTCTGTTGCCCGGCGCATACTGTTTTCCAGTTCCAGGCGCTGCAGGGCCTTTGCGTTCATTTCAGGGGTATAGAGACGGTATGTGTTTTTGCCATGTTCTTTTGCCCTGTACATGGCTGTGTCCGCATTTATTATGAGCGCTTCCGCATCTTCGCCGTCGTTTGGGAAGGTGGCGATGCCTATGCTGGCGGTGGCATACAATTCGTGTCCGCCTATTATAAAAGGCTCAGTGAATATTTCCAGAATCTTTTGGGAAACCCTGGCCGCGTTTTCGTCTTTGCTGATATCCATCGCCAAAACCGCGAACTCATCCCCCCCGAGGCGGGCCACAGTGTCGCTTTTGCGCATCAGATGTGACAGCCTGACGGCTACTTGCTGCAGCAGCCGGTCACCCACGTTATGCCCCAGTGAATCGTTAATCACCTTGAAGCGGTCAAGGCCCAGCAATAAAACCGCCAAAACCTGCCTGTTGCGGCGCGCCTGGGCCATGGCCAGGTTCAGCCGGTCTTTAAACAGTATACGGTTGGGCAGTCCCGTAAGGGGATCATTTATGCTCTGGTAGATACTAGTGTCCTGCTTTTCCTTTACCAGGTCGGCAACCTGTCTGCGCAGATCATCCAGTTCAATTTTCAGCTGTTCGAGATAGTTTTCTTCGGCCATATGATCCCCTCCAAATTATACGGGCTAGAGTGTTGATATTAAATAAATGTCGAATCATTCAATTTTATCATAGCACAGAAGTATCAATGATTAACAGATTAATTGATATACTGTGAAAAACTGACTGGAGTGTTGAGAAAGTTGGGATTCCATGATGCGCGAGGTCAAATTGAATGGGCGGTGGTAAATATGGAGGAGGATGCTTTTCATTTGAGGAAGATATCAAAAGAGAGCATTGTTTTTCCGAAAATCATATATAATTCTGAATGTTATGTGTCCGGAGTTGTAAGTGTAATTATTGTGATCTCCGGGCGGCAGAGGAAGCGTACCGGCAAAATGGTTGTTCCCAGCCCCCTGTTTGTGTATACCGTGTATTTTCCCGCACGGTACAGCCCGGAAATATGCTTTTTGCCGAGCCTTGTGGTATATGGCGCTCCAATCAGCGGCAGGCGTATCTGTCCGCCGTGGCTGTGGCCGGAAAGCTGAAGGTCCACGGGAGCTTTGATGAGGCCGGCACAGTCCGGTTCGTGAACAAGAAGTATTTTGCATGAATTGCCGGGTATTCCTCTGGTGGCTTTTTCCGGGTCGGGACTGCCCCGCAAAACGTCGTCAAGTCCAATAAGGTATAAAGAGTCGGTTTCCTTTCTCAGTACCGTATATTCATTTTTCAGAACCCTAAAGCCCCCTGTTTCGAGGCACTGTGCAACGTGCCCTGATCCGGCCCTGTAGTCATGGTTGCCCAGAACGGCATACTTTCCAAAAGGGGCATTTAAGGCGGAAAGCGCTGGAATCACAGGTTCCAGCACCGCCAGAGAAGAATTCGATTCGATAAAATCTCCGGTAAGGCATATAACATCGGGGGCCTGCCGGCTGATTATTCCCGCGGCGGCTGAGAGGTGCCGGGGACCGTAAAAAAAGCCCAAATGAACATCGCTGAAAAGTGCGATGCGTAATCCTGAAAAGGTGCGGGGCAGCCGTTTCAGCAAAATACGCACCTTACGGATGTCGATCCAGTGCCGCTCGACGACTGAAGAATATACGCTTCCCAAAACCGCAGCGGCGCCAATTATCCAGGCAAGCTGCAAAAATCCCAGTTCCACAAAGGCATTCTCCCATCTTTATTTCCTCAAGAGGGACCTTTTCCATTTCCCCGGACAGAGATAGAGTTCCCGCGTTTGCAACAACCATTCAAACAACACTTAAACAGTTCCATTTTTTTATTTTTATTCCCGGTATTGAATCAAAACTCCTTCATCAATTCGGATATGGTTTTATTAGGCTTACCGGAAACCATTCTAAGAAAATCGTAAAAACCTCTATTGGCAGGTTTTGTGGGGGATTTCTCCCCGTAGTCAGCCGTGCGGCCGCCACCATCAGGCGGCAGTGTTCCTTTTCCCGCCCTGACTTTATAACCCTCCAGCCTTTTATAATCAGGGGGGGCCGGTATATTGACAATATATGTCCCATCTTCGCCGGTAAAAGAGTACCCCAGCGGTTTTTCAGTCCCGCCCTTATAACAGGCGAATACCATCACTGCCGCGCCCTCTAAGGCCTTGTTATTACCGTCCCTTACCACACCCTGAAAAAGCAGATTGTTATTTTGAATGTCGCCCGTATAATCCGGCAAAACATCCGTGTCCGGAGGGCAGGCTTCTTCAGTATTGTTTTCATCAATATTTTCATCAGTTTTGTTTTCATCAGTGCAGTCGTCATCATTATCAGCATTTTCCGGAGGGAACTTTATCGTTACCTTGGCTGAACGTGTAACCAGAATATCCCGGTTGACAAAACTAACAATTTTAAAAGACTCAGCCTCTTTATCCTGTATTCCGGTTTGATCTATATCAAGTTTATCAAAGCCGTTTTCCATAGAATCGCTCCTTTTTTATGCCGAAAACATGGCAAAGCTATTAATCCGGAGAAGGGCTGTTAGCCACGGCCCTGACTACAATTGCAGCGGTGCCCGGGGGGATTTTGTTTTTATGGACCGACACCAGGTAGCGGCCGTCGCTGCTGCTGTAGGAGTGACTCAGCGGCAATTCATTGCCTCCTGCGGACCTGGCAAACACCTTGACCAGCGCTCCCGCAACAGAGTTTTTTCCTTCTGCCTCTGTGACTGCGCCGTGAAAAATTAAATCATCAACCATTGTCAAAAGTATATCACCCTTAAAAAGACGTTGATGTTCCGAAGGTTTGTCAAACCGGACATAGCCGGATACCCAAGCCATAATAATTCCCTCCTCGTTAGCTATAAAGTATTCATTGTGAATCGAAGGCGTTACGGAAATTGTCGAAGGCTAAAGCCGGAACGGTTATGTCATATGAATGATCGCCCTCATAATATATAAAAAGTCATATGGAAAAAAGCAGTAAATAAGGAGCGAGTAAAGTGAAAGAAGACAAACTAATGGCAGAAATGAAAGTGGGAATGGAAAAAATTCGTAATAGCGAAGCCTTGGAAATCAATCTCCACCTCTCGCAGCCACCGGAAGCAAGGAGGCGTCAGCCACCATCGAGGCCCAGGCCGTCTTATCCCGGATACCCGCCGCCGGCTACTGGGAGAAGAGATTATCCCGGGGAGAATTCTGAGGCCAGGAAAAGCGGCAGTGAATTTCATAAAAGCGCCAATGTCAGGGTCAACTCGGTATCGGTAAATGTCAGGACAACGTCTGCGTAAAGCGAAAGCCAGGATTCTACTCCTGGCTTGTCGTTTTGGCAAAGCCTGCAATCTTGGAGTCCGGGGCTGCCTAGTCTTCGGTTTCTGAAGCGCCTTTCCAGAAAAAAGGAGGTATAAAAACCTGCTGGTTTTGCAGTACTTTGAGAGTAAGATCTATAACCATTTTTTCCGAAAACTCTCTGAAGGTGTGTTCCTCAAAAGGAGCGCCATGTACCCGCTTCAGGCAAAGATACTCATCCAGTTCGCAGATTTTACTGGAGATCAGCTCGCAGTATGGAAGTTCGTTGAAGAATTCAAAGCTGCACTGGTTGAATTCGGCAAGATCCCCTGACAGCAACTGATCCTTTTCCGGGAATTTGTGGGGCAGAGGAGCCGATTTAAAGTACTCGAATTCTTTTTTCTCATTGAATACTATGGGGAGAGGAGGGCTGCCGTTAAACTTTTCGATTGCAGTAACACAATTGAAGGGCACATCAACGGTGCAGTGGCGGATATCGCCGCAAACTCCGAATTTGTCTCTGCAATCGACTACGGCATATTCTATGTTTTTGCGGACAAATCCTTCCAGGAACAGCTTGAATTTAGGAAACCTGTGCTTTTTAAGGTGTTTATCCTTGTGTTTATCCCCGTTCTTATCCCAGTCATCATCCCAGTCATCATCCCAGTCATCGTCCCAGCCCCTATCCCAATCTTTATCCCAGTGGTGTTTATCACGGAAAGGTTGTAGCAGGCGGCACTGGGTCAGTTTGAGTCTCTTAAATATTTGCTTTATTTCCAATGCTTCTTCAGGCAGTGTGATGGTGGAATGGACGTCAATCTGCACTTCTAATTCCGCAAGAACAACCGGTATTTTTGCAATCACGCGCTTTTTCCCGTTCACCGGCCAGATTTTAACCGGCTCGTTGGTACAAGTCTGCTGGGTGCCTCCTGTGACAACAACACAGGTTTTTTCCTTAAAACTCATTTGTCTGATTCCTCCTCATTTTTTAGAATATTGTCGGAGTAAATTTTCTAGTAGTATTTTATTGGAAAAATATGGGTGTGTTACAGTATATAGTAAAAATATTTTTGGGCTTTTATAGAGATATAGATCACACCTGCTTTGTGACCTGTCAGACTTACAAAAATGGATTAATTGGTTAGTATATCAGGTAAGAAGAAGGTCTGCAGGGGGGCAATGCCGATGTTGAACAGGTGCCCGGGATCGCTGGCTGGCACTCCCACGTTGAAAATAAAAAAATGTCCGGAGTGCGGCAGCGATGTGGAGATTTTTTCCAATGACGTCAAGGTGGAATGCGAGAGATGTGGATTTGCGGTGTACAATGACGTGGAGTCTTGTGTCCAGTATTGTAAATACGCCAAATTATGCGTGGGAGAAGAGCTTTACAAAAAGCTGAAGAGGATAAGGGTTGCCTTTGTTGGCGTGGATAACACAGTGCGGAGCGTGATGGCCGAAGCTCTGGCCAAGGAGATCAATGAGTCTCCCAGGCTGGGGTTCGTAAGCGCGGGAGTGTCTCCGGCCGGAGCGGTGGACCCGGAAGCGGTGGAGGCGCTGGGGGCCGAAAATATCAACTGGCGTGGCAAGCCAAGGGATGTGGTCAGGATAGGCCAGGTGGATATTTTCGTGCTGATGGGCCCGGAGGTGGAACTCCCCCCGCAAATTGAGGGCAGGGTGATACGTTGGGAAATACCTCGCCCCGGTGGAAAAGGCGCTGAGGAATACCGGCGATTGGTACAGATAATTAAGGAAAAAATTGCTGAACTTGTAGGGGAGGTAACTGAAAATGAATAAAAGCAAAAGGAAGATTATTCATATAGACGAGGAAAAATGCAACGGCTGCGGGCTTTGCCTGCCGGGCTGCCCCGAGGGGGCGCTGCAGGTGGTGGAGGGCAAAGTCCGGCTGGTTAAGGAGAGCTACTGTGACGGTTTGGGCGCCTGCCTGGGGCACTGCCCTGAGGGAGCGCTCCGGGTGGAAGAAAGAGACGCTGATGAATACGACGCCTATGGAGTGCTTGCTCACCTGGAAAAGCAGTCGCCCGAATTGGCCCAAAGACACCGGGAGCACCTGCGGGCCCACGGGATGGATGATCCGGAACCGGATCAAGCCGCCCCGGCGGCAGGGTGTCCATCAGCCCGGATGGCTTATTGGGGAGGAGAAAATGAATACGGTGAGGTGAAACAGGCGGGAGCAGGGAGTTTTTCCGCTCCGGGCCACTGGCCGGTAAAGCTGCACCTGATTCAGCCGGCGGTAAAGTTTTTGAAAAACGCAGACCTGATACTGGTGGCTGACTGTGTTCCCTTTGCCTACGGCAACTTGCACAGCGATTTTCTAAAGGGAAGGGCGGTGGCTGCGGGGTGTCCCAAATTTGACGACCTGCAGGCCTATGGGGAAAAAATAGAACAAATTCTGGAGAGCTCAAACATCAGGAGTATAACCGTTGTTTATATGGAAGTGCCCTGCTGCAGCGGTTTCGTCCGGATTGTCAGGGAGGCCCTTGAAATGAGCGGACATAGCATTCCCCTGGAAGCGGTGATGATAGGCATTAAGGGCGATGTGCTGAACAGAGAAGTAATCGCAAATGTTTAAAGCGCCTTTTTACGTCAAAGCAGCTCTATTTTAGCCTGATCACAATTCCACCGACCCTGCCCTTGTCTGTGTATTGCAGGAAAAGCCATGTTTTCCAGCCGGAACAGCATGCCGGCAGCTCAACGTCATAGTGCGCCATCCATAATGGAATGTCAGACAATCTTTTATCCAGGAAACTATTTATAAAGTATGCGTAGGAATATATGATAGGCTGAACCTTTGCTTCTTTTTTGACTTTTTCAATCCAGGCAAAGACTATGTTTGATATCTCTTCTCTGGAAAGGCCCTGATGTTTTTCAATGTCTATAACCGGTGGTAAATCCAGAGTATTAAAACCCCCGTATTTTTTTACGGTACTGATGAAATGGTTTGCTTCATTGACTGCGTCCTCCAGGCCGGCCGGGGGTGGCAGGCTGCCTGTCAGATTTCAATTTTTCACCCCTCATAGCCTTTCCTACGGATTTGCCTCAAAAAAAGCCTTCCTTTCCGGGACAGCCGGTAATACGTGTGATTCATATGTTTTACCCAGTCCTTTTCCCTGTGGTAACCCTCCAGCATGGTGCCCTGGACTTTCTCCAGCAGCCCTTTCTCCAGCAGCGTTTGAAGGCGGTCCCTCGCCTCCTTTGTGCCTATTCCAATATTTATGCCCAGTCTCCAGGCGTACTCCGGCCCTGCATATTCGATGAATCTAAGAATAGCCAGGTCAGCGCCGTCTAAAACCTCCTCGCCGATATACCCTTTTTCCAGCAGCAGCCCGTACAGCCGCCCGGCCTCTTCCGCACAGTCCCCTGTGTATTCCGTGTGCAGCAGCCGGAGGCTTTCCGCATCCTCTGCGCCGCCTTCGCCGATCATTTTCTCTATTTCCTGCAGGTCATCAATCAGGTTAACAAGCCTGTTAAAAGAGTGATGGATTTTATCAAGCTCATAAAACCGTCTGGCCAATTCCGACATGGCGGCCGGATCAGAATCGTCATTGGCTGCTGCCAGCACGTCAAAAAGCCTGTTGCGATCTTCAACTATTTTTTCAATTCTTGAAAGTATTTCGGCATCACTGAGGTAGCTGCTGTTAAAAAAGGGCCCCCGGCCCATGTTCATCACCTCGAATGTAAGGTTTTCTCCACAACCCCCGGAGAAACCTTTTTCCGGTTGTTGTTATAAGATACCTTGATGCGCAGTCCCACCGGGCCGCAAAAGTTAAGAAAATATTAAGGATTATGAAGGAGGTTAATTATTTGTAAAGTTATTGTTAAATGACTGTATAAGTAATCGGTATTTGATAGAATATATTCGGATTTTAAGGCCATTGGAGGATGCGCAATGTCATTTTCTTTTGAGCAGGTGTTTTTTTACGCTTTGGGGGGCCTTGGAATATTTCTCTTCGGCATCAAGTACATGTCTGAAGGACTCCAGAACACTGCCGGAAACAGGTTGAGAGTCTTCCTGGAAAAGGGCACCAAGACGCCGCTGAGGGGAGTCATTACCGGCATGCTGGTCACGGCTCTGATTCAAAGCAGCAGCGGCACAACCGTTCTTACGGTGGGACTGGTCAACGCAGGACTGCTTTCCCTTCGACAGGCCATCGGCGTTATTATGGGCGCTAATATAGGCACCACGATGACGGCCTATCTGATAGGCTTCAAGCTGGAAAAATATGCGCTGCCCATAATCGCCGTCGGAGTATTGATGCTGTTCTTTATAAAGAATAAGAGAATAGCCAATCTGGGTCAAATACTGTTTGGATTTGGCATGCTTTTTTACGGCATGGAAGTAATGGGCAAAGGTTTGAAGCCCTTAAAAGACTGGGATGTATTTATAAATCTGATGACCGGCGTTGACAACAGCCCCTTTTTGGGGGTGGCAATCGGCACTGTTTTCACCCTGATAGTCCAGAGCAGCAGCGCCACCATCGGGGTGCTGCAGGAACTTGCGGAGCAGGGCGCGGTAACGTACCGACAGGCGGTGCCCATTCTATTTGGAGATAACATTGGAACCACGATAACCGCCCTGCTGGCATCCATCGGAACCACGGTGGCTGCGCGCCGCGCCGCACTGACTCATACTCTGTTTAATGTAAGCGGCACGGTCGTTTTCCTCCCACTGTTTATACTGGGTATCTTTCCCGAGATTATACGGCTGGCAACAAATTATGTCTTTGTTTTGCTGCCGGGATTCGAAGGCGCCTGGGAGACATTGAACATTAAAATGAAAATAGCTCAGACCCACGGAATGTTTAATATAACCAACACCTTGATACAACTGCCCTTTGTCTCCTACATTGCCTGGGCCGTGACCAGACTTGTGCCCGGCCAGGACGCACAGTTCAATATGGAACCACGTTTTTTGGAACCCCGGCTGCTTAGCAACCCCTCGGTGGCGCTGGGACAGGCTTTGCAGGAAATACTGCGGATGGGCAGAAACTCCAGTGAATTTTTCAGCCAGTCGGTGCAGTTTTTCTTTAATCCGGGAGGCAGGGAACTGAACCCCATGTACATGGAGCAAAAGGAGGAATTGATTAACCGCCTGAATGCCAATATAACCGACTATATAATCAAGCTGTCTGCCGATAAAAAAATGTCCGAGGAGCAGTCCAATTACTCATCCACCCTGCTGCATGCGGTCAGCGACCTGGAACAGATCGGTGACCACGCGGATAATATTGTGGAACTGGCTATTTACGCCAAGGAGAATAATATAACCTTTTCCGAGGAGGCACAGAAAAGCATCCGGTCAATGGCTGAACTTACTGAAGAAACACTTGGCATGGCCCTCACCGCCCTGGAAAACGGCGACCGTGCCCTTGCCCGAAAAGCTATAAGAAATGAGGTTATTATAGACAATCTTGAAAAAGAATTTCGCTATGGCCATGTTATGAGATTAAATGAAGGAACCTGCGGCGGTGTTGGGGGAGCGGTATTTTTGGACATGCTCAGCAATATAGAACGGATCGGAGACCATGCGGTAAATATTGCGGAATATGTACTGGGAGACAAAGGGGCCGTAGAAAGGCAGAAAATGAAAATAGGCAGCAAAGCTATTGCCGCCGGTGAATAGAGAATGGTGACAGGCCCTTGACATACGTAATGTACAGGGCTTACTCCATATCATCATTCAGTGGGGACGGCGCCGAACTGGGCATTACAGTAAAAAAGATGCCCGGAGGATACGGGTCCGGGATTATTTTCGACACCTTTAAGGAAGGGGACCTGGTGGAGCTTGATGGCCCCATGGGAAGCGAACTGGTCCCCGTTAGTAGCAGTAACAAGGTTCTTTTTGTGGCAGGCGGAATAGGTATTGCTCCCTTTGTGTCCATGACCAGGGAAATGGTGGAAAAGGACGGCTGCAGCAAGGAAGTAAAGCTGATTTACGGCGTCAACAGGCCGGAAGAGTTCATTTGCGACGACCACTTTGAAAAGATGGAGTCCAGCTGCAAAAAATTTGAATATATCAAGGTGGTTGCAGCAGATAAGAACTGGAAGGGAAGAAAAGGCTTTGTCACCGATGCCATGAAAGAGATGGACCTGAATGTATACAAGGTGTACATGTGCGGCCCCGGGCCGATGGTGAACGCCGGCCTGAAAGTTTTAAAAGAAGCCGGAGTAGATGAGGAAGACATTTTCTATGAAAGCGCATAAAAAGCTGGGTTTTTATAATGGAATCAGGCTATACTCGTATTTCATTTACTGCTTTGTGTCCCTTTTTAATTGGTGTGTTCCCTCGGTCTTTGGAGTTGTCGAGCATGACCATGGCAAGGGGGAGAATGACTATGACAATAATCAGTATTATCAGTAATTTAAGCCAGTTTTTCAAACAATCACTCCTTTAATGATATTATATTTTTGTTTTGCCTTAAATTCAAGAAAAAATGGCGCCTGACCTTTTTTGACTCTATAATACATAAAATGCGGCGAACAACATAATATACTAACGGAGTCCGCCAAGGGGAAACCGGTTTATCTGCAAGTTTCCCCCGGACTTGGCGGGATAGCAGGGTTACCCGACCTTTCTATCCGCTTTGCAGCTTTCAAACTTGGAAATTCACAGTAAAAAGAGCATCGGCCAGGATGTTCTTTTTACTTTTTTAATCCCTGCAAAGCACACCACCCCTTTCATTTTTTTGGAAACCGCTTAACCGATCCCATTATATACCGGAAATATTTTTTTGTAAAGTTCAATTACCAGGTATACAAATTATGTTTTTATGTATATAATAATATATAATATAAATATTATTTAAAGGATGGGGGGTTTATGGATCAAAAAATTATCGGCGCAAACCTTCGCCGGATTCGTGAGGCAAAGGGATTGAGCCAATCCCAGGTAGCAGATCTTGCCGGGATTTCAAGGATTGCCTACCGGAACATCGAAAACGGCAATTCAACCCCAAAAGTCTCCACCTTACAGAGTATTGCTTCGGGTGTTGATGTAAAACTCCAGGATTTGTTCGTTCCGGTCCGCACCTTAAAGAGAGTCAGGTTTCGAGCATCAAAAAAGATGAACAGCCGGGACAATGTTTTAACCGAGGTGGCACGTTGGCTGGATGATTTTAATTACCTGGAAGAACTGCTGAATGACAGTAATGTATATCTATTTAAAGCTCTCGCTAAAAAGTTGTATTCAATGCCCGGCGGTGTTGATAAAGCTAAGTACGCAGCCCGTGAGGCAAGAAAAAAATTAAAGCTTAATGATAAAGATCCAATCCGCGATATTGCCGGTTTACTTGAATCGTGCGGAATAAAAGTGTACCCTCTAAGCCTTGCGTCTGACGGTTTCTTCGGTTTATCTGTTGCTGAGGAGGATGGAGGACCTGCTATAATCGTAAATGTTTGGGAAAGAATTTCCGTTGAGCGATGGATTTTCAGCACCGCTTACGAACTCGGCCATTTGCTTCTCCATCTTGACGCCTACGACGCCGACGAAAGTGTCGAAGATGACGCCCAGGAAACTGAAGCAAATGTCTTTGCTTCCCATTTTTTAATGCCGGAAGAAGCTTTTAATTCGGAATGGCACGATACTCGCGGCTTGCCCCTTGTTGATCGAGTGTATAAAGTAAAGCGGATATATCAGGTCAGTTACAAGACTGTCCTATACCGTCTTTCTGAAAGTTTAGGGAATTCCATTTGGGGAAAATTTCAGAGCGCATATAAGCTGAGAACCGGCAAAACATTAAGAATCACGGATGAACCGGAAGCTTTGTCCCCGGATAAATTCCAACAATCGCCGGAAGCACTGCGTTCCCAGGAGCCGGACTCCCTATCACCATCACACTTTATGGAAGATCGTTTATCAAGACTGGTTCGTAAAGCTATTGAAGAAGATGAAATAACCATGAGCCGTGGAGCAGAAATTCTCAGGCTGGATCTGGAATCAATGCGGAATATGATTTCTTCGTGGGTGTGAATAAATGGGGAGAAAAAAGAATCGTTTTCTAAAGGAATGCAAATAATTTTGTGTAAATAGATTTATTGCCACAATGATTGATGGGTATTATTGGTAAACCTTCATTTATCTTTGATGTATTCACCTGCCATTTCTTGGTTATAATAACATTGGCTCTTACCTGCCGGGAGGATCGCGATAGGCAATGGACTTCCTCGTGCATCCTTGTGGGGAAGCCGTTCGGAAGGCCCTTTTCCCCCGCTTCAGACCGGACGTGAGCCTTTCAACTCATCCGGCCTTCCATCAACCAAACTACTTAAACTTGAGTCAACTTTTCTCTCATCCTGTTAAGTTTACGGGATATCTTTTTAGGCAAGTTTGAAATACAACAGTTGCTATGAATCAAATCATGACAGGCATTACAGACACTAGCGAGATTGGGTACCCGGTTAACTAATTCAATGGGTAGTAAAACCTTGATATGGTGAAAATCCACGTTTATTCCGTTGAGAGATTCACCACATATACGACATTTTTCTTTGTCCCGGTTAAAGGCATACCCTCTATTAAGCTTAAACAAATGCTTAAGCGGTCAGAGATTACTGCTGAGGAGCTTGAATCTATACGGTATATTATTAAAGATGCTTCTCTTAGGATTAAAATTGAGCCGCCAGATGTTCAATGGAGCATCCTAAAAAAATTTGTCCAGTCCATCAGATTAAACAAGAAAACCAATAATTACAAAATGGTCTTGGTTGGAAGGAGGTTATCAGAGCTGGATAGTGAAGTTGCACCTATTCTATTGGAGCGGTCTTGCTATTTTGCTAATCCACATGGTACCTATAATTCTACGGTAGACAAAGCGAGTAAAAACCTACCCAATTCATAACCATAACTATCATATTATGGTTTCAACAACACAGAAGCCGTAGTCCCAATGAAACCAAGGGATTACGGCTTCTATGCTACCCGCACTGTAACCAAAATGCGCATGAAAAAAGCGAGTTGTCAGACACTCGCTTTTAACTACCATATTTTGGTGGAGGCGGGGGGAGTTGAACCCACCGTCCGAAAGAAAGACAATAAGAGTTTCTCCGAGCGCAGGCGGTGATTTGAATTTCGCGCCCTCGGCGGCCACAGCCAGCCTCCTCCGGCGCTATCTCGATGAGAGTCCCCTCAGGCCTCCGAGAATTGGCCCAAAAGCAAGCCCGTTTTAGTGACGCCCCATTCCAGGCCACGGGCCCGGCGTGGGTGGGACGTTAGCTGCGATTAAGCAGCGTAAGCGTATTCTTGTTTGGCAATTATTGTTTTTCCACCGTATTTCGGGCTGATGGAACCCCGGCTCGCTACTCTTACCACCTTTTCCCCCGTCGAAACCATTACGCCCCCATGTATTTAGAGGTGGGAGGTAAGAGGTTGGAGGTGAGAACCTTGAGGGAATTTGCCTTGGCAAATTCCTTCTTAATCCCACTTCTAAAACTTCTCACATCTCACTTCTCGTACCGGCTTTCTTTTCTGGCTCTTTCCATTTCTCTTTTGGCGTCCCTCTCGGCCATGTCCTCACGGCGGTCATAAAGCTTTTTGCCCCGGGCAAGGGCCAGTTCCACCTTGGCCCAGCCGTTTTTGAAGTAAATCTTCAGTGGTATCAATGAGAACCCTTTTTCCCGGACCTTGCCCAACAGCCTCATGATCTCGAATTTGTGCATGAGGAGGCGGCGGGTGCGCTTGGGCTCGTGGTTGAACCTGTTGCCCTGATCGTATGGCGATATATGCATATTATACAACAATAGATCACCATTCTCAACCCGGGCGTAGCTGTCCTGCAGGTTGGCCTTGCCGGCCCGCAGGGATTTCACCTCGGTGCCGGACAGCTCTATGCCCGCTTCGAAGGACTCGATTATATGGTATTCATGTCTGGCCCTCCGGTTGACGGTGACTGTTTTTTCAGGCATAGGGCATACCTCCGAAAAAAGGGGTAGAACTTTATTATAACTTACCCCGCCGCGCTGTCAAGTGGAAATTATAGCCCCATTTCGACGGAGATCTTCTGCATGGCCTTAAGGCCTATGCCCAGGAACTCATCCAGTGAAAGTCCGATATCGGCGCAGGCCTTGATTGTCTCCCGGTTTGCCCCCCTGGCGAAGGACTTTTCCCCGAAGCGGTTGACCAGGAAGGGCACGTCGATGGCGGAAAGGCTTTTTTCCTTTTTGATTAGCGCCCCGGCCACAATAAGCCCGGTTACCGGGTCGGTGCAGTAGAGGGCCTTGTCCATCAGGCTCAGGCGGGGGAGCCCGTGCCTTTCATTGTGGACCTTCACGGCGTATACTATGTCTTCCGGCAGGCCCTTTTCCTCCAGCAGCTTGGCTCCCTCAAGGCTGTGCCTTTCCGGGTCGTCCTTGGTCCGGTCGTAGTCAATGTCGTGGAGAAGGCCTGCCAGCCCCCAGGTCTCCCGGTCCTGGCCGAGGTGATCGGCCAGCTCCCGCATCACGGCCTCCACAGCCAGGGAGTGCTTGAACAGGTTTTTGTTTTCCAGGTGTTCACTTAAGAGGTTCAGCGCTTCTTCCCTTGTCATTTCATTTCTCCTTAGATTATGTAGTATCTCCGGGCAGCCTGAGGAATTTGGCTGTGGCCCGGCAGGGCACGCTGCCGTCGGGGAGTATTATCCGCCCTTCCATTAAAAACAGCTTTCCTTTACTCCCAACGCAGCGGGACTCCAGCGTCAGGGGCACGTTTACGGGGACGGCCCTGCTGAAGCGGGTGGTCATCTCGGCGGTCATGGCGGGTATGTCTTTCAGCCAGATCCACTGGGCCATTACCTCGTCCAGCATGGCGGAAATTATGCCTCCATGGACGAACCCGGTCCATCCCTGGTGCTCGGGGCCGGCGGTGAAGGTGCTGCGGCACACCTCACCGTCCATGGTAAAGCGGAGCTTAAGGCCGATGGGGTTTTGGGGACTGCAGCCGAAGCACATCCCGGTTTCCTTTGGTGTATTCTCCACTGGGGATCATCTCCCGTACGGTAAATCTATATAAACAGCTTCTATATTTTATCAAACCGCCATTATTTTGGCAATAACGGGGCAATGCGCCCCACCAGGCATTGACGGAGGGGAGGGGGGCAGGTCGTAAAATGAAGGAAATTTTCGAAAATTTCAAGCAGCGATTTGAAGGATTATTTTGACTGAATGGCTAATCAATTGGGGTAAAAGGGGGGTTGTTTATGGATCTCGGAGGGGTGCTGGCGTTAAACGCCAGGAGGCACCCGGAAAAGGAAGCCCTGGTGTATGGGGAGAACCGCTTTAATTACAGGCAGTTCAACGCCGGGGCCAACCGGCTGGCCCATGTTTTGATAGGGCTGGGAGTCAAAAAGGGCGACAAGGTGGCGCTGATGATGCAGAACTCCGACCGCTTCTGCTTTGCCTTTTTCGCTGTGATGAAGGCGGGCGGGGTGGCGGTGCCCATGAATTACAGGCTGGCCCCGCCGGAGGCGCAGTACGTGCTGGACCACTCGGAAAGCACAGTGATGATATTTGACCCGGAATACCTTCCACTGGTGAGGGAGGTAAGGGGGGGACTTCCCGGGGTGCGGCACTATATACAGGCGTGGGGGAAGCCGGAGGACGAAAGTGTGCTGGAGTGGGACAGGATTGTGGATGGGATGCCCGAGACCGATCCCGGAGTCAGGGTGGAGGAGTGGGACGACTGCGAGATACTGTACACGTCCGGGACCACCGGCAGGCCCAAGGGGGCTTTGTTTGACCATCACCGGATAATTCACGTGGGATTCAATGCCTGTGTTTTCATGGGAATTAATCAAAAGACCCGGATGCTGCACGTGGCCCCCCTGTTTCACTCGGCCGAGCTGAACCTGTTCCTGGTGTCGGGAACCTATGTGGGGGCCACCCACGTGGTGCACAGGGTGTTCAACCCGGTGGACGTGCTGAAGACGCTGCAGGACGAGAAGATATCTTTCTTCTTCGGGGTCCCCACCATGTACAATTTCATGCTGCAGGTCCCCAACCTGGAAAGCTACGACCTCTCTTCGGTGAAAAGGTGGGGTTACGGGGCGGCCCCCATGGCCCCGGAGCTGGTCCGCCAGTCCATGGAGAGGCTCAGGAGCGACCAGTTTTACAACCTCTGCGGTCTTACCGAGGCCGGCCCTGGCGGGATACTGCTGGAACCTGAGGACCAACTCAGGAAGCCGGGGGCCGGAGGGAAGGCCATAGTCAACACCGAGGCCAGGGTGGTGGACAATGACGGCAGTGACGTCAAGCCCGGGGTTGTGGGTGAGCTGGTGTTGAGGGGCGAGACCATAATGAAATGCTACTACCGCAACCCGGAGGCCACGGCCGAGACAATAAAAGACGGGTGGCTTCACACCGGCGACCTGGCGGTTATTGACGACGAGGGTTACATAACGCTGGTGGACAGGAAGAAGGACATGATTATCACCGGTGGGGAAAATGTGTACTCCACCGAGGTGGAGCAGGTGCTGTATGAATACCCCGGGGTGCTGGAGGCGGCCGTGATAGGTGTTCCCAACCCGGTGTGGGGGGAGACCGTCGCAGCCGTAATCTGCCCCAAGCCGGGGGTGACGCTGGCCCCGGAGGAAATAAGGAGCTTCTGCATGAACAGGCTGGCCGACTACAAGGTGCCCAGGATATTCTATTTTACCGGCCTGCTGCCCAGGAACGCGTCGGGGAAAGTCTTGAAGATAAGGCTGCGGGAGATGTACAAAGAACAGTGAGCTGGAAGCTGAAAGCTTTAAATTGAATGGGCGGCCCTTTGGGGGCCGCCTGTTTTTTTATGATACGTGCATGTCGCTTGAGGGTCGCTGCTAATGTAGGCTGTCACTATTCTGAGTGCTGAGTTCTGTGTTCTGAGTTATCCCAGTATGAAATCTATTTCCGTCCCTGCTTTCCGGACGAAAACGTCGATTTCAGGGCCGGTAAGCTGTTCGCCGGATTCCAGGGCCTCCAACAGATCTTTGAACCATTTGACCAGGAGACTGTTTATCAAGGCATATTTTTCCGCAGCATTTTCGGGCTCCGGCTCTTGACAGCCCCAGATCCCGTTCATGCGTGTGAACAGGAAGTTGGTGACCCGCCTCATGGCCAGGGCCAGGGCGGCGACCCCGGCATCGGTAAATGCTGTGGCGCCCTCATAAGAGCCGGGGTGTTCGGTCAAAAGCCTGCCTTCACTCTTCAGCCTCCGGTAGGCGGGGGTTCCTTTCAGTATTATCTGGTGGTGGTAAAGCACGTTCGCGGTCACCGGCAGGTTTTTCAGAAGATCGTTTCGTGTAAGGAACTCAAGGTTGACCCGGATGTCTTCCAGGGTTGAGTCCGGCTCAAACATTATGAAACCGATATTGGGTTCTATGCCGTGCCTTCGCAGTATTGCCACGGCCCGCTCGTTCTGAGCCACGGTGGTCATCTTGTTCAGCCTTTTCAAAGATTCGTCCCGCCCGCTCTCAAGCCCGATGAGTATGTGCCGGAGCCCCGCCTCCACCAGGGCGCCTATGGTCCCGTCGTGTATGTCGTTGACCCTGGCCTCGATGCCGAAACTGATGTTGCGGGCTTTCAGGAGGGAGGCGATATGGAGAGCCCTTTCCTGGCCCATGTGGCCGGGGCCGAAAAAGTTGGGGTCGGTGAAGTAAAATACTCTTTTTCCCCTTTCGGAGATTATTTTGTCAATTTCGGCGGCTATGTTCCCCGGGGTGCGGCCCCGCCAGTAGGTTTCCCGGCCGTAAAAGGGGTTGATATGGCAGAAGGTGCATCCCCCGTAACACCCCCTGCTTCCCAGGAGATTCACTTCCGGCAGGCGGAAAAGCGCCTCCGTCCTTACGGGAAAGGGAAGGAGGTCCAGGTCCCGGGCCGGTTTCCGGGGTGCGAAAAACACACTGTCCGGGCCGTTTCTTTGCGCCAGCCCGGGGATATCCCCAAGGCTTTCCCGCTGTTTGACAGCCCCGGCCAGGTCCGCGAAGGTCAGCTCGGGCTCTCCTGCGATGACGGTGTCTATGGCCTTCCAGCCATGCAAAATCTCTTCGTAGGCAAAGGTGGGGTGGAAGCCGTATGCGGTTATGTGATCCGACAGCCCTTCGCCTTTGACTTTTTCAAGAAAACCGGAAAGGTCCGGGTCGGGCTTCCATTGGTAGATGATGTGTACTCCCAGTATGTGCGGCCTCATGTCATAAACCCTGCGCCATATTTCTTCGTAGGTCAGCCCTTCAAGGTAACCTTCCACTATTTCCACTTCATGCCCTGAGCTTTGCAGCATACCGGCGGCATAGCCGCTTAGGAGGCAGGAGGAAAGGGGGGTGTTGGCGATGTCGTTGCAGTGGTCGGGTTTGATTGTGCGCGGGTGCTCCAGCAGGAGAATTTTCATTTTATCACCTCACTCCCTGCCACATGAACACGTTTCTGCACAGGTGCAGGGTTTCCAGACGGTATCTTATGGTGTCAAAGGGTTTCGGGTTGAAGTAAACGGGGTAGACCAGGTCGGTGTCCGGGCCTATCACGCCCACGGCCCTGGCGATGGCTTCGATTTTTGTACCGGGTAATATGCGTATGTTGTTCAGTACCACTGTCCCCAGGTTTTTGTTTTTTTCGTGCAGGTCGTAAATGCGGTCCAGCATGCGCATCCCCTTTTGAACGGTCTTTTCGGTCTCCCCGGGAACATTTACCATAAAGTGGTATACGGCGGTGACACCGCTCTGCGACGCCAGTTCGGCCGCCTTCAGCACATCCGGCTCGGACAGTTTTTTGTTCAGCACGTCCAGGGATTCCTGGCAAAGACCGTCGGGGGAGAAGGAAAAGCACTCACAGCCGGCCCTCTCGAACAGGGCTATGTTTTTTGTATCAAGGCGCTTTTCCCGGAAGAAGCCGCTCCACCGCACCTTAAGCCCTCTGCGGATTATCTCCCGGCAGATCTCTTCCAGGAATCCCGGCGGGGTGTTAAGCACAGGGTCGGTGAAGTGGAAAGACCTTATCCCGTAATCCTTGTTGAGCCGCTCCATCTCGTCGGCCACCCCGGCCGGGAGGCGGCATCTCAGCCTCTTTCCCTGCAGCTCAGGGTAGACGCAGTAGGCGCAGCCTACGCTGCAGCCCCTCTTGGCCTCGATGCCGATGGGGGGGACATAGCTGTTGGCATCCAGGTAAAGGGAGGGGGGCAGCAGTTTTCTTGCGGGGGGCAGGTATTTTTTCATGTCGAAGTTCCTGGACGGGGGCCTCACCCGCACCCTTCCGCCCTCCCGCCAGCAGAGGCCCCTGACTGGCGGCGGGTTTTCAAGCGAGGACAGCAGGGCCGGAAATGCCGTCTCGGCTTCGCCCACTATTCCATAATGTATTTCGGGAAACTCCGCCATAAGCCTCCGGGGAAACAGGGAAAAGCCGGTTCCGCCCACGATAAGCCGCGCCCCGGGAAGGACGGCGGATATAAGCCGTACGGTAACGGCAAAGGGGGGGACCAGGGAAGCAGTTTTGTTGCCCAGGGGATCGATGTTTCGCAGGGAAAGGCCCACCACCTGGGGCCGGAAGCTGAAGAGCCTGTCTTTCAGCGCCCCGAAGGGATCGGCCTCGATATTCATGTCCAGTATATCCACCTGGTGGCCCGCATCTTTAATGCGGCCGGCAAGGGACACAATTCCCAGCGGGTATACCTTTTCCGGTGACGGCCCCTCCACCGAGAGGGCCTGTACCATTAATACCTGCATATCTTTTCACTCCAGAAGCAGAAGGGCGAAATATTTTATAAAATCGCACCGGTTTTCCAGTGTCTTGAGCGGTACCCCGGCTCGCCTGGCGGTCTCGAACACGTCTATGCCCGCCCCTTCCATGGAAGGCCTGGAGTCACGCGTGTTCCGGCACCGGCCGCCGGACGGGCAGGGGTCGCACAGTGAACAGGGGCCGGCCCAGAATGCGAAGGCTTTGTAATACCCCTGCCTGAATGCCTCCCTTTCCGCCTGCAGCACCCGCCGCTGGAAGTCCGCAGTGGGGGGTTCCCCCTCCAGGATAAAAGCCCGGGTGTAGTCCCTGAGGATTTCCCTGGTTTTCCCGGGAGAGGGGCTGTCCGGGGGGCAGTGGGGCCTTCCGTACAGTTCGCACCCGTAGCGGCAGCGGAGGCCGGCCCAGCCGGGGACGTGCACGGCCTGTGCCGGTATGGGGTGAACCGCCCCAAACCCCAGCTCCAGTATTTTGGACGCCAGCCTGGAGACGGGTTCCAGGCGGAGGCCGGACAGCCTTTGTTCACCCTTTGAGGCTATGATGAGGGCGGTATCGGTGGCCAGGGGGACCAGGCCCATGGTGTATAAGCCAAGGCTTACCAGCTTTTCCCGCACCCGGCTTTCCGAAAAGACCATCCCGTTATAGGTGTTTATGAACATATTCAGGTCGGAAAGGGAGGCCTTGACGGGGTAATGTTCCGGGAAAAAATCATGTATCAGTAAAAGCCCGTCCGCCTTCAGGCACTCTGATGACCGGGTCAGTATATGTGAAATCTCGGCTTCCGAATAGGCATGGATTATATTTGAAAGTATGACCAGGTCGAAGCGGCACTTGCCGAAGGGCCAGGGGTCCAGTATATTAGTCCTGCAAAGGGACACCCTTTCCCCCAGTCCCCTTTTTTCCATTAACTCCAGGGTGAAGTCCAATACTTCCGGGATGTCCGCAAGGGTTGCCCGCAAGCCGGGGAAACGCTCCAGGAACCCTGCCGCCACCGCGCCTGACCCGGCTCCGATGTCCAGTATTTCCCCTTCAGTAAGGAGGCCGCCGAATATGGGTAGTATTTCCATGACCTTGGCCCGGGCCACGCCGTCCATAGCCCGGATATACCTCCGCACCCGGCGGGAGAGGAGGTCAGGGTCCTCACCGGCGGGGTATATCACCCTGCCGCCGCTCCTGAGGCAGTCTCCCAGTCCCTGCCAGTATGGAACGAGGTATTTGCGCCAGAGGATGGAGTCTCCCTGGTAATCTTCACGGCCCTTTACCAGGTATTTGCCTGAAATGCCGGTATTGTAGAATACCGTCCCATTGCTGTTTACAAGTCCCAGGTCGCTTAAGGCCTTAAGGAAACGCTCCATGCCCCGGGGACTGCACCCGGTCAGGCCGGCGACATCAATGGCGGTCTTGCCGGCCGGTTCCAGCAGGGTGAATATGTCCATTTCAACGGCGGTGAAAAGCACCTCGGAAAACCAGTACCCCGTGGCAAGGTCCTCCAGGTACTGCGGGCTTTTGTCCTGGGGGTCGCGGGTGAAGTAGGGCGGTCTCATAAGCCATGCACCTTTCAGTTATTTCTGGAAACACCGGCGTCGTCGAAGGTGAGCATCCTGCCTATCACCCGTGCCGCAGCCTCCACTATGTTCATGGCCAGGGCCGCCCCGGTCCCTTCTCCCAGGCGCAGGTTGAGGTCCAGAAGAGGCCTCAGGCCAAGTTCCTCCAGCATGTAACGGTGGCCGTGCTCCAGGGAGCGGTGCGCTGCGATCATGTAGTCAGTGGAATGGGGGGCCAGGCCTTTGGCGATGAGCGCCCCGGCCGAGGAGATGAAACCGTCCACAACCACGGGCACCTTGTGGTAGGCGGCCCCCAGTATCACCCCGGCGATTCCGCCTATTTCAAACCCTCCCACACCGGCCAGCACGCCAAGGGGGTCTTTCGGGTCGGGCCGGTTGACCTCCAGCGCCCTTTCTATTACCCGGACCTTGTTTTCCAGCGCCTCGTCGCTGATCCCGGTTCCTCTCCCGGTTACCTCCCGGGCGGGACGGCCCGACATGGCGGCCAGTATGGCGGCGCTGGGGGTGGTGTTGCCGATGCCCATGTCGCCGGTGGCCAGTAGTTCAACCCCTTCTTCAATCAAGTTCCGGGCTACTTCTATGCCGGCCTCCAGGGCCTGCAGCGCCTGTTGGCGGGTCATGGCGGGGCCTGTGGCCATGTTGCCGGTTCCGTAGTCCACCTTACAGGAGAGTATTTTATTTTCCCTCACCAGTTCTGTCAGGTCGGCGGCAACGCCCATGTCCACAACAACCACCCGCGCGCCGGCCACTTCGGCGATAACGTTGATGGCGGCCCCGCCGGCAACGAAGTTGTAGACCATCTGGGGGGTGACCTCCTGGGGGAATGCGCTCACCCCTTCCCGGACAACCCCGTGGTCTCCGGCCATGGTGACCACAGCTTTTCTGCCCACCGAGGGCTTGAGGCTTTGTTTGACGGCCGCCAGCCGCTCGGCCAGGTCCAGCAGGTCTCCGAGGCTTCCGGCCGGGATGGCCAGGTTGTTCAGGTATTCCCTGGCCTTATGCCGCCATTCCCGGCTGACCGGCTCTATTCCTTTAATTACGTGGTCAAGGCCTAAACTCATGTTTAAAACCTCCGGCTAATAAGGTATGGGGACACACCGACTAAGGAATGGGGACACACCTGCTGAAGTAAGTGTCATCCTTTTAAGACAGGAATGTCCCCGAAAGATGAGGCATCCTTTTAAGACAGGAATGTCCCCGAAAGATGAGGCATCCTTTTAAGACAGGAATGTCCCCGAATAAATGTAGACAATATGCATCGAAAGCAGTGCCAGCACTTCCACGCACTCGCTTATGGCGCCCAGGGTGTCTCCGGTCATCCCGCCGATCTTCCGCGACATGAACCTCCCCAGGGCTATCGTCCCCAGCAGGGCGGCCGCCGCCGGGACGGCTCCTTTCGGTCCCAGCGGGACCGCCGCCGCCGCCAGGGTGATGGCCGATGCCAAAAGCACCTCCCGGGTTCCCACATGGTCCGTAAAGCCGCCTGTGCCGCCGCCGGGCCTGGCGTATGGGTGCGCGGCCGCCGCGTATACCTGCGACCAGCGGCCCAGGGCCGGGAAAAGGACCAGTGAAACGGCCTTTGCTTCCTGGGGCAGCTGCCAGAGGAGCACGAATTTTGACAAAAGGACCAGGACTCCAGCCGTAACGCCGTGGGATCCCACCCTGCTGTCCTTCATTATTTCCAGCGCCCGCTCCCCCGGCTTTCCGCTGAAGAGGCCGTCTGCGGCGTCCATCAGGCCGTCGGTGTGCATATTGCCGGTGATCAGCACCAGGAAAACAATTGAAAAGAGGTCGCACACAGGCGGGGAAAAAACCGTGGACAGTAAAATGTTCACCCCCGCCGCCGAAGCGCCCAGCAGAAGGCCGACCAAGGGGAAATAGGCCATTGACCCGGCCATGTCCCTGTCCCGGACCGGTGCCCGCACGGTCACCGGTATCCTGGTTAAAAACTGCAGTGCCAGCAGTAATTTCAAGAGAAACATCACCCGCTAGAAGAATGTTGCAAAACTCATTGAAAAGGCTTTAACATGTGTAATCGACTACCGCCAGAGGCTGTTCAAAAAGCTCCAGATGCAAGGCCGGCAAGGCTTCAAGCGGAGGTGTACGCGTTGTACGTTGAGCATTGGAGCCGCAGTCGCAACGCAGCAGATGGACTTTTTCAACAGTCTCCTAGGAGATGCCGAAGTATCTGGCGGCTATTTGGGCCGCGCATTCATTTCCGCATGCGGCGCAGGGCTGCTCCTCGTTTTCCTGTTTCGCCCTTTCGCCCCACTTTGACGGGTCCAGTGAGAGGGCGACCTGCCTGTCATAGTCCAGGGCCGACCTGGCCCGGGCCATCTGTGTGTCTCTTTCCCAGGCCGTCCTGTTCCCCCGGGCCAGGTCGGCGGCGTGGGCGGCTATGCGGGCGGCCATTACGCCGTCCTTAACGTCGGCCTCGCTGGGGAGACCCAGGTGTTCGGCGGGAGTGACGTAGCACAGGAAGTCGGCTCCGGCGGCGCCTGCGATGGCACCGCCTATGGCCGAGGTGATGTGGTCGTACCCGGGGGCTACATCGGTGGCCAGGGTGCCCAGTATGAAGTAAGGGGCGCCGTTGCAAAGCCTTTTTTGCAGCAGCATGGTGGTTTCCACGTGGTGCATGGGCACGTGTCCCGGGCCCTCAACCATGACCTGAACTCCGGCCTCCTGGGCCCTTGCCGCCAGCTCTCCGGCTATTATAAGCCCCTGAAGCTGGGCGCCGTCCAGGGAGTCGGCGGTGGAACCGGGGCGGATAGCGTCCCCGAGGCTCAAGGTTACGTCGTATTCCTTTAAAATTGCCAGCAGGCGGTCAAACTGATCGTAAAGGGGGTTTTCCTTCCGGTTGTGGAGCATCCACCCGGTCAGGAAGGCCCCTCCCCGGCTCACCACGTCGGTAACCCTGCCCCTGGCCTGCAGCCTTTTAATCACGTCAAAGTTAAGGGCACAGTGGATGGCCATGAAGTCTACGCCTTCGGCCGCCTGTTTTTCTATGGAGGCGAACATGTCTTCGGCGGTCATGTTGACAATGGCGCCGCGCCTTTCTATGGCCTCAATGGCCGCCTGGTAGACCGGCACGCTTCCCACGGGGACGTTGGCTTTTTCCAGGGTCAATTTTCTCATGCCGTCTATGTCGCCCCCGGTGCTCAGGTCCATCACCGAGTCGCAGCCGGAAGCCTCGGCCATGGCCAGCTTTTTTACTTCGGCGGATATCCGGTCGCGGTCGCTGGATGTGCCTATGAGGGCGTTTACCTTTATGCGAAGCCCCTGTCCGATGCCGCATACCTTTATGTCCCTGCGGAGTCTGTTTTTAGGTATTACGATTTTTCCCGAGGCAACCCCGGACCTTATAAAATCGACACTCAGACCTTCCCTTTCCGCCACCATTTCCATTTCTGCGGTAACCTTGCCGGCGCGGGCCGCCAGTACCTGAGTCATAGTCAATCACCCTTTCCTCAACAAGTTTGCCGGGCAGTGCCCAGATATTCGGAAACCACTTTCATGGCGCAGTACTTGCCGCACATGGCGCAGCCCTCGGATGAGTCGTCGCTTCTCTCTTTCCGGAGTTTTGCCGCCCGAACCGGGTCGATGGAGAGCTCGATCTGCTTTTTCCAGTTCAGGTCTTTTCTGGCCCGGGAGATTTCCAGGTCCCATTGGGCCGCCCCGGGCAGTCCCCGGGCCAGGTCGGCGGCGTGGGCCGCTATACGCGCGGCGATGACTCCTTCCCGCACCTGTTCGGCGTCCGGCAGTCCAATATGCTCGGGGGCGGTGACGTAGCACAGGAATTCGGCGCCGGCCCAGGCGCTGACGGCCCCGCCTATGGCCGCGCTGATATGGTCATACCCGGCGGCGATGTCTGTTGCAACCGGGCCGAAGACAAAGTACGGCGCTCCCTTGCACAGGCTTTTCTGCAGCGTCACCGTCGCCTTGAGCTGGTTTAGGGGAACGTGGCCCGGCCCCTTGACCATTATCTGCACTCCGGCCTCCCTGGCCCGCCGGACCAGTTCGCCCAGTATCACCAGTTCCTGCACCTGGGGGCCGTCCAGGGAGTCGGCGAGGCAGCCCGGCCTCATGCCGTCGGCCAGGCTGATGGTGGCGTCGCAGCGCCGGGCTATTTCCAGCACTCTGTCGTAGTGTGTGTATAGTGGGTTTTCCGACTGATTGTATATCATCCAGCCGATCAGGTGAGAGCCCCCGTAGCTCACCAGCGGGTCGACCCTGCCGTCCTTTTTGGCCCTCTCCACTATTTCCATGGTTGTCCCGCAGTGCATGGCCAGGAAGTCGACGCCGTCGGCGGCGTGCCTCTCGATCACTTCAAACAGGTCATCCACTTTCATTTTGGCGGTGGAACCGTATTTTTCCCCGGCTTCGGCCAGTGCCTGGTACAGGGGCAGAGTCCCCACCGGAACGGGGCTTGTGTTAAGCGCCTTCCGGCGCATGGCGTTTATGTCGCCGCTGACGCTCAGGTCCATGATTGCGTTGGTCCCGGCCTCCACCGCAGCCCTTATTTTCTCCAGCTCTTCCGGAATGGAGGCATTGTTTCCGTGCAGTCCGACGCTGGCGCTCACCTTGGTCCTAAGCCCGGTCCCGATGCCCACCGGCTTTGAATTGCGGCGGTTTACGCTGCGGGGTATCACTATGGTCCCGGCCGACACCCCTTCAATTACATATTCAGGGGGAACGCCTTCGTCCAGCGCCACCTGCCTTATTTCGGCGGTGATCTCCCCCCGGCGGGCTCTGTTTAAAAGTGTCATCCCAATCCCTCCCAATAATAAAAATAAAAAAGTCCTCAACCTTAAAGGTTAAGGACTTTTCCATCATCCTCAATCGCAAGACTAAAAGGCAGGTCTCCTGGCTAACGGTTCATCGCTTTTTCCGGGCCTTCCCGGGTTTTCACCCAGTGGCATCGACCGGAGAAGCTCACCGACTACAGTGGCGGGTCCGCGCCGTTTCAAGAACCGCGAAGGACGCGATTCTTGCCGGACTTCCCTATTCTCCCTGACGGGCACCTTTTGCTGAAGGTATTATTAAATTTGGGTTACTTAAGTATACTACCTAGAATGTGTAATTCCTTCCAGACTGATTGATTTTTTATTGTGTATTGAATATATATGTTACTTTAACGTAGTAAAGTGTCTTAGTAAATGTATATCTATAGGGTCACTTTGGGGGTTCCAAGGGGGCAAGCCTCCTTGCTTCAGTGGGGGGTTGAGGACGTTTATACCGTCCGAAGGGGCGCCCAGCCCCTTTTAAGATAAAGTGGCCCCTCTGACAACCACCATACGGGTGTGTTGTCAGAGGACCTTTTTTATCTCATTCATTATCTGAACGCCTGAGCTTGTGCCTATCCTGGCGGCTCCGGCCCTTATCATGCTTAAGGCCTGGGCCGCCGTTTTTATACCCCCGGAGGCCTTTACGCCCATAGCGGGTGAAACTGTCCTGCTTATAAGCTCCACGTCTTCCACGGTGGCCCCGGAAGGGCCAAAGCCGGTGCTGGTTTTTACATAGCGGGCCCCGGCGCTTTCGCAAATGCGGCAGGCGTCTTCCTTTTCACTGACAGTCAGGTAGCAGGTTTCGATAATGACCTTTACCAGCGCTTCGGGGTTTGCGGCGGCGGCGGCCTCCACAACGGAACTGATGTCCCGGCATACCAGGTCAAACTTACCTTCCTTTAAAAGTCCTATGTTAATCACCATGTCGATTTCGGCGGCCCCGCTCTTTACCGCCTCAAAAGCCTCAGCGGACTTTGCCGCGGTGGAGGAGGCCCCCAGTGGGAAACCGGCCACGGCGCACACCACAATGCCGGTCCCGGCCAGTGCCCGGGCCGCTGTGGAAACCCTGGACGGGTTGACGCAGACTGCCTTGAAACCGTATTCCACCGCTTCCGCGCAAAGCTTCAGAATATCCTCTCCGGTGGAGTCCGGCTTAAGCAGGGTGTGGTCAATCATCCGGGCGATGTTTTGAGGTATTGTCAAGGCAACTGACCTCCGTATGATTTTTTAAGACACCATTAAACTATGCTTTGTAGACAACTTTTCAATACCCGAAAATCTTCTGACTTTTGGGGTCGCTCCGGGGTCGTGTACGGGCCGGGGGAGTGGTTTAATCGCTTAAATCACTCCCCCCTCAATGCATGTCGCTTGAGGGTCGCTGCTAATGTAGGCTGTCACTATTCTGAGTTCTGTGTTCTGAGTTCCAGTCGCCCGCAGGGCGAATTTGTTCATAAAAGCAATCAGTGTTTCTGCAGTATGCCGCCGGGGAACGGGGGAGGGCTTCCGTCCACCGAAAGTCCCCGGGCCAGAATGTTATATACGGGTATGGACATGTCTGTAATGTCATATTGCTTGCTGGTCAGCACCCAGCATGTGGCCACCTCGTCCATGCTGCCGAATATTATTTTGCGGGCCAGCCGCGGGTTTATCTCCGGGCTGAAGCATCCTTTTTCGATGCCCGCCTTTACCACCTGTTCTATCAGGTTGTAGTAATCCCTGATTATTTCCGAAATACCCTTTCTGATGGAGGGCTCAGACTGCCGGAGTTCGATTTGCAGTACCGCAGCAAGGTTCCGGTCGGTCTGCATCCTGGTAAAGTGGATGTGTATAAGCCGGGCCAGCATTTCGAAAGGGTCTCCGACATCCTTCAGCTCCTTCTGGACCATACCCACAAAGGACCCCATCTTGTTCCTGAACAGTGAAATAAGGACATCCTCCTTGTTTTCAAAGTACAGGTAGATGGTTCCGTCGGCGACTCCGGCTTCCTTCGCGATCCGCGACACCTGGGCGTTGTGGTAGCCGCTCTTGGCGATGACTGTAACCGCCGCGTCTATTATCGCCTGGTATTTTTCCCCGGTTCTTTTTGCCAATTTATCCCAACCCCCCCCTGGAACGTTAAAAAGCATGAGTAATTACTGGCTTTTATTATAACACGTATTATTGTATATCTTTTTTGCGCTGTTAACTATAACAGAAATACATCAATCGTAATAATCAAAATTTTTCGCCCATTTTTTTGTCAAGGCGGGCAACGTGCACCAGTATGTGCGCCACGGCGTTGTACAGTTCCGGCGGGATTTCCACGTCCGCCCCCAGCCTTACCAGAGCCTGGGCCAGTATGGTGTCCCGGTATACGGGAACCTTTTCTTTTTCGGCTATTTCCCTTATTTTGGCCGCCAGGTCGCCTTTACCTGCGGCCACAACAACGGGTACCCGGTCTTTTCCGTGTTCGTAGCGAAGGGCGGCGGCAATTTCGGTTGTTTTTTCAGGAGGCGCTTTTTTTTCATCCATAATATTACACTTCCAGATCCAGAAGATAATTGGCCGGGGCCGTTAATCCGGGTACTATATCGGCGCAGCCGGTTATTCCGGGCCTGGTTATTCCCGCTGCCCTTACATCGGGGTATCCCAGCTTCCGCAGGCTTTCCACCAGATGTGGAAGGTCCTCCCTTATTATGCCTGTGTATGAGTCTTCCTCTGCGTAGAATGAGATGGAGAGGGATTTGCTTCTTGCCGCCATATGAATCCAGATCACGCCCAGGTTATCGGTTTTAAGACGCATGAACAGGCTGGCCGGGGTGTCGGTGCCGCTGGTGGCCCTGCTTTCACTGTCATTTTTTATATAGAAGCGGGATTCGCTGAAAAGGGGGGACTTATAGGGCAGGGGCAAAACATCCGGGAGGGCGTGGCCTGCCGAAGGCGAAGGCGGCGCTTTCATTTCACCCTCGCCCACTTTTCCGGCGCCTGCTGCGGCGGCGGCCTCACCTGCGCCTCCGGCCGCCTGCCTCTTTACCTCTCCGGTATCCTGCCTTGAAGTGGCCTTGTCCATCCTGTTTTGGACGGTCCGCCCCGAAAGTATATTCAGAAGGGCCGGAAGCATGTTGTGTGTTTGCATTATGTAACACTTCCGATAAATTGTATTTTAACTATATTATCGAAAAAAATGGTGGTTAATTAAAGGTGTTTTTTAAATATTTTGTATCAGTGAAGGATTTTCAGCGGGTGGGGCGAAAAAGGCCTCAGGGAGGTTTTAGAATGGATATGGCGGCAATATTCACAACAGCATTTCTGGTTGGTTTTTCGGGGGCGATGATGCCGGGGCCGCTGCTGGCGGTGGCCGTTGGTGAGGCCGCCAGGAGGGGATTCTGGTCCGGCCCCCTCCTTGTGCTGGGACATGCGGCGCTAGAGCTTCTCCTGGTGGTGCTTCTGGTGATGGGCCTGGCATCGGTGCTGGGAAAGGTTGAGGCCAGGATAGTCATCGGGCTGATAGGAGGCCTGTTTTTACTGTATTTCGGCTGGGGTATGTCCATGGACGCCCTTAAAGGCAGGGTTACCCTTGATTTGGAAGATAAAAAGTCCGGCGGCGCCGGGGGGACACCCGGGGCGGGCGGAAGGGGGATGCGCCCGGTGCTGGCCGGCGCTCTGGTGAGTTTTTCCAACCCGTACTGGAGCATGTGGTGGGCCACGGTGGGCCTTCTGTACATAACCCAGGCCCTGCAGGGAGGGGCGCTGGCGGTTGCTTCCTTTTATTCGGGCCACATACTTGCCGATCTGGCCTGGTACAGCCTGGTGGCGGCGGCGGTTACGGGGGGCAGGCGCTTTATTACGCAGAGGCTGTACAGATCGGTGCTGGTGGTGTGCGGCCTCTTTATAATAGGGCTTGGTGGTTATTTCATCTGGGATGCAATTTTGAATATCATATAGGGCGGATAAAATAAGAGTAGTCAGTATTCAAAACTCAGTAGTCAGTAGTCGTAATTAAACAGTAAAATCCGGTTTGGGGGGAAGATTATTCTGAATTCTGGGTTCTGACTTCTTGTATTCTTTATGAGAAAGGTGATTCCTATGCCTGTAGTGTTTTGCGGTGTTTGCCCCCACCCGCCCATAATGGTGCCGGCGGTCGGGAAGAAGAGAACGGACATCGTGGCCAAGTCAGGGCAGGCCATGCTGGAGCTGGGGCGGAGGCTTTTGGAAAGCGGAGCGCAGTCTGTGGTGATGATTTCGCCCCATGGCCCGGTATTCACAGACGGAATAGCCATCAACGCAAACCCGGTGTTGAAAGGGAACCTAAAAAAATTCGGCGCCCCGGAGGTTTCTTTTGAGCTGGAGAACGATCTGCCGCTGGCCGGGTCGATTCACAGCTGCGCCCGGGATGAAGGCATTCTGACTCTTGAGATGGACAAGAAGGCGGCGGACCAGTACGGTGTCGGCGCCGACCTGGACCACGGGCTGACAGTGCCGCTGTATTTCCTGCGGGAGGCGGGGGTCCGGCTGCCGCTGGTGGCTGTGTACATGGGGCTACTGCCCCGTGAAAAGCTTTATATTTTTGGTACTGCCGTTCAGAAGGCCATTGAGGCTTCGGGAAAGAAGGTGGCGGTACTGGCCAGCGGGGACCTCTCCCACTGTCTTACCCCGGACGCCCCCGGGGGATATGAGCCCAGGGGCAGGGAATTTGACGGGGAAATGGTCAGGCTGTTGGGCGGCGCCGATGTCAAGGGTGTTATGAACATGGACCCGGTGCTGGTTGAAAAGGCGGGGGAGTGCGGCATGAGGCCCATTATAATGATGCTGGGGGCGCTGGACGGGTACTCGGTGGAATCGGAGGTGCTTTCCTACGAGGGCCCCTTTGGTGTGGGCTATATGGTGGCCGCCCTCAGGCCCGTTTCAGCCGGGGCTGACAGGCGTTTCCTGGATGCCTTTGATCAAAAAAGCCAGGCCGGCGCTAAGCACAGGAAAACCGGGGAAGGCTACCTGCCCGGAATAGCCAGGGAATCCCTGGAGCGCTACAGCAAAGGCGAGAAGTTCAAAATACCGCCTGGCGAGATGCCGGATGAATTCAGCAAGCCTGCGGGTGTGTTCGTCTCTCTAAAAAAAGACGGTATGCTAAGGGGATGCATAGGCACAATTTTTCCACAATACAGTAATACTATCGAGGAAACCATAAACAACGCCATCAGCGCCGGCCACCGCGACCCGCGCTTTCACCCGGTAAGGCCGGAAGAGCTGGACGATCTCGATATATCCGTGGATGTGCTGCACGCCCCCGAGCCGGTTAAAGGCAAGGAGGGGCTGGACCCGGCCCGCTATGGCGTCATTGTGAGGTCCGGCAGAAGGCAGGGCCTGCTGCTGCCCAACCTGGAAGGCGTGGACACTGTGGATCAGCAGATTGACATTGCCCGCCAGAAGGCCGGCATAGGCCCGGGAGAGCCCATTGAGATAGAGAGGTTTGAGGTGGTAAGGCACAAATAAATATGCTAAAGGGTATGGATACTTGGTCGGAATACAGAATTCAGGAGCCAGAATCCAGAATAAGAATTGAAATTTTTGCCAGGATATAAGCTTCGGGATGTGAGGGTGAATTATGGTCACTCATGTAAAGGAAAACGGGGCGGAAGTACTCTTTTATGAAAAAGGCAGCGACGGCAGGACTTTTTGCAAGGTCTGCCCCAAGCTCTGCAATATAAGGCCCGGCCACCGGGGCTTCTGCAGGGTCCGGGAAAACAGGGACGGCACACTTTACGCCACCAACTACGGCCAGTGCACCTCGTACGCCATGGACCCAATTGAAAAAAAGCCACTTTACCACTTCCATCCGGGGACTTCCATACTTTCACTGGGAACCATGGGGTGCAACCTGCGCTGCGGTTTCTGCCAGAACTGGGAGATAGCCCACGGCGATCCCAGGTCGGTGTACTTAAGCCCCGAAAGGGCGGTGGAGGCTGCCCTGGACGCCCGTGAAAAGGGCGTCAGGTGCGTTGGGCTGGCATACACCTACTCTGAGCCCTTCATGTGGTACGAGTACGTGTACGACACGGCAATGCTGGCCCGTGAAAAAGGGCTGAAAAACGTACTGGTGACCAACGGCTATGTGAACGAGGAGCCCTTGGGGAAAATAGTCCCTTTTATCGATGCCATGAACATAGATGTAAAGGGTTTTACCGATAAGTATTACAGGGAGGCCTGCGCCGGGCGGCTGGACCCGGTGATCAGGACGGTGGAGATATCCCGCCGGGAATGCCACGTGGAGATAACCACCCTGCTGGTGCCGGGGCTGAACGACTCCAGGGAGGAAATAGAGTCCCTGGCCCGGTGGCTGTCCGGGCTGGGCAGGGATATTCCGCTCCACTTTTCAAGGTATTTCCCCAACTACAAATACGACCTGGACCCTACACCCTATGAGACGCTGATTATGGCCAGGGACACGGCCGGACAGCACCTTGACCATGTTTATATCGGGAACGCGCCTGATCTGGACGGTGGGAAAACCCGCTGCCCGCATTGCTCCGGGGTTGTTATAGACCGCAGGGGCTACCGGACAAAGGTGGATGGTCTTGCGGGAGACGCCTGCGCGGGCTGCGGAGGCAAAGTGAATGTGGTGGTATAAAGGAATGGGGACACACCTGCTGAAGGCCGGGTCATCCTCTTAGGACAGGAATGTCCCCAATATGAGAATGGGGACACACCTGCTGAAGGCCGGGTCATCCTCTTAGGACAGGAATGTCCCCAATATGAGAATGGGGACACACCTGCTGAAGGCCGGGTCATCCTCTTAGGACAGGAATGTCCCCAATTAATCCGGCGCTGTAAATATACAGGCGCTGCAAATTATAAGGGGGGTTGGTTGATGGAACTGATGGATAAAATACACCAGCTGGCCGGCCTGATGATGTCAAGCAGAAAAACAATGGTGCTTACCGGGGCCGGGATTTCCACCGAGAGCGGCATACCTGACTTCAGGGGGCCTGACGGTCTGTGGAACAAGGTTGACCCCATGTATGTATTTTCGGCCGACACTTTTGTATACAGGCCGGAGGTGTTTTACAAGACCGGGATGCCTCTGCTGGGCGAGCTGCAGGAGGCCAGGCCCAACGCCGCCCACGAGGTTATCGCCGGGCTGGAGCAGGCCGGGCTGGTCTGGGCGGTGGTGACACAAAATGTCGACGGGCTGCACCAGAAGGCCGGATCGAAGATGGTTTTTGAGCTGCACGGCCACCTGAGGTCGGCCACCTGCATGAAGTGCCGCCAGGTAATACCCTGGGAGACGCTGGTGGGGATGGTGAAAGAAGGGCAGATGCCTCCCCGACATCAGTCCTGCGGGGGTGTTTACAAGCCGGACGCGGTGTTTTTCGGAGACCCCCTGCCCGGAGACTTTTACGACTGCTGCCGTGAGGTATCGGACAGCGACCTGCTCATAGTGGTGGGTTCAAGCCTGGAGGTGTCACCGGTCAACTATCTTCCGGGGCTATGCAAAAAGCTGGTGATAATAAACCTGGGTGAGACCACTTACGACCACAGGGCATACCTCAGGATAGAGGCCATGGCGGGGGAGTCATTCACGCTGCTGGCAGACGTCCTCCGGAAACAGGGTGTGCGTCTGTCCGGTGAAATAGCGTGAATCGCCGCCGGGCGGGTGATTTGTGATGATATATGTAGGAACGGCGGGGTACAGCTATGAAGACTGGAAGGGGCCCTTTTACCCCGAAAAGGCCGACAAAAAAGAAATGCTGACCATATACGCCCGGGAGTTCCGGTTCACCGAGGTGAACAGCACATACTACCGGCTGCCGAACAAATACATGATGTACAACATGCAGGCCAAGGTTCCGGAAGATTTTCAGTTTGTGATTAAGGCATACAAGTCTCTGACCCATGAACGTGAAAACAACCACCAGGACTTTATCTCCTTTGCCGATGCGCTTCAGCCTCTGGTGGAATCGGGCAGGTTTGGGTGCATACTGGCCCAGTTCCCCCAGAGCTTCAGGCTTAGCGGCGCCAATGTGGCCTATGTAAGGGAATTGGGACACAGGCTGGGCGGGCTGGGCACGGTGGTGGAATTCCGGCACGGCGAGTGGCTGAGGGATGACATATTCCGGTTCCTGGCCGAGCAGGGGCTGGGCTATGTCTGCGTGGACGAGCCGGGGCTGAAAGGGCTGGTCCCGCCCGAGGCCAGGGCCACCGGGCCCACGGCGTACGTGCGGTTTCACGGGCGCAACCGTGAAAAATGGTGGAACCACAGGGAAAGTTACGAGAGGTACGATTACCTGTACTCCGGGGATGAGCTGGCGGAATGGGTTCCCAAGATAGCCGGTCTGGCGCGGGAGGCCAAAAAGGTATACGTGAGCATGAACAACCACTACCGGGGCCAGGCTGTGGTAAACGCCCGGATGATCAGGAAAATACTGGAAATGGCCGGTGAAAAGGTGTTTTAAACAGGCTGGGGGCCTGAATTTAGGCTGCAGGGACTGAAAAAATGAATAAGACAGGTGACCAAATGTGCCGGGTATTCTTGCCTGGCAATTTGAGAGAAGCTGTGTTTATAGCCAGGCTCAACCGCTTTGTGGCCGAAATAAGGGTTGACGGGCAGACTGAGCTGGCCCATGTGCCCAGTTCCGGGAGAATGGCCGAGCTTTTATACCCTGGGGCGCGTGTTTTTGCGGTGCTGCAGACAAATCCCGGGGCAAGGCTTAAGCGCAGGATTTTGCTGGCCGAAATGGATGGCTTCCCGGTGTCCGTGGATTCACTGCTTCCCAACAGGCTGGTTCACAGGGCTTTAGCTCAAGGGTGTCTGCCCGAAATCCAGGGATACCGGGGTATAAAGCGGGAGGCGGCATACGGAGCGGGAAGGTTTGACTTTTTTCTCACGGAGGGCCCGGGGAAGGGGTGCTACCTGGAGGTTAAGTCGGTAACACTGGTGGAAGATGGTGTGGCCCTTTTCCCTGACGCTCCCTCGGAGCGGGGGGCGAGGCACCTGGAAGAACTGGCCGCCGCCCGGCGGGAAGGCTACCGGGCGGTGGTCCTTTTTGTGATCCAGAGGGAGGATGCCAGGTGTTTTAAGCCCAACAGCCGGCAGGACCCGCGCTTTGGCCTCGGTCTTTCTGCGGCGGCCCTGGCGGGGGTGGAGGTGCTGGCAAGGCGATGCAGGGTGTCCCTGCGGGAGGTGGCCCTGGATGTGACGGTGCCGGTTTTACTAATCTGAAGCGTCATAAAAGATATTTAAGCCACAGAGATCACAGAGATATTTACGGAGATGTTTAAGAAGAAAAATGTCGATCAATGCTTTATTTTCACTGTGTGGTATAATTACCCGGCAGGAAGACTGTTTTTGCTTAAGGAATACAATAAGATATTTTTTTGACAGTGCCGCAGTTTTGTGTTGACAGGACATATTGTATAATTATACACTCAGATGTATAAATATTATTGGCGGCCGGTGCCAGTTTTCCACCCGGAACCGGGTGGTTTTTCAGGTTAAGAGGGGGAGGAGAAGGAATTGACGCTATCAGGGGAAATCAGAGTCGGTGTTATTGGAGCTACGGGTTACGCCGGGGCGGAACTGGTCAGGATTCTGTCGGAACATCCCAATGCCAGGCTGGCCGGGCTGACCACCCAGAGTTACGCCGACAAGCCCTTTTGGGAAGTGTATCCCCACCTGTATAAACATACAAATATGATGTGCAAAGAGCTTGATCTGCCGGAACTGGTGGAGAAATGCGACGTGATATTCACGGCGCTGCCGCACGGGCACTCCATGCCCGTGGCTGCGGAGGTGCACAGGCAGGGCAGGAGAATGGTGGACCTGGGCGCCGACTTCAGGTTTAACGACGCCTGCATATACGAGAAATGGTACAGGGTGGACCACACCGAGCCCGTTATAAATCAGCAGGCGGCATACGGCCTCCCGGAGATACACCGTGACATAATAAAGGAAGCGAGTATTGTGGCCAATCCCGGCTGCTACCCCACCAGCGCCATACTGGGGCTGGCGCCTCTGCTGAAAAACGGGCTGGTGGAAACAAGGGGCATTGTGATAGATTCAAAGTCCGGGGTTTCCGGGGCGGGAAGGGCGCTGTCCCTAAACACCCATTACTGCGAGGTCAACGAGAGCATCAAGGCCTATAATGTGGCAGTGCACAGGCATACTCCGGAAATTGAGCAGGAACTGAGCTTATTGGCCGGTGAAGAACTGGTGGTGTCTTTTACGCCGCACCTCACTCCTATGAACAGGGGCATTTTGGGCACCATATACGCAAACCTCGGGGCCAGCGCAGGGCTGGGAGACATTAACGGCTTGTACAGGGAGTTTTACAAGGACAGCCCCTTCGTGAGGATACTTCCCCCGGGCATGCTGCCGGCCACAAAGCAGGTTTGCGGATCCAACCACTGCGATATAGGAATTGTTGTAGATGACAGGACCGGCAGGGTAGTGGTCCTTTCGGCCATCGACAATCTTATCAAGGGGGCGTCGGGGCAGGCTGTGCAGAACATGAACATTATGTTCGGGCTGCCGGAGGATGCCGGGCTGGGCAGGCCGGGGATGTACCCGTAATATTGGAAGTTGGAGGCCGGAGGTTAGAGGTTGGAAAATCGGTTGAAATTGGCGTAACGTCAATTTCAAATTAGATATATGGGGGTTTGAAAGGTGTCTGTGCATAAATATGAAGAAGTTCCCGGCGGGATTACCGCAGCCTTGGGGTATAAGGCCTCAGGGGTGGCCGCCGGTGTAAAATATGTTGGTAAAAAGGATATAGCGGTCATCTATTCGGAGTGCGAGGCCGCGGCGGCAGGGGTGTTTACCACAAACGCGGTAAAGGCGGCCCCGGTTTTGCTGGATATGGAAAGGGTGGCCCTGGGCAGGGCCAGGGCCATAGTGGTAAACAGCGGAAACGCCAATGCATGCAATGGACGCCGGGGGATGGAGGACGCCCTGGCCATGACCGCCGAGGCGGCCCGCCTTCTCGGGATACCTGAGGAAAGTATTCTGGTTTCCTCAACAGGTGTCATCGGACAGCCGATGCCCATGGACCGCGTAATTCCCGGTATACGGGCGGCGGTGGAGGCTCTCAGCGAAAAAGGGGGCAGGGATGCCGCCGAGGCCATTATGACCACAGATATAGAATTAAAGGAAAGCGCCGTCAGGTTCCAGTCGGGGGGAAAAACGGTCACTGTGGGGGCAATGGCCAAAGGGTCGGGAATGATCCACCCGAATATGGCCACCATGCTGTGCTTTATCACCACCGACGCCGCGGTTGACCCGGCCTGCCTCAGGGAGTGCCTGACCTATGCAGCGGACAGGAGTTTTAACATGGTGACGGTGGACGGTGATACCAGCACCAACGACATGGTGTTGGCCCTGGCCAACGGAATGGCCGGCAACAGTGAGATTAAGTCCGGGGGAGAGGGATTCCTGGCATTCCGTGAGGCCCTCACGTATGTATGCATGGCCCTGGCCAAGGCGGTGGCCCGGGATGGCGAGGGGGCCACAAAATTAATAGAGGTCAGGGTGGTAAACGCCCTCACTGAAAGGGACGCCGGGCTTGCGGCCAGGAGCGTGACCGCATCAAGCCTTTTCAAGGCGGCGGTGTTCGGACAGGACGCCAACTGGGGCAGGATATTATGCGCCGCCGGGTACTCCGGCGCACAATTCAACCCCGGTGTGGTAGACATATACCTTGGCGGAGTGCAGGTGGCCAAAGACGGGGCTGGGCTGACCTTTGACGAAGAGGCGGCGGCTGCGGCCCTGGCCGGGGACACGGTGCAGGTGTTAATCGACCTGAAGGAGGGAAGCTATGGGGCCTGCGCCTGGGGCTGCGACCTGACTTACGAGTATGTAAAGATAAATGGTAGTTATAGAACGTAAAAGAAAGGCGGATGAATCAATTGCCCAGCCCTCTGGAGAAAGCCTCGATACTGGTGGAGGCGCTTCCTTATATTAAAAAGTTTTACGGCAAGACCGTAGTGATTAAGTACGGCGGCCACGCTATGATAAATGACGAACTGAAACAGGCTGTGCTGACCGACGTGGTGCTTATGAAATACGTTGGCATGCACCCGGTGATTGTGCACGGCGGAGGCCCGGAAATCACCGGCATGCTCAAAAGGCTGAACATAGAGTCCAGCTTTGTTGGGGGCCTGCGGGTCACGGACCGGGAGACCATGGAGATTGCCGAAATGGTGCTGGTGGGTAAGCTGAACAAGGACATTGTATCCCGGGTAAACAGGTACGGCGGTCGGGCTGTGGGGCTCTCCGGCAAGGATGCCGGACTGCTGCAGGCGGTGAAGAAAAACGGCCGGGTAAAACGGCCTGACGGGACCACTGAGGCCGTGGACATAGGTTATGTGGGTGAAATATCCGGAGTCAATTCCGACATAGCAAACACACTGATACGGGAGGGCTACATTCCCGTCATCGCCCCGGTGGCGGTGGGGGATCAGGGAGAAAGCTACAATATCAATGCTGATACCGCAGCCAGCGCTTTGGCCGTGGCCCTTAAGGCCGACAAGCTGATAATTCTCACCGACGTTGAAGGAATACTGGAGGACAGGGCCAACCCGGAAAGCCTTATCTCCACCATAACAAGGGCAGAGGTTCCCGGGCTGGTGGACCGGGGGATAATAGACGGAGGGATGATACCCAAGGTGGAGTGCTGTGTCAGGGCACTTGAAGGGGAGGTCAAGACCACCCACATACTGGACGGCAGGGTGCCGCACTCCATACTGCTGGAGGTGTTCACAGACAAGGGGATTGGGACAATGGTGGTGGAATAAGAACTCAGAACTCAGAACTCAGAATGGAAAGGAAATCAGGCGTTGGGATTACAGATCTCTGAGTCCTCTGTGATCTCTGTGGCTTAATCAGTATTGAACGAAGGTGGGACTGAAGATGAATACCGCTGAAATAATAAAAATGGGCGACAGTTATTTAATGAAAAACTACGGCAGGATGCAGATGGCCCTTGTGCGGGGCAGCGGGGCCAGGGTGTGGGACGCCGGGGGCAGGGAATACCTGGACTTTGTGTCCGGCCTGGCGGTAAACTCTCTGGGGCACTGCCATCCAGCCGTGGTCAGGGCTATAGCTGATCAGGCCGAAACTCTCATGCATGTGTCAAACCTATACTATATAGAGACCCAGGTTAAGCTGGCCGGCCTCCTGGCGGAAAACTCCTGCGGCGACCGGGTGTTTTTCTGCAACAGCGGGGCCGAGGCCAATGAGGCGGCCATAAAGCTGGCCCGCAAGTATTTCAAGGTTAAAGGGGAGCCCGGTAAATTTGAGATAATCACGGCGCTGAAATCATTTCACGGCAGGACGCTGGCCACCATCACCGCCACCGGGCAGGCAAAGTACCAGCAGGGCTTTGAGCCCCTGCCGGCCGGGTTTAAGTATGTTCCGTTCAACGATATCAGCGCCCTCAGGGAGGCCGTGGGGCCCGATACCTGCGCGGTTATGCTGGAGCCGGTGCAGGGGGAGGGCGGGGTAAACGAAGCCGACCCCGCTTACCTGCGGGAGGTCGGGGAGCTTTGCCGCGAAAAGGGGCTGCTGCTTATATTTGACGAGATACAGTGCGGGCTGGGCAGGACGGGCAAATTCCTGGCCTATCAGCACTATGGTGTGGAGCCCGACATTTTTACCCTGGCCAAGGCGCTGGCGGGAGGCTTCCCCATAGGCGCCATGGTGGCAAAGGAGGAGGTGGCTGCGGCCTTTGTGCCGGGAGACCACGCCTCCACCTTCGGAGGAAACCCACTGGCCTGCGCCGCCGGCATTGCTGCCGTGGATCAGCTGATAAACCACGGGGTGGTGGAGAACGCCTCCAGGGTGGGGGATTATTTCAAAGGAAAGCTTTTGGAGATGTCGGGGCGGCACCCCTTCATAAAAGAAGTGCGGGGCAAGGGCCTCATTTTGGGAATGGAGCTTTCGGTGGACGGCAGGGGTGTCGTATCCCGCTGCCAGGAACTGGGTCTTTTGATTAACTGTGTCAACAACAACATATTAAGATTTCTGCCCCCGCTGATCATCACCGGGGACGATGTGGACCGGGCGGCGGGGATTCTGGAAAAAGCAATGGCGGAAGTATCCCTATAATAGTCCGGGAGGAAAAAAAATTGCCCAAGAGAAGCGACATCAAAAAGGTGCTTGTAATAGGGTCCGGACCAATAGTCATAGGGCAGGCGGCTGAGTTTGACTACGCCGGCACCCAGGCGTGCAAGGCCCTTTCCGAGGAAGGGGTCGAAGTGGTGCTGGTAAACTCAAACCCGGCCACCATAATGACCGACCCCGGCATAGCCCACCAGGTTTACATCGAGCCACTGACATGGCAGAGCGTGGCGGGGATAATAAAAAAGGAGAGGCCCCACGGGCTTTTGCCCACCCTGGGCGGGCAGACCGGGCTCAATCTGGCCGTAGAGCTGGCCGAAAAGGGCGTTCTGGATGAATACGGGGTGGAACTGATGGGGACCTCCCTGGAAACAATTAAAAAGGCCGAGGACCGTGAGCTTTTCAAGGAAACAATGCTGGCCATAGGCGAGCCGGTGCCCGAGAGCGTTATTGCCACCACCCTGGATGAGGCAAAGGCCTTTGCAATACGGGTCGGGTATCCGGTAATTGTGCGGCCTGCTTATACCCTGGGCGGCACCGGCGGGGGAATAGTGGAGAATGACACCGAACTGACGGAGATTGTCAGCAAAGGGCTTAAAATGAGCATGATCGGCCAGGTGCTGATGGAGAGAAGCGTTGCCGGCTGGAAGGAAATAGAGTACGAGGTGATGCGGGACGGGGCCGACAACTGCATCACCATATGCAACATAGAGAATATAGACCCCATCGGGGTGCACACCGGTGACAGCATAGTGGTGGCGCCTTCCCAGACCCTGGCCGACCGGGAGTACCAAATGCTGCGATCAGCCTCTCTGAAGATAATAAGGACGCTGGGGGTTGAGGGGGGCTGCAACGTGCAGTTTGCCCTGGACCCGTACAGCTTTAACTATTATGTCATCGAGGTGAACCCCAGGGTAAGCCGATCCAGCGCCCTGGCATCAAAGGCCACCGGCTATCCCATAGCCAAGATGGCGGCCAAAATAGCAATGGGGCTAAACCTGGATGAGATTGTCAACCCGGTTACCGGAAAGACCACGGCCTGCTTCGAGCCCACGCTGGATTACGTTGTGGTTAAGATTCCTCGCTGGCCCTTTGACAAGTTCGCCAGCGCCGACCGCACACTGGGAACCCAGATGAAGGCCACCGGGGAGGTCATGGCCATTGACCGTAGCTTTGAGGGCGCCTTGATGAAAGCAGTCCGCTCCCTGGAAATAGGGGTTGACAGCCTTCAACTGAAGGGGGCGGCCAGCTGGAGCGAAATGGAGCTGGAAAGCAGGCTCTCCAGGCCCAATGACGAGAGGCTGTTTGCCATAGCCGAGGCCTTCAGGAGATTTTGGGCTATGCGGGAGGTATTCCAGCTAACCAACATAGATTACTTTTTCCTTGAAAAGATAAAAAATATAGTTGTGGCCGAGGGAGAGCTGAAGACCAGCGGCGGCGGGGCTGACCGTTACAAACTGGAGAAAGCCAAGCAACTGGGGATCTCAGACAGCCAGATGGCCCGCCTTACGGCCACCAGCCAGGAAAGTATAAGGTTGTTGCGCAAAGAATACGGGATCACTCCCACCTACAAGGTGGTGGACACATGCGCCGCCGAATTTGAATCCTCCACCCCTTATTACTACTCAACTTACGACTATCAGGACGAGGTGGAGGTTTCAGGCCGCAGGAAGGCGCTGGTGCTCGGATCCGGCCCCATAAGAATAGGGCAGGGCATAGAGTTCGACTACTGCTCGGTGCACTCGGTCTGGGGCCTTCAGGCCGAGGGGGTTGAGTCGGTTATAGTAAACAACAACCCGGAGACTGTGAGCACCGACTTCGACACCTCCGACAAGCTTTATTTTGAGCCCCTTACACTGGAGGATGTTCTCAATATTATTGAAAAGGAAAAACCCGAGGGTGTTGTGGTGCAGTTTGGCGGCCAGACAGCGATAAACCTGGCCGGGGAGCTGGACAGACACGGAGTCAGGATACTGGGGACACCGGTGGAAGGCATTGACGCCGCCGAGGACCGTGAGAAATTCAGTGATTTGCTGTGCTTCCTGGACATTCCCCAGACCGAGGGAAGCACCGCCTTCACCGTCAGGGGGGCGCTGGATATAGCGGGCAGCCTGGGCTACCCCGTACTGGTAAGGCCGTCCTACGTTCTGGGGGGCCGCGCCATGGAAATAGTGCACAGTGATGAAGAGCTGCTGAAATACATGGAGTCAGCGGTGCAGGTGTCTCCCAAACACCCGGTGCTGGTGGATAAATACGTCCGGGGCAAAGAGGTTGAGGTGGACGCCATAGGTGACGGCAAAGACATTTTCATACCCGGAATAATGGAGCATGTTGAGAGGGCCGGGGTGCACTCGGGGGACAGCATAGCGGTGTATCCCCCGCAGACCCTGAGCCAGGAGGAAATAAACCTGATAGTGGACTACACCCTGCGTATAGGCCGGGCTCTCAAGATCTGCGGCCTCATTAACATACAGTACGTGGTGGGGGCCGAGGGAGTGTTCGTGCTGGAGGTAAACCCCCGGGCATCCCGTACCGTGCCCGTGTTGAGCAAGGTGACAGGTGTCCCTATGGTCCAGGTGGCCACAAGGGCCATGCTGGGTAGAAGCCTTGCGTCCATGGGCTACGGCAGCGGGCTGGGGCCTCTTCCTCACCTGGTTACCGTAAAGGCGCCGGTGTTTTCCTTCGAGAAGCTGGGGATGGTGGAGACCTCACTGGGGCCGGAGATGAAATCCACCGGGGAGGTTATGGGAATAGACCGGACTTTCCCGCTGTCTCTTTATAAGGCCATGCTTTCAGCCGGCCTAAAAATTGTCACCGGCGGCGCCTTGCTGGTGTCCCTGGCGGACCGGGACAAGGAGGAGGCGCTGCCCATCATAAAGCAATACCGGGAAATGGGATTCAAGGTGTATGCCACCGGGGGAACGGCAAAAATGCTGGCGGAAGAAGGCTTTTCCGTGGAGGAGGCGGCCGACCCCGGCGCCCTTATCCGTTCAGGCGGTGTGAGCCTGGTGATAAACACTCCCACCAGGGGCAAAGTCCCCGGGAGGAGCGGATTTATGCTGAGGAGGGCGGCATCCGAGTATAAGGTTCCCTGCCTGACCTCCCTGGACACCGTCAGGGCGCTGGCGGTGGTGCTGGAAAGCATAGGCAGGGGAGAGGAGCCGGAGCCGGTGAACATGCGGGATATCAATCCCCCTTCCGCCCGGAAGGCCGCCATTTAGTAGTGGTTAAATATAGTTAGAGGTGAATTGAGTTGAATAAATTAACCGATCTCCTGCGCGGGCGGGACCTGCTTTCACTGCATCATTTCACTCCGGACGAAATAAAGCTTATCCTGGACACGGCCGACCACCTGAAGGCCATGCTCAGGAGGGGTGAAGACCACCGGATCCTCAAGGGCAAGACCCTGGGGATGATTTTTCAAAAGTCATCCACGAGGACCAGGGTTTCCTTTGAGGTGGGGATTTACCAGCTGGGAGGGTATGCCCTTTTCCTCAGCTCGTCGGACATACAGCTGGGGAGGGGGGAAACCGTTGCCGACACCGCCAGGGCGCTTTCACGGTACGTGAACGGCATAATGATCAGGACTTACGCCCAGTCCGATGTGGAGGAACTGGCCCATTACGCAGACATTCCGGTGATAAACGGCCTCACCGACCTGCTTCATCCCTGCCAGGTGCTGGCCGACCTGCAGACCATAAGAGAGGTCAAGGGAGGGCTGGCCGGCCTGAAGCTGGCTTACGTGGGGGACGGCAACAATATGTCGCACTCGCTGCTTTTCGGCTGCGCCAAGACAGGTATGAACATCACAGTGGCCTCCCCGGAAGGCTCTATGCCCAGCCGGGAAATTGTCATGGCCGCCGCGGAGGACGCCCGGGAAACCGGCGCCGTGATACAGGTGGTCAACGACCCGGTGGAAGCTGTCTATGAGGCCGACGTGGTGGTTACCGACGTCTGGGCCAGCATGGGCCAGGAGGCCGAGCAGGCCGGGAGGGCAAGGGTTTTCCCGCCGTACCAGGTCAATGGGGAACTGGTGCGGCACGCCAAAAAGGATTTTATATTCCTGCACTGCCTGCCCGCCCACAGGGGGGAGGAAGTAACGGCGGAGATCATCGACGGTCCCCACTCGGTGGTTTGGGATGAGGCCGAAAACAGGCTGCACGCTCAAAAGGCCGTAATGGCATTAACAATGTAGCACAGACTGTGGGTCAGCTATTAGCCATAAGCTGTTAGCTGTAAGTTTGAAAGTATATATTAAAGGTATTAAGGCAATATTGCTTATGCTAATAGCGCAAATGGGGTTATTATAAATTTTACTGATAACAATCATATTTTCACGAGAAGGTAGATAATATTTGTCTGGTTGTAAAAAATCTTATAGCTTATAGCTAATAGCCTTATAATATAAGCTAACAGTTAACAGCTTGTCAACTGAAAGGAGTTGTATTGCGTTGAAAAAAGTTGTTCTTGCCTATTCCGGCGGGCTTGATACATCCATCATCATTCCCTGGCTAAAGGAAAACTACGGTTACGAGGTAATCGCCATGGTGGCCGATCTGGGGCAGGGGGAGGAGCTTGAGCCCCTTGAGCCAAAGGCCATGAAAAGCGGCGCCCTCAAAATATACATAGAGGACGTCAAGCGCGAATTTGTGGAGGACTATATTTTCCCCACCCTAAGGGCAGGGGCGCTGTACGAGGGCAAATACCTGCTGGGGACCTCCATGGCCCGCCCCCTTATAGCCAAGAAAATGGTGGAAATAGCGGAGAAGGAGGGGGCCGAGGCCGTGGCCCACGGGGCCACCGGCAAGGGCAACGACCAGGTGCGCTTTGAGCTGACGGTAAAGGCCCTCAACCCCGACCTCAAGATCGTGGCCCCCTGGCGTGAATGGGACATACGCTCGCGGGAAGACGCCATAGACTACGCCGGCGCCAGGGGAATACCGGTGCCGGTGACCAAGGACCGCCCGTACAGCATGGACCGGAATATATGGCACTTAAGCCACGAGGGAGGGGACCTGGAGGATCCGTCCCTGGAGGCTCCCGGTGACGTGCTACTTCTCACCGTGTCTCCCGAGAAGGCCCCTGACAGGGCGACATATGTGGAAATAGGTTTTGAGCGGGGGGTGCCGGTGAGCCTGGACGGCCGCGAGGCGGACCCGGTCACCCTGTTGGAAAGGCTTAACGAAGTGGGCGGCGCCAACGGCATAGGCGTAGTGGACATGGTGGAGAACAGGCTGGTGGGAATGAAGTCCAGGGGAGTATACGAGACTCCCGGCGGCACCATTCTCTGGCTGGCCCACAGGGAGCTGGAGAGGCTCACCCTGGACAGGATAACCATGCACTTCAAGGAAATGGCAGCAATACGCTACGCCGAGCTGGTCTACGACGGTGTATGGTTCTCCCCTCTGAGGGAGGCCCTGGACGCCTTTGTTAACGTTACTCAGAGGACGGTAACCGGAAAGGTGAGGATGAAGCTGTACAAGGGCAATTGCACACCGGCCGGCGCCAAATCGCCTTTCTCGCTGTACAATAAGGAGCTGGCCACCTTCAGCCGGGACGAGATATACAGCCAGAAAGACGCGGAAGGTTTTATCAACCTGTTCGGCCTGCCGCTAAAGGTCAGGGCTCTGATGGAAAAGAGCGCCCGCACCGAGAAAAAGCTTTAAATATTATGGTCATAAAAACCCCGCCCCTCACTCCGGAGGGCGGGGTTTCTTCCTTTTAGCCGCAGCCCGGCTCCTTTTCAGTTTGGCCGACTTTCCAGCCAGTTGATTATAAATCCGATAATATCGCGCTTTTGCGGCTCGTTGTGCAGCTCATGGTAGAGCCCTTCCCATATTTTAAGTGTGCAGCCGCCTGGAACACGTCCTGCGAACTGCCTTGAAGCCTCCGGTGAGGTTACGGGGTCGGCGCCCCCGTGCATGATCAGAAGCGGCAGAGGGAATTCCCCCGCATGTTCCAGCGACCACAGTCCGGCGTCGTGTACGCTGAAAAAAAGGCGGGTTGAAATCATGCGGTTGACCAGCGGGTCGCTGTCGTAGTCCCGCACCACCTCCGGGTCGTGGGAAAGCCCCTTTGCGTCCAGGTTGTTGGGCTGTGAGGACGAGGGCATAAACCTGTTCATCACTCTTCCCGCTATCATAAGTGCTGACGAAGGATTTTTGGTAAGGCGCAGCCAGGGGCTTGTGGCCACCACCCCCATAAGCTGCGGCTTCCGGCGGAGGGCGTAGTTCAGGACCAGGTTGCCCCCCATGCTGTGGCCGTAAAGAAAGAGAGGGAGGCCGGGATACAGGCGGTGTGCCCCGTCCAGCAGAAGGTCCATGTCATCCATCATCACTTCATATGACGGGGCGTGGCCCCGCTGACCCCCGGACTTGCCGTGCCCCCGCTGGTCAAAGGCCACCAGGGCGTACCCTGCCCCTGCAAGATGACCGGCCACATGAAGGTAGCGGCCGGTGTGCTCACCAAAGCCATGCACCAGGCAGACCACGCCTTTGAGCCCGCTATCAGGCTCCCACCGCCGGGCGTGGAGATACAGGCCGTCCTTTGCCTGCCATTGATACTCAGCTTTTTTCATGGCCGGGCATTCCTTTCCTTCAAGGGCTTGGTGGGGGGGCTTATCTCCTCCAGAAATCTTTCTCCGAGGATTTTTTGAATATGTAGCGGAAAATTCTATCGGTGTCCGACGTGGTCAGGTCCAGAAACTGCACGCCTATCTTGTTTTTCTTCGTTGACACCGGGATTACCCTGCAGACCTTGGACTTTACAAGGAATCTGTGTCTATTCTTTTTGTCCAGCTCCAGGGTGAAACCAACCAGCAGCAGTGAGTCGCCCGGATAGTCTTGGGCGGTCAGCAGCTCCATTCCCCCGGCGCTTATATCAAGGGCCGTGGCATCGGTGAAAACGGGCTCCTCACCTTTGGGGGGCTCCGGGGCAACGAATATGTTCATGAGAAGTTTGAACCTGACAGACCCCCTGCGCTGGACCCTCTTGAAGCTATCGGGGTGCTCCAGCGTGACCAGGACTATGTTTTCCGATTTGAAGGATTTTACCCGGGTGCCGAACTCCAGGGCAAAGGAACTCATGGGCACCTTTAAATAAACCGGATCCCCCCTCCTTAATTCCAGGGGGACCTGATTTTTGAGGGGTACGCTGATATCAATTCCGCCGGGGACGATGTTTTCAATGGACGACACAAATTCCAGGCTGTCATCTTCACTCCTGGCCACGGCTATCCTCTGGCTTTGCTTTACCTTGAAGCCCGCGAGCGTCAGGCTCATGCCCAAACCTCCAAACAAAATTCAGCCCTTTCCTGATATACTTTAAAATAACATGGCGCACCCTTTATTTCAATTAACTTTTCTGCCCCGGCCCGTGCTTTTACAATCGGCGCTTTCGTGGTATTATTTTCTTTAAGTTTGTCATAAGGTGGGATGTTGCATGAAAAAACTGTGGGGCGGAAGGTTTCAGAAAGAGACCAGTGAAATGGTGGATGACTTTCACTCCTCCATTACATTTGACTGCAGGCTTTACCGTTACGATATAGAGGGCAGCATCGCCCACGCCGAAATGCTGGGCAAAACAGGTATAATCTCCCCCGGGGAGGCTGCCGCCATTGTGGACGGCCTCAAGTCGGTGCTGTCCGATATAGAAAGCGGCCTGGTGGAATTTTCCGTAGAGGCCGAGGACATACACATGAATATAGAGCAGATGCTGACCGAAAAGATAGGCGCCGTGGCCAAAAAGCTGCACACCGCCAGGAGCCGCAACGACCAGGTGGCCCTGGACATCCGCATGTTTTTGCGGGATGAGATAGACAACACCGTGAAACTGCTGGACGACCTCAGGATGACCCTGGTGGCTATGGCGGAAAAACACCTTAACACCATAATGCCGGGATACACGCACCTGCAGAGGGCGCAGCCCATAACACTGGCGCACCACCTGATGGCTTACGTGCAGATGTTCGGAAGGGACCGGGCAAGGCTTTTGGACTGCCGCCGCAGGGTAAATGTAATGCCGCTGGGGGCTGGGGCTTTGGCCGGCACCACCTTCCCCCTGGATCCGGAATACGTGGCCCGGAGGCTGGGTTTTGACGAAGTGGCCCTGAACAGCCTGGATGCTGTAAGCGACAGGGATTTCGCCGTGGAGTTCGCGTCCGCGGCCGCCCTTATCATGGTGCACCTGAGCAGGTTCTGCGAGGAGATAATACTGTGGTCCAGCGCCGAGTTTTCCTTTATTGAGCTGGACGATGCATACAGCACCGGCAGCAGCATGATGCCGCAGAAAAAGAACCCAGATGTGGCCGAGCTGATCAGGGGCAAGTCCGGCCGGGTGTTCGGGGACCTGGCGGCGCTTCTGGCCATGCTGAAAGGCATTCCCCTGGCATACAACAAGGACATGCAGGAAGACAAGGAGGCCCTTTTTGACGCCCTGGACACGGTGAAAAAGTGTCTGACGGTTTTCCGTCCCATGCTGGCCACCCTCAGGGTCAGGGAGGAAAAGATGCTGGAGGCCGCCCGGGGAGGATTCACCAACGCCACCGACCTGGCCGATTACCTTGTGCTAAAGGGTGTTCCTTTCCGGGAGGCCCACGGGGTGGTGGGCAGGGCGGTCTTCCACTGCGTGCAGTCCGGAAAGTCTCTGGACCAGCTTGCCCTGGAGGAGTTCAGGTCCTTCAGCCCGCTGGTGGAGGAGGACGTGTACCGGTTCATATCGGTAAAGCGGTGCGTTGAGGCCAGGAAGGTGCTGGGCGGCCCCTCTCCGGAATCGGTGCGGGAGGCTATTGGTAAATCTAAATTAAATCAATAATTCCTTGACACAACATGGGGAATTCTGTATACTGTCAATTATGAGAAGGGCTGTGAAGGGGATCAATCAACCCTGTTAAAGTGGCTTCAGAGAGCCGGATATGCTGGGAACCGGCGCCACTGGGGTAAATACATCGCCCCGGAGCCGCAGGCTGAAAGGTAAAGGTAATTACCGACTAGGTCGTGCCGGGTTAGCCACCCGTTACCAAAGCTGTGTCCTGATTGGGACACGTAAGAGGCTTTCCGCCGTGAGGCGAAAAGCAATCAGGGTGGTACCGCGTGAGAAACCTCTCGTCCCTGGCAGTGTTAACCGACTGCCGGGCGGGAGGTTAAATTTTTATGATTATTATGATTATGGATCGACTTATTATAATTAACCTTATTATGGGCAATAAAATTTCATCAGCGCCGGGGCCGGGCCCCGGACAAGGGGCCGGGCCGGGTTTAAGGCTCCGGTAAAAGAACTTAACCGTGGGAAAAGAGACCCTGCCGGATAGGTTCCGCTCTTGCAGCAGGTAATATCCGCAGGGTCTTTTATTTTTAATCAGTTTTGAATAGGGGTGATAATTTGCGCAGCGATGAGATCAAAAAGGGGATAGACAAGGCTCCCCACCGCTCCCTGCTGCGGGCTCTGGGTTACATCGACGCCGAACTGGAAAGGCCCATGATAGGGGTTGTCAATTCTTATAATGAAATAGTGCCCGGCCACATGCACCTGAACGACATCACAGACGCCGTAAAGTCAGGCGTGAGGCTGGCCGGGGGGACCCCGGTGGAATTCCCGGCAATCGCGGTCTGTGACGGAATCGCCATGAACCACAGCGGGATGAAATACTCACTGGCCAGCAGGGAAATAATCGCTGACTCGGTTGAAGTGATGGCCGAGGCGCACAGGCTTGACGGGCTGGTGCTGGTGACCGCCTGCGACAAGGTGGTGCCGGGGATGCTGATGGCGGCGGCCAGGGTGAATATCCCGGCCATAGTCATTAGCGGCGGCCCCATGCTGGCGGGAAGGTTCAACGGCCAGAACGTGTCCCTGAGCAACATCTTTGAGGCCGTGGGCAAGGTCCGTGCCGGTAAAATGAGCGAGGAGGAACTGTGCCGCCTGGAAGACTCCACCTGCCCGGGGTGCGGGTCGTGCGCCGGGATGTTCACCGCCAACTCCATGAACTGCCTCACCGAGGCCCTGGGCATGGCCCTGCCCGGAAACGGCACCATTCCGGCGGTTTCGGCCGCCAGGCGCAGGCTGGCCAAACTGACCGGCATGAGGGCCGTGGAACTGGTCAAGGCGGGCATAAAGCCCTCCGACATACTGACTGAAAAGGCCTTTGAGAACGGGCTGGCCGTGGATATGGCCCTGGGCTGCTCCACCAACACCGTGCTGCATCTTCCGGCCATAGCCTCCGAGGCCGGGGTGAATATAGACCTTGACATGATCAACAGGATCAGCGGGATTACTCCCAACCTGTGCAAGCTGAGCCCCATGGGGCCGCACTTCATGCAGGACCTGGACGAGGCCGGCGGGATACCCGCCGTTATGGCCGAGCTTTCCCGCAAAAACCTTCTTTACCTGGACCTGCCGACGGTTTCCGGTGAAACCGTGGGAGATATAATTCAGGGAAGAGAAATACTCAGGGAAGATGTGATCAGGAGCGTTGACGATCCTTACAGCCCCAGCGGCGGCATTGCCGTGCTGAAGGGCAGCCTGGCCCCCGGCGGGGCAGTGGTCAAAAAAGCGGGGGTGGCCCCGGAGATGCTGAAGCACTCCGGCCCGGCCAGGGTTTTCGATTCCGAGGAGGAGGCCGTTCTTGCCATCAACGGCAGGAAAATACAAAAAGGCGACGTTATTGTGATACGGTACGAGGGGCCCAGGGGAGGCCCGGGCATGAGGGAGATGCTGACCCCCACAGCCACCGTGATGGGGCTTGGGCTGGACAGGGATGTGGCCCTTATTACCGACGGCAGATTCTCAGGCGCCACCAGGGGGGCCTCCATCGGGCACATCTCCCCGGAGGCGGCCGAGGGAGGGCCCATAGCCGCCGTGCGGGAAGGGGACATTATAGAAATAGACATCCCCAACAACCGGCTTGAAGTCAGGCTGAGCGGGGAAGAAATAGAGTCGCGGCTGAAGGATTGGAAGCGGCCGGAGCCCAGGGTTACAAAGGGATACCTGGCACGGTACGCCAAAATGGTGACTTCGGCCAGCACCGGCGCCATTCTTAGGAATGGGGACACACCTCTTCAAGGAATGTCCCCGAAAAAGCGAGACTAGGGGTAGGTGAATCTCTATGAAAAAGAACGGGGCGCAAATTCTAGTGCAGGGGCTTCTGGACCAGGGAGTGGACACCATCTTCGGATACCCCGGGGGCGCGGTTTTGCCCATATACGATGCGCTTTATGATGCCAACATCAGGCATATACTGACCAGGCACGAGCAGGGGGCCGCCCATGCTGCCGACGGTTACGCCAGGGCCTCCGGAAGGCCCGGGGTTTGCCTTGCCACCTCGGGGCCCGGGGCCACAAATCTGGTTACAGGTATCGCCAACGCTTACATGGATTCGGTGCCCATGGTGGCCATAACCGGCCAGGTGCCCTCTCCGCTTCTGGGCAGGGACTCCTTCCAGGAGGCCGACATTACCGGCATAACCATGCCGGTCACCAAGCACAACTACATTGTAAAGGACGTACAGGAACTGGCAATCACCATCAAGGAGGCATTTCACATCGCCACCACCGGGAGGCCCGGGCCTGTGCTGGTGGATATCCCCAGGGATGTGTCGGGCGGTGTGATGGACTACGAAGACCCGGGCCCGTTCAACCTGCCGGGATACCGCCCTGTGCTGGAGGCCACCGCAGACCAGATCAACATTGCCACTGCCGCCATCATGGCTTCCGAGAGGCCGGTTATATACGCCGGGGGCGGGATAATCAGCTCCGGCGCCCACGAGGAGCTTAAAGCCCTGTCGGAACTGCTGATGGCCCCGGTCACCGTCACTCTGATGGGGCTGGGGGGGTTCCCGGGGGATCACCCGCTTTTCCTGGGCATGCTGGGGATGCACGGCAGCAGGTACGCCAACTATGCTGTGTGTGAGTGCGACCTTTTGATCGCCATCGGGGCCAGGTTTGATGACAGGGTTACCGGAAAAATTGAAAGCTTTGCCCCCGAGGCCAAAATCATTCACATAGATATAGACCCGGCCGAGATAAGGAAAAACGTCAGGGTGGATATTCCCATCGTGGGTGACGTAAAGAGGGTGTTAAACCAGCTCCTTCCCAGGCTTGGGGCAAAGATTACCGGCGCCTGGCAGGAAAAGATCAACCTGTGGAAAAAGGAATATCCCATTAGTTTCGAGGAAAATGGAAAGCTTAAGCCGCAGCAGGTGATAAGCGAAATATACAACGTCACCGGGGGAAAGGCCAGGATAACCACCGAGGTGGGCCAGCACCAGATGTGGACTGCCCACTACTATACCTTTACCCGGCCCCGAACCTTCATTTCTTCGGGGGGGCTGGGGACCATGGGATACGGGTTCCCTGCGGCCATAGGGGTGCAGGTGGCCTGTCCGGACGAGGTTGTGTTCGATATTGCCGGGGACGGCAGCATACAGATGAATATTCAGGAAATGGCCACAGCGGTCAATTACCAGCTGCCGGTGAACGTGGCCATATTGAATAATGGCTGGCTGGGCATGGTGAGGCAGTGGCAGGAGCTGTTCTACAACCGCCGCTATTCCTACACCGAGCTGTTTAACCCCGATTTCGCCAGGCTGGCCGAGGCTTACGGGGCCACGGGAATGAGGATTGCCAGCAGCGCCGAGCTCAGACCCGCCCTGGAGGAAGCCGTCAGGAACAGCGGCCCGGTGATGCTGGACTTCGTAATCGAGCGCGAGGAAAACGTGTTACCGATGGTTCCCCCCGGCGAGCCGTTGGATAAGATGATAGGGTGAAAGCGGCTGTAAGCGATAAGTAATAAGCTACTAGCGGCTAGCTATAAAGAATCAAGAAAATTGCATTAAACGGTATTGCAATGCATGACCAAATATATATCAAGTACTATTGTGCAAAAGTTGCTAAAGCTGGTAGCTGAAGCTAGAAGCTAATAGCTAAGCGCTACAGTCGGGGAGGTATTTTTATGCGTCACACACTGGCAGTTCTGGTGGAAAACAACCCCGGGGTGCTGGCCCGGGTGGCCGGGCTCTTCAGCCGGCGCGGCTTCAATATTGACAGCCTGGCGGTGGGGCGGACGGAAAACCCGGATGTTTCCAGGATGACAATTGTGGTGGAAGGCGACGACAGAATACTGGAGCAGGTTACCAAACAGCTCCACAAGCTGATTGATGTAATCAAGATAAACGACATATCCCCGGAAGAGTACGTGGACAGGGAGCTGGTCCTCATAAAGGTTTACTGCGAGCCCGCCCGCCGGGGTGAGATAATGCAGGTCGCCGACATTTTCAGGGCCAGGATAGTTGACCTGGGGCGAAAAACCATAACCCTGGAGTGTACCGGCAACGACGGCAAGATCAACGCCTTTGAGGAGTCGTTAAGGCCATACGGCATAAAGGAACTGGTGCGCACCGGAAAAATAGCCATGCTGAGGGGGACCCGGCTTACCAGTGTAAACGGGCAGAAGGACGAAGAATAAAGAAAAGCCGTTTTAATAAATCCACGGGGAGGAAACCGGTATGGATATTACAGTTGCGCAGGCACTGATCCGCTGCCTTGAGCTGGAAGGAGTAGAGATTATATTCGGTTATCCCGGTGGCGCGATCCTCCCGGTATACGATGCGTTGTGCAAATCGGGGAATATAAAACATATACTGGCGCGTCACGAACAGGGAGCCGTTCATGCCGCGGACGCCTACGCCAGGGCCACTGGACGGGTGGGTGTGGTCATGGCCACCTCGGGCCCCGGCGCCACCAACCTTGTCACCGGTATTGCCAACGCCTACATGGACTCGGTGCCGCTGGTGCTTATTACCGGGCAGGTGCCCACCAGTCAGGTTGGCACCGACGCGTTTCAGGAAGTGGACACCACCGGAATTACCATGCCCATTACAAAGCACAATTACCTGGTGAAGGACCCCAAAAGGCTTCCGGCCATTGTCAAAAACGCATTTCACATAGCCTCCACCGGGAGGCCGGGGCCGGTGCTGATAGACCTGCCCAGGGACGTGGCCCTGGAAACAATAAAATTCGACTACCCGGAGAGTGTCAGCCTGCGGGGCTACAAGCCCACTTACAGGGGGCACCCCACCAAGGTCAAGGAAGCCGCCCGGATGATGATGAAGGCAAAAAGGCCGGTAATCTACGCCGGTGGAGGGATCAAAAATTCGGGAGCCACCGCCGAGCTGCTGGAGCTGGCCGAGACACTTTCTGCGCCGGTGACAAACACATTCATGGGGCTTTCCAGCTTTCCCGGAGACCACCCGCTCTTCCTGGGCATGCTGGGGCTGCACGGCACCAGGTACGCAAACCTGGCGGTAACCAACTGCGACCTTTTGATAGCGCTGGGCGCCCGTTTTGACGACCGTGTGACCAGCAAGATCGCCGCATTCGCCCCACAGGCCGGGGTGATACACGTGGACATAGACCCGGCGGAGATAGGAAAAAACGTGCTGGTGCACATCCCCATAGTGGGGGACGTGAAGCAGGTGCTTCAGTCCATACTGCCCAACCTTAAAAAGAAGGACAGAACCGAGTGGCTGGACCAGGTCAGTAGCTGGAAGGAGCAGTACCCCCTTACTTATAATAATGATGATGGCTTATTGAAGCCCCAGGCGGTTATAGAGGCCCTTTGCCGGCATACCGGGGGCGAGGCCGTGGTGGCCACCGACGTGGGGCAGCACCAGATGTGGGTGGCGCAGTTTTACCGCTTTAAACACACCGGGGCCCTGATATCTTCCGGAGGTCTAGGGACCATGGGGTTCGGGCTGCCGGCGGCGGTGGGCGCGCAAATGGGACTGCCCGGCCGCCAGGTAATACTGGTCACCGGCGACGGCAGCATACAGATGACCATGCAGGAGCTGTCCACAGTGGTTGAGCAGAAACTTCCCATTAAAATATTCATACTGAACAACCACCGGCTGGGCATGGTCAGGCAGCTGCAGGAGTTTTACTGCGACCGGAGGTATATGGCCACCGAGCTCAGCTTTGTGCCCGACTTTGCCATTCTGGCCAAGGCATACGGGCTTGCGGGATATACTGTGAGAAGTCTGCAGGAGTTGGAGGGTGCGCTGCCTGAGATACTGTCCCGGCAGGAGGCGGTCATTGTGAACTGCCTGGTGGACCCCGAGGAAAATGTTTCACCCATGGTGCTTACCGGGAAGGGTATTGACGAGGCGATAGACTGTTAACCGATAACCAATGGCCAACCCATGATATTAGTCCGGAAGGGATGTTATTTATGATAGACGGCAACAGGGTTTATATATTCGATACCACTTTAAGAGACGGGGAACAGTCTCCCGGCGTCAGCCTCAACGCCGAGGAGAAGCTTCAGATAGCGCGGCAGCTGGCCAGGATGGGGGTGGACGTCATCGAGGCCGGTTTTCCGGTGTCGTCGCCCGGTGATTTCCGGGCGGTCCAGGCCATTGCCAGGGAGGTGCGGGGAGTTGCCATAGCCGGGCTGGCCAGGGCCAACAAGGCGGACATAGACACGGCCTGGGAGGCCATCCGCATGTCCGACCAGCCTAGGATACACACCTTTATCGCCACCTCCGACGTGCACATGCAGCACAAGCTGAAAATGAGCCGGGAGCAGGTGCTGGAGACGGCCTGGGAGGCGGTAAGAAGGGCCAGGGGCTACACCTCCGACGTGGAGTTTTCGGCCGAGGACGCTTCCAGGTCCGAGCTGGATTTCCTGTGCCAGGTGATAGAGAGGGCCATAGACGCCGGGGCCACGGTGATCAATATTCCCGATACCGTTGGCTATGCCGTTCCATCTGAGTTTGCCCGCTTCATATCCGAGATAAGGAAAAGGGCGAAGGGGATAGAAAAAGTTGTTTTAAGCGTGCACTGCCATGACGACCTGGGGCTGGCGGTGGCTAACTCCCTGGCGGCGGTGGCGGCCGGCGCCAACCAGGTGGAGGGAGCCATAAACGGGATAGGCGAGAGGGCCGGAAACGCCTCTCTGGAAGAGGTGGTAATGGCCCTGCACACCCGCAGGGACCAGTTCAACAGATACACCCGCATAAGGACGGAGGAGATATACAGGACCAGCCGGCTGGTCTCCAATCTTACCGGGATGGTTATACAGCCCAACAAGGCGGTGGTGGGGAAAAACGCCTTCGCCCACGAGTCCGGCATACACCAGGACGGGGTGCTGAAGGAGAGGACCACCTACGAGATTATGAACCCTGAAAAAGTTGGCCTAAGCCACAGCAACAGTCTGGTGCTGGGCAAGCACTCGGGGCGTCACGCCTTCAAAAACCGCCTGGAGGAGCTGGGCTACAATCTCAATCCCGCCGAGCTCAACAAGGCTTTCCAGAGCTTCAAGGCGCTGGCGGACAGGAAAAAGGAGATAACCGACCACGACCTTGAGGCCATAGTGGAAGAAGAGATCAGGGCTGTGGACCCGGTTTACGCACTGGATTACATACATATTTTCAGCGGTTCCGCCGTGGTGCCCTCAGCCACCGTGGGGCTTTTAAGGGGCGAGGACAGGCTGCAGGAGGCGGCCTGCGGCAACGGCCCGGTGGACGCTATATGCAGGGCCATAGACAAGGTTACCGGAATAGAGTGCAAGCTGACCAGCTGGGAAATACAGGCCGTCACCTCCGGGACCGACGCCATCGGCGAGGTGACCTTGAAAATAACCCGGGACGGGGCGCACAACTATGTGGGGAGGGGCATTTCCACCGACATTCTGGAAGCCAGCGCCAAGGCTTACGTCAACGCCGTGAACAAACTGATATGGGATTCCGAGCTTGTAAGATAAAAAAGCAAACAAACAGAGGTGACACTGCAAAATGGGGATGACCATCACAGAGAAGATACTGGCGGCCCACGCCGGCAAGGAAAGCGTGCAGCCCGGCGAGCTGGTCAATGTCAGGGTCGACCTGGCCCTGGGCAACGACATAACCGCGCCCGTGGCCATAAGGGAGTTTGAGAAGATAGGGGTGGACCGGGTGTTCGACCGGGACAGGGTGGTGCTGGTGCCCGACCACTTCGTTCCCAACAAGGACATCAAGTCGGCCGAACAGGCCAAAATCATGCGGCAGTTCGCCAGGAAGCACAGCCTTGCCAACTACTTCGAGGTGGGGCAGATGGGAATCGAGCACTGCCTGCTGCCCGAGCAGGGACTGGTGGGGCCCGGAGACCTGGTGATAGGGGCCGACTCCCACACCTGCACCTACGGCGGCCTGGGAGCCTTCTCCACCGGAGTGGGCAGCACCGACCTGGCAGCGGCCATGGCCCTGGGAGAAACATGGCTGAAGGTACCGGAGTCCATAAAATTCATATATCACGGAGAAATGCCGGAATGGCTCACCGGCAAGGACCTTATTCTATACACCATAGGAAAAATAGGGGTGGACGGGGCCCTCTACATGGCCATGGAGTTCACCGGCCCGGCCATCGAAAAAATGTCCGTGGAGGGCCGCCTGACCATGGCCAACATGGCCGTGGAGGCCGGCGCAAAGAACGGAATAGTGGCCCCCGACGAAATAACCCGCAAATACGTGGAGGGAAGGGCCAAAAGGCAGTACACCTTCTACGCCAGCGACCCGGACGCCGTATATGCCCAGGTGCACGAATTCGACGTAAGCAAAATGGAGCCCGCCGTGGCGCTGCCTCACCTGCCGGAAAACGTAAGGCCGGTCAGCCAGGTGACCGGGGTGGCCATCGACCAGGCGGTGATAGGGTCCTGCACCAACGGCAGGATGGAAGACCTCCGGGAGGCCGCCAGAGTGCTTAAAGGGCACAAGGTCAGCTCCAGCGTAAGGCTGATAGTCATACCCGGAACACAGCAAATATACAGGCAGGCCATGAGGGAAGGGCTGTTCGAAATATTCCTGGACTCCGGGGCCGCCATCAGCACCCCCACCTGCGGGCCGTGCCTGGGCGGCTACATGGGCATACTGGCCGAAGGCGAAAGGGCCATAGCCACCACCAACCGCAACTTCGTGGGGCGCATGGGGCACCCCGGCAGCGAGGTATATCTGAGCAGCCCGTCGGTGGCGGCGGCATCGGCCATACTGGGACGGGTGGCCGCACCCTGGGAGGTGAAGTGACTTGGAACTGAAAGGCACAACATGGAAATTCGGCAATGACGTGGACACCGACGCCATCATCCCGGCCCGCTACCTTAACACATCGGACCCCCGGGAACTGGCGGCCCACTGCATGGAGGACGCCGACCCCGATTTTTCCAAAAAGATAAAGTCCGGAGACATAATAGTGGCCGGAAAAAACTTCGGCTGCGGCAGTTCCAGGGAACACGCCCCCATATCCATCAAGGAGGCCGGAATATCCTGCGTCATAGCTAAGACCTTCGCCAGGATATTCTACAGGAACGCATTCAACATCGGCCTTCCCATATTCGAGTCAGCGGAGGCCTCGGAGGGAATATCCGAGGGCGACGAGGTGGTAGTGGACGTTGAGGCCGGAGTGATCAGGAACATCACCAAAAACGAGGAGTACAGGGCAACCCGGGTGCCGCCATTCATGCAGCAGATAATCGCGGCAGGCGGACTGATAAATTACGTGGCTGAAAGGATGAAGTCAGATGGGAAGCTATAGGATAGCGGTGCTGCCGGGTGACGGCATAGGCCCGGAGATAACCGAACAGGCGCTGAAGGCGCTCAGGGCCGTGGAGGAAAAGTTCGGCCACCAGTTTAAATACACCGAGGGGTTGATAGGCGGGGCCGGCTACGACGGAGCGGGACACCCCCTTCCCCCCGAGACGCTGGACCTGTGTCATAACTGTGACGCCATACTGCTGGGCGCGGTAGGAGGCCCCAAGTGGGACGACCTGCCGGTGCACCTGCGCCCCGAGGCCGGGGCGCTGCTCCCTCTGCGCAAGGAGCTGGGGCTGTATGCCAACCTCAGGCCGGCCAGGGTTTTCCCGGCACTGGTAAATGCCTCCACTCTGAAGCCCGAGGTGGTAAGCGGGCTGGATGTGCTGGTGGTAAGGGAGTTGACCGGAGGTCTTTATTTCGGACAAAAAAGGCGTGAAGCACTGCCGGACGGCAGTACAAAGGTTATTGACACCCTGGAGTACACTACATCTGAAATAGAGAGGATCGCCCGCCTGGCCTTCCAGATGGCCCAGAAGAGGCGTAAAAAGCTGACCTCGGTGGATAAGGCAAACGTTCTGGAAAGCTCCAGGCACTGGCGGGAGGTGGTGGCCCGGCTGGCCCCGGAGTATCCCGATGTGGAGCTGGACCACATGTACGTCGACAACTGCGCCATGCAGCTGGTCAAAAACCCCAGGCAGTTTGACGTGATAGTGACTGATAACATGTTCGGAGACATACTGAGCGACCAGGCGTCAATGCTGAGCGGTTCACTGGGAATGTTGGCCTCGGCCAGCATTGGCGGCAAGATCGGGCTGTACGAGCCCAGCCACGGGTCGGCGCCCAAATACGCCGGCATGAAGAGGGCCAACCCCATCGCCACCATACTGTCAGGGGCCATGCTGTTAAAGTTTTCCCTCAACCTGGACAGCGAGGCCCAGGCCATAGAGGACGCAGTCACAAAGGTACTGGACATGGGTTACCGCACCGCCGACCTTATGGAGGATGGCATGAAGCTGGTCAACACCGATGAGATGGGCGACCTTATTGCCGGGCAGGTGCTAAAAAGCTAAGTTTACGGGTCAGAATATAGAATACAGGAGACAGGAGAAAAACTGCACGATACTGTTAAGAGTTTCATGTAATGACTGTAAGTGAATAAAAGCCAGGAAAAATTCTGTCTCCTTTATTCCTCTGATCTGAAATGGAGAGGTTAATATGCGGTCTGTAGAGATTTACGACACCACTCTCAGGGACGGGGCACAGGGAGAAGGCATCTCCTTTTCGGTGGAGGACAAAATAAAGATAGCCCTTAAGCTGGACAAAATGGGCATTCACTACATCGAGGGCGGCTGGCCGGGGTCCAACCCCAAGGACATGGAGTTTTTTCACAAGATTTCTCAACAGCCCCTGAAAAATTCCAGGATAGCCGCCTTCGGCAGCACCAGGAGGCCAAACATCAGGGCGGAGGAAGACCCAAACCTCAGGAGCATAATGGACTCGGGGGCCGGTGTGGCCACACTGGTGGGGAAAACATGGGATTATCACGTTACCCACGCCCTGAGCACCACCCCTGATGAGAACATTGCCATGATCCGGGAGTCGGTGGCCTACCTTAAGGGGAAGGGGCTCACCGTTGTTTACGACGCCGAGCATTTCTTCGACGGGCTAAAGGCAAACCCGGAGTATGCCCTGGCCACCCTCGAGGCGGCCGCCGGGGCCGGGGCGTCCACCCTGGTGCTTTGCGACACCAACGGGGGGACCCTCCCCACCGATATACGGGAAGCGGTGCTGGCCGTGGGGGAAAGGTCCGACGTCAGGCTGGGCATACACTGCCACAACGATATCGACATGGCCGTGGCCAGCTCCATAATGGCCGTAATGGCAGGAGTCAGCCACGTGCAGGGCACTGTCAACGGTTACGGGGAGCGCTGCGGCAACGCCAACCTCTGCTCCATAATCCCAAGCCTGGTATTGAAGTGCGGCATGGAGACCATCCCCCGGGAAAATTTGAAAAAGCTAACCGAGCTTTCGCGCTACGTCAGCGAGGTGGCCAACATGCACCCGGTTTCCAGCCAGCCCTATGTGGGCAGCAGCGCCTTCGCCCACAAGGGGGGTATACACGTCAGCGCCATAGTGAAATCCTCACGGACATACGAGCACATAGACCCGGAAATGGTGGGCAACCGGCGCAGGGTGCTGGTGTCGGAGCTCAGCGGACTGTCCAACCTGTTGTATAAATACAAAGAGCTTAACCTCGATCTGGAGCTTCAGAAGGAAGAAAACCGGGAGCTGCTGGAGAGGATAAAGGAAATGGAAAATGAGGGCTACCAGTTTGAGGGCGCCGAAGGGTCCTTCGAGCTTCTGCTGAGGAAGCTCAAGGCCGGCTACCGGGAGCCCTTCAGGCTGGAAAGCCTGAGAATAATAATAGAGATGAGCGGGGACAAACCCTGTGAGTCACAGGCCGTCATCAAGATGTCGGTGGGGGACCGGGTTGTGCACACCGCCGCCGAGGGCAGCGGCCCGGTGAACGCCCTGGACAACGCTCTGAGGAAGGCCCTGGACGAATTTTACCCCTGCATAAGGACCATGCAGCTCTCCGACTACAAGGTGCGGGTGCTGGAGGAAAAGGACGGCACCGGCGCCCAGGTGAGGGTTCTCATAGAAACCGGAGACGGGAAACGCTCCTGGGGCACCGTGGGGGTGTCGGCAAACATAATAGAGGCCAGCTGGAAGGCGCTGGTGGACAGCATAGCCTTCGGGCTCCTGAAAAACCAGGAAAGCCCGCCATCAGAAAAAGATTAGGTTTGAAACTTTTAAGGAATGGGGACACACCATCAATATTCTCGATGGAATGTCCCCAAAAATTTTTCCAGACAGTTCTTTTTTTTTCAGCTGAAAACCGTTGTATAATTAAAAAGTGCCCCGAAGAGTGAAACCTTTTTCCGGAAAAAACAGTCAAAGACAAGAGGGGGGTGTAAAGCTTGCCGGAGTGGCTTAAGGGGTATAATTTCAACCCGCTGGATATTTTCAGCATCACAAACCTCATCGACATAGCCATAGTGGCCTTCGTTCTTTACAGGCTGATGCTGTTGATAAAGGGAACCAGGGCGGTTCAGTTGCTGAAGGGCCTTGCCGTGCTGGTTGTGGCCACAGCCTTAAGCAGCCTTTTGCAGCTTTATACCCTGCAGTGGATTTTAAAGCAGGCCATGACCGCGCTGGTTGTTGCACTGCCCATAGTGTTTCAGCCTGAATTGCGCCGCGCCCTGGAAAAGCTGGGCGGGGGCGGGGGATGGCTGCTGAACCGCCATAACGTGTCCGATGCCGATATAGAAAGTCTGGTCAGCGAAATTGTACGGGCGGTAAGAATAATGTCAAAGGAAAAAATCGGCGCCCTCATAGTCCTGGAAAGGTCCACCGGACTGGAGGAGTATATAGATACGGGCATTAAGGTGGGGGGAAGGGCATCGGGGGAACTGCTGGTCAACATATTCATACCCCGCACCCCACTTCATGACGGTGCCGTGATCATCAGGGGGGACCGCATAATGGCGGCGGCATGTGTTCTGCCCCTCACCCAGGCGCAGAACCTCAGCAAGTCCCTTGGCACCAGGCACCGGGCCGGCATTGGGATAACTGAGGAGTCCGACGCACTGGCTGTTATAGTTTCCGAAGAGACAGGAGCCATATCCCTGGCGGTGGAAGGAGTGCTGGCCGGCGGGCTGGATGAAAAACTGCTGGCCGACAGGCTGATGGCAGCGCTTAAGCCGGTCAGGCAGGGAAATGTGGCTTCAGTCTTCCGTCACTGGAGGTGAGGGGGTGGCACGCATAGACTGGAGAAACATGGCATTGAGAATACTGTCGGTGGTGCTGGCCCTGCTCCTCTGGATATTCGCCACCAACGAGAGGAACCCGGTCCAGGACCAGATATTGAGCGTAAGCCTTTCGAAAAGGGGCCTGCCGGGCGGTATGGTGGTAGCCAACGATATACCGCCTGCGGTGAGCATAAGGGTGCAGGGGAACAGGGGGCAGGTGGTGGCCCTCACATCCACCGACTTTGAAGCCGTGCTGGACCTCTCAAAGGTGGGGGAGGGGGAACAGCACATCCCCGTCAGGGTCACCCCCCCACAGGGTATACAGGTCAGCAAGGTGACACCGGAAAAGATTTACGTTGTGGCTGAGAGCATAGTGGAGCAGCAGGTGGGGGTGAAGGCCTCCCTTAAGGGAACGCCCGCCAAAGGCTATGCCGCAATGGAACCGGTAATACAGCCGGCCCTGGTAACGGTCAAGGGGCCGAGGAGCAAGGTAAGCACCGTCAGCCAGGTCAGCGTTACTGTAGATGTGGAGTCGGTCGTCAGCCAGGTGGAAAAGATGCTGCCGGTAAATTCAGGAGAAAACGGGGTCACGGTTTTTCCCCAGACTGTAAAGGTCACCGTGCCGGTAACGCTGTTGCCCTCAAAATCCGTTCCCGTCCGGGCCAGGGCTTCCGGGACACCGGCAAAGGATTATGAAATAGACGGGTTTGTCATAAAGCCCGCCGAGGTGCAGGTGGTGGCCCCCGCCAGCGAGCTGGCAGGGATTAACTGGGTGGAAACCGAAAAGGTGGATGTCAAAGGGGCCGACCGTGACATTACCGTAAAAGCCGGCCTTAGCCTTCCGCCGGGTGCGGTGGAGGCAAAGCCTTCCACCGTGGATGTCACCGTCAAGCTCAAAAAGACGGGGACCACCGCTCCCCCGGCCGATCCGGCAAGACCGCCGGGATAAAAAAAGCCCCAGGGGGCCGGAATTGCTGGTCGGAATACAGAAGACAGGAGACAGGAGACAGAATAACCTGGTATTCCTCGCTCTCTGTGAATGTTGGCAAAGCATTCTGATTTCTGGCTTTTTAATGCTGTATTCCGACATAAATTTCACTCAGAATTAGTATTTTTTTTAGGCCCGGTGCTTTAACCTCAGAGTGCCGGGCCTCATATTATTTATTAAGCCATTTATAAAGCGGCGCCCCGGCGCAGTGCCACCCCCGCAGACGGTACGACGGGATATACTGCAAATTGACACCGCCACCGGCTGAATATATAATATTCTTGGCTTGTCCTCGAAAAGCATGGTGTATGGAGGTTTCAACAATGGGTGCTATGTTCGGAACTGACGGAGTGCGAGGTATTGCCAACAGGGACCTCACTGCGGACCTGGCCATGAAGATAGGCAGGGCCGGCGCTCATGTGCTGTCCATGGGGCAACCGGGCGCCCGTATAGTGGTGGGACGCGACACCCGGGTTTCGGGGGATATGCTGGAGGCAGCGCTTACGGCCGGTATTTGCTCGGCAGGGGTAGACGTGCTCAGGGTGGGAATACTGCCCACACCGGCGGTGGCATACCTGACCAGGGTTCTGGGGGCCTCCGGCGGGGTGGTTATATCGGCGTCGCACAACCCGGTGGAGGACAACGGGATAAAATATTTCGGCCCCAGTGGATATAAGCTTCCGGACAGCGCCGAGGAAGAAATAGAATCATTCGTAAAGGACTCCTCGTCCATCCCGTCACCGGCAGGGGCCGGGGTGGGGCGCTGCATCGACATTGCCGACGCCACCGACCGCTATGTTGAGTTTCTTAAAAAATCGGCGCCCGTGGACCTGAGCGGGCTGACAATTGTGGTTGACTGCGCCAACGGGGCGGCTTTCAGGGTGGCCCCCAGAGTGCTGGAGGAACTGGGAGCGCACGTTATACCCATATTCAACCACCCGGACGGGCTCAATATAAACAAGGGCTGCGGCTCCACCCACCTGGGCGCACTGCAGGAAAGGGTGGCCAAGGCCGGGGCCGACCTGGGCCTGGCCTGCGACGGGGACGCCGACAGGGTGCTGGCTGTGGACTCAAAGGGAAGAATGGTGGACGGAGACCAGATAATGGTCATCTGCGCCCGCCACCTAAAGTCCTGTGGAGCGCTGGCCAAAAACACGGTGGTGGCCACCGTCATGAGCAACATGGGGCTACACCTGGCCTTGAGGGAAAGCGGCATCAATGTTCTGGAAACCAGGGTGGGGGACCGCTATGTACTGGAGGAGTGCCTTCGCACCGGGGCTACATTTGGAGGGGAGCAGAGCGGGCATATTTTATTCCTGGAACACAACACAACCGGCGACGGGCTGCTGACCGCCCTCAACCTGCTGACGGTAATCAAGGCCCAGGGAAAACCGCTTGACGAGCTGGCCGCCCAAATGGAAAAACTTCCTCAAATACTGGAGAATGTCAGGGTGGGGAATAAAAACGCGGTTATGTCCAGCCCCATTCTGTACGACGCCATACGCACAGCCGAAGAGAGCCTGAACGGGCAGGGCAGGGTGCTGGTAAGGCCTTCGGGGACCGAGCCCCTGGTCCGGGTGATGGCGGAGGGAAGGGACATGAGAGAGCTCAGGGGACTGGTGGACCGGCTTGTAACAGTGGTAAGCAAGCTGGCATAATAATTTGTAGAATTCAGGAGTCAGAATCCAGAATTAATCACGATTGACATGCTAATAGGTCGGGGGCATGTTAATCCGGTGGACTTATTCGCCAATGCTTGCCACCTCCAAAAGAAATTGCTTGTAAAAACTTGTTTGTGTTAAAGGTATTAACAGTACATTGATTGAATAATTAATACTGATTTGTGTAAAAAACGGCGACGGGGGGTGTTACATGGAGTATTTTTCCCGGAACAACTGAATTGAAGCGCCAGAACCCATTAAATGAGAAGTGGGATGTGAGAAGTTAGAAGTGAGATTAAGAAGGAATTTTGCCTCGTAAATTCCTACGAGAATCCAACCTCCAACCTCACACCTCCCACCTCTCAATTAGGGTTGACGAGGAGGGAGTTAATCGAGTTTTTCGGCGGGTGCTCCCCGGTGGGCCACCACCGTTAAGGATACCACAAAGCCGGCGGGCGACCGCCGGGACAAAGGGTGTCCCGGGTGGCGCAAGGGAATAACCATGGCTTTTTGCCGCAGGTATACTATTGCCTGCGGCTATTTATTTAGACTTAGGAAATTATGCTCTAAAGAATGCTGTGGATAATTTCCTAAGAGCACGGGGGTTTCAAGGGGGCGTCCCCCTTGCTTTAGTAGGGGTAGGACGTCTATACCGTCCGAAGGGGCGGAGCCCCTTTTTATTAGACATAAAACACTGTTAATCACACCCTTAAGGGGAATACGGGAGGAAGAAAAAATGTGCGGAATAGTCGGCTACATCGGCCTCAATCAGGCCACTCCTATACTGCTGGGCGGGCTTAAAAAGCTTGAGTATAGAGGTTATGACTCATCGGGCATAGCCCTTCTGGAAGACAGCAAAATAAAGGTGTTCAAGCGTGTGGGAAAGCTCGACGCGCTGAGAAATGAGCTGGCGGGGCAGGAATTTTACTCCACCGCCGGCATCGGACACACCCGCTGGGCCACCCACGGCCGCCCCTCGGACATCAACGCCCACCCTCACACCGACTGCCAGGGCAGGTTTGCCGTGGTGCACAACGGAATAATTGAAAACTACATTACCCTGAAGGAATGGCTCATATCAAAGGGCCACAAGTTCCGCTCCGAAACAGACACCGAGGTGCTCCCGCACCTGATAGAGGAATTCTACATGGGAGACCTGGTGGATACGGTGCTTCAGGCCACCAAAAAGCTGGAGGGATCCTACGCCATGGTGGTGATCTCCCTGGACGAGCCGGGGCGCATTGTGGCCGCCCGCCAGGACAGTCCGCTGGTGGTGGGGCTGGGGGACGGGGAAAACTTCCTGGCCTCGGATATACCGGCGCTGCTTTGCCACACCCGCAGGATCTATATACTGGAGGACGGGGAAATAGCCGACCTCACCGCCGGCGGGGTCAGGGTCATCGACCACCACGGCAGACCGGTGGAAAAGAACGTGTTCGAGGTAAAGTGGGAGGCGGCCCAGGCCGAAAAGGGCGGCTACGACCACTTCATGCTGAAGGAAATAAACGAGCAGCCCAAGTGCCTCAAGGATACACTGAGCGGGCGGCTGGACTCCGGCGGGGAAAACGTGGTTTTAAGCGAGATAAAAATGACCGAAGACCATGTCCGCAGTATAAACAAGATTTTTATCACGGCCTGCGGCACCGCCTACCACGCCGGACTGGTGGGCAAACACGTCATCGAAAGGCTGGTCCGGGTCCCGGTGGAAATAGACATCGCCTCGGAGTTCCGCTACCGCAACCCCCTGGTGGACGACAGGTCGCTGGTGATAGTGGTGAGCCAGTCCGGTGAGACAGCCGACACGCTGGCAGCCCTCAGGGAGTCCAGGAGGAAGGGCGCCCGGGTAATAGCGGTGACCAACGTTGTGGACAGCTCCATAGCACGGGAGGCAGACGACGTGATCTACACCTGGGCCGGCCCCGAGATAGCCGTGGCCTCCACCAAGGCCTACACCACCCAGCTTGTCTGCATGTACCTCATCGGCCTCTACCTGGCCCAAGTCCGGGGAACAGTCCCGGCTGCCGACCGGCGGGCCATCATAAAGGAGATGAGGAAGCTCAGCGACAAGGTCAGGGTAATACTGGACAATTGCAAGA
>JBMOPC010000024.1:79103-121865 GCA_049323915.1 Bacillota bacterium
TCTACAACGGCAGCCGGAGCACATTCTTCATCGGCCGCGGACTGGACCACACCGTGGCCATGGAAGGGGCGCTTAAGCTCAAGGAGATATCCTACATCCACGCCGAGGCCTACGCCGCCGGCGAGCTTAAGCACGGCACCCTGGCCCTCATAGTGGAGGATGTGCCGGTGATAGCCCTGGCCACCCAGCAGGAACTCTTTGAAAAAATGGTCAGCAACATCAAGGAGGTAAAGGCCCGGGACGCCAAGGTAATGGCCCTGGCCATGTCCGGCATAAAGGACATCGAAAAAGTGGCGGACCACGTGCTGGAAATCCCCAGCACCCACCCGCTGCTCGCCCCGGTCCTCGCCGTGGTCCCCCTCCAGCTCCTGGCCTACCGCATGGCCGTGGCAAGGGGCTGCGACGTGGACCAGCCGAGGAATTTGGCTAAGAGTGTGACGGTGGAGTAGGTGGCTTTGGGGTAATACCTCCGGTTGTGAGTCAAGGGGACGGTTCCTCTGACTCAGGCAGGCGTTTTCAAGCTCTCTACTACTGTCTTGTTAAGCCACAGAGAACACAGAGGGCACAGAGAGACTTATAAAAGCAAGGAACAAAACCACCCGTTTTCCGGCAACTATTCCGGGCGGGTGGTTTTTTTTGTAATTTTTATTTCTGTTAAGAGCAGGAACATGTCATTATTTGAAGAAAATAAGGAATATAATTCCAGGGCATTCAGGCAAGGCTAGAAACGTCCCAACTTGTAGGAAGGGTAGCATTTAAAAAAGTGACATAGAAGGCCGAAAAAATAATTTCCAGGTTGTACTGGAAATGCGGTGAGAAAAAGGACGGCAGGTAGGAAAAAGTGTGGCCACAATACCTGCAGTTGTACCGCAGTATTAAAACCCGGCCTGAAAACCTGGTGTTAATTGCATTCCGGGCATAAAGTCAGGGGGCCTTGACGATACGGGCATCCGGCAATCAGAGTATAAACAACCCTCGGACCGGGGGAAAAGAGAATACACTGCCGGTCTTGGGTACTCTTCCGGAGTTGACTGGTAATAGAAATCGAACTGCAGGGTTATCACCTCACAACCCAGTCTTCCCTGGATAGCTACCGGATTAATATGAAAATATATCTAAGATTATTGTGGTGTGGGTAGTCTTTGCAGATTAATTAATTCGAGAAGTATGCGGCTGTTTAGACGGGATTAAAATTATAACCATTGAGCATCATTTTACTTTATAGGAGGGGTAGTGGAATGCAGCTCAACATTGAACAGAGAAAGATTATTACCTCAAAACCTTCAGGTCACTCGATTATTAGAGGAGTGGCTGGTTCTGGAAAAACCACCGTATCAGTCTATAGAATACCGTTTCTTCTAAAACACTACTGCCAAAAAGATGATGCTATACTTATGCTTACTTTTAACAGAACACTAAGTAATTACATAAAATACCTATATGAAAAAATTGAAGATGAAGATAAGATAGAATTCTCAGACCTCATCAATGCCAATAAGGATAGAGTAAGAATCGAAACTGTAGATAGCTTAATCTATAGATATTTCGCTAAGTACAAGAAAAAGCACAACATTAAACTAGACATAACAACCGACAAGAATATAAGATATCAGTTAATCCTGACATGTATACTTGAACTGAAAAAAACCTATCCTGATGTACATATTCTTGAACAAAAATATTCCCCCTTTTTACTTGACGAAATTGACTGGATTAAATCCTGCAACTACATGGAGCTTGAGGAATATCAAAATGCCGACAGACTAGGCAGAATGAATAAAAATAACCCTGAAGGCGGCCCACAAAAACTTTTGAAGAACTCAAAGACTAGAAAAGCGATTTTTGATTTGATGGTATATTACACCAAAAAACTAGAAGAACAAGGATTGCTTGACATTAAAGATGCTGCTATTCTTGCATTAATGGAGGCAAGGGAACACGTAGAAAAGAAATACACTCACATAATTGTAGATGAAAGCCAAGACCTTACTAGAGTTCAGCTTGAATTTATCTCATGCCTATATCAACATAAGGATTATTCCAGTATCATGTTTGTATGTGATACTGCTCAAAGCATTTATCCGCACTCATGGCTTGTAAAAGGAAGAACATTTACGAGCATCGGCTTTGATATGACTGGGAAGAGCAATTCATTAAGTAAAAACTATAGGACGACAACTCAGATTTCTCAAGCAGCCTACAGTTTAATAGAAAACGATCCAATCATCTTTGATGATGAAAATTTTGTAGCCCCCTCCCTAATAGATAAGCAGGGAACTTATCCTATCTATAGAATGTTCTCTAGCCCTTCTCATGAAGCTGACTTCATTATTGATGAAATTAATGATTATCTTTTGGACAAGTATGAATTGAAAGATATTGCAGTAGTTGCAAAAAACAAAAACCAACTAAAAGCAATAAAAGAATTCTTTGACAAACATGGAATGATATCCACCATAGTGAATAAAGACGAATTAAATTTTAATGATATTTCCGTTAAACTATTAACAATCCATTCCATTAAGGGATTAGAATTTAAGGTAGTCTTTATAATTGGCTTAAACCAAAACATAATACCCTATATCACCTACCAGGAGCCCGAAGACCAACAGGTACAAATTACTACCGACAGAAAACTTCTTTATGTCGGGATGACACGAGCTAACGAACTTTTATATATGACTTCCAGCAAAGTACCTTCACAGTTCTTAAGCGAAATTAATCCTAAGTTCTTGAAAATATCTGCACGAAGCCACATTCGCACCTTTTATGACATAGATGTTGATGATTTTTGCTTCAAAGACAAGATTTTTAACATATTTTCAAGTGAGGAAAAAATTAGGCAATGGTTTTTGCGGGAACTTGTTGACACTTATAAATTTCCCAGCAAACTCTTACACGTTGAGTATCCAGTTAACTTCTTCTCTAGAGCTGGTTCAGTGGATATAGCGGTTTGTATATATAAAAACAAAGGTATACAATCACCCTTTATTTTTGTTGAAATCAAAGCGTTTGGCAAAGATATTAAAAGCGGCCTAAAACAACTTAAAAGCTATATGAGCAACGAAAAAACATGTAGCTATGGTGTGGTTACAAACGGACGCGAGTTAATTGTAATAAATAGCGAATTTGAGACTATTGACGACATTCCTGTTTTTAATTCGTATATGCTGCCATCTAGTTTTGAAACTTTTCAATATATAGACATAAAACACGACCGAACATGCATTATTGAAAGGGATATGAAAAATAAGAACGAAATAGAAATAACAGAAGACTCGTTGAGGAAATATTTTACACCAGAGCAGACTCGTGAGATAAAGGTATATGGAAATATTGCAGCTGGGATGCCCATTTACATGAATTCAAATATTGAGGATAATTTTTTCCTTCCTATGGATTGGTATAGCAGCAGTGATGAATTATTTATGTTGAAAGTAAAAGGCGACAGTATGCAGGGAGTAAAGATCGAAGACGGTGACTTCGTTGTAATTAAAAAGCAGGATTCTGCCAACAACAGAAACATAGTAGCTGTTTCACTAGACGAGGATGTCACTTTGAAAAGATATGTCAAGATGGGTGATACGATTCTATTGATGTCTGAAAACGACAAATATGAGCCTATTCCAATCAGAAGCGAACAGGCTCGGATTATTGGTGTAGTATATGGAATTGTAAAAAAGCAATCTCTTTAAATTCCTTTTTTGGCAAGTAGTAGGCAAGTAGGGACGGCTCTTGCCTTGCTAGCTAAAAAATTATTGCATAGGTGCTGGGGGTAAGAAAATGCCAAGGCAGGCAAGGGAAAAGGGAGAATTTATTACATACCACATAGTTCAGCGAGTAAACGAGCAAAAGAAACCGGCTTATGGAGCTTACAGGCAACAACCCGGCCATCGGAGTGTAGCCGTCGTTGCCTCTGGAAATCTGACAGGTGCTGGCGGGCTTGAAGCCGGTTATGCTGCCCTTGGTCGAGCGGCTGCGTTTGATTAAGTCCCCGGCTGAAATTTAAATGCGCCACTCTGCCCGTTATGGCGATCTGGCTGTGGAACGGGTCCTGCGGACGGCTTATTACGAGGTATCGCTGCTGGAGCTGTTCAGCCAGGGCCGCCTCATCACAGTCTTCTTGTGTCATGTTCTTCAGCTTTTCATTAGACTTGTCAACAGTATCGTCGCCATACTTCTTACGAATCTCTTTGCCGTACATTTTCTCGTTATCCTCAATCAGGTTTTGCTTAAAACCTAACGTCAAAGTCAATCACTTTTTGACAGGAAGAAAAAGAATGCACCGGGGCCGGCCAGGGTAACCATGCTGTTGGACGGCTGAAGCCATATTCAAAATAAGGCATTTTATCAGCTCCCGCTATAATATTTCCCATCCGCAAGCACTACAGAAGTCTCGATCTGCCTTTCCGGCACAGACCAGTACTTTTTCAGCAGTCGATTTTTCTCCTCGGGGGAAACCAGCTTAAAGCCGTGTTTTTCATAAAAACTGATTGCCCAGACAGCATCGGCCCAGGTGCCTATCAAAACCGGGCGGGATATGCCACTGTATAAAAAAGAAAGCAATTTACCCCCTATGCCACTGTTGCGCTTCTCCGTACGGACATAGGCATGCCTTACAAGTGTTACATCCAGCACATCCTGAACGCCCATCACACCTACTAACTCGCCTCTCTCTTCATATCCCCAGAAAACCACACCTTCATCAATCTCATGCTTACCCGGTGGGGGTACTGTGGGGGTTCCGGACTGCAAAAGAGCTTGAGACAAACGGGGCCAAGATTATTATAGAAAACCCTTTGGAACTGCTGAAGATAATCTCCTGAGAGTCGGCTTACGGTACACCAGAGAGAACGAATGCCCATATTATTAAAACTTCCGGATAAAAAAGCTCAGTTTCTGACTTTGTTGCAAAGGCTTGTTCTGTTTGCCACGCCCGTCTTTTTAAAGATGTTCTGAAGGTGGGTTTTGACGGTGCAGAGGCTAATGTAAAAATAATCGGCAATCTCCCGGTTGCTGAAGCCCCTGGTCACTAGTTCCAGTATTTCCCGCTCCCTTGAGGTTAAATTGTATTCATTGTAATTCCGATCAAGCAGATTCAGGACCGAGGACATGCCGTCGGGGATGAGGTAAATGGAATACAGCTCTTTATCGGTATGTTTGCGCTCGAAGGACGGCACAATATGTACGGTGAACCGTTTTAGCGCGGGAGAAAGCATTGTTTTAATCAGGCCGGACTGCCAGGTGTGAGGGCTGTTTTGCAACAATTGCCTTACAAATTGCTCAACATAATTTACCCACCTGTCTTTAATTGCCAATTCGGCACAGATTTCCCTTGCCGCGGGATTAAAGTAATGTATATAAAGTGACTGGTCAATTATTATCATTCCAATGGGGGAATGATTCGAATAGTTTTCGAAAATTCTTCTCTGATAGTCTAAATTATTGATTGCATTATGTGCGGCCAGGGTTTTTGAAACATGCCTGGAAATCACCTCAAGGGTTTTGGCGTCGGTACCGGTGAAGCCCTTTTCATTTTTGGGCCGCAACACTGACATGGCCCCCAACAGCCTGTTGCCGTCAAAAAAGTATGTGGCGATATTATGATAAATATTGTATTTCCGGCATAAATCCTGATAAATCTCGGACTCTTCATACTCGCCCAGGGTCATTATATCGGTTATATACAGCACCTTCTTTTTATGAGCCATATCCAGCGAGTGAATAGGGTGAAACATGTCCCTTTTGTAGTAATAGTCAAGATAGCTCACAAACAGTTTTTCATCAATATTCAGAATGAATGGCTCGAAAAGATTCCCCTGGTAGTCGACACCCTTCCAGATAACGGATTTTCTATAACCGAATATCCGGGCCAGGGAAACAAGAATCTGCTGGTGGTATTTTTCCGGCCCCACTATTGTTTCGTCGAGAAATCGCAGTATCTTCGATGTGTCTACACCGGTCATTTCATTTTCTCCTCTCAAAAAAACATATAAGGAAAAAAGAAAAGTAATGGGAACCTGTTGTGGGCTCAAAACTGCGCCGGTTTTTTTAAATTTCATGGTTATCCCACAGCGTTGTTTTTAATTTCTGAACTTTCAAAAAATTATTTGACTAGCACTATACTCTATCTGTATTTTCTCACAGGAGCCTGACGGATGACAAGGGAACGGCTGAAATATCATACTAAAGTATTACGGAAGGGCTGTATATTGATTCTTTTTACCGATGCGCACGGACATCTCCCGGGATAAAATTATCCGAAACAAGAGAAGTCAGGGGGGGTAAAATGCGGCTGAGGGAAAAAGCGGCACTGGTGACGGGGGCAGGTAGCGGAATAGGAAAAGGTATTGCGGAGTCGTTTGCCAGAGAAGGGGCAAAGGTCGTGGTCAACGACATAAACCCTGAAACGGGATTGGCCGTAACAGAAGGCATTTTGCAAAAAGGCGGGATGGCTTCATTTATACCGGGCGACGTTTCAAGCGAGGCCGATGCTGAAAAAATGGTCAGATTCACTGTTGACACCTATGGGAAAATAGACATCCTGGTAAACAATGCAGGGACCGAGCTGGTCAAGCCCACTCACGAACTGACAGTGGAAGAATGGGACAGGGTCATGAATGTGGTTTTAAAGGGTGTGTTTCTCCTGTCCAAGCACACGGTAAGGCAAATGCTGGCCCAGGGGAAAGGAAGCATAGTCAATCTGGCGTCTTTGGGTGCCTTGGTGGGATTTCCCCTTTTGGGATCCTACTGTGCGGCCAAGGGCGGGGTATTGCAGCTGACCCGTGCCATGGCGCTGGAGTACAGAGCCGCCAACATCAGGGTCAACGCAATCTGCCCGGGCCAGATAAAAACCGGAATGCTCAGCCGCTTTATGGATGTATACAGGGGGCTGGGCTACCCCATTGACGATATTATAGCCGGGCTGCAGCATCGCCTGGGTGAGGTGGAGGAAGTTGCCGCCGCTGCGGTCTTTCTGGCAAGTGACGAAGCGTCCCTGATAAACGGCATCGCCCTGCCCGTTGATAACGGGGGAAGCGCCAGCTGATTGCGTTATTTGAACTAAGCCTGTTAAAAAAGGGGATGAATATACGAGTTTATTCATCGCTTTCAACAAGACTTAGGAAATTATGCCCCAAAGAAATTCTGTACATAATTTCCAAAGCACGGGGGTTCCAAGACGTCCCCCTTGCTTTAGTAGGGGTAGGACGTCTATACCGTCCGAAGGGCGAAAGCCCCTTTTTTATTTGCCGGAATCGACGAGGAGGTAAAGAAATGTCTAAATTTCTGCGAATAAACATGACTAAGGTATCCGCACTCTTTGAGGAAGTGCCGGAGAGGTATCTGACCCTAGGGGGGAGGGGGTTGACTTCCCGGCTGGTGCTGGACGAGGTGCCGGCCACCTGCGACCCACTGGGCCCGTTAAATAAAATAATTATCGCGCCGGGCCTTCTTTCGGGTACCAGCGCCCCGTCCTCGGGACGTTTTTCGGTGGGCGGGAAGAGCCCCCTCACTGGCGGCATCAAAGAGTCCAACGCCGGGGGAATTTCTTCGCAGAAACTTGCCTGCCTGGGCATAAAGGCCGTCATACTGGAAGGTAAGCCCGGGGGAAATGACTGGTACTGCGTCAGAATCACTCCGGGCGGGGTAGAAATGTTTAACGCCAACGACCTGGCCGGAAAGGGCACCTACCAGGTGACTGCCGCCTGCAGGGAGCGATATGGCTCCAAGGTGGGCGTAATTACCATCGGGCAGGCCGGTGAAATGTGTATGCCGGGCGCCGGAATAACCAATAACGACGGCGAAGGAAATAGCAGCCGATATGCGGGCCGGGGCGGCCTGGGGGCGGTCATGGGGTCCAAGAGGATAAAGGCCATTGTGGTTGACAGCCCCGGCACCTTCGATGTTCCCGTCAGAAATAACGAAAAATTCAGGGCAGCCGCAAAAAGATTCTCCAAAATGCTTCTGGATAACCCTATTGAGACCGGCTGTGCTCTGGGAGTGCTGATGGAGGCCGGGGTGATTGCCTTCGGTGACGGCATGGCGGCGATAAAGGCACTGGAGGAGGTGGGCAGGGGCACTCCCCTGGGCCGCGTTATCGGCGGGGGATCCGCCATTGCCGGGAAGGTATACGGGGTTACCAGGGTCCCAGTCGTCAAGGGACAGGGCATTCCGGCCTATGACCCCAGGTCGTGCAAGGGAAACGGGGTTACCTACGCCACGTCGCCCATGGGAGCCGACCACACGGCCGGGTATGCCGTCTCTGCCAATATACTTAACGTCGGGGGCAGGGTCGACCCGCTGCTGACCGACGGCCAGGTGGATCTCTCCAGGAATTTGCAAATAGCCACCGCCGCCATTGACTCCACCGGGCTGTGCCTGTTTGTGTCCTTCCCGATGACTGACAACCCCGAAGGTTTGCCTGCCGTATTGGACATGATCAGCGCCCTGTACGGGATAGAGATGACAGCTGATTATTTTATGGCCATGGGCCGGCAGATTCTCGGGGTGGAAAGGGAATTTAACAGGCAGGCCGGCTTTACCGGCGCGGACGACCGACTGCCGGAATTCTTCCGGATGGAGAAATTGCCGCCCCACAACACCAAATTTGATGTAAAGGACGGAGACCTGGACTCCCTGTTCAACTTTTAAAGGCGGGCTTATTGCGGCTGGCTGACAAATCACACTAAAGTATGAGAAAGGGCCGTTATAAATGGTCCTTTCTCCTTATGGCCGGTATAAAGGGGGTTTGGGATAATTATAACAGTGCGCGGCCTTCCATAGACCAGAATGAATTCCTAAAAACACAATGGTTTTAAAAAGAAGGAGTGATAGCCGTGAAAGCTGCCTTATGGCATGGAAAAAAGGACATTAGGGTGCTGGATGTAGAAGAACCACCACCCCCCGGGGCAGGGCAGGTAAAAATCAAAGTGCACTGGTGTGGAATCTGTGGTTCGGACCTTCACGAATACTTGCCGGCCCAATTTTTATCCCTGTAAATGAGGCTCACCCCATAACGGGGATTAAAGCTCCCGTTATCCCGGGCCATGAGTTTTCCGGCGAGGTTGTTGAAACAGGCCCCGGGGTCACCAATGTAGCGGTGGGGGACAGGGTGGTTTCCAACTGCATGGTGGTATGCGGAGAATGTTACTACTGTATGCGTTATCAGCATACCTTCTGTGAAAAACTGGCAATTGTGGGCCTGATGGCCCATGGCGGCTTTGCGGAATATGTCAACGTGCCGGATTTTGGCCTTTACAAGTTGCCGGACAATGTCTCCAGCGAAGCCGGGGCGCTGGTCGAACCACTTGCTGTCGGATCCCACGGTGTTCGCCAGGCCCCGGTGATTCAGGGCGATACAGTGGTGATTCTGGGAGCGGGCCCGATAGGGCTGGCGGCCCTGCAATCAGCCCGTACTGCCGGGGCAAGCAAAATTTTTGTTATAGAGATGACTGAGAAGCGCAAGGAATATGCCCGTCAGTTAGGAGCAACGGCAGTTTTTGACCCCGGGCTTGAAGATGTGTTTAATGCATAGGCAACGAAAAAACCGCCCCCATGGCCGTGAATTTGACCAGGAAAGGAGGGAAGACAGTAATTCTCGGACTTTTTGAGAAGGAAAGCAGTATAAATTTCAATGATTACCAAAAAGATTAGGCTGGACGATATAGTGGAAAAAGGCTTCAAAGAACTGGTAAACAGAAAGGAAGAGAATATCAAAATACTGGTTAGCCCTGGCCAGATGTTTTGATTTAACTTGCCGGTTTAGCCCTGCCCCCGGACTGATGGCGCCGGCCCGGGGACACTGCCGAAGACGCCGTGGTGGAGCCACCGCCGTTGGCGCGGGTGGAATAGGGAAGGAGAGGAACGGTAATTGACTACTGTCGGCATCATAGCCAACCCCGCCTCGGGCAAGGACATCCGTCGCCTGGTTGCTTACGGGTCGGTCTTTGACAACCGGGAGAAGATTAACATCGTTCGCCGTGTATTAACCGGCCTTAATGCCTTGGGTGTGGAGAGGGTGCTGTACATGCCGGAATACTTCGGAATAGTTCCCCAGGCTGTTCAGGGGCTCCGGCTGGACCTTGCCGTGGAGCCCCTTTGTATGCAAGCTCTCAACAGCGACAGGGATTCCCTCAATGCCGCCTCCCTTATGCGGCAGTCCGGCGTAGGCTGTATTGTCACCCTTGGCGGAGACGGTACCAATAGGGTGGTGGCCAAGGCCTGCGGGCAGGTGCCCCTGACAGCAATTTCCACGGGGACCAACAACGTTTTTCCTGGACTGGTGGAAGGGACCGTGGCCGGAATGGCGGCAGCCTTGGTGGCACGGGGGCTGGTGGAGCCGGAAATTTCCATCAAAAGGCGCCCGCGGCTTGATTTAAGGCGGGAGGAAGATGGGAAAAGGGATATTGCCCTCATCGACGCCGCTGTGCACGAGAGCTTTTTCACTGCCTCCCGCGCCATATGGGACCCCTCCCGGCTTTCCCGCCTGGCCGTGGCCTGGGTTTCCCCCACCGGGATAGGGCTTTCCTCCCTGGCCGGGTATTGTTGGCCCCAGTCGCCGGGCCCACCGGACGGTGGGGCGCTGCTGCTGGAATTGGGAGAAGGGGGTGCCTCCATTCTGGCCCCGCTGGCGCCAGGGCTGGTTGTCCAGGTTCCCGTAAGGGGCGTCCAAATCCTGGGGCCGGGCGAGGAGGTTGTTTTCGCCCGCCATAGCTGTGTCATAGCCTTGGATGGAGAACGGGAGGTGGAAGTGGGAGGGGGCGATGTGTGGATGCTGTCATTCAACCCGGATGGCCCCCGGGTGGTGGACATCGGCGCCGCTGTTCAGGAGGCTGCGCGGCGTGGTATTTTGGGAAGAGTTGATAAGCTCTTCAAAAACACTAACCTCGGAGGTGAATGAAGATGTTTATATCGAGTGAGCAGGTGATTTGTCTTTACCGTAACATGGTAAGGTCCCGGGTTCTTGACGTGATTGCGTCCAGAGCACTGCAGACCGGTAAAATGGCCAATTTTTACCACTCTGGATACGGCCAGGAAGCCGTTGGTATTGGAGCAACCAATTGTTTGAAGGATGACGACTATATTATCCACACGCACCGCTTTCCCGCCCAGGTGGTGGGAAAGGGCCTCGACCCCAAGCTCTTCCTGGCGGAGCATTTTGGTAAAAGCACCGGTTGCTGCGGCGGGCGGACCGGCTATCACTGCGTGGATGTGTCAAAGGGCATCGTGGGATTCAGCGGAATACTGGGCAGCGCCTTTTCTGTGGCGGCTGGACTGGGTATCGGCTTCAAGAAAGGCGGCAGGGGGCAGGTGGCGCTGTGCTTTTTCGGAGACGGCACCGCCAACCGGGGGCCCCTGCACGAGGCCTTTTTGATGTCGGCCAACTGGAAGCTGCCGGTAATCTGGCTTTGTGAGAACAACCAGTACGGAATGTTCGTCCATGTCAGCGACAGCTTCCCGATAAAAGATATTGCAGGTTTGGCAGGTTCCTACGGCATGCCGGGGATAGTGGTGGACGGTCAGGATGTAATGGCTGTTTACGAGGCCGTTAATGAGGCTACGGAGCGCGCGCGCCGCGGCGAGGGGCCGACTTTGGTGGAGTGCAAGACTTACCGTGTTCAACCCCACTTTGCGGGCACTCCCGACTACAGTGGCGCTGAAATCCGCTCTCAGGAGGAGATTGAGCGGGAAGCGGCCCGCGACCCCATTGTCCTTTTTCGCGAAAGGCTGTTAAAACAGGGGATTTTGACAACTGACACGGTGGAGGCCATCCAGAGGGAAGCCGAGGCTGAAATGGATGCCGCGGAAAAATTTGCCGACGAAAGCCCGTTGCCTGACCCCGACACACTCTTAGACGGCCTTTATGTTTAAAAAGGAGGTGCCAAAATGGCTGAAATAGCTCTTGCACAGGCTGTGAACAGCGCGCTGAAGGAAGAAATGCTGCTCGACGAGAGGGTATACATTTTGGGGGAGAGCATCCGCGGGGGGGCCTTTGGGGTTACCACCGGCCTCTTTCAGGAATTGGGGCCTGACCGGGTGATGGACACTCCCATTTCCGAGACCGCCATCGCCGGGTCTTGCGTGGGTGCGGCCCTGGCCGGCTACCGCCCGGTGGCCGACATGATGATCATGGACTTTTTCAGCCCCTGTCATACCGAGGTTTGTAAAATGGCCGCTTGGTGGGGCTATACCCATAACCGCGACGGGGGCATGAAATTGCCCATTGTTTATATGTCCGTAATGGGCGGCTATACCATGTGGGGGCCGGAGCACACCGGGGCCGACCTGGCATTTTTTAAGCACACACCGGGGCTTAAGATTGTAGTCCCCACCACCGCCTATGACGCCAAGGGGCTTCTGAAGATGGCCATTCGCGATGACAACCCGGTAGTCTACCTTATTCACGCCCTTTTGCTGGGAGTCAAAGGGGAGGTGCCGGACGAGGACTACACCATACCCTTCGGCAAGGCGGTTATCCGGAGGGAAGGCCGCGACGCAACCGTAGTGGCCACCGGGTACATGGTCTCCCTTGCCATGCAGGCGGCCGAACAGCTTGCAGCAAGGGGAATCAGCCTGGAGGTCATCGACCCCAGGACCATCGAGCCCTTTGACCTGGAAACCGTTCTTAGCTCGGCGAAGAAGACGGGCCGGGTGGTGCTGGTTGATGAGGATAAAAAGGTTTGCTCCATAACCGCTGAAATAGGGATGCGGATCGTAGAGGAGGCATTCTACTACCTGAAGGCTCCAGTCCAGAGAGTGGGCGCCGAGCATGTTCCTCTCGGGACCAGAACCCTGGAGCAGGCCTCACTGCCATCCGTGGACAAGATAGTGGCGGCGGTGGAGGCTGCGCTGAAGGACTAAGACGGAGTTAACACGCTTAAAAGGCCGGCGGGGGGGGGAATTCCCTCCCTGCCTGTGCAGGAGGTTTAGTATGGCTACAGAAATTATAATGCCCAAGATGAATGCCGCGATGGTTGAGGGGAAGCTGGTCAAGTGGCTGAAAAATGACGGTGAAAAAATCGGTAAGGGTGACGCCGTTGCACTGGTAATGAGTAAGAAAGTCACTTTTGAAGTGAAGGCCGCCGCCGGCGGGATCCTGAACACCGTGGCCCGCCCCGGCCAGGTCGTGCCTGTAGGCAGGCCAATAGGCTATATTTTGGAAAATGAAAGTGATAATGTCCCGCTGCAGGCGGATTCAGGACCGGCGGAAATGGTGGGCGGCGGCAAGCCTTCCGGGAGCGGTAGGACTTCCGGGTCCGTACAGGTTATGGCTACTCCGATTGCCCGGCGACTGGCCAGGGAAAACGGTATAGACTTGTCAGTGGTTGAAGGGACCGGTTCCGGCGGCCTCATCAACGGGGAGGATATACTGCGGGTGGTTGAGCAGGCGAAAAGCATGTCTGAGCGGTCCGTTACCAAACGCATTCCCTTTACCGGGCTGAGACGTGAGATAGCAGACAACATGATGGACAGTCTGCAGAGCATGGCCCAGGTTACCGCTTCCAGCGAGGCCGACGCCACCGGGCTGGTGGAATTCAGGCGGCGTCTGAAGGAAGTATTCAATCTTACGTATACGGATATTCTTGTAAAAATTGTGGCCCTTGCCCTTCGAAGCCACCCCCTGCTCAACGCCACGGTGGCTGAGGACGAGATTGTAATTCCGGATGACGTAAACGTTGGGGTCGCTGTTGCCGTAGAGGACGGGCTCATCGTGCCGGTGGTGCACCGGGCCGATACCCTTTCACTGAAAGAGATCGCGGCCGCCACTTCCCGCCTGATTGAAAGCGCCCGCCAGGGCGCCCTTTCGATGGACGATGTCACCGGAGGCACCTTCACCATCACCAATGTGGGTATGTTCGGGCTGGACGGCTTTACCCCGATCATTAACCCGCCCCAGGTGGCCATTCTGGGTGTGGGGAGGATTGTGGAGCGCCCGGTGGTGGTGGGCGGCCAGGTGGAGATACGCCCGACAATGAATCTGGGCCTTACCTTTGACCACCGGGTGATGGACGGGGCGCCGGCGGCGCAGTTTCTGCAAAGTATAAAAAAATTGATCGAAAACCCGTACGGGCTGTTCGATTTTAAAGAAAATATTCCCTCTGTGCAGCCTCCCGTTGTCGGCGGACATAAAGATCCCCGGCAAATCTATGACAAGTTCTCGAAAGGCATGGACGGCCTTCTGGAAACCTCGCCCGACCTCGTTATGGGCTTTTCCGCCCTGGCCGAAAGGGTGTTTTTTGAAGACGGAGAGATTTCCCTGCTGAACAAAGAGTTAATCGCAGTGGCCCTGTCTGTTTACATGAAGTGCGAGTACTGTATTACCGCTCACGTGTACAAGGCCTTGCAGGCGGGGGCAACCCCCGAGCAGATTCTGGAGGCCGCCGGTGTGGCCGTGTTCTTCGGGGGCGGCGCGGCCATGGCGTACACGGCGGCGCTGGTCCAGGACTGCATCAAGACATTTGCCAAATAGGTATACAGACGGGAGGAAAACCATGTCCGCCAACCGCATAATCGCCCTGCGGCTGGGCCGCCTTGATTACGGAAGCGCCTGGCGCCTGCAGCAGAAACTGGCCGGCGCCCGGCGGCGGGATGAAGTGCCTGACCTTATCCTGGTGACCGAGCATCCTCCCACCATCACCTTTGGCCGGGGGGGAGGCCAGGAGACGCTGCTCCTGACACCCGGCGCCCTGGCCCGGAAAGGGGTAGCGGTCCACCATGTGGACCGCGGAGGGCAGGGAACATTCCATGGACCCGGCCAGGTGGTAATGTACCCAATTTTTAAGCTGCCCCGGTCGGAAATATTCGGCCTTGTTAGTGTGCTGGAGCAGGCGGTAATAAATGCCCTGGGCCGTTACAACATCGGCGGGGGCCGCGATCCCCAAAATCCCGGGGTCTGGTACCGGGGTGATAAAATCGCGGCCCTGGGGCTGGCCTACCGGGACGGGGTTACCAGTCACGGCGTGGCTTTGAACGTTTCCACCGATCTTTCCTTTTTCAGTCTTTTTACTCCCTGCGGGATCACCGACAGGGGGGTGACCAGCATGGAAAGGGTTCTGGGGGGCAGGTTAAACCCTGAAAAGGTGTTGGCTACGCTGGTGCTGGAAACGGCTGCGGCCCTCGGCCGGGACCTCCGGTGGGGGTTTGGGGAAGCCCCCTGGATCAGCGCCGAGGCCCCGCCCTTCCAGGAATTCTTCTGGGTATGGGATATTGTGGAAAAAGAGGGGCTGCAGACGGTATGCAACAGCGCCCAGTGCCCCAATCTGGGTGAATGCTTTTCGTCGGGAACGGCCACCTTTATGATCCTGGGGGACTACTGCACCCGGCGCTGCGCTTACTGTTCCGTGCCCGGGGGGCGCCCCCTGCAGCCCGACCCGGGGGAGCCCGAACGGCTGGCCCGGGCCGCGGAGCGCCTTAAGCTGGACTATATAGTGGTTACTTCAGTGTGCCGGGATGATTTGCCAGACGGGGGAGCCGCTCATTTTGCCTCGTGCATCGCCGCTGTGCGGCGACGTCTGCCCGGTGCCCGGGTGGAAGTGCTGGTGCCCGATTTTAACGGAAAGCCAGAGGCCCTTGCAAAAGTCATCGATGCCGGCCCCGACGTGTTCAATCACAATATAGAAACGGTGCCGCGTCTTTTCCGGGGAGTCAGGGCCGGGGCCGATTATAAAAGGTCCCTTGAAGTTTTGCGCCATGCGGCCCGGGAGGGGCTGAAAACCAAGTCAGGGTTGATGTTGGGCTTGGGGGAGACCAGGGGGGAGGTGCTGGGGGTGCTGGAAGACCTCCACCTGGCCGGGTGCGAGATGGTTACCCTGGGGCAGTACATGGCTCCCTCCGAAAACAATATTCCCGTCAGCGAGTATGTTCACCCCCGGGAATTTGAGTGGTACAGGGAAGAAGGACTGCGCATAGGTTTCCGTGTTGTGGAATCAGGCCCGCTGGTCCGCAGTTCCTACCGGGCGGAGAAGTCGTATGGCCAGGCAGGGGAATTTAAAGTCCAGGATGCAGAATGGCGCGTGAGACGCTAGGATTTTAAAGATAGAGGAATTGACAAGGCAGGATATGTCCCAAACCGGACGAATTCGCCAAAATAATGGTAGCCGCCATGCTGCCCCGGTGCTGGAGATCTTTAACGAGGAGGCACTTGAAGTATATGACGGTGACGGTGAATAACGCAATACATCCCCCGGATGCCATATATTACCGCTTGGCCTTATAGTTGGCAGGCCGGTATAATAATTCAAACGGATCCGAAAAAGGGTCCGTTTAATACATCGGCCGAATCCCCGGCGCCAAGCCGGGGTACGGGGGATAAAATCTACGGGGTGAATCCGCGAATTATCGGGAGGTGAACTGGATAATGAGGCGGAGGGGCACCCTCAGCCCTAACCCATCAACTAACCTCGGAGGCCTCAGGAGGGAGAACATGAAAATCTACTATTCCGCTTGCCGCAAGGTGATAATCTCCTTAGCGGTATCCCTGCTTTTTGTCCTTTCACTTGCCGGACAGGCCCTGGCCGCCAGCCTCACCGTAATCCCCGGAGACACCCTTTGGGATATCAGTATCCGCTACGGCACCACCATTGAAAAACTTAAAGCCGCCAACAACATCCAGGATGACATAATCCATCCCGGACAAATAATTGAGGTCCCGCAGTCTACCGAGGTCAGCCGTGGATCCGGTGCCGGAAACATATCCGCCTTGGAATTCGACATCCTGGCCCGCATAATCACCGCCGAGGCTGAGAATCAGGATTATCAAACCAAAGTGGCAGTCGGGGCTGTTGTGCTCAACCGGGTAAAGAGCCCCCTGTTCCCGGACAGCATCCGGGGGGTTGTTTATCAGATTGACCAGAGCGGCAGCTGCCAATTTCAGCCTGTTTTAAACGGGATGATTGACAGGCCGGCCAGCGAATCCGCAAAAAACGCCGCCCGGGAGGCTTTGAGCGGGGCAGATCCCACCAACGGCGCCCTTTTCTTCTGGGAGTCCTGGGTGCAAAGCCCGTACCTTAATTCCAGGCCGGTGGCGGCCATTATGGGTGCGTTTACCTTTACTTATTGAAACAATTGATTAAACATTTAATAAGACCGGAATTTCCGGTCTTATTTTTAGACTTGGAAAATATGGTTGCGCATCCAACGGTGCAGGAATCTGTCTTTATTTGAAGAAAATAAGGAATATAATCCCAGATGATTGAGGTGATATGATGAGTTTGGAAAAAGAAAAACTTATAAGGGCCAAAGAAATACTGCGGAAAATGGCAAATGGCATCAATCCTTTGAATGGGGAGCAAATTGAGAGCAGCAGCTTTTTAAATGATCAAAGAATGATTAGGTGCCTGTATTTTGTTCAGGAAGTTTTAAATATGGCAATTGAAGGAAAAATGGGGACAAACACAAAAAAACCTTCAGACTTTATTATCACAGCTGAAGAAAAAAGCAGGGTTAAGTTACCGCCGGGTAAAATCGGCGTCAATGAATTCGCAAGATCTGTAAATAAAGTGATTGATTTAAATAGAAGCAAAAAGTTATCCGGTGCTGAAATAAATAAGCAGCTTAAAAAAATGGGCATTTTAAGTGAGCAGTTGTTAGCTGACGGAAAAAAGAGAACCATACTGAATTCCAAATCAAGTCACTACGGCATTGAAACAGAGAAAAGAAACTATAACGGCAATGAATATGAGATGGTTTTGTTTGGTGAATCCGGGAAAAAGTTTTTGCTTGACAACCTGGAAGAAATCATGCAATTTGATCAACCGGCGCATTTCCCTGCTGATGCGGATGAGCAATTGATGTGAGTCAGAGAACCGTCCCCTGACTCCTGTTCAAATTGGTCATTTGCCAAAAACGCCGTAATGGTCCCAGTTGCAGCCTAAAAAACCAATTTTGTGAAACGCAGAATTCAATCTCAGGCTATGTAATACATCACCTCTGCGGAGCACACCTATTACCTTTCCCCAGACATTAACTACAGGAAAGGCGCTTATGTTGTTATTAAGCATGATTTGCATTTCTTTATAGATAACATCAGTGCTTTTTACCGCTACTTTTTCCGCGGGTGTCATAAAATCCGATACCTTGAGGTTGGGGTTGAGAAGGTAGCTGAAGAAACCCCATCCTTCTTCCAGGTAACCGCCCAGCAGCCTGCCAACCGACTCCGGAACTTCTGGGATAATAGTCGTCATAATAGCCTTCTGCGTAATTACGCCCGCAAGGCGCCCGTCCTCATGATGGACCAGGGCTATCCGTTCTTCGGCAGGAGGTGTCTCATCCAGTTCTTTGTAAAAACTAGTCATATTGCTCCAGGCCTGCGCTAAGTTTATATCCTGCCTCAGCCTGGGATAACTGTCTGGAGGAATCATGATATCCATGACTCTTCTCGGTTCATCCATAGGATAACCTCCTTAGGTTATATACAATATTTTCTTTTAGCAGTTGCAGAGCTGAATTGCGCAGAGTCTGTTTATAGGTCTTAGTGACGCTATTAAATCTTCAAAAAAAGGTCTGACGAAACAAATATAAAAATAAATGTATCAGTTTAAATCCCGGGTGGTCTTGGACGCCAGATTAGCTTCGGGTTTTCGGGATTCCAATAGGCGTCACAACTTAGACAACAATATTTACCTAGGCATGGGGTAATGCTTAATATAATTCCAAAGATAATAAGGAAGGGAATCATCATCCGGCCCAGAGGATAAAAAAAACCTAATAAATAACAAATTACAGAGGCTATTACACCTATCCCGAACCCTGCACCCAGTTTGACTAATCTGGCGGTGGCGGTGTTCGGTGAGCTGCAATCCGGGCAAACCGGCCGGTCGAAAAGGCTCCATCCAGCTATAGAAAATAACATACCATTATACCTCCATGACATTGCTTTGCATCAGTGCACATGGCCTAAGAATAAACAGAATAAGTTGCTATCATTAACAGCCTTTGTAACGGATCAATTTGGGATAATGCCGGGATTGAATCCTGCCCCTAAAGCATTTTTTTGTTAGAGAGTATCACCGGCGGCAAGCCGGGTATACTCTCTAACTCATTAGCTATGGTTATGCAGTTTTTTGAACCGGTCTCCTCTGGGACACATTTTGTCTGCGCTCATCGGCCATACCTTTGAAGCAGAAATAGAGAATAACCGCGCTCAGGAAAACCGCAGACCCCAGCATCAGGTACTGGCTTATTTCCCGCAGTATCCAGAATTTATAAAATGCGCTGTAATAGTCTGGCCGTTGCATGTGTTCAACCATCCACTTGTACATGACGTCAGTTTTGACCATCATCATCCTGATCTGATCTGCCTTATAACCAGCAACGCTAAGAGCTTTCGACACGACTCCAGAGTATTGTCTCTCAAAGAGCCAGGCAATTTGCCGCAATGTAACCGATATGCACGCAGAAGCGATGGTGATTCCGAATAGCAACCTGATGAACAGACCGTGCACGTATTTAGTGGTCAGTGTGCCAAACTGCGCTCCTATAGCGGCACCAAGCAGCATTATAACAGCTGCCACCAGTTCTACTTTCCCTTTAGCGGCGTAGGAGAATCCGCCGTATGCCCCGGAAATCATCACCTCGAAGAGATCGGTACCCACGGCCACCTTGGTGGGCACGCCGATGACGTACAACAGGGCCGGCACCCTCAGGAAACCGCCGCCTACGCCCAAAAACCCTGCCACCACGCCGGTAATGCAGCCGATAAATATAACCGCCCATGCGGATATTTTAATGCCTGCCATCTGGCAGTGGATAACCGGGGGCACTGTCAACGTTTTTTGGATATAAGAGGACAAACCGGTTCCAACGACATCCTTCACAGATTCGCCTGTTATCTTTTCCTGCTTTCGGGCATTAAAATACTCTTTGAACACGTAAATAGCCAGAAAGCCCAAGATGAGAATATAAACCCAGCGCACTACCGACCCTTCAATGCCTTTCTTGGTCAGCCACATAATCAACTGGGCGCCCACTTCTATTCCGGGGAAAGTACCGATGATCATAAGTAAGGCCAAGATAATGCTCACGTGACCAAAGCGCCAGTGCCTAAAGGTCGCCACCACCGACTTGCCGGCCACATGGGCCATATCTGTGCCGACGGCGTAGGCCATGGGAAACCCGAAAATATTCAGCGCAGGAGTAACCATAAAAGCGCCGCCGATGCCGAAATAGCCGCCGATTACACCCACACAAAAACCGATCATGACTAGCGGCCAAATTGCAACCTCGCTCCCGGATATTGGCATATACATATTGTTTCACCTCCAAATTTTTAACCACTGATAAAAAAGAAAGATATCAGTGATGGCCATGTCCATGATCGTATTTTCCCAAGTTTATGCCCAGTATCTTAAAAACAACGTCTGCAATCGCAGCACAAGCTAATCCCAAGCCGGTCATGGTGAAAACCGTTAATAATCCAAACTTTAATGGCTCATTTTTCGAAATCACTGCCGCATAGCTGAAAAAACTACTTAAGAATTCCATCTAATCTCCCCTCCTCTACAGTAATCTTTTTTGTGTTTACTTGCCTAGTATTTTTCCGGTAGCTATACAATATACCCAGTAGCTAACGAACATTACGCTTACACCCACCATTATAGACTTATAAAGAGCTACCATGGAACTACCTCCTTTCTTTTTAAAAATACTTAAGATTTCCAACTGGTATTTATTAGTCATTAGCTTTAAAAAATACAACACAGAACAACAAGAAGTCGTTTAAGCAGATTATAAATATTACCTCTGGATAGGCCCAGATAATTGGCTGTTTCACTATGAGTTAATCCTTGTCCTTTCACTAAAACAAACACATCTCTTTCTCTTGCCGACAAACAGGAAGAGCCCGTAACGACTGCCTGTACTCCTGTATTAGTTCTCTCAACCTACGTCACCCTCTCAAAAAAGTAGAGACCAGAGCTCTACGCCCTGGCCTCCCGTTTATTCGAGTCAGCCTTCCAAGTTTTTAAGATTTCCCCCCACACCACTTTACCGTCCTGGACCTTTAGAATGACCTCTCCATATTGAAGTCGGTCAAGTTCTCCGGCCTGCCTCCTGATTTCCGCAATTAGCTGCTCAGATACTTTGTTCATTTCAGTTGGCACCACCTTCATCTTTCGAGCTTGAAACAAGATTCCATCCAGTGTATCCCTTATATTGTTAAATTGACCATTAATTATCTGAAAGGTGGATGCTTGTTGAATTGTTAGTTTTCTCAACCTACGCCACGCCCTCAAAAAAGTACAGGCCAGAGCTCTACGCCCTGGCCTCCCGTTTATTCGAGTCAGCCTTCCAAGTTTTTAAGATTTCCCCCCACACCACTTTACCGTCCTGGACCTTTATAATGACCTCTCCATATTGAAGTCGGTCAAGTTCTTCGGCCTGCCTCCTGATTTCCGCAATTAGTCGCTCAGATACTTTGTTCATTTCAGTTGGCACCACCCTCATCTTTCGAGCTTGAAACAAGATTCCATCCAGTGTGTCCTTATATTTTTAAATTTAACTTTTTTCCTGTGCGGTGGGCTAATTGGAATATTCAACAATTACTTACATTTTTGTTACCCCATGGTTTTAGAATCTCATTTCAAAAAAGGAATAGGCCGAATTCTCTGTAGAGAGAGTTTTCGGCCTATCGTTGTTCGATTCAACCAATTATTAAATTCACGTTAATCAAATTTTTCCACGCATGAAATAAGACCTCCAATTGTTTCAGGTGTGAGATTATCTAGATTGCCCAGATTGGCTATGCCCCGTTGTTCTACCTTGCCACACTCACAAAAATCAACTTCAGTGAGGCATATTCTTTGCTGCTACTACGAAAAAAATTTTTCCGGAAGAACATGACTACCCTATTTTTCTAGAATCTTGCTATTGGGTAGGTACTACTTGTGTTATATTTCACACCTGTGCGGAACCCATATTGATATGTACTATATTTCACATGCTAATCATAGCACATTTGAGTACTTCTAGTCAATTGATTCTTCCGGATTATTTGTCGGAAAAAAATACCAAATTTTGCGGTTTATTGTTCCACTTTTCAATAGTGTTTAACACAAGGTTATTCCTTAATTGTCGCTGCACCCGGAAAAAAGTTTTTGCTTGACAACCTGGAAGAAATCATGCAATTTGATCAACCGGCGCCTGTCCCTGCTGATGCCGGATGAGCAGTTGTAGTGAGTCAGAGAACCGTCCCCTGACTCAGCATTAGGCCTTCGCTGGTCTGCCGGACCTTGTTTTCCTTTAGCAGCCTGCCCACGGCCCTTTTGAAGGCGGACTTGCTCATGTTCAGCCGGATTTTAATGTCAGCGGGGCTGCTGTTGTCGTTGAGAGGAAGGAAGCCTCCCTTTTCTTTCATTTTTTGAAGTATTAGTTCGGCGTCGCCCTCCATTTGCTGGTGGGAGAGTTTCCTGGGAGACAGGTCCAGCTTCCCGTCCTCCCTGACCCTGGTAATCCTGGCCTCCACCACTTCGCCGGGCTTTATGTCCCGGTAGCGCTCACTTTCGGGTATCAGGCCGTAGTATTGATTATCCACGGCCACCAGGGCTCCTATGTCTCTTCTGACAGCGTAAACCGTCCCGGTGACCCGGTCATTTTTTTTATAGCGGTCAGTGGTTTTGAGGTATTTATATATGTCCGTGGTGGCCATCAGCCTTCCGTTTTTGCCCACCGTAACCGCAACGAGGTAGCTTTTGCCGGCCTGTACCCTGTATTTTTGCTGGCTCAGCGGCAAAAACAGGTCGAAATCCAGCCCCCAGTCAAGGTAGGCTCCCGCCTCCGTGGTTTCCACCACTTTTAAATAAGCCAGTTCGCCGACAAGGGCCGCAGGCTTTTTGGCGGTGGCCGCCAGATTGTTCCCGGGGTCCCTGTATAAAAAAACCTCCAGCTCATCGCCCTCTTTGGCGTCCTCAGGCAGTTGGCCTGCGGGGAGAAGTATTTTATCCCCCGGTCTGCCGTCACCGGCGTCCAAATATGTCCCGGAATGCCTTATTTTCGCTATTCTCAGCTTTTCATATCGACCTATCATATTTCTAGCCACCTCGTTTTACTTATCTGTATATATCTTTCTTGTAAATATTTTTACCATAATGACCATAATAACACATAATAATACATGGTAACAGCGGGATCACCGGCCGCGAACAAAAGAATAAAATTAAGGGTCAGGCCCCTGTTGGACTGACAACAGAAGGTGTATTATTATATTAAGGTGGAAAACTGACTGATTAGGGGAGTTGATGGCATGCTTGTAATCGACCGCTTTGAGGGTGAATACGCACTGATAGAGTACAAAAAAAGGATATTTCACATACCCAAGTCTCTTATACCCAAGGGGGCCAGGGAAGGCGACGCAATAAAGATTCAAATCACCGTTGACAAAGACGCGGCCAAAAAAGAACAGGGGAAATAAAAAAACCGCCAGCCGGCGGTTTTTATTAATTTAATCACTAAAATCAAATCTATCCTCAAAAAATGCTCTTATGCATATGTTGCTGATTGCCTCGTCATACAGAGATCCCTTGTTTTCACTGATTTCAGCTATTGCCTGATCAATGCCCTTGGCGTTGCGATACGGGCGGTGAGAGCTGATTGCCTCCACAACATCAGCTACTGCGATAATCTTTGCCTCCAGTAAAATGTCATCTCCCAGCAATCCTACGGGATAACCTGAACCGTCAATTCTTTCATGGTGCTGCAGCACGATTTTATCAACAGGCCAGGGAAACTTTAGCTTGCTTAGAATCTTATATCCTTTTTGAGGGTGTGTTTTAATGATGTCAAACTCATGTTCACTGATTGATCCGTATTTTGACAATATATGGTTGGGTACGGCAACCTTGCCTATATCGTGCAGTAATGACGCCACCTTAATCCCTTCCACCTGAAGTTTGGGGAGATTCAGCTTTTCTGCTATATAGCAGGAAAGATCCGCAACCCTTTTCTGGTGGCTGGCAGTATAAGGGTCAACCATTGCGCTGATCGTAGTCAGTACGTCCACTGTTCCGTTAAGTACCTTTAGTACTTCTTCTTTTATGCCGCTGTCAAAATTTAACAAGCTGACTGCAACTTTATCCATCGCTAACCCTCACCATATAATTTGATAGTAAATTTAATTATCCGGCAATATAAACAATTTGTCAACAAATACTCGTTTGGTGATGTACCGGGATGATTAATAAATAACGAAAAACGTTGGAGGGGATGATCAAAAGAGAGGGTTTTGGCAAGTTGTGGGGAATATTCTAGAGGTGCTTTTTGAATATAGCATGATTGACACCGGAGGTAGATTCATGAAAGACTTGTTTGAACAGATTAAACTGTTTGTCGATCCCCAATCGGTGGCCATGATAGGCGTTTCCAGCCGCACCGGGCCCGGAAGCTTCAACGGCATGGAATACATGATTGAGCGGGGCTACAAGGGAAGGATTTACCCGGTAAACCCGCGGGGCGGCGAGATTCTCGGCATAAAGGCTTACACCACCGTTACCGGTATTCCCGAGGTGGTGGACCTGGCCGTTATCTCCACCCCCCGGGCGGCAGTGCCGGGAATTGTCAGGGAGTGCGTGGCCAAAGGCATCAAGGCTGTGACAATCATCACCCAGGGCTTCGCCGATGCCGATGAGGAAGGGAAAAAGCTGCAGGCGGAAATAGACAAGGCCGTAAGGGGCACCGGAACCAGGGTGGTGGGTCCCAATACCCTTGGCATAGTAAACGCCTTTGCAAACTTCTATACCTCTTTTGTCAATTTCACCAACCGGCCCGCCGCAAACGGGGTTATCTGCCAGTCGGGGGTTTTCCTGGCGGGGGGCCTTGATTTTTCGGCAGGTGTGGGTATAGGGATTGACATAGGCAACACATCAGACATAAACTTTGCCGATGTCCTTGCTTATTTCGAAAGGGAGGACAGGGTAAGGGTGGTTAACCTCCACATGGAGGGAATCAACGATGGCAGGCGCTTCTTGGAGGCGGCCAGCCGGGTGAGCCGCCTGAAACCCGTGTTGTGCCTGAAAACCGGGCGTAGCGAGGAAGGCGCCAGGGCGGCCAGCTCGCACAGCGGGTCCATGGCCGGAGAAGACGCCGTGTACGACGCGGCTTTCCGGCAGGCCGGCGTGATCAGGGTGAACGACGCCGGGGAGATGAACCACCTCAACAAAACATTCATGACATACCCTTTCATACCTGGAAAACGGGTTGCCATTGTCACCATATCAGGGGGGGCGGGCATCGCCATGGTTGACGCCTGCTCACAATACGGCCTGGACCTGGCGGAATTCTCCGGGGAAACACTGGAAGCGCTGGCCGGGGTATACCCGCAGTGGATGGAGGTCGGGAACCCGGCTGACATCTGGCCCGCCGGCATGTCCAGAGGCTACCTGGAAGTCACCAGTCTGGCCCTGGAAAAAATTATGAGCGACCCGCAGGTTGACGCTGTAATCTGTATAACCCCCGCTTACAAACACCCGGATGAGGACCCGCTGGAAATAACAGGGCTGTATAAAGAGATTGCCGGGTTATACAGGGATAAGCCGCTGGCGGCATGGATTTTTGGGCCTCACCGCGACGAATACGCCCAAAGGCTGGAGCAGGACGGAAACATTGTGGTCTATCCTTCCCCTGATGGGGCCGCCCGGGGGCTGTCAGCACTTTACAGCTACCACCACCGGATAAAAAACGCCCCTGCCGTGACCGAGGCTCATCTGCCAGGTTTTGAAGCATCTAAAATAAAAGGGCTTTTAATTGAAGCAGGTAAAAAAGGAGAGGAAATACTGGGGGCGGAAGCCCTTGAAATAATAAGATCGTGCGGCATACCTACGGTAAGGTCGGTGGCGGCCGGCAGCCGGGCCGATGCCGAAAAGGCTGCGCTGGAAATAGGCCTCCCGGTGGTGATGAAGCTGAACAGTCCCGATGTTTCCCATAAGTCCGATGTCGGCGGAGTCAGGGTGGGGCTGAAAACAGTGGAAGAGGTGTCCGGGGCCTTCGGCCAGATAATGAAAAGCGCTGCGGAAAAGGCCCCCGGAGCCAGGCTGGAGGGGGTGCTGCTGCAGGAGTGCCTTGCAAATGGAGCCGAGGTGATAATAGGCGCAAGGCGTGACCACCAGTTCGGGCCGGTGGTGGTTTACGGACTGGGCGGCATTTATACCGAGATATTCAGGGATGTTTCATTCCGGGTGGCCCCGGTGGACACCGGGGAGGCAATGGACATGATAGCCGGGACAAAGTCGTACAGGATGCTGCTGGGCGCGCGGGGGCAGGCGCCCGCTGACATGGGTGCGCTGGCTGAGGCCATAGCCCGGCTGTCCCTGCTGGTTAACAATTTTCCCGGGATTGCCGAGCTGGACATCAACCCTCTTCTGGCCGGCCCTGGGGGAGTTGTGGCCCTGGACTCCAGGATCACCCTGTCCCGGGACTAATACTGAAACAACCACCCGCGTCCGGGCTATCATCATCCGGGCCGGGTGGTTTCTGTTTTGAGGCCGTTTTGCCGGGGGAATGCTAAAACTGGCAGTATTCTGGTAAAATAATTAAGAGTGATTAAATGGACGGTATATGCTGTGAATGGGGGTGTTGGATATGGTAGGACGGGAAGACAGGGATGAGGTTGTCTACCAGGGGGAATTCCACCGCCTTCCCAGGGGTGGCGTGATTAAAACCGGCTCCGGGGATGAAATATTTGTGCCGGAGATTTGGGTGCGAAGGCTGGGGCTGGAGCAAGGAGACCTGCTGTCCGCAGTTCTCCTGGGGAAACTGGGGGATTCGGCGCTTTACGAGTTTTCCGCTGAGGAGCGAAGGGGCCTTGGGTCTGCCCAGGACAGGGTTTCGGTGGTGGGCCCCCTTATTTATCACGGCGGTGAGTGGATGATCTACTGTGAGGAAGAGGGGGAATTGATCAGCCTCAGGCACGGTGAGGTGAGGGCTATGCGTCTGAAGGAGGGCGACCTGGTGGAGGTGGGCTACATGAGGGGGGACCTTTCCGGGGCCAGAATAGCCTGGAAGTACGACGAAACCGAACTGCCCGGCCAAAGGGGGCCGTCGCTCAGGCGCGGCAGGGAGGAGGGCGGGGACCGGCCCGTCAGGCTGGATGTGGCCGACCCGGTGCTGGCCGACCGTACCGTTTTGGTGATTGGGGCCGATATTTACAAGGAGTCATTCAAAAAAATGTTCGAAAGAAGAGGGTCCAGGTTTCTGTGGGAGTCAGGCTTCCAGGGAGGGCCCGGCAAAACCGTGGAGTCAAAGGTCAGGCAGGCCGACGTGGTGGTGATTGTAACCGAGATGATGTCCCACCGCATGCCGGCCGTGGAGGTAATGTGCGGCAAATACAGGAAGCCCTTTGTTTATGCCCCGTCCAAGGGCGCCACCGGGGCTGTCCGCCAGTGCCAGAAGGCTTTGGGCACAAGGAATGCAACAGTGTAACCGATTTTTAAAGATAGCCGCCGTATAATGTTTACGTTCACCCTTAAGGGTGTTTTTTTAGAAAACTAAAATTTGATTATGTGGCGCATTAAGCCTTGTTTTTACTCCCAAAAGCTGTTATACTTCTATTTCTGGGGGTAAGTGTTATGAATGATCAGATGGATATCAGAAATATAGCCATAATAGCGCACGTGGATCACGGCAAGACAACGCTGGTGGACTCCATGCTGAAGCAAAGCGGTATATTCAGGGAAAACGAGCAGGTTGTGGAAAGGGTGCTGGACAGCAACGATCTGGAGAGGGAGCGGGGAATCACCATCCTTGCCAAGAACACCTCTGTCAGGTACGGCCGCACCAAAATAAATATTGTCGACACCCCGGGGCACTCGGACTTCGGCGGCGAGGTGGAGAGGGTGCTGAAAATGGTGGACGGGGTGCTTCTGCTGGTGGACGCCTTTGAGGGGCCCATGCCCCAGACCAGGTTCGTACTGCGCAAGGCACTGGAGCTTAATCTAAAGCCGCTGGTGGTGATCAACAAAATAGACCGTCAGGACGCCAGGATAGATCAGGTGGTTGACGAGGTGCTGGAGCTGTTCATAGAGCTGGAGGCCGGCGACGACCAGATTGATTTTCCGGTTATATACGTGTCGGCCAGGAAGGGCACCGCCACCGAGGACCCTCAGGTGGAAGGGAGTGACCTGCGCCCGCTTTTTGACGTCATTGTAAGTCACGTTCCCGCGCCTGCGGGTGATCCCGGCGGGGCGCTTCAGGTGCTGGTAAACAATGTTCTGTATGACCAGTACCTGGGGAGGATGGTGCTGGGCAGGATTTGCCGGGGGACGATAAAGTCCGGGCAGCAGGCATCCCTCATACGCCATGACGGGGTGGTGGAAAAGGCCAGGGTGGGACACCTGTACGTTTTTGAGGGGCTGGAAAGGGTGGAGGTGGAGGAGGCCCCCTGCGGGGACATAGTCACCTTTTCCGGGCTGGGGGACGTCAATATAGGAGAAACGGTGGCCTGCCCACTGAGCCCGGAGCAGCTTCCGCCCATTGCTGTGGATGAGCCCACTCTCAAAATGACCTTTTCAGTCAATGACAGCCCCTTCGCCGGCAGGGAGGGAAAGCACGTCACCTCGCGGGAACTGAGGGCCAGGCTTTTTAAGGAGACCGAGAAAAACGTAAGCCTGAGGGTGTTTGAGACCGAAAACGCCGACGTTTTCCAGGTGCACGGAAGGGGAGAGCTGCACCTCTCCATACTGATCGAGACCATGCGCCGGGAAGGCTATGAGCTGCAGGTCTCCAAGCCCGAGGTGATACTTAAAAGGAAGGGCGATACAGTTATGGAGCCGGTGGAAACTCTGACGGTGGACATCCCCGAAGACAAAATGGGCCCGGTGATGGAAATAGTGGGGTCAAGAAAGGGCGACCTACTGGACATGAGGTCCATGGGAGGGGGTCAGCAGCGGCTGGTATTCAAGGTGCCCGCCAGAGGGCTCATCGGCTTCCGCTCCCAGCTGTTGACCGAGACCAGGGGCCATGCCGTGATCAACCACGTTTTCGCCGGTTACGAACCTTACCGGGGGGACATACAGGGCAGGAACAGGGGAGTGCTGATCGCCTTTGAAACCGGTGAGGCCACGCTTTACGGGCTGCACTCTGTCCAGGACCGGGGGACGCTCTTTATCTCCCCGGGCCTAAAGGTGTACGAGGGTATGATAGTGGGGGAGCACTGCCGGGAGCAAGACCTGGAGGTCAATGTGTGCAAGAAAAAGCACCTTACAAATTTCCGGTCCAGCACCGCCGAGGCGGCAATGCGCCTGGAGGAGCCCCGTACCTTGAGCCTGGAGGAAAGCCTTGAGTACCTCGGAGATGATGAATTGCTGGAAGTGACACCCAGGGATTTTCGCCTCAGGAAAAAGATACTGAACAGGCACGAAAGGCAAAAATACAATAAATACGCCAGCATGGCCTGAATACACAGCCGGCCCCCGGAAAGCCATTTTCCGGGGGCCGGTTTTTCTCTGGATATGGAAGTCCTGCTGAAAGGAATTTTGCGGCGCCCGTCTAAATATCGTCGCTGACGATGTTTCGGGGTCTGAAGGTCTGGCATGCGGTATCGTCGGTAACACTGGTAAGAAGGTCCGGATTGGTCGGCTTGACAATTATGCTGGAAGCCCTGCACTCGGTCCCTTCCTGGTACATACAGTTGTTTACAGCACACTTTATCCTCGGCAAATATAATACCTCCTTTTAAATACTGAAATTATTTTGTCTATGGATTTACGTAATTATAAATGTAAATTATTGGCTATTGCTGGGTTGGTGGCCTTACAAGTGGTTCACTTGTGTACCGGCGGAATTGTTGCTGCGTTTATACGGCCGGACGGACCGGCGTCATCGGTGTGGCATGAATATTGTATAAATATTTTGCAAACTTCTCAAGGGGGTGTTTGGAATGGCGTCCGGAAACATGGACCGCCTGCAGAAACTGGAGCGGGAGTGGAAGACCATGATTTTGATTGCGCACGATTTCTTTCATAACTGGCGGCAGGCGGTTTGCGAAAGATATGGAGAACAGGCCATGGAAGAGCTGACGCTGCGCTTTTGGGAACTGGTGGGCAAAAATACCGCCGCCCAGTATGCCAGGGCGGGAATCGACGGAAATGACATGGGGCGGCTGGCCCTGGCGGCGGCCCGAAGCAGTGAGATAATGGGTGAAACCGTGCGGACCGGGCCTGACGGGGAGGCCTGGCTTCTTTTGCACGACGCCTGCCCGTGGATAGACTCTTTCCGCAAGGCCGGGTTTGGGGGAAAGTGCGGCCCGGGGTGCAACCGCTGGTTTGAGGCCACGGTGGAGGGGCTGTCACCGGAACTGGCGGTGGACACACTGGCCTGCCTGGCCAATGGGGATAAGCAGTGTGTGCGGAGGTTTTACAGGCGGCGTTGAAAAAAAGGGACCTGTGGGTACACTATGTCAACGGATTGGGACTGGCCGGGGGTGTTCAGCTCAATCAGGTTATCCCCCAGCTGCACCACCTGGTCAAAGGTCCCCCATTGCAGGAAGCCCGTGTAACTGCCGCCAAAAGCTAATTTTTTGGAATATAAAGAGGCCCATGCCCCGGGGGGGCATGGGCCCGATACTTTATGGATGGAAATTGAGTGGGCAGGGTTAGATTGTCAGCTTGCCGGTCACCGGGGCATATACTCCCACCAGCAGGAGCAGGTAAAAAATGAAGAAGTGCCCGATCAGGTCGGCCAGGGTTATCAGCCCCACCACCAGAGCTCCGCCCGAAGCGCCCAGGAACAGTGTCAGCACCAGGGTGAGGATGAACCCGATGGCCACCACAAAGCCGTAAAACATGGTGGAATACTGTCCCCTGAGCAGCAGCCGGAGCGACTCCCGGGCGGTGGCCGTGGCGTTGGCCAGGCTGGCAAGGTAGATTGCCACCCCTATTAAATTTATGATGATCAGTGCGGTTTCCAGGGTTTCAAGGTCTATCAGGGGAGTGATGCCGACCCAGCCTCCATAAACCAGGAAGAAAAACACTGAAGTTCCGCCCAGCAGGGAATAGAGCAGGAACAGGAAGGGCAGCATGGGCGTATTCCAGAGGGGAATGGCGGGGGAGTCATTCATGATAAAGCCGTCGGTTATGGCCACCACCACTCCGCTGATCAGCGCCAGCACCTTGAAAAACTGCCAGGCCGGGCTGCCCTGGGGCATTGCCAGATAAAGCAGGGCGATTAATGTAAAAACACCCATCACCCAGACAGTCCTGGAAATCCACGAGCTTTGCGGGCGGCTCATGGCCCGCCAGAACCTCTCGGGCCTCCCCAGGTGAATGATCAGGGCGCCGCCCTTGCCGACGTTTTCGATGACCAGCCCGGCCAGGGCAATCAGCGGGGTGTTCAGCAGCACTGCCAGTATGAACATTCCCGATCCCACTTTGCCGAAAAAGAAGGCCAGGGCAATCCACTTGGTCCAGACGTTCTGCTTTCTGAATCCCATTACAAATTCTTCGCCCACCATTGGTACCGTTTGACCGGTCATAGCAAGCCCTCCTATTCAAGATAATATACCGAGGGATCGGTATTGGCCTCGGACATGGGCTGAAATCCGCCGCGCTGCCGGATCAGCCTGCTGACCTTGCTTTCGGGGTCGTGCAGGTCTCCGAACACCCTTGCCTCGGCCGGGCAGGTGTTGACGCAGGACGGCTCCAGCCCCTGGTCCACCCGGTCACAGCAAAAGGTGCACTTGACAACCACGCCCTCCTGGAATTTGCTGTATTTCATCTTTTCAAAGGGGGTCAGGTGGCCCTTGAAGTGACCCTGTCTGAGTTTTCCCTGGGGCAGCAGCTCCCTGTTTTTATAGGGACAGGCCACCACGCAGGCCTTGCAGCCGATGCATTTATCGTAGTCCACCAGCACCATGCCGTCATCCCGCTTCTGGGTCGCCCCGGACGGGCAGACCCTCACGCACGGCGCGTTCAGGCAGTGATTACAGAGGACCGGTATAAACTTCTTTTTCACTATGGGGTACTGCCCGGCCAACTGCTCCAGCACCTTGGTGAAAAATATGCCCGGAGGCGTTCCGTTTTCCGCTTTGCAGGCCAGGGTGCAGGCGTTGCACCCAACACACCGCTTAAGGTCCACAACCATGCCAAACCTTGCCATTTCCGCTTCACCCCCTATATTTTACTGATCCGGACTTTAACGGCGGTTTCCTGGTGCCCCGAAACAAGGTCGGTGAATTCCAGGCTTGCCGGCAGCAGCCGGTTGAAGTTGACATTCATTTTTCTCTCCACCGGGTGCATGGTCCAGCGGGCGATGGCGTTTGATATGCCGATCACCCGGGGATGGATCTCCTCTATGACCCTGGCCAGCCCTTCCACTTTGCCGAAGGGAGATTCGATGCTGATGCGGTCACCGGTATTGATGCCCTTTTCCCGGGCCGTCCCGGTGTTGATCAGAACACCCTTGTGGATGGGTATATTGCTTACCAGCTCGTGTATCCAGGGAATGGTGGTGTTTTCATGGTGATTGAGGACGGCCTCGGCCTTGAAATTTATGGCGTACAGGTCGTATTCCGCCGGTATCCGGTGCAGCGGGTGGTCATCGTTCCAGACCGGAATGGGAAGGTAGGAGGAGGTGTCCCACTGCCTGCCCGCCGACCGGAATTGCTCTTCAAGTTCTCCGGCCACCTGCAGGAAGTATTCATGATAGAGCGAGATGCGCATGCCGTCCCAGGGCATATACATCTCCCCGGGCTTCTGACGGCGCACGGCGTTGCTGTTTTGCCTGAACCACTCCAGCCCCATTTCCGGGCCGTAAATGCTTTTGGCCATCCGGTCAAGGCACTCCAGGGCGGTGTGTTTGCGCCCGGGCTCCAGGTAATACTCCGGCTTTAAAAACATTGTAAAATTAAGCAGTCCGTTGAATTCATTGAGGCAGCCGCAGCCATCGGAAATATCGGTCAAAATGTCGTGGGCGTCCCTGGTGTCGTACATAGGCTCAACCACCGGCTGCCGCAGGGTGTGCCCGGTGATCACCGGCGGCTCGCAGAGTGTCATCATGTATGATTCCAGATAACTGTGGTCGGGTAAAATGATATCGGCCCACTCGGTGGACTCATTGGGCAAAATGTCGATGGCCACTATAAAGTCCAGCATTCTGAACACTTCCAGCACCTTGTCGTAGCCGTTGATGTTCTTCAGCGGGTTGGCATGGTAGATGAGCGCCGCCTCGGGCTTGAAGTCATACCCCCACTCCTCCGGGTGCAGTATGTTGTGCGCCACCAGGTGCGCCGGGTCCAGACCTATGGGGAAGAACTCCATCATCTGCAGTGTCTGGGGCGGATAGCTGAAGGGCGCCGGCGGGTGCAGGATATGGGGCTGGGGCTTCATCATTCCGTCGGGGCCGGGCTCAATGAGCAGCAGCCGGTGGTCCAGCCCCACGCCCAAGTGCCCCCCCGGTACATCTATGTTGCCCACCAGCATGTTCATCAGCTTGATGGCCGAGTGGTCATGGGTTCCCTGGCAGTGGCCGATGGCTCCACGGTAGAAATTTATCGCCGCCGGCCGGTACGGGTACTGTTTTCCCCCGATCATTACCGTGCTGCCGATGCGGGCGGCCTCCACGAATTCCACGGCTATGCGCCGCATGGTCTCGGCCGGCACGTCGCAAATCCGGGACATCCTCTCCGGGGTGTGGTCCTTCAGGGTGTCCTTGATCAGCTGGAAAGCCGGCCTGACCTCGGTGCCGTCCACCACATAACGGCCTTCCAGCGTGAAGCCCCTGACGGTGGGGTCGTCATAAGTCTTGGCCATGTTGTCCCCGTCGTCCCAGACCATGGGTTTTTGGGTTTCCCGGTGCCGGAACAGGCGGCCGTCGGGGGCGATCAGGTAGGGCCCGTTGGTGTGCTTTTTAATGAACTGGGCGTCGTAGCGGTTGAGCTCGTGCAGCATGACGTAGACCATGCCCAGAATGAATGCGCGGTCGGTGCCCGGCAGTATCGGTATCCACTCGTCGGCCTTGGCGCAGTAGGATGCCATTCGGGGGTCCACGGCCACCAGCTTCATGCCGCGGTCCACCCGGGCGTCGGCCATTCGTTTGATGGATCCGGCGACGTGCAGGTGGGAGGAAAAGCCGTCGCCGCCCCCTATCTGTATCCAGTAATTGCAGTGTTCGTAGTCGTTAACCGAGGCGAAGGCGCCGTCGATGATGCCGTTGATGGGGTGGTAGGCCGCCCCGCAGAACTGGCCGGTGGTGGTAAAGTAGTGGCCGGTGCCGAAGGCCGCCCCCCATCCCCAGAGGTGAATGCGCTGGAAGTCGTTTATGGCCACCAGCAGTTTGCGCGGGTCCTCCTGGCGGATTTTTTTCAGCCGCCTGCCCACAATGTCCAGGGCCTCGTCCCATGAAACCGGCTCCCAGCCGGGGTCCACACCGGGGCCGCGGTTGGGGTTGGTCCTCCGGACCGGCGTCTTGATCCGGTTGGGATCGTAATGGCGCATGATTCCCGAGTGGCCCTTGGGGCATAACTTGCCCATATTATTGATATTGTCCGGGTCGCCCTCTATTTTTACAATCACTCTGTCCCGGATATTAACCCTTATGCCGCATCCGTGCAGGCACATTTTGCAGGCGGATCTGACCCACCTGTCTTTGTCCGCCGGGGAAGTAGCTGCCTGTGCCATGCGGTATTCCTCCTTAAAATTAATTAGTCTGATAATTATGAAAGTTAAATTTTTTATTATACCTGGCGGCGCAGGTATCTCCCCGGCGCATGGCCCACCATCCGGCCGTCTTTTACCACCAACCGGCCCGACTTAACGGTCATTACAGGCCAACCCTTCAGTTCTTCTCCGTCATACAGAGAGAAATCGCAGTACGACCCCAGGTTTTTATGGTCCACCCGCACTGTCTTTTCCAGGTCCACCACCACCAGATCGGCGTCGCTGCCGGGGGCGATCACCCCTTTTTGCGGGTACAGGCCGAATATCTCAGCAGGCTTTTTACTCATAATTTCGGCCACCTTAAGCAGGCTGACGCCTCTTTTGTTCACTCCATGGTGCAATACCACCGGCAGGTGGGTGCCAAGGGCGGGATAGCCGGGCATAGCCCCCCACATGCCTTTCTCTGCCTGTTTTACGGCAAGGGTTTGGCTGACGTTGTCGGTGCCGATGGTGTCCACCACGTTGTCCTTCACTCCCTGCCACAGGGCCTCCACACTGGTCCCCTCCCTGAAGGGCGGCACCATTTTGGCCAACAGCCCCTTGGCGCTGAACTTGGTGATGGAGAGGTACGGTGAGGTGGTTTCCACGAATATTTTGGGATTGGCCGGCTTTATGGCGGACAGGGCGCGGATGCTTTCTCCGGTGGAAATATGCACAAAATACAAACGGTTTCCCGCCAGCCCGGCAAAGTACGAGGCCCGGCGGACAGCCTCTTCCTCGGAATAATTGGGCTGGGTGTCCGACCAGTCGGCCAGGGTTCCGTCCGCCAGCCTGCCCTGCACCTCGGACCTGGTGGTGGCGTTGATCTGCGGGTTCTCGGCGTGGACGCAGATGATTACTCCGTCCCCTATTGCCGCAGCCGTTTCAAAGGTTCTTAGCAAAAAGCCGTCGTCAACGTCGGGGATCAGCCCCGGAATACCGGACATGTACATCTTGAAAGAGGTAATGCCGTACTCTTCAATCAGGCGGGGAATTTGCTCTTTTTGAGCCGGTGTCATTATTCCCAGGTGGAAAAAGAGGTCTGTGTTTATTTTCCCCTCAGCCATGGCGATGGTGTCTGAAAATTCCGGGTGGTAGGGATTGGGCCCGCCCATGAAGCACCCCACCGTGGTTACGCCGCCCATCAGTCCTGAACGGGTCTCGGTCTCCATTTCCAGGGCCAGATCCCCGAAGATCCCCAGGTGGATGTGAGGATCGATGATTCCTGGAAGTATGTATTTGCCGGATGCGTCAATCTCTTCGCGGCCTGTGAGGCCGCCGCCCAGGGCGCTTATCTTGTCGCCCTCAATGGCTATGTCCGCTTCAACTATGCCTGTTCCCGGGATTACCACCTTGCCGTCCCTGATTACCAGATCCGCCATGATACATCATCTACCTCCTTGAAATGGTCTTAGTATGTGCTGTAATAGCCGTGTCCATAGAGTCTACATGCAAGTCCTGTTCCGCTTTGGCGAAAGGAAATAGAGTGGGCGGCCGAAAAGCTGATTAATGAAGTAATCAGTCCCTTTTACAGGGCCAGTGGAAAGAATAAATAAAACTGCCAGTCCCTGACTGTCAAGGCTGGTACAGATTTTTACCGGCGCAAAGAATCTGTGAGCTCAAAAGACCTGTTTTTGCCGGGTGCCGCGGTACTGATTTGTACCGGCTCTCATAACTTGTATTTCTGGGCTTTTCGAATAACTGTGGGGTGGGAGACGCCGAGAATTTTGGCCGCCTTCCTGGTGCTGCCGAACAGCTGAAGGGCTTTTGCGATAAGCTTTTTTTCCAGAATTTCGGAAGCCGCCCTGAGGGGAATGGGGTTTTTAAGGTCGATGTTGAACCCCGAGATTTCAACGCACTCGTTGTTGAAGGGCAGGTGGTGAAGCCCTATTATTTCGTCGTCATTGATAATCACCAGACGCTCGATGAGGTTTTCCATTTCCCGCACATTGCCGGGCCAGTTATGTAGTTCAAAGGCCAGCAGCACTTCCGGCTCGAACCGCTTGTTGGTTTTGTACTTGGCGTTGAATTTCTCCAGAAAATGAATGGCCAGGGGGATTATATCATCGGCGCGGTCCCTTAGGGGCGGTACACTGATGGGGACCACGTTGAGGCGGTAGAAAAGGTCGGCCCGGAAATGGCCCGACTTTACCATTTCCTCAAGGTTGCGGTTGGTGGCCGAGATTATGCGCACGTCAAATTTAATGGGGGTGGTGCCGCCAATCCTGAAAATCTGGCGGTCCTGGATTGCCCGCAGCAGCTTGACCTGCAGGTTTAAAGGCATTTCACCAATTTCATCCAGGAGCAGCGTGCCTCCGTTGCAGAGCTCGAAATAGCCCATTTTTCCCCCGCTCCTGGCTCCGGTGAAGGCGCCGCCCTCATATCCGAAAAGCTCCGATTCCAGAAGGGTTTCCGGAATGGCCCCGCAGTTTATCTGGAAAAATGATTTTTGAGCCCGGGGGCTGGCCTTGTGAATGATTTTGACGATGATTTCCTTGCCCACCCCCGATTCCCCGGTGATCAGCAAGTTGGAGTCCACCTTGGCCACCTTCAGGGCCAGCTCGAATATCTGCTGCATGGCCCGGCTTTTGTGGACCAGCTCTCCGTGCAGCAACTGCCTGGCCCTCAACTCCTTCAGCTCCAGCTTATCCCTGTTTTGCTCGTTTTCGTCCAATTCTTTCAATATGTTTAATTCATTGATATCACGGATATTGCACACCACCCGGTATACATTGCCCTTTGCGTCAAAAACAGGGCTGCCGGTTATGAGGATCTCCTTGCCGGTCTTGATTCTCTGCACAATGGTCACCGGCTTTTTTTGTTCAAGCACCATTAAGGAAACCGCCCTGGATACCGATTTCTCCTCCTGCAAATCTCTTACGTTTCTGCCCACGTTATTGTCTTTTTTGGAAAGGCCGGTGATCCGTTCATAGCTGGTGTTTACCTTCAGCAGCGTTCCATTGCTGTCGATTATGCCTATCCCGTCATAAAAGGACTCCATAATGTCTTCCAGCTCTTTATTCTGGGCCTTGAGCGCGCTATTTTCGGCAATTGCCGACTCCAGCCCCGATACGTCATGAAAAAGGGCGGCCGCGCCGCTTAATATGCCCCCTTTAAAAACCGGAACAAAGCCCGCGTTTACCGTGGCATTGTTTATTTTTTTCTTTTTCCTGCCTTTTGGCCGGCCGGTCTTTAAGACCTCGATTATATCCGGGGCAATTTCCGGGAGGGCCGCATCCACCCTCTGGTGCAGTATTCTTTTGGCCTGTTTTCCGGTAATGATCTCGGCCTGCCTATTGTAAAAAACGATATTCCCGCCGGCATCGGTGATCACGACGGCATCGGTCAATTCGCTGAGGAAATCAATATCCATCATATCATTTCCTCCAATAAGAAAAATTCTTTGGTCAAGGTAGATCAATTAATGTCAAATTTGCGAGAAATTTCTGATAATGAAGATTAAGCATTTATAAGGTTATTAGTTTCTATGTCAAGAGGGATATTCCTTTATTCCATGGCCTTTCAAACTTCATGGGTGGAAATATTTTCAGATAAATTTCGCCCGGGCTCAAATCACTCCCCCCTCACGTGCATGTAGCAATGGGGTCGCCAATAGGCTACAGGACCGCCCTAGTTGTAGGCTTCCAAATTATTCTGGCTTCTGGCTCCTGGATTCTGGATTCCAGTCGCCCGAAGGGCGAATTTGTACTGATCCAGGCGGTACATTTTCTTACCGGCAGGAAGTGGTTTCCGCTATGGCCCGGAGGAAGTTCAGTCCTCCATGGCAATTGCAAAATCCCGTCCGGGGAGGCCGGGAATGGTAAATATTTATACCACCCCGGGCCGTAATCCCGGGCGGGGAACTGAAAATCCGGCGGTTTGCGGCGGATAAAATCCGTTATTAAACCATTGACCGCCAGTGGAACGGAGTTTGCTATTTTGCCTGTGCAGTCAGGCGAAGCCCGCGTTAATTGCTTTTAAGCAACAGGCAGGAGGTGTGCTTATTGCTGCAGTTCAAGATTCAGGGACGGGGCGGCCAGGGGGCGTTAATGGCCGCCGAGTTAATAGCCGAGGCCTTCTTCAGGGAAGGGAAATACATACAGGCCTACGCCACGTACGGGGGCGCCAGACGGGGCACCCCCGTCAGTTCTTTTGTCCGGGTGGACGACAAGCCAATCCGGCTGCGCTGCGATATTGATACCCCGGACGTAATAGTCTGCTTTGATCCCAGCCTGCTGAGCGGCGCTCTGCTGCAGGGGGCCGGGGAGGAGACGCTGGTGCTGATTAATTCCGCCAATTCACCTGAACATTTTGCCTATCTGGGAAATTTTAAAATCTTCACCGTGGATGCCATTGCCATCGCATACGCCAACAGCCTTGGCCGGATTGTGAACACCACACTGGTGGGCGCCTTTTGCGGGCTGGTGAAAAAACCCGGCCCGGAAATACTGGCCGGGGTGATCGGGGAAAAGAGCCCGGCCAGGGCCGGGCAAAACGTCAGTGCCTTTTGGGAGGGTTATGGCGCAGTGGGAGGGATGAAATGAAATGACGGTACAGTTGAAAGAAATACCACCGGTGTGGACCACCGGGTGGACTGATGAGCTGAGCACCGGCACCTGGCGCAGCGCAACGCCAATGCACCTGGAGCGGCCCTCTCCCTGCCGGGGCGCCTGCCCGGCCGGAGGGGACATACCCAAATGGATCAGGCAGGCCGGGGAGGGGCAGTTCCATTTGGCATGGCTGACCCTGACGGCCCACAACCCGTTTCCGGCGGTGACCGGGAGGGTCTGCCACCACCCCTGCGAGGGTTCCTGCAACCGTGGGGAATACGACGGGGCGGTCACCATTAACGCCCTGGAGCAGTTTATCGGGGACATGGCCCTTAAGGAGGGCTGGCCTCTGCCCGGTCCGGAAGCCGTAAAGGACGCCAGGGTGGCGGTGGTGGGCGGCGGCCCGGCCGGGCTGTCCTGCGCCTACCGGCTGCGCCGGCGGGGGTACCGGGTAACGGTGTTTGAGGCCCAACGGGAACCGGGGGGTGTGATGCGCTACGGCATACCGGCTTACCGCCTGCCCAAGGAAGTGGTGGCCGGTGAGATAGACCGGCTGCTGGCCACCGGCATAGAACTGCGCGCCGGAGCTGCCGTCAGTGGAGAAGAGCTGGCTTTGCTGAGAAAGGAGTATGCCGCCCTGTGCCTGGCCACGGGAGCGCCCAGGGCAAAGGTGCTGCCGCAGTTTAACACCGCCGGAGGCAGGGTTTTAAGCGGACTGGAATTTCTTGGAGGGGTTAACCGGGACATCATTCCGGCCATAGGACGGCAGGTGGTGGTTATCGGCGGGGGCAGCGTGGCCATGGATGTGGCCAGGACGGCCCGGCGGCTGGGCAGCCGGGTAAGGGTGCTGGCCCTGGAAGACAGGCGGGGCCTGCCCGCCCAGCACCGGGAAGTGCAGGAGGCGCTGGAAGAGGGAGTGGTAATCCGGGACGGGGTGATGGTGGGGGAAGTGGCCGAAGAAGGCGGCGGCCTTTACCTGACCTGCGCCAGGGTGGTATTGGACACCTCGGCCCCGCCGGGGGTGTTGAGGCCCATAGTACTCCCCGGTGTCAGCTTCGGGATTTACGCTGATACGGTAATACTGGCGGTGGGGCAGGACCCTGAACTGGAGGGCTTTCCGGTCAATCAGGACCAAAACGGGCTGGTGGAGGTTGACGGCTGCCAGGCCGCCGGCGGCGCCGGGCTGTTCGCCTGCGGCGACGCGGTCAGCATGCAGCGCTTTATCTCGGCGGCCGTCGGAGGCGGCAGGCGGGCCGCACTTGGCATCGAGAGTTATATTGAGGGCCGGGGGGAGGAATGCCGGGGCGCTGGGGATGCCTTGGAGGTTTCCTTTAAAGAAATCAACACTTTTTATTTCCCTGTCTCCCCCAGGGCCGAAAGAAAAACCTCCGACCCTGATGTCAGGCTGCAGGACTTCAGGGAAACCAGGCTTGCCCTTACCGAGGGGGAGGCCCTCACCCAGGCCGGACGCTGCTTTAGCTGCGGACACTGCGTCAAGTGCGACAATTGCTATTATTATTGCCCGGACATGGCCGTGATCAGGGAGCCCTCCCCGGAAAAAACGTACGGCGTAGAGGACCGGTACTGCAAGGGGTGCGGCCTTTGCGTGGAGGAATGCCCCCGGGGGGCCGTAGTGCTGAAAGAGGTGAGAAGATGAACGGAGGATCCGCCCGCATGCTTTTAAACGGCAACCATGCCGCAGCCCACGGCGTGAGGCTGGCCAGGCCCAAAGTGGTGCCGGTCTACCCCATAACGCCGCAGACCCCCATACTGGAAAAGATCTCACAGTTCCAGGCCCGGGGAGAGATGGAAGTTGACATAATGACCATGGAATCCGAGCATTCCGCCATGGCCGCCTGCATCACCGCCTCCCTGACCGGGGTGAGGGTATTTACCGCCACCGCCTCCCAGGGACTGATGCTTATGCACGAGATGCTGCACTATGCCTCGGGCGCCCAGGCCCCCATAGTCATGTGCAACGTCAACCGGACCATCGGGTCCCCGTGGGGCTTCTGGCCGGACCAGACCGACAGCCTGGCCCAGAGGGACACCGGCTGGATACAGTATTACTGCGAAAACCCCCAGGAGTCCCTGGACACAGTTTTACAGGCCTACCGGGTGGCCGAAAAGGTCATGCTGCCGGCCATGGTGGTGTACGAGGCCTTTTATGTTTCCCACGCCCTGGAGGTGGTGGAGGTGCCTGACCAGGAAACAGCCGACCGGTATCTGCCGCCCTTCAGCCCGCTCCACCGGCTGGACCCCGAGATAGGTGAGTCCTGGGGAAACGTCGTCAATCAGGACATGTTTTACCGCCACCGGCAGACTCTGGGCGGGTCAATGGACCGGGCGCTGGAGGCCGCCATTGAGGCCGACTCCCTCTGGAGGCAGCTTACCGGCCGGGGGTACGGAGTGATTGAAGAGTACCGCTGTCAGGGAGCGGAGATTCTTATCGTCACCATGGGATGTATGGCGGGAACCGCCCGGGAGGCGGTGGACCAAATGCGGGATGCCGGAATGCCGGTGGGGCTCTTAAAGGTCAGGCTGTTTCGCCCATTTCCGGCGGAGCTGTTGCGGCGGGTATTGTCCACAGTACCAAGGGTGGTGGTTTTGGACCGCAACTTCGCGCCGGGCACCGGCGGCTTTCTGCACCAGGAATTAAAGGCGGCGCTTTACGGCCTTAAGGACGGGCCGGTGGTCCACGGCTACCTTGCCGGGGTGGGCGGCACCAATGTGTCTCCCTCAAAAATCTCCTCCCTGGTACGGGAAGCCATGGAGGAGAAGCCGTCAGTGTATTCGGTCTGGAAGGGGTGATTTCTAGTGGGTTATCAGTTTGCTGAGGAAAAAATTTTTTGTTCCGGTCACCATGCCTGCCCCGGCTGCAACGCCGCTCTGGCCATCCGCTATATAGTCAACACGCTGGGGAAAGACACCGTCGCGGTGGTGCCCCCTTCGTGCATTGCCATCATATCCGGCCCCCAGCCCCTCAGCTCCATGCGCATACCGGTATACCAGACCACCCTTGAGGCCAGCGCCGCATCGGCCGCCGGCATCAAGAGGGCCCTTAGGGCCCGGGGGAAGGACCATGTCAATGTGGTGGCCATCGCCGGGGACGGCGGGACATACGACATCGGGTTCCAGTCCCTTTCCTCGGCCGCCGAGCGCAATGAGGACATAATCTACATATGCCTGGACAATGAGGGCTACATGAACACCGGGGCGCAGAAAAGCTCCTCCACGCCTTACCTGGCCTATACCACCTCCACCCCCGGGGGCAAGCCCACGGCCAAAAAGAATATCGCCGAGATAATGGCGGCCCACCGGATACCCTACACCGCCACCGCCACCACGGGGTACCTGGACGACCTGGTGCGCAAGGTGGCCCGGGCCAGGGAAATCAAGGGCATGCGCTTTTTGGTGGTGCTCATACCCTGCCTGGACGGCTGGGGTGTGGCCGACCACGAGGGGGTGAAAATGTCCCGCCTGGCCGTGCAAACCGGTCTCTTTCCCCTGTATGAGGTGGAAAACGGCAGCAGGTATATACTCAGCCACGGCCCCCAGGGAATTCCGGTGGAGGCCTATTTAAGCCGCCAGAAGCGCTA
>JBMOPC010000025.1:0-19493 GCA_049323915.1 Bacillota bacterium
TAGAGGTAGTTGCCGTTTTCGTCAAATACCTCAATTCTGTCGTTAAACTCATCGACCACGTGGTACCTGTTTTGTGAGTCAATGCCAATTTCCCGGGGCAGGCCAAACTGCCCGTTGCCCGAGCCGTATGATCCCCACGACCTGATGAAATTCCAGTTTGAGTCAAATTTTTGCACCCGGTAATTGGCCGTGTCGGCCACCAATATGTTTCCCCTGTTATCAATGGCCACCCCGAAGGGAGTGTTAAACTGCCCGCTGCCGGAACCCAGTGTGCCGAATTTCATCAGCACGGTTCCGTTCTGCTCCATCTTCACTATCCTGTGGTTGCTCATGTCGGCCACATAGATCTTGCCTCCGGCATCCCTGGCCAGGGCGCAAGGAGTGTTGAGTATCAGCCCGGTTCCCTCGCTGGCCGCACCCCAGGTCTGCGCTACCGTATATCCCTGTGCAGCCGTAGCCGAAAACATTGTTATGATGACCACAAGAATTGTAAACACAAGTTTTTTTCTATTTTTCAACTTTGACCGGATCACGTATTAGCCCTCCCGACATATGGTAATTTTTTAGAAAGCCCTGGAATTATGCTTTCAATCCATTTTTGAAGGGCTCATGTATTACCGGTATCTTAAAAATCAAGGTTTTAGCGAAATTTCTCTCAGGTCCTTTTTAAGCACCTTGCCCACCGCGCTCTTGGGAAGGGCGTCAATTATCTCCACGTATTTGGGGACCTTGTAGCGGCCCAGCCTCTCACCGGCGAATTTGATAATATCGGCGGGATCGGGGCTTTCCCCCGGCCGGGGAACCACGAAGGCCTTGCCCACCTCGCCCCAGGTGGAGTCTGGCACCCCGATGACCGCCGCCTCGGCCACCCGGGGATGGGACGCGATTACCTTTTCCACCTCCACCGGGAAGACGTTCTCTCCGCCGCTGATGAACATGTCCTTTTTCCTGTCCACTATATAAAAGAAACCTTCCTCGTCCCGCACCGCTATGTCCCCGGTGTGGACCCAGCCGTCCACCAGCGTGTCGGCGGTGGCCCCGGGATTGTCCCAGTACCCGGAAAATATCACCGGCCCGCTCAGCAGAAGCTCTCCCATCCGCCCCGGGGCCGCCTCGGACCCGCCCTCGTCCGCCACCCTGGCCCGGCAGTACAAAAAGGGCATTCCCACCGAATTCCATTTTTCCTGCAGCTGTTCCATGCTCAGTCTCTGAAAGGGCATGAAGAGGTTGTTGGGCCCTCCCTCGGTGATGCCGTAGCCCTGCATGAAGGGAATGTTTCTCTCCCAGAAGGGCTCCATGACGCTGCGGGGACAGGGCGCCGCCCCGGACATCATAAATTTAAGGGAGCTCAAATCAGCCTTGCCAAAGTATTCGGTCTGGCTCATCATCATGAACATGGTGGCGGCGGCGAAAAATATGGAACAGCGGTGGTCTTCAATAATCCTCAGAGTGGCTTCGGGATCGAACTTTTTGCTGATTATCAGCGTCCCCCCCGCAAACAGTGTGGGCAGGGTCAGTATATTCCAGCCGCCGGTGTGAAAGTAGGGAAGCACATGAAAAATGGTGTCCCGGGGCCCCAGGCTCCACGACAGCGCCTCACTGACCATGTTCCAGTAAACCGACCGGTGTGAGATGACAGCCCCCTTGGGCAGCCCGGTGGTGCCCCCGGTGAAAAGAATCAGGTGCGGCTCCTTGATTTCCAGAGGCGCCCGGCGGGGTTCGATGTCCCTCCCGTCCCTAAGAACGGCGCTGTAGTCCGCCGCACCGCCGGCGGTAGCCGGGCCCAGGCCGATAACATTCACTACCCCGGACCCTGGAATAATTGCCAAGGCTCTTTCTGCGAAAAAGTCCTCGCAGGCCAGGGTGGAGACCCCTGTCATGCGCATAAGGTGAGCTATTTCATCATCCGCCAGCCGGAAGTTCAGGGGCACCAGCACCAGCCCCAGTTTCTGGGTGGCAAAGAAAAAGTCAAAATATTCGATAGAGTTTCGTGACAGAACGGCCACCCGGTCGCCTTTCTTAAGTCCAAGACCATCCTGGAGATAATTGGCCAGTTTATTGGCCCTGGAATTCAGCTCCAGGCAGGTGTACGTCCTTCCGCTGTCGGCATCGACAATGGCCCTCCGGCCTGGGGTAAAGGCCGCCATACGGTCCGCCAGGTCGATTATCCATCCCCAGTCATTCATTATCGCATCCCCCCTTTTTACAAGCCAAGATACGCCTTCCGTATTCTGTCATCGGCCATAAGTTCTTTGCTGGCGCCGTGGTGAACTATTTTCCCGTTCTCCATCACATACCCCCTTTCGGAAAAATCCAGGCTCTTCCAAACATTCTGTTCCACCAGCAAAATGGCGATGCCCTGTTTTTTTATTTCCCTCAGGGCGTCGAATACAGCCTTGACCATTATTGGGGCAAGCCCCAGGCATGGCTCGTCAACCAGTAAAATCCGGGGCCTGGCCATAAGAGCCCTGGCGATGGCCAGCATTTGCTGCTCGCCACCGCTCAGGGTCCCGGCTTTCTGGCCAAGCCTTTCACCCAGCCTGGGGAAAAGTTTAATCACCCAGGCCGCTGTCCGTTCTTTTTCGGGCCGGGCCAGGGGCAGGTAAGCCGCTCCCAGCTCAATGTTTTCCCGTACGGTAAGCTGGGGAAAGAGAAACCTTCCCTGGGGGACGTGGGACAGGCCCAGGCGCACTATTTCCGCCGGGTCGCGGCCTGTAATGTCTTGGCCCAATAGCGTCACCTTTCCCCCGGAGGGCCGCAGCAGCCCGGAAACCGCCCGCATCAAAGACGTCTTTCCGGCGGCGTTTGCGCCCACCAGGGCCACCGACTCCCCCTCCTCCAGCCGCACGGACACGTCCCACAGCACCTGTACCGTTCCGTAGCTTAAGTTTACGCCTTCAATGTCCAGAATGGCCAAAATCATCACCCTCCGCATCTTCACCCAGGTAGGCGGTTATCACCCCGGGATCGGCCACAACCTCCCCGTAAGTCCCCTCGGCCAGCGTCTCTCCCTGGTGCATCACCACCACCCTGTCGGACAGGTCCCGCACCGTCCGCATTACATGCTCGATAAGCAGTATGGATGCGCCGGCGTCTCTCACCTTTTTTATGATGCCGACCACCTCGGCGGACTCCACGGGGGTCAGCCCCTCCATCATTTCGTCCAAAAGCAGCAGGTCCGGAGAGGTGGCCAGGGCTCTGGCCAGTTCCATTTTTTTAAGCCCCGCCGCTGTCAGCTCCCCGGGCATACAGTGGCTCCTGTCGCCCAGCCCCGCCATCCGGCAGGCGTTCCGGGCGACATCTTCGGGGTTTTTGCCGGATCTCCCGGCGCCTCCAAATATGGCCCCCACCAATACATTTTGAAGCACGCTGAGGTTTTCAAAGGGCTGGATGATCTGGAAGGTCCGCCCTATTCCCATCCGGCAACGGACATGGGGCGCGCTGCGGGTGATATCAACTCCCTTGAACCGGACGGCCCCGGCATCCGGGTAGTACAGCCCGGATATCAGATTGAAGGTGGTTGTCTTGCCGGCTCCGTTGGGCCCTATCAGCGCCACTATTTCTCCCTCTTCAATCCTGAGCCCCTGCCCTCTTACCGCCACCAGCCCACCGAAAGACTTGGTGAGCCCTTCCGCTTCCAGCAGCACGCCGCATCACCCCCAAAAGACCATTTGGCATGAAAAGTATCACCATGGCCAGGATAAGCCCGTATATCACCGTATAGCCGTAAACTATGGCTGACTTCAGGTATTCCTCCAGAACTTTCAGGACAACAGCGCCGATAACCGGCCCGGCGGTGGAGTATATCCCGCCGGAAACCGACATCACCAGGGCGGAAACCGATATATTGAGGCTGAAGGCCTCGTATGGAATAATATAGGTCACGTAGTGAATGTAAAAGGCGCCCATCAGGCTGGGAAAAACAGAGCTGACAACGAAGGCCGCCAGTTTGGTTTTAACTGTGTCGATGCCCAGCACCTCGGCCACTGCCTGTCTTGCCCGTATGGCCTGAAAAGCCAGCCCCCACCTGGATTTTTGAAGAGAAACGGACACCGCCAGGCAAAGGAGGAAAACAGCCAGCACCAGGTAGTAAGCAGCCACCCGGCTGCCGCCGAATATGGCCGGCAGGGTCACTCCCACCGCCCCGCCGGTGAATTGGGCCTGAAGGGTGAAGGTGCGGAGAACCTCGGTAAAGGCCAGGGTGGCTATGGCAAAATACATGCCGTGCAGCCTGAGGGTAATGAGCCCCAGGCCCAGGGCGGCCACTCCCCCAACCAGCGCCGCAGATAAAAAACTCACCAACCAGCCTGCTCCCAGCAAGTTGAAGGTAAGGGCCGAGGCATAGGCACCCAGCCCGAAAAAACCGGCATGGGCCAGGGAGAGCTGTCCGGTTCGGACCAGCAGGTCCCAGCTCAGGGCCATCACAGCCGACATCAATATCAGTATGATAATGTGCAGCAGGTACGGGTCCACCGCCAGCGGAGCCAGGGCAAGGGATACGCCGGCCAGCGCCCCGGATATAATTACGGGCCTTATTGGGCGAACCACTGTCCCACCCCCCGTGAGCGGTAAATCAGCACAGCCAGTATAAGAATGAAAAACACACCTTCGGACCAGCCGGAGCCCTGGGGCAGGTAAGTTCCCACCATTGACTCGGTTACACCCAGCAGAAGGCTGGCCCAGATAACTCCCCCTATATTTCCCAGTCCGGCCATAACCACGATGCAGAAGGCCTTAAGGGTGAATTCCAGCCCAACGGCGGGCTGGGCGTAAAGCACCATACTCAGCATCACACCGGCCATTCCGGCCAGGGCCGCCGACAGCCCGAAGGTATAAAGGTACACCTTCTCCACCTTTATTCCCACCAGCCCGGCCCCTTCCCTGCTCTGGCTCACAGCCCGCATGGCCTTTCCGGCCCGGGTCCTGGTCAGCAGCAAGTAGAGAGCCGTTATGATCAGGAAGGCTATGGCGAATGTCAGAAACCTGCCCATCCCTGCATTAATCCCGCCCAGCTCAAGGGTCAGGGAGCGGTAGGAGCTGCTGATGGCCCGGGGGTCGCCGGTCCAGAGTATCAGGGCCAGGTTCTGCAGGAAAACCGATATGCCGAAAGTAAGCAGCATCTGGTTGAGCTCGGGTGCTTTAAGCACAAATTTTATACTGTAGCGGTAAATAAAAAGCCCCAGGGCAAAAAGGGCCGCCGCGGCCACCGGCAGGCTCAGCAGCGGGTCCAGGCCGAAAAAGACAAACATGAAAACTCCGAGATACGCTCCCAGCATAAGAAACTCACCGTGGGCGAAGTTGACTATTCTCAGCACACCTACTGAAAGCGCCAGTCCCACCGAGGTCAGGGCGTACAGTCCCGACCTCAGTATTCCGTTAACCAGCGCCTGAAAAAAAACTTCCATGGCTGCGCCGCCTCCCTTCTTACAAGCGTCCTCCGCAGATCAGGCCCGGCCGGGCTCCCCCCAGAGAAGCGCCGTGGCGCCCCAGGTGTAGCCGGTTCCGGCCCCCGCCACCACCACCAGCTCTCCCTTTCCAATACTTCCCAGGCGGGTGGCCTCTTCAAGTATTATCAGCTGGTCACCGGCCTGAACATGCCCATAGTTTTCCAGATAAAATGTATTCTCCATGGACAGGTTAAACTCTTTCAGTATTGCCTCATAAAAGGACTTTTTCATATGGGTGATGCCTATGAACCTGATATCGTCCACCGTAAACCCGCTTCGTACGGCAGCCTGGCCTATCACCCTGCGGAAATTGGAAAGCGACACCTTATCCAGCCTCTTTTTCATGTTTTCCGGGTCCGGCACCTCGAAAAACCTGTCCTGGAAGCCGATATCTCCGCCTTTGCCGCGAAGCTTCGATCCTCCTTCACCCAGGTAAACGTCCAGGCTGAAATCACCGTCGGTGATCAAAGCCGAGGAAAGTATCCTGTTTTTCCGGCAGTCCTTTTTAATTACGGCGGCGGCGGCGCCGTCGCTGAAATTGAAAAGAAACCTCATCCTGTGGTCGCTGTAATTCAAGAGTTCCGATTCCTTGCTGCCCATCACCACCAGTATGTTGTTCAAATCCGGGTCCCCCATCAACATCTCCTTGGCCAGCTTCAGCACCAGGGCCCCACTGGCGCACAGGGCCATGACCTCAAAGGCGAAAGCCTTTTTGATGCCCAGCCTTTGCTGTATGTGGGCGCCCACCGGCCAGACGTTATAGTCCTTATATTCACTGCCGAAATAGATAAGCGCGTCTATTTCGGAAGGCGGCACACCCTTCATGGCCCTTTCGGCCGCTGCCACCGCCATGTCCGAGACATGCAGATCTTTTCCGGCCTTCGGCTTTTTAAAAATGCCGAACTTCTCCCGGACAACCTGCTCCGGAATACCGGATAATTCCGCTATTTCCCCGCTTTCAACAAAAGTGTCGGGAATGTAGACCCCAATGCTTTGGACTCCGATGGAAACATGGTTCTCCAACACAACACCTCCCTAAAACCTGATACCTGATTCAGGTAATATATTATATTCTTCTGACATTTCCAAATTCCTTCTTGTGTGTTAAATAATTTTTAAAATTTTAACAGTTGACAATTTTGGCACTACAAAAGGCCATCTGACAACACACTTTTATTCCACTTTGAATTTGACCGTGTTTTACGGGCTGACCGGGGGAAGAATATACCGGGGTGATTAAATTGAGCGATGAGGAAATATTCGATATCGCCATCGTGGGCGGAGGGCCGGCCGGGCTGTCGGCCGCCGTCAACGCCTGGGTGCGCAGAAAAAAGGTGATGTTATTCGGCGGCCTTTCGGGTAAATCAAAGGTGAACCTGTCCCCCAGGGTTGACAACTACCTTGGCTTTCCGGGCATCGGTGGAAATGAGCTTTATGAGAGGTTTCACCGCCATGTGGAGGAGTTTAAAATACCCCAGGCGGCTGATAGGGTGCAGAACATATACCCCATGGACGGGGTTTTTACACTGCAGATGAAGGATACCGCATACCAGTGCAGGTCTGTGATTGTGGCCGTGGGGGTGGCGGCCCAGAAAACAATAAAGGGCGAGGAAAAATATATAGGCAGGGGCGTAAGCTACTGCGCCACATGCGACGGCCCCCTTTTCCAGGGGAAAAAGGTGACCGTCATCGACTACACCGGTGAGGGGGCCGAGGAGGCCCGCTTTATGGCGGACTTCTGCAGCAATGTATACTACATGGCCATGGCCAGGCAGGTACCGGATTTTAAGAATGCAAAAATTGAAGTAATCACCGGGGACCAGCCGGTTGAGATAACCGGCGGCGGCGCTGTCAGAGCCCTTAATACCCGGAGCAGGGCCATCAAAACCGACGGCGTTTTTATATTCAGGGAAACCTCCCCCCCGTCCGAACTTGTTCCTGGACTGGAAATGGAAGGCGGCGCCATAAAGGTCAACCGGAAGATGGAAACAAACATCCGGGGGGTCTATGCAGCCGGGGACTGCACAGGAAAGCCTTACCAGGTGGCCAAGTCCGTGGGGGAAGGCCAGACCGCCGCCCTCAACGCGGTGAGCTTTATTGACTCCATCTCTTGATTTATACGGGTACGGGTATATAATAGTTTTGTGGGAACACATCGGAGCCGGTTTTCTGCCGCTCCGGCCCCTTTTTTAATATTTGGCGGCAATTGAAATTACCACCGGTCAACTAATCATGATATACTGGAACAAAATTACGCCAATACTTTATGCGGGGAGAATGACAAGTGATACTGACGGATCAGGAAAAAAGGGAAGCTGTGGAAAAAAGCAGGGAAATAACAGCCGGGTTTGATACCGCCAGGGGTTCCCTGATACCGGTGCTGCAAAAGATACAGGACGAGCTGGGGTATGTCCCCTCCCCGGCCATGGAGGAAGTGGCCCGGCATTTCGGCATCAAGCCGGTGGATGTTTACAGCGTGGTCACGTTCTACAACCAATTCCGCCTTACCCCTCCGGGAAAGCACCGGGTGAAGGTGTGCATGGGGACAGCCTGCCACATGAAGGGCGGCCAGATCATCCAGGATTCGTGGGAAAGGGTGCTTAAAATCAAGGTGGGCCAAACCACCGACGACAGGGAATTCAGCCTGGAAAGGGTGGCCTGTGTCGGCTGCTGCACTATGGCCCCGGTGGCGCTGGTTGACGAAGAGGTGCACGGGAAAATGACTCCCACCAGGGTGGACGGCCTGCTTTTCTTCCACCGGTTGTCCAATCAACAAAAGAAAGAGGGCAATTGAAGAGTGAACGGAAAAAACATCCCCAACCAACTGCTTGATGGAATAAGCGCCGGGGCCGTCGTCAACTGGGAGTCACTGAAGCAAAGGCCCCTTGTCATGGTGGGCTCGGCAACCTGCGGGCGGGCTGCCGGTTCGGTAAAAGTGCTGAACGCGTTTAAAGAAGAAATAAACAGCCGCCGGCTCGACGCCACGGTGATCGAGGTGGGCTGCATGGGTCACTGCTACGCCGAGCCCATGGCCGTGATTTACAACCCCGGCTTCCCCGGGATATGTTACGGCTATCTGGATGAAGGGGTGGCCGCCACCCTTGTCCGGGACTTTCTGGAGGGCGGTGACCCATGCGTGGAGTTTGCCCTGGCCGCCACCGAGGTCAACGATCTCATCCCCACCTTCCAGGATTTTCCCAGGGGGATGGTGGAGCAGAAAGTCGTTATGGAACACTGCGGGTTCATTGACCCCGAAAATATTGAACACTACCTTGCCGCGGGCGGATACCGGGGGCTGGCCGCGGCCCTTGGGCTGGAGCCCGGGCAGGTGATCCGTGAGATAACGTCCTCCGGGCTGCGAGGCAGGGGCGGCGCGGGTTTCCCCACCGGGAAGAAGTGGGACAGCTGCGCCGCCAGCGCGGAAAAAACCCGTTACGTCATCTGCAACGCCGACGAGGGAGACCCCGGCGCCTTTATGGACCGCACCATACTGGAGTCCAACCCCCACCTGGTGGTGGAGGGGCTTGCCATAGCTGCTTACGCCATCGGAGCCGGTAAAGGGTACTTTTACATCCGGGCGGAATACCCCCTGGCGGTGGAAAGAATCAAAAACGCGCTGAACGAGGCCGCTATATACGGAATACTGGGCAAATCGGTGCTGGGAACCGGTTACAGACTGGACATAGAAATATTCCAGGGATCCGGGGCCTTTGTCTGCGGGGAGGAATCGGCCCTGATAGCATCCATGGAGGGTGAGCCCGGACTGCCGAGGCACCGCCCCCCCTTCCCTTCCGAGGCCGGACTCTACGGAAAGCCTACGGTAATAAACAATGTAAAGACACTCTCATATGTTCCCTGCATCATAAAGAACGGGGCGGATTGGTACAGGGGACTCGGCACCCCCGACAGCCCCGGAACGGCCATATTCGCCCTGGCCGGAAAGCTGGTCAACACCGGGCTGGCCGAAGTGCCCATGGGCACCACCCTGAGCCAGGTGATTTACGACGTGGGCAGCGGTGTGGCCGGCAACAACAGTTTTAAGGCCGTGCAGATTGGAGGCCCGTCAGGGGGATGCCTTCCCGGGGAGGTGCTGGACACCCCCATTGACTACCATACCCTCACCGGGGCCGGGGCCATGATGGGGTCCGGGGGCATGGTGGTGCTGGACCAGAATGACTGCATGGTGGAAATAGCCCGGTTCTTCCTGGACTTCACCCAGAAGGAATCCTGCGGAAAGTGCACATTCTGCAGGCTGGGCACCAAACACATGCTTGGCATACTGGAGAGGATCACCAAAGGGGAGGGCAGGCCCGAAGACATCGGACTTCTTCTGGACCTGGCCGAGGACGTCAAGGCAGGGTCACTGTGCAACCTGGGGAAAACAGCCCCCAGCCCGGTACTGAGCACCCTTAAATACTTCCGGCAGGAATACGAGGCCCATATAAATGAAAAAAGATGCCCCGCCCTGATGTGCAAGGACCTCATCGCCTACTACATCCTGCCCCACAAATGCGAGCGCTCATGCGACGCCTGCGTGGGAAGCTGCCCTGTTGAGGCCATCTACAGCAATGAGGACAGGATAAAGGTGATCGACCAGGAAAAATGCGTAAAATGCGACAGCTGCATGCTGGCCTGCCCCCCCCAGTACAAGGCGGTCATAAAAGTATCTCCCCCCGATGAGGTACTGAAGAAAGAGAAGGTGGGCCAATGAGCGACAAGATAGTTTTAACCATCGACGGAAAAAAGATAGAAACTGTGGCCGGGCGGAAAATTCTGTGGGCCGCCCTGGACAACGGAATATACATCCCCCACCTGTGCGCCGGACCGGATGATCACTCCCCCTTTGCCGCGTGCCGGCTGTGCTTTGTGGAGGTCGAAGGCTACCCCAGGCCGGTCACCGCCTGCACCGTGGCTGTTGCCGAAGGAATGGCGGTCAGCACCCGCAGCCCCAGGGTGGACCGTATGGTAAGCACCGGGTTTGAGATGATCATGTCCAACCACCGGACCCAATGCAAGTCCTGCCCCCGGAACCGCAACTGCTCACTGCAGAGAATCGCCAGGGAAAGAGGACTGAAGCTTAAGCCCGGACGGCTGGAAAAGCTTGACAGAGACCTGCCCGTGGACGACAGCGCTGAAAATATAACCCACGACCCCAACAAGTGCGTGCTGTGCGGGCGCTGCGTCAAGGCCTGCCAGAAGGACGGCGCCGGCATACTGGGTTTCGCCCACAGGGGGTTTGACAGGGTAATAACAACCTTCCGGGGCCTCCCCCTGGGGGAAAGCGGCTGCAGCGGCTGCGGAGCCTGTGCCTGGGCCTGCCCCGTGGGGGCAATGACGGCAAAACCCTCCCTAAAATGACCAGCCGCTCATTAATCGAATTTAACCGGAAAGTGCATTTTTTTGTAAAATTACGAAAAATTATTCCAATTGGTATATTTTTTGGTGGTACAATTAAAAAAATGCCTTGCCGGGGGTGGTAAAACATGACAATGCCGTGGCTTTTGGTGCGTATCGAAAGACTGAGAAGGCGTCTTCATGATTCTGGTAACCCTGAGAAAAGGCTTAAAATCAGCCAGGAGCTGGACAAGCTACTCAACCAGTATTACCGGCTAAAAACGTGATATCAAAAAGCGGGGGGCACTATGCCTCCCTCTTTACTGACACCCTTGCCTTAAGCTAACGTCTGCTGCTACCTCCGGCGTTCCGGACTTTAACCGTATAGACACTGCCTATTTAATCCAACTGCATATCAGGAGCTCTCCCACCGGCCCCCTCCTGTCAGCCTTTGAGTTGATTGAACGGCTGGCGGTGAGCGGGATTATACCGGAACTGTAGCGGCCGTAAAGCTCCCTGATGAAGGGAGTGTCACTGTTGCTCAGCATCACCAGGCAGCCCCTGCCGCAAAGCCGGTCAAAGATACCGGAAAGCCTTTCCTGTTCCTTGGGGCCGAAGGGGCTGTCGGTGTAATCTGTAAAATAGGCCGTACGGCTCAGCGGGTGGTACGGCGGGTCAAAGTATACAAAGTCCCCGGGCCGGGCATTTTCAAGCACCACCCCGAAATCGGCCTTCAGCAAATCAGCCCCCTGCAGCGCCCTGCTGGCGGCCAGCAGGGTCTCCTCGTCGACAATCCTTGGATTATTGTACCGGCCAAAAGGAACGTTGAATCTCCCTTTCCTGTTCACCCTGTAAAGCCCGTTATAGCAGGTCTTGTTGAGGTAAATCAGCCTGGATGCCCTCTGGACCCCGGTGAGGCTGTTTGTGTCCATATCCCTTACCCTGTAATAGTAGTCCCTGTCATTGAGGTGCCGGGACAGGTCCTCTATGAGCGACTCCACCTCTGTTTTGACCACCCGGTACATATTGATCAGCTCTTCATTGGAATCCGAAAGGACAGCCGCCGGGGGCGAAAGGTGAAAAAACACGGCCCCCCCGCCCAGAAAAGGCTCATGGTACGTTCCAAACCTGTGGGGAAAAAATTCGCTGTACCGGGCCAAAAGCCGGCGCTTGCCCCCGGCCCATTTTATCACCGGCTTCATAAAAAACCTCTCCCCGCTTCAGCCTTACGCTTAATCTCTCTGAACTGTCAGGCCAGATGCACCTTCTTAAGTAATTTGGTGTCCCCGGCAGCCCTGACAAACCACTCTATTCCGGTCTTAAGCAGCTTAACATCGTCATTCAGGGACCTGTTCAGCTCTTCCGGCGGTATGCCTGCCTCCTTGATGAGATAACGGTTTTTGGCGGCAAAATTTCTGAAGCCGTCAATATCATAGCATACCAGCCTGAACAGCCCGGCTATCTTACTGTCCAGGGCTTCCTGCCCGGTAAAGCCCACAAGCAGGGGAATATCCTTGAATGAATACTCCACGGCGTCATACTTATCCATTTCCTGGCCGCTCATCCACTCAGCCACGGTCCACTGCTTATCCCCGTTAAGGCCAAGACACTTTTTACGGTCAAAGGCAAACCTGTACTCCCCGGGCCCGGCGATATCAACCGGCGCCATCCGGCAGGACCAGGGCCTTTCACTGTATACCGAGCACCCTTTCGGTGTGACAAAGGGGCATTGCAACCGGTTTTCCTCGTCCATTTTAAGGTATATGAAAGGAAATCTAAAGCCCGGGGGCACCACCTCCCCGGTATATCTCCTGAGAAACTCCGCAGAAGATATTCCCAGCTTCTTTTTCAGCCGGATAATATCGTAAGGGGTCAGAAATATGTTGATGTCCCTGCAGCACTGCCCAAAACACTCCAGTCCGCTATGGCAGTCAAAGCGGAACCTTTCCTCCCTGCCGAATACTTCCCGCTCTTCTCCAGTCTTTATATTTTCCACGGCCGAAATCACCTTTTCCCTTCGCATCATTGGCTATTGGTTGTTGTTACCACTTAGTATCTCCCTCACCTTGTCCATCAGACTTACGTCCTCAACCTCTTCGCCGTCATCACCGACATTTGGCCCGAAGCCGAACCCGGCGGCCAGCTCGGTCAGCAAAACCCTTAACGCCTTAATCCTCCGTTTGTAAAACTCCCTGTGATCAGCCGCTTCCTCCGGAATGCCCATCTTTGCCCGCAGCACCTCGGGGCCGTAGAGAAAAGGCATGATCATTTGGGCGGTGCGGCTGTTCATCCAGCGCCCGCACTGCAGCGCCCCGGTGGCGTAGTCTATCAGCTCCAGGTACCGGTCGGAAAGATCGTAATAATCAAGAGCGCCGGCGTCTTCAAGCCATTCCCGAAGGCTCCAGACCCTGGAAGCGCTGTGACCGAAACAGAAGGGCTGTTTTTCGGCCATAAAGTATTTTTCTTCCTTACCCCCGCCTTCAATAAAGCGCACCGCCCGGCCCACGGGGTAGGTCCTGCAGTTCCTGGACCTTACCGGATAGACAGTGCACCTGCCGTCTTCCATCATAAATGCGCAGGGGCCGTTTTCGGCGTCATAAAGCTTGACATAGGGCCACCTGGACCGGGGGTCCTCCTCCATCTCGCAGTACTTGCCGAGAAATTCCCTGCCGGTAATCCCCAGGTGCCTTGCCATGGACTCAACGTCCCACGGGTCCAGCATTATCTTTATTTTATTGCAGCACCTTCCCATACAGCGGTCGTCACACTCAAATTTAAAGCCGTCATCCATTCCAAGCTCGGCAACCCTGCCGTTTTCCAGGCTGTTTACCATGTCCCGGTGCATCTTCAGCGTCATCTTTATCCTCCCCTGAAAACTATTTATTCCCCACCGGCGCCTCTATATAGAATAGCATAAAAACACACCGCCGGCACACGTTTATGTCCCCGGCCCCGGGCGCCCGGGATCATAAACCGAAGCATTTCTGGATTAAAGGGTATGCCGGGCCGCGGCAGTATATTATTCGCCCTGTAAATGGATTATGGTATAATAAAAAAGCTCTGAAACTTAAACAGGAACAGGCAGGTGATTGTTGTGACGGGCCGGACGGGGGTTCTTTACAGGCTCAATGACGGAAGGGTGATGAAGCTGCGGCAGACCGGCAGGCCGATGCTGATCAGGGAGTCCACCTGATTTTGCGGCCGGCAGACTTCCAGGGGCTGGGAGTTTTATCCCCTTAACGAGGATGAGCTGGACAAACTTGTTTTTGCTGACGGAGAATGGTATTTACCCTCTTACAAGCCGGGCAATTCCGGCTAAAGGAGGCAAAAGGGGCCGTCCCGGGTGTCCGGGCCGGCCCCGTCAGTTTTACCCGGCCTATTTTTTCCTTTAAAAACAAAGCTCCAAACAAGCAGGCAAATCCAACCCCGCTTTCCCGCCCCACCATGACGTAGCCATGGTTTGAATATCTCCGACTGTAAAAGAAATCTCATTCAACACCAGCAGCTTGCCAAACATCTTGGTCAGGTTGTTAACCGTGACCTTATCTTTTCTGTTAACATTGGCCAAGTTTTGCACCCCACTACTTATTATTAATCCTCGAACCATCTCCTGTAATCAAGGTGTTCATACTTGGGCAGGTGCCGTGTGGGCAGGGCCAGGGCGTCCCTCCTGAGCGGGGGGGCCAGCTGGGTTCCGTCCACCACAAACTCCAGAACAACCGGCCTGCGGATTTTAACTGCGTCCTCAACGGCCGCCCTTATGTCACTGGCGCTGTCTATCCTTACAGCGTAGGCGCCCATGGCTTTGGCAACCGGCACAAAGCTTTCGGGGTTGGGGATGTCCACGCCGATGAAGCGGTTGTTGTAGAAGTCAACCTGGTTTTTCTTCTCGGCGCACCAGGCCATGTTCCTGAACACGCAGGCTATTACCGGGAGGTTGTGCTCAACGGCGGTGCTCACCTCGTGCAGGCTCATTCCCCAGGCCCCGTCACCGATGATGGCGAATACCGGGGCTTCGGGGCGGCCAAGCTGCGCCCCCAGCGCGGCTGGATAGGCAAATCCGGTGTTGCCGAAGGTCAGGGCGGCGATATGTTTGCCTTCACCGGTAAATTTAAGGTAGCTGTTGGCTGTGGAGGAAACATTGCCGATGTCGGTGGCCACAATGGCATTTTTAGGGAGGGCTTTCGAAATCTCCAGGAGAGCCCTGCGCGGGTTCACCGGGTTTCCGTCCACCATGGCCAGGTTTACAATTTCATCTTCCCATTCCTTCTGGCGGGCCTTTATTTGCGCCAGGCGGTCTTCGTCAACTTTGGGATCGGGTATTCTTCCCGGCCGTGTACGTCCTTTACCATGCAGCCCTTTCCTTCCACCATTATCATGGGCTCCTGGGTCTCAAAAATCTTGTGCGGCATTATGTGGTGCCACATGCATTCGCGGTCCAGCTTTACCAGTTCAGCCGGGTTTAAGGTGAGGTCCGGCATCGAGCCGGCTGCAGGACGCAGCCGGCAGTCTGAATCGACGCATGGACGCGGCGTTGAAGGCGGTCGTCAGTCCTTTGGCGACCGAGATTAGAGACTGTTACCTAAAAAAGGGGCTGCCGCCCCAAAATGGAGGTTAGAGGTTGGAATTTTGTTAGAATTGGCTTTAGGGCCAGATTCTTCACAATCCGACTTCCGACTTCCGGTTTTCACCCCTGCCTCCTGGCCAGTTTTATGCGGAAGGCGTACATATCAGCCCTGAACAGCCCCCGCAGGTATTCCACCGGGTTATCGGCCGGGTCGTAAGTAAGGCGCTCTATGAGCAGCATGCTGGAGGATTCTTTAATATTAAGGTAATGTGCCTCCTCTTTGGTGGGCTGGACGCTGGTAATCATCTGCTCGGCCTTCCAGAGCTTTATTCCCAGGGACAGCTCCAAGATGTCATAGATAGCGGCGTCGTTTAAGTCGAACTCTTTTAATTTCAAACCGATCTCCAGCGGATAATACTGCATTTCCAGGGCAATGGGGATGTCGTTGGCGTATCTCAGCCTGTCGATTTTATAAAACCTTTCCACCCCAAGCGTATTGGCCACACTCTGCGGCTCGGTTTCGGCGCCCTGGTATAAAAGCTTTGTCCCCGGCTTCATCCCCATGTCGTTGATGATTTCATTATAAGTGGTGATGCTGCCCAGCCATTCCTCAACCGGCCTGTGGGATATGAACGTCCCCCTGCCGTGCTTTTTCTCCAGTATCCCCTCTGTCACCAGGTCGGATATGGCCTCCCTGACCGTGGACCTGCTTACCGAAAACCTGTCCATCAGCTCTCTTTCGCTGGGTATTTTTTCTTTAAACTGCCCGTTCAGTATCTCGTTTTTAAGTATCTCCTTCAGTTGTATATGCAGAGGCAAAGCGCTTTTAAAGTCCAGTTCCACGGCCAACCCCCCGTAAACACGGCATAACAATTACATAACACCGATTATTATACAGTATCTATAACAAAATAATCAATTTATTCCGGTATTGTGGCCTTATCACCCTTTTTTGTGATTACCCTTTTTTCAGGCATTAGACACCAGGCGGCAGTTTAAAGCATTATCACCTTATTGACCCAGGAAATGTATGTTCGGTATAATTGCCGTATAGTATAAAAATAATATTTCAGGGGTAATAATCATGGAAATACAGAACTACCCTCCGGACCTCAGAGTGCTGATAGAGGGCCACGGCCACCTCTGTGTGGGATCGGCCATAGGTTACAGGCTGTGTAAATACGCCCTCAAACTTGTGGACAGGGGGGCGCTGACCGTGCTGGCCGGCGGGGGCGGCTGCACACTGCACGCCATAGAGATCTTCACGGGCTGCTCAAGGGAGGGCGGCACCATTTTGCCGGCAGGAGACCAAGGCTGGGCTTTTTACGACCACGCAGCCGGAGAGGGCTTCCGGTTCACCCTCAAAAGGGAGCTGTCCAGACACAGGACAGAAGACATGGACCAGTTTATAAATACTTTGCTTACCCTGCCGGACAACGAGATTTTCCACGTGGAGCCCTTTGACTATCCAGGGACTGACGGCAATAAAGGGGAATAAGTATGGACGTGTCTGTACTTCTGGAGAGGATCAGGGCCAGCCGGTGGTACCGGGGACAGATTGTCCACGTTGAAACAATTGATCCGCGGGGGGCTGAATATGGAAAACTCTCGCGGCCCCTGCGGCCGGATCTGGAAGGAGCAATTGAAAGGAAGGGAATCACATCCCTTTACACGCACCAGGTAAACACAATTGAAAAAGTACGGTCGGGAAAACACACCGTGGTGGTAACCCCCACGGCTTCGGGCAAAAGCATGTGCTTCAACATACCGGTGCTGGACAGTCTTTCCGGCCCGGGGCCAGGGCGCTGTACCCCTTCCCCACCAAGTCCCTGGGGCAGGACCAGCTTGAGGCGGTGCTGGATTTCGGCCTTCCCGTCACCGCCGGCATTTACGACGGAGACACCGCCAACGGCCAAAAGGTATATTTACGGGAAAACGCCGGCATCATCATCACCAACCCGGACATGCTCCACCGCGGCATTCTGGCCAACCACCTCAAATGGCACCGCTTTTTTTCCAACCTCAAATTTGTTGTTATTGACGAGTTGCACAACTACAGGGGGGTATTCGGGACCCACATCTCCCACCTTGTAAGACGCCTCCGGAGAATCTGCAGGCATTATGGGTCCGACCCGGTTTTTATACTGTGCTCGGCCACCATTGCCAACCCGGCTGACCACGCCGCCCGGCTCATCCGGCTTTCAGGGGCCAGGTATCCGCCCCGGTATGCGGTTCTCCACGGCATACCCGCACGGGGACGTGCCTGCTTTTTGAGAGCAGGGTGAGGGGGGCTGGTACTTCCCTTCTCCGGACACCTCCGGGCTTGATGAAGACCTCAAGCTTATCAAGGGAATCGGCCCGGCCACCGAGCAAAAGCTGAAGCGGGAAGGGCTCAATTCCCTGGACAGCCTTTTGGGCCACCCCCGCTGGGGAAGCCAGGCCCTGCTTGTCAAAAGGCTGATTGAGGATGGGCGCATGAAGGAGATCTGCGGCCTGGGAGCCTGCGACCGGGACATACTATGCCGTTTTACCCCCGGGGACGTGGTTTTTCTTGACATAGAGTCCACCGGGCTCTGGCCCGGCCAGCCCCTTTTTTTAATAGGCCTCTTGTTTTCAGACGGGGAAAACCTGGTGATACGGCAGCTTTTCGCCCGGCACTACCGGGAGGAAAGGGCGGTGCTGGAGGCCGCCGACAGGTGTCTGAAAAGTTTCGGGGTGATAGTGACCTTCAACGGGAAGAGGTTTGATATGCCGTACATAGAGGGAAGAAGCGTGGAGCACCGGCTTTTTTACCGCTACCACCAGTTCCAGGTGGACCTTCTTTACCACGCCCGCAGACGCTATTCTTCAACCCTGCCCGACTGCCGGCTGGCCACACTGGAGGAGCACCTGCTGAAATTCAGCCGGGAGGGGGACATACCCGGACACCTCATACCTGAAACATACCACAGGTTTATCCGCACCCGCGACCCGGGGCTGATGCTCCCGGTGATAAACCACAACAAGCTGGATCTTCTGGCCATGGCCCGGCTGTTTCACCTGGTGGAAAGCACAATATCTTAATACTGCAACATTTACCCGTCATAAGCAGGAATGAGTAAGATATTCCTCATGAGGTATATCAATGTGTAATAAATATAGCCAGAAGCCTGCTCTCCGAGCAGGCTTCTTCTAAAACTATTGTTTTTTAACAAAGCTACTGCACCGGCTGGGCCGTGACGTTTTGCGTGGTGCCGGTCTGTGTTGTGTCAGTCTGCGTTCCGCCGGTCTGGGCCGGCTCAGTCTGGGTCGCTGTTTCCGACCCTGTAGTGGAAGAACCGGTTCCGGAGTTGCTGCCGGAATCTCCCGTGGAGCCGGATGTCGGTGAATCAGTTCCGGAGCCCGGCTGGATTGAGCCCGTCCCATCTTCAACTATCACGGTGTCGGAATTTTCATCGTAGCTCACCTTGGCGCCGAACGTCTCGGCAATAAACCTTATCGGCACGAATGTCCTGCTGCTTATGAGTTGAGCCGGGTAATCTATTTGCTGCTCCGCTCCGTTTACTGTAACTGTTCTGCTGTCCAGAACAAAAACAATGGTTTGTTCTCCCCTGATAACGGTGACTGTTTTAGTGGCCCCGTCCCATTTCACCTCTGCCCCGAGGCTGTTCATTATTGCCCTTACCGGGATTAGGGTACGCCCCTCTTTAATCACTGGCGGCACGTCAAATTTCAATTCGTAACCCCTGACCTTTACCGACGGATTTATACCCTTTTGCCGGGCAGGTGGCGTTTTAACAGTTTCCTGAGCCCTGACTTCCTGCTGTTTGTTTTCGGTTTGCATTTTTGTTGTTTCAGAACCGGCTGCCTCTACCTTCCCACTGTTTTCACCCTTTGCCCCGGCAGATCCTGTTCCCGCCTTGCCCGATCCCTGATGTGAACCAGAGTTGCCTGAACCCCCACCCCCCCCGCCTTTCGCGTAAGACACAGTGCAAAGGCTAAGGGAAAAGACAATGCATACGATTAAGGTAAAGAAACGTTTCATAATAACCTCCATCTCGCGCCGCCAGTGCGGGCGACACAAATAGTAATGAAAACGGGATGCGCACCCATCCTGGATTGCGGTACAATCAGTCTGAGGAATTGTTTTAACTCTTCGTTGAATG
>JBMOPC010000026.1:0-19374 GCA_049323915.1 Bacillota bacterium
TAGAATAAAACAGCCCGCCAATGACTAATATAATCTCACCACTAATTACGCCAGCCCGTACCGTGACCGTATAAAAGGGGCCAGGTCCATTATCCTGGGCTTTGACACTCCGAAAGTGTCTCCGGCCACGAAGAGGGGCACCAGTGAGTCTTCCCGGTGCAGGGAGCCGTGGCTGCCGCAGCCGGGGTGAACGGGGTCGCACTCCCCTGAAAACTCATATCCCGGCCTGGCGGTCACCAGCAGGTCTCCGGCGTTTTCACAGTTGAGGGCGTTTGAAAACTGGGCCAGGGCGTCGGGATAGTCCCCAAAGCATATCCTGTGCCCGTCTGTCCTGGCGTCAACCGCGCCGGGGTCCCCCATAAGTGACCATCCCTGGCCGTATTCGTCCCAGAGGTCCCTTCCCGGGCGGAAAGTGAGATTTCCTCCGCCCGCCTGCAAAACGTGATACCAGTCCCCTTCCTTCCAGACCACCTGGTCCACGCCGTTAACCCTCACAAGCCTCTGCGCTATACCGGGCAGAAACCTCTCCTTTTCCTTCAGTATGTAAATGTGCCCCATCCTCTCGTTGAGGCACACGGCAATCTGGCTGCGTGGGCAGCCTTCCCTGCCTATATCCACCTGGGTGAAATCCTTAAGCTCCTCCGACAGACTTATGATATTGGACTTTTCGGTTCCCACGCGGCTCTGGGAGTGGTCTCCCACAACTATGATGGTATTTCTCTTAATCGCCTCTTCCCAGCTGGGAAAGGCCTCCAGTATTTTTGACACCTGCCGGTCCACCCCCTGCAATGACTCCTCGCTGCGGTTGGGGTCGTGCCGGTGGGCAAAGCCGTCGGTGTCCGGAAGGTAAATGGTCAAAAGGTCCGGCTGCCGTCCCCTCTTGATCAGCCACCTCCCCACCGTCCCGGAATACTCGTCGTTAACCCCGAATTTTTTAAAATAGTGGCGCAGGGCCAGCAGGCTGCTCCACTGCGGGGAGTCGGGGGGGCAAAACTGCCCGAGGAAAAGGTTCCCCGGCCCCATCAGTTTACCTTTAAGCCCGAAGGTGGAAAACATCTGAACAATAAGCGGTATCCTGGCCCGGTGGGGGCGCCCGGCCCTGAAGATGAAGGGGTTGACCGCGCCGGTGGTAAATCCGGCCTCTTCCATGGATTCATACAGGGTTTTGACTTTTTTGCTAAGCTGCATGTGGTTGAGGTTGAACAGGAGTTCCTGTATCACCCTCTTTACCCCCATTTTCCACACTGCCAGAGGGCTGATGCCGTAGTTTACAATGCGTTTTTCATTCCGGCTGAACCAGACAAAGCCCGGCACCTGGTGGTCCGACGGAGGGGTTCCGGTGGCTATGGTGCTGGCGCAGGTGGGGGTCATGGTAGGGAAGACCGAAACACAGCGTTCGGTGAAGTACCCCCTCCTTTTAAGGAAATCCATGGCCGGTACCATCTTGCGGTCAAAGGCCCTTTTAAGTGCTGTGGGATTGAATGAGTCCACGATGAACATGATGGTCTTTTTGGGCTGAGCTTTCATTGTATCCCCGCACCCTCCGTTTTTATACTTTCCTGCTCCCGGGCTTGACAAAGGGAATCCCCCTGCCGCACAATGGACACTGTTCGGGGCTGTAAGAGACAGCCGGTATTTGCAGCAGGCTTTCCGTACGAACTCCCAGCTGCGCCCCGCCCCCGCTCCGGTCCACCAGTACCCCGGCCCCCACAACATTTCCTCCCAGCCCTCTCACCAACTCAATTACCTCTTTCACCGATCCGCCGGTGGTGACCACGTCCTCCACCACCAGCACCCTCTCGCCCGGAGAAATGGTGAAGCCGCGCCTCAAGGCCATTTTTCCGTTATCCCTTTCGGTAAAGAGGCTCTTTGCGCTGAGCGCCGATGCAACCTCATAGGATATTATAATGCCGCCCATGGCCGGGCCCACCACAGATTCCACACCATCGCCGGCAAACCTGGCCGCCAGTTCCCGGCACAGCGCACTGCAGTGATCCGGGTGCTGCAAGACAAGGGCGCACTGGAAGTACCTGTCGCTGTGCCTGCCCGAGGTCAGTAGAAAATGTCCGGTCAGCATGGCGCCGGTTTTTTCAAAAATATCAATTATATGTTGTCTTTCCAACATCTATATTCACTCCCTGCTTATATTTATATATACCGTGCCGGTCTTTTCATCCCAGTCCACCGAAGCATCTCAATCCAATCTCCACCTGAACCTCTTCCTCCCAAATGCTCCCGGCATACGACTCCTGAATTCTGTATTCTGTTAAATTATTTCTATCTTTTTCATGCAATTCCTGCTCTTGCCGACAATGCCTGTTCTGGTACGACATTCCTCGCATTTTAGCTTTTTCTCGTGGAATAATATAAAATGCCCCGACAACTGAATATGTACCATAGTTTCGCTGCCCGCCCCCACGAAGGGAGTTGGCTGATATGGCTAGAAACCGAGGCATAATGTCAGACGCGCTGAAGTTTGAGCTGGCCAAGGAACTTGGTGTTGCGGACGTGGTGGCCCGCGACGGCGACTTTGGCAACGTATCCTCAAGGAACTGCGGAAACCTTGTAAGGCTTGCCATCGAACGGGCCGAAAAATCATTAGTCTTTTAGGGCGGCAGCGAATAAAGGGATGTGTTAAACAACACATCCCTTTATTTCATCAAGTATTTTACGGGCCGACTGCAAGGGGTCATCCGAACCCGTTATTGGCCTGCCCACCACTATATACGTGGAACCTGCCGAAATTGCCCCGGCGGGGGTCATAACTCTTTTCTGGTCACCGGCGTCGGACCCCGCGGGCCTCACTCCAGGCGTAACAATTACGAAATCCCCGCCACATTTTTCCCTGATTGCCGAAACCTCCCCGGGTGAGGCCACAACTCCATCCAAGCCGCAATCCCTGGTCATTTTGGCCCATCTTGCCACACAGTCCTCCACGCTCCACCCAACACCAATTTTTTTATTAAGAATTTCAGCGTTTATGCTGGTAAGCACTGTAACCGCGATAACAGCCGGCGGCTGTATTCCAAGTTTCAATGCCTCCCCGCGCACCGCCCAGGAAGCCTCCTTCATCATTTCCGGCCCGCCCGAGGCATGAAAGTTGATTATGTCGGGGCCCAGCCCGGTAAGCACCCTGGCCGCCCTGGCCACGGTGTTCGGTATGTCGTGCAGCTTGAGATCCAGGAAAACCTTGCAGCCCCTGCCTTTAATATCCTGTACTATCCTACCTCCGGCGGCGTAAAAAAGCTCCATGCCCACCTTGAACATGCCGGCGCAGCCCTTTAGCCTGTCCACCAGTTCAAGCGCCCTTCCCGGGTCGTTAACATCCAGGGCCACAATAAGCCTGTTGTCTGTCATCAGCCCCGTACCCCCGTAAATCATTTTGTTATTGAAAATCCCATCATGGAGATCATGTCTCCCAGTTCCCGGTATTCTCCTTGGTTAAAGGCCACCGGCCTCATTTTGCCAAAGTCAATCCTGCCCCCGCCATCCAGCACTGCCTCGTCCACATGGACGGCCACCACTTCTCCCACAAACATGTCGTGGCTTCCCAGGCTCATTTTGTTTCTTACCACGCACTCTATATTGACCGGGCAGCGGTCAATCAAAGGCGCCTTTACACTGGAGGCCGGCTCGCGGTTAAACCCGCAAAGGGTGAACTTATCCTCATCCCTTCCCGATACCATGCCGCAAAGGTCAAGTTCCCTGACCATACCGGCGGTGGGGAGGTTAACCACAAACTCCCCGGTTTCCTCCAGTAACCGGTGGGAATGCCGTGAGGGGCGGACGCTGATGCTGATCATGGGAGGATCGGAGTTTACCGTTCCAACCCAGGCAAGAGTAATAATGTTGTCACTGCCGTCCCCGGACGCCACCGTCACCAGAACTGCCGGCACAGGTGTCAGGGCTGTGGAAGGGCTTTTAATCCTTTTCATCAATCTATCACCCCGTTATATTTAAGAATACAGAACTCAGAACTCAGAATATATTAAACCATGTATTGATTGTACCGGATGTTGCTTAATGTTTAAATCGGGCTGGCCAACTCCATACAACCTAAAACAGCTTTTGGCCTAAAGGTTTCACCCGGGATTCCAAATTCTGTCTCCTGAATTCTGTCTCCTGTCTTCTGAATTCTGCTTTTCTTACTACACGTTATGTGCCGCACCCACCAGATAATTAATATCCTCGATATTATTTTCGGACATAAAATCCACTATCCCGCCGATCACGTCCATGGTTGCCCCCGGGTTGACAAAATTGGCGGTGCCCACGGCCACCGCCCTGGCCCCGGCCATTATGAACTGAAGGGCGTCCTCCCCGCTTGTTATCCCCCCCATTCCGATTATGGGTATGTTGACAGCCCTGTATACCTGCCAGACGGCCCTCACCGCCACCGGCCTTACGGCAGGGCCGGAAAGTCCTCCCATGATGTTGCCCAGCACCGGCCTTCTCTTTTTTATATCAATCACCATACCCAAAAGGGTGTTGATAAGCGATACCGCGTCGGCCCCGGCCAAGGCCACGCCCTGTGCCACCTCCGCTATGCCGGTGACATTGGGCGAAAGCTTGGCGATAACCGGCAGGCCCGTGGACCCCTTTACCGCCTTTACCACCTCGGCTGCGGAATCCGGGTCGTGGCCGAACATCATGCCCCCTTTTTTAACATTAGGGCACGAAATGTTCACTTCTATTCCGGCCACCCCCCCGGCGCGGTCCAGCTTTTCGGCCAGCCTGGCGTAATCCTCCACGGTATCGCCGGAAATGTTTACTATCACCGGCACATCAAAATTCTTAAGGTAAGGAAGGTGCTTTTCCACCACAGCCTCGACTCCCGGATTTTCCAGACCGATGGCGTTGAGCACGCCGGCGGGGGTTTCAGCCAGCCTGGGGGCCGGATTTCCGGCCCTGGGACGCAGGGTGGTGCCCTTTATCACCAGCGCGCCGAGGCAGTTCAGGTCAACGTAACCGGCGTACTCCCTTCCGAACCCGAATGTCCCCGAGGCGGTTGCCACCGGGTTTTTCATTTTGATGCCGCCGATGTTTACCTCCAGGTTCATAGCCACCCACCTTTTCTATTTGCATATTTTACCTGTTATATCCCCGCCGCAGCAAGCAAAAATAATGAAACGGCAATAAAAAAACAAAGGTGAAACGGCATGATCATCCGACTTTTTATTGTTATATCACTGATAATGCTCCTTTTACCGGCGCATCCCCGGATTGCAAAGGACCCGGATGTGATACCGCCAAAACCGGCCCGGGAAAAAAGCAAAATGGCACACCGGGAAGACCCTCCACTATACCTGGACGGCTCCCTTGCGGTCTTTTTGAAAGGCCGCACCCTGACTTTTAAATATCCGACCGGCGGCGCAACATCAAGCTTAACCCTTCCTCAGCCCGCCGGCGGGTACAACCATGAGGAACAGGAAAACCGCAGGCCCGCCGCAAAAAGAAAGGGGGATACCCTGTGGCTTACCTACAACGGATCTGTTTACTCTGTATTGATTGGCCCGCCCCCCGCCCCGTCCGGCGTCTATCCGGACCCGTGCTGCGACGGCGACAAGGTGATTGTGGACAAGAATAAAAACCTTCTATACCTGTATAAAAACGGTGAACTGGCCAGGGTATACCGGGTGGCCACCGGTGAAAAGCCGGAATATACCCCTGAAGGAAAGTTTACCGTAATGAATAAGTACTCCATTCCCCCCGATCCCGGCAAGGAACGCTTTGGCCCCCGCTGGCTGGGCATCGGGGTGCCCAGCGACAGGGACCTTCGGTCTGAAAAGCCGGACCAGAGGGCCCCTCGTGGAATAAAGTACGGCATACACGGAACCGATGAGCCGGACTCGATCGGCACCTATGCGTCAGGCGGCTGCGTCCGCCTCAGCAACACCGACATACTGGAGCTTTATGATCTGGTGGACGTCAACACACCGGTGGAGATCATCAGATAGCTAAAACACCAATTCCCGGAGGTCAAAAACCGGGCCGTCGGTGCAGACATGGGCGTACCTGAATTCTTCCCCGGCCCCTGATTTGACCTTGCACACGCAGGACAGGCAGGCGCCCACCCCGCAGCCCATTATTTCCTCCACCGACACCTCAGCCCTGGCGCCCCGCGCCGCCAGCGGGGAAAGCGCCATCAGCATGGGCAGCGGGCCACAGGCGTATATACTGTGGGCTGTTTTTTCTCCCAACAACTTTTTATACAGTTCGACCACACTGCCCCTGAAGCCCTCGGACCCGTCATCGGTGGCTATATGGGTGGAAAAGCCCATGGCCCGGATTTGGCCCACCCCCGGCAGAGCTGCCGCCGTGGCCGCCCCCAGCAAAACCTCCACATTTTCTATTTCACCGGAATAAATTTCTTTAATTTCCCCCAGCAGGAAAAAAAGAGGCGCCGCCCCGATACCACCACCCAAAACGGCCACCCTTTCCCCCCGCCCCGGAAGAGTATATCCATTTCCCAGCGGTCCCATGACATCCAGCAGATCCCCAGGCTTCATTGCGGCAAAAAGGGATGTCCCTTTTCCTGCCACCCTGTAAAGCGCGTAAACATGGCCCCGCTCCCTGTCCGCGAAATGAACGGACAGAGGCCTGCGCAAAAGAGGATCGTACACTCCCGGGCAGCGAATGTGCAGAAACTGGCCCGGCCGGGCGGCCGCGGCTATTTCCGGGGCGTCAAGGCACATAAGCCGGTGGCCCGGGATGACCTCTTCATTTTTTTTAATCATAAACTTTTTACTGTACACAGGTGGCTCACATCCCCCGCAGTCATGATAAAATAAGTTGTGGATATATATTCCACTGAAAACAACGTAAAAATGCAGGAGGTGTCCTTATGCAATGGTACGTGGCCGTCGCCGCCCTGATCACCCTTGCCGTTTCGGTGTTTGCAATACAGAACTCCCAGCAGGTTACCCTAAAGTTTTTAACCTGGGAGCTGCCTTCATTCCCGCTGGTGCTGCTGATATTTTTTTCAGCGATTACCGGAGTGCTGATTACACTGCTTTTCAGCGTGGCCAAGCAGTTGCGTCTTGCCATGCAAATCCGCGATCTGCAGTCACGTATTAAAAAAATGGAGAAAGATGCAACCGCCCGGCCGGCGGACAGGGCCCCGGCACAGGAGCAACCCCCCGTAAGCCGGCAGAACGGGTAATACTATACTTATTCTGACTCCTGACTTCTGAATTCTGTATTCTTTGCGCTATTTGGTATATTCTTGCAGGGGCACCAAATCGAACTGGTCGCCTTCCTTGATAAAGGTCAAAACCTCCACAATGGCCCAGGCGGTGTCCAGCGACGTCAGGCACGGGACCCCGTACTCCACCGCCACCCGCCGTATCTGGAACCCGTCCCGCTCCGGCGCCTTTCCCTTGGTCAGCGTATTGAGCACCAGCTTTATTTCCCCGGAACGGATCAGGTCGGCGATGTTGGGGGACCCCTCCCTCACCTTGTTGACCCTCTCCACAGGGAGCCCTTTTTCCTTGAGATAAGCGGCGGTGCCGCCGGTGGCGCATATCCTGAATCCCATGTCCGAGAGCCTGCGGATAAGCGGAAGGGCCTCCTCCTTGTCCTTGTCGGCTATGGTGGCCAGCACCGTGCCCTGCCCGGGGAAAATATATCCGGCAGCCACCAGTGCCTTGTACAGCGCCCTGGGGTAGCTGTGGTCCACACCCATCACCTCGCCGGTGGACTTCATTTCCGGCCCCAGGGTAACGTCCACCTGAAGAAGCTTGGAGAAGCTGAATACCGGGGCCTTTACCCCCACCATCCCGGCTTCGGGATACAAACCCGTTGTATACCCCAGGTCCGCAAGCTTCCTCCCCAGAATGGCCTTGGTGGCCAGGTTAACCATGGGTATGCCGGTTATCTTGCTCATGTAGGGGACGGTGCGGCTGGCCCTGGGATTGACTTCCAGAACGTAAACCCGGCCCTTGTGAAGAACATACTGTATATTTATCATACCCCTGACGTTTAAGGCCAGGGCCAGCTTGATGGTGTATTCCACTATCCGGCTTTTGACGCTGTCGCTGATATCTTCGGCGGGGTACACGGCTATGCTGTCGCCGGAATGGACCCCGGCCCTTTCCACATGCCTCATTATTCCCGGGATAAGCACGGTTTCACCGTCGGCGATGGCGTCCACTTCCAGTTCGTCCCCCTGCAGGTATTTGTCCACCAGCACAGGGTGTTCCGGGGTGACCATCACCGCCGTGGCCATGTAGTTCAGCAGCTCGTCATTGTTGTACACAATTTCCATGGCCCTCCCGCCCAGCACATACGACGGCCGGACCAGCACCGGGAATCCTATTTCCCCGGCTATTCCCACCGCCTCCTCCACCGAGTATGCGGCCTTGCCCGGGGGCTTGGAGATGTCAAGCTCCAGTAGGAGGCTGTCAAACCTCTCCCTGTCCTCGGCCCTGTCAATGTCATCAACCGAGGTGCCCAGTATTTTTATTCCGGCCCGGTGCAGCTTGCCGGCCAGGTTTATGGGGGTCTGCCCGCCGAACTGCACTATGACTCCCTCGGGCTTCTCCTTCTCCAGAATATTAAGCACATCCTCGGCCAGCAGCGGCTCAAAGTACAGCCGGTCGGCGGTGTCGAAGTCAGTGCTGACGGTCTCGGGGTTGTTGTTGATTATTGTGGCCTCAAGCCCTTCCTCGCGGATGGCCCAGACCGAGTGCACCGAGCAGTAGTCAAACTCTATCCCCTGCCCTATCCTGATGGGGCCCCCGCCCAGCACCACCACCTTGCGCTTTTCAGTGGGGATGGCCTCGTCCTCCTCATCGTAGCAGGAATAGTAGTAGGGAGTAACCGCCTCGAACTCGGCGGCGCAGGTGTCCACCATCTTGTATACCGGCCTGATGTTGTTTTCACGGCGCAGCCTGCGCACCTCCTCCTCGGCCACCCCGGCGGCCTGGGCAAGGTAAGAGTCGGCGCAGCCAATGCGCTTGGCTTCACGAAGCAGTTCCGGGGTCAGCCCCAGGCTGCCCTCCCGGCTGATCCTGATCTCCATATCAACCACTGCGCGTATTTTTTCCAGAAAGAAAAGGTCTATCCCGGTTATTTTCTGTATGTGGCCGGTCAGCATTCCCCTGCGCATGGCCTCGGCCAGTATGAATATCCGCCTGTCGTCTGCCTCCTTGAGGGCCTGGTCTATCTGGCCGTCGGTCATGTCCCTGACGCCGTTCATTATCAGGCCGGGGGTGCCTATTTCCAGCGACCGCACCGCCTTCATCAGCGCTCCCTCCAGGTTCCTGTCTATGGCCATAACTTCCCCGGTGGCCTTCATCTGGGTGCCCAGGCGGCGGTTGGCCAGGGTGAACTTGTCAAAGGGCCAGCGCGGGTATTTAAGCACCACGTAATCTATGGAGGGCTCAAAGCATGCATAAGTCTTTCCGGTGACAGCGTTTTTAATCTCATCCAGATTGAGGCCCACGGCTATTTTCCCGGAAACCTTGGCAATGGGATAGCCCGTTGCCTTGGAAGCCAGCGCCGACGACCTGGAAACCCTGGGATTGACCTCTATGACATAGTAGGAATAGCTGTTGGGGTCCAGCGCCAGCTGAACGTTGCACCCCCCGGCCACCTCCAGTGCCCGGATTATTTTGAGTGATGCGGCCCTGAGCATCTGGTACTCCCGGTCGGTAAGGGTCTGGACCGGGGCCACCACTATGCTGTCCCCGGTGTGAATGCCCATGGGGTCTATATTTTCCATGCTGCAGATGGTAATGCAGTTGTCATTGTTGTCCCGCATCACCTCGAACTCTATTTCCTTCCAGCCCTCCAGGCTGCGCTCTATCAACACCTGGTGAATGGGGCTGATAGAGAGGCCCCTGCGGGTGGTGTCCACCAGTTCGTCCATGTTGTACACCATGCCGCCCCCGGTGCCCCCGAGGGTATAGGCGGGCCGTACCACTAGTGGAAAGCCTATTTTCCTGGCAAAGGCCACCGCGCTGTTTACGTCCTCCACCACCACGCTCTCGGGTACAGGTTCCCCGATCCTCTGCATGGTGGTTTTAAAACCTTCCCGGTCTTCGGCCCTCTTTATTGCCTCCAGGGGCGTTCCCAAAAGCCTCACGCCGTACTGGTCAAGCACCCCGCTTTCTGCCAGGTGCTTGGCCATGTTCAGCCCCACCTGGCCGCCCAGCCCGGGCACTATTCCGTCGGGCCTTTCCTGTTTGATTACCCGGGTGACGAAGTCCGGGGTCAGTGGCTCTATATAAACGCGGTCCGCCATATTGCTGTCGGTCATGATGGTGGCCGGGTTGCTGTTTATAAGCACCACCTCAAGGCCTTCCTCCCTCAGTGCCCTGCATGCCTGCGTCCCGGCGTAGTCAAATTCTGCGGCCTGCCCTATGATGATGGGGCCGGACCCTATCACCATTACCTTTTTCAGGCTCTTATCAAGCGGCATGTTATACCTCCTACTGATTTCTGTGCTTATCCATCATCTCAATAAACTGGTCAAACAGATAGTCCGATTCCGTGGGCCCGGGAGACGCCTCGGGGTGATACTGCACCGAAAACAGGGGCAGGCTCACGTGGCGCATCCCTTCCACCGTGTTGTCGTTCAGATTCCTGTGGGTTACCACCAGCCCCAGTCCGTCCATTGACTCTTCGTCCACCGAGAAGCCGTGGTTGTGGGAAGTGATGTAAACCCTGCCGGTAGTAATGTCCTTGACAGGGTGGTTGGACCCCCTGTGCCCGAACTTCATCTTGTAGGTCTTGGCTCCCATGGCGATGGACATAATCTGGTGCCCCAGGCAGATTCCAAAAATGGGAACCCGGCCCGCCAGCTCCCTTACGGCCCCGGCGGCATAGGGGACGTCAACGGGGTCTCCGGGCCCGTTGGAAAGCATCACCCCGTCGGGGCTGTAGGCCATTATTTCATTCGCCCCGGTGTTGTGCGGCACCACGTAAATATCGCAGCCCCGCATTTGCAGGTGGCGGATGATGTTCAGCTTGGAACCGAAGTCTATCAGCACAACCCTGCGACCTTCACCCCCGACCCGGTACATCTCCTTTGTGGAGACCTCGGGCACCATCTGCTGCCCGGTCAGCTGCGGGCAGCTGCGGGCCTTCTCCACCAGAGCGGCAGGGTCGGAAATATCGTTGCTGATAACACCCCGCATAGTGCCGAAATTTCTTAAGTGCCGGGTAAGGGCCCTTGTGTCGATGCCTGAAATACCCGGAACTCCTTCTCTGGAGAGGAAATCGGATATTTTGTAACTGGCCCGCCAGTTGCTCGGGTGGTCACAGTCCTCCTTGACGACAAATCCTCTCACATAGGACTTCTTCGACTCGAAGTCCTCCCTGTTTATCCCGTAGTTTCCTATGAGAGGATATGTCATAACCACTATCTGCCCGCAGTATGAAGGGTCTGTGAGTATTTCCTGGTAGCCGGTCATGCCGGTGTTGAAAACCACCTCGCCCCAGCGCTCGCCCCTGGACCCAAAGGCGTTGCCGATAAAATAAGTGCCGTCTTCCAGGGCCAGAATTGCCTTCAAAATATATACACCTCCGGTTTAGCTTATACTGTATGAATTCTCCGTCAGAATACAGGAGACAGAAGACAGAATGGATGCATGCATTCCCCTTCTGTCTTTTTCACTAAAAAACCCAGGAATCAGAATAATGAGATTACCTGCGGTAAACCGGTATTCCTCCCACAATGGTCATAACCGGCATACCCTTCAGCAGCCTTCCGGCAAAAGGGGTGTTCCTGCCTTTGCTGCGGAAGGATTCGGGGTCAACCCTCTCCTCCAGATCAGGGTCTATTATTGTAATATCGGCCACCGCTCCCGGGGCCAGGGGGCCTGTTTTCAAACCAAGTATCTTCGCCGGGTTCACACTGAGCATGGCCACCGCCCTGGCCGGGCTTATTACTCTCTCGGCCACCAGTTCGGTCCATACCAGCCCCACCGCGGTCTCCAGCCCCACCATGCCGAAGGGGGCGCGGTCGTACTCGGAGTCCTTTTCCTCGGTGGTGTGGGGAGCGTGGTCGGTGGCGATAACATCTATGGTTCCGTCGGCGATGGCCTCCTTAAGGGCGGCCACGTCTTCCTCCCCCCGCAGGGGAGGGTTGACCTTGGTGGATGTGTCATAGCCCTCCACCGCCCTGTCGGTAAGGGTAAAGTGGTGCGGGGCAACCTCGGCTGTCAGCGGAATCCCGCGGGCCTTGGCGTCTCTTATTATCCTGACCGTTCCTGCGGTGCTCACATGGGCGATGTGCAGCCGGCAGCCGGTAAGCTCTGCCAGCACTATATCCCTGGCCACCATAATCTCCTCGGCGGCCCGGGGTATTCCCCGCAGTCCCAGCCTGGTGGAGGTATAACCCTCGTTCATGACTCCCTCACCGGCCAGCGCGCGGTCCTCACAGTGTGAAATAACCGGCAGCCCAAGCATGGCGGCGTAGTGCATGGCCCTTCTCATCACGCCGGAGTCGGCCACCGGACGGCCGTCGTCCGACACCGCCACAGCTCCGGAGTTCTTTAAATCGGCCATCTCTGACAGTTCCTTACCGAGGCTTCCCTTGGTTATGGCCCCGATGGGGTATACCCTGGACAGTCCGGCCTTACCCGCTCTTTCCAGTATATACCTGATTACCGGCCCACTGTCGGCCACCGGGCTTGTATTGGGCATGCAGGCCACCGAGGTGAATCCCCCCCGCACTGCGGCCCGGCAACCGGTTTCAACTGTCTCCTTGGCCTCGTACCCGGGCTCTCTCAGGTGTACATGCATATCCAGAAAGCCCGGGGCCACAAGCCTGCCCACCGCGTTGACCACTTCGGCGCCGGTTTTCTTGATCCCGGTGCCCATTTCCGCTATCACACCGTTTTCTATCAAAACATCAGATACCCTGACCGACCCCGACACGGGGTCCACCACTGCGCCTTCCTTAATTAGCAACTTCACCGGCGCCACCTCCCGTCAGCAGGTACAACAGGGCCATCCTCACAGCCACTCCGTTGGTCACCTGCTCATTTATAACTGACTGAGCACAGTCGGCAACTTCGTGGGATATTTCAACCCCCCGGTTCATGGGCCCGGGATGCATAACCAGCGCGTCCGGGGCCGCCAGTGACAGTTTCTCCCTGTTTAGGCCGTAAAGGCGGGCGTATTCCCGCACACCGGGGAAAAGCCCCTGCTGCTGCCTTTCCAGCTGAATCCTCAGCATTATCACCACATCGGCCCCCTCCAGGGCCTCTTCCACACTGTTAAAACACCTGGCCCCAGTCTTTTCAATCTCCGCCGGCATCAGTGTGGAGGGGCCGCACACCCTTACAGAGGCCCCCATGGCTGTAAATCCCCAAATATCCGACCGGGCCACGCGGCTGTGGAGTATATCCCCCACCACCGCCACCTGCAGCCCGGCTATTTTCCCCTTCTTGTCCCTCACCGTGAACATGTCCAGAAGGCCCTGGGTGGGGTGTTCGTGGAATCCGTCCCCGGCGTTGATCACCGCCGCCTTAACCGACCTCGCCAGCAGGTGGGGCGCCCCCGCCATGGGGTGCCGCAAAACAACCACATCGGCCCCCAGGGCCGCTATGGTGGCCGCCGTGTCCCTGAGGCTCTCGCCCTTGACCACGCTGCTGGTTGACGCCGAAATATTCACCGAGTCGGCGCTCAGGTACTTGGAAGCCAGCTCAAAAGACGTCCTGGTGCGTGTGCTGGCCTCGTAAAACATGTTTACAACGGTTTTCCCCCTGAGGGTGGGAACCTTTTTAATCTGCCTGCCCAGTATCTCCTTCATGGAGGCCGCCGTATCCAGTATCAGGCTTATTTTGTCCGGCTCCAGCCCTTCCAGTCCCAGCATGTCCTTTTTTAACAATGGCATATTATCCCCCCGGTCTGTATGCAAAAATAAAGCCTCACCGGAAAACCCCGTGGTTTCCAGTAAGGCCGGCTATTAGAAAGCGCCATTCCGCCCCTCCCTTGCCGGCCTCACTGGACCGCCCTTAAAGGATGGCTTAAACGTCAGTCATATTTTTTATCCCCTTCGGTTATTACCACTTTTTCGTCACCGTCTGTCTCGTCAAGAAGCACCGACACATCTTCCTTCTTTGAGGTGGGCACATTCTTTCCAACGTAATCGGCCCTGATTGGAAGCTCCCGGTGACCCCGGTCCACCAGCACCGCCAGCTGGATCATCCTGGGGCGCCCCAGGTCTATCACCGCATCCAGCGCCGCCCTTATGGTGCGGCCTGTGTACATCACATCGTCCACCAAAACGATGGTCTTCCCTTCCACCTGAAAATGCACCTCTGTTTTTCGGACCAGCGGCTGCGTGGCCAGGGTGCTGAGGTCGTCCCGGTAAAGGGTTATGTCCAGCACCCCCACAGGGACCTCCCTGCCCTCTATCTGCTGGATCTTCGCGGCCAGCCGGGAGGCCAGCGGGACTCCCCTGCTGCGGATGCCGATCAGCGCAAGGTTCTCGGTGCCCTTGTTGCGTTCAATTATTTCGTGGGCAATCCTGGTAAGAGCCCTGCGGATTCCTTCCCTGTCCAGTATTACCGCCTTCTGCCTGTGTTTGTCCTGCAAAAAACATCACCTCCTGAGCCCTTCGGGTGGTTATGACAAATATCTTTTTCCGCCGCACGTGTAAAAAAGCCTGACCACGCCGGTATACGGGCACGATCAGGCCGTTTAAAACCTGTTCTATTACACCTTACCGGCCTCTCGGGGCCGATCTTAAAGGATATTTCCAATCGGTTTTTTATAGATTACCAGAGGGTATCCTCCGGTGTCAATAGCAAAAAAAATCCGCACGGCGTCAGATCCTGCTCATGCCTATAAAAATAAATATTACTCCGGTTATTATAAAAAACATTCCCAGGAGTGAGACCTTGCCCTCCAGCCCCACAAGCCCCAGGGAAGTCACCGTAATCATCACCGTTGGCCCCACCAGCGCAAGTGCGGCGTTTATTTTAAAGGCGGTTTCCACGCTGTTGTGGCGCAACATCAACAGCGCGGCGGTGAATTCAATGGCGGACGAAAGAAACCTGATCGCAGCCATGCCCAGTACAATTTTTTCGAAAACGAAAAACACATCCGGCCCTCCCCGACTAGCGTATAAAATTTTATATGCCAGTTTGTCCGTGGAAATGCATACCACATTATGTCCGATGACAAAATATCTATTGCACCTAAATACAGATGCCGGATTTTACTGAAGAAAGGAAGCGGCGCCTATGCCGGGAAAACCGGGGCCCACAGTACTGGCTGCCCTAAGCGGGGTACCCTTCATTATGGTCCTTGGAAATTCCATGATCATACCGGTGCTGCCGTCCATAAAGTCCGCCCTGAAGCTTACGGACCTCGAGGCAAGCCTTATCATAACGCTCTTTTCAGTGCCTGCCGGAATAATAATCCCCCTGGCCGGCTTTTTATCGGACCGCTACGGCAGAAAGGTGATCATTGCCCCTTCCCTCATACTCTACGGACTTGGAGGAGTGGTGGCCGGCCTGGGGGCGGTTTTCTTCGAAAGAAACTCCTTTGCCGTAATACTGGCCGGTCGAATACTGCAGGGTATAGGGGCCGCAGGCACAGCCCCCATCGCCATGGCCCTGGTGGGCGACCTTTTTGCCGGCAAGGAGAGAAGCAAGTCCCTGGGCATCATCGAGGCGGCAAACGGGTTTGGAAAGGTATTGAGCCCTATCCTCGGGGCGCTTATAGGATTAATCGCCTGGTACGCCGCATTTCTTTTTTTCCCCGCAGTTGTAGCCCCCATAGTCATAGCCCTGTGGTTTTTTGTTAAAGAGCCGGAATCCAACCGCACAAAGCAAAACGTATCGCAATACCTTCAGTCCATTAAGAAAATATTTGAAAAAAAATCGGCCATGCTGCTGACTTCCTTCTTTTCAGGCATGACCGCTCTATTACTGTTATTTGGTGTGCTTTTTTTCCTCTCGGAATACCTTGAAAGCAGGTACGGCCTGAAGGGAGGGACCAGAGGCGCCCTGAAGGGACTGGCCCTGGCCGTGCCGGTGCTGTTCATGAGCTCCACCTCGTATATTACCGGAATGGTTATAAAAAAGAGACTGAAACTGATGAAATGGCTTGTCTTCGCCGGCATGGTCCTTATCTCGGCCTCACTGGCCGTGCTGGGCGTTTTCAACCGCAACACGTGGCTGTTTTTCGCCGCCATTTCAGTGGCCGGAATCGGAACCGGGCTGGCCCTTCCCTGCCTTAACACCATCATAACCAGCTCCACTGAGGCCCAGAGAAGGGGGCTGGTAACCTCACTGTACGGCAGCGTCCGCTTCTTTGGAGTGGCCATAGGGCCGCCCCTTTTCAGCCTGCTGATGGGCTACGGCAGGCCGGTTATGTTCTGGACCGCCGCGGCCCTTGCCGGGGTGGCGGCGCTGGCGGCGGCGCTCTTAATCAGGGTGCGCGACATGAAAAAGCCGGTGACCACCCGGAAAGAAGACGGGGCGGAAGACAGCGGCATAGTTGTAAAGTCTGTTCCGGCCAGGTTAAACGTCCCGGCCTTCGTTTTCAGCCCGGCCAGAAAACCCGTCACCGCTGAAAAAACCGGGGAAAAAGAATCAGGCCACAATTCAAAAAAAGGCGGCCGCTGATTGTCCCCTGCTTAAAATCACTACCACCTGTTTACCTTCCTGGGAGGGAATCCCAGGCCTGTTATCTTCCTTTTCTCCACCATATCGCGATACCCCGGGGGCATCCCGGGCAGCGGGTCGCACTGCGCGCCCATGTACGAAACGGGGTACTGCACCCCCCTGGAATACAGATCCTCCAGATTTCTCTCCACTTTTTCCACATATGAAGGGGGTAGCCCGATAACCATTTCATCGTCCTGGGCATGTCCGTACCTTCTCTCCCCGTAACAGGGAATGGCCAGTGAAGGCTTGCCGGTAAGGTAGCACTGGGCGATGGCGTCGGAGCAGGAGCTTTCCCCGGTGCAGAAAAACTGCATCCTCTCATAGTTATCAAACTGGAGCGCATTTATTACAAGTATCATCTGGGCCGGGTTTCCGTATATAAGAACAATGTCCGGCTCAAAGGGGCTGTATACCTGGGGGGCCAGCAAAATGGCCCTGTACTTCCCGGTGGGGATACGGGGAATGGAGTCCTCGCACTTTTTCCCGTCCTCCCTGGTCCTGCACCACACCAGGCTGCGAAATGTGCCGTCCCTCACCTGATCCGGGGGATCGGCCAGCCCCACGATGCCGGCGCACATACCCGGCGGAAAATCGTCTGCCGTGGCGCCCACCGTCCAGTCAAAGGTCCTGACCTGTGTTATCAGCTGGCAAAGGGTTGTCATTCCGGCCGGGCGGCGGGCCCATTTATTGGAGGCCAGCATTGACTCGTCCTCCAGAAGCTTAATCCCCACAGGAAATGTTCTTAGCCGCAAAAGCGCCTCTATTTTTCTGATAACACCGGTCCAGCCGGCATTTCCCTCTTCACCCATGTGTCACCCTCCTTTTAAGACCTTATTTGTTATGATAACAGGCTGTGAACTCCCCTTTCTTCAGTTCGTGTATCAGCTCCCCTGTGCTTTTTATCCTTTTTTTAAACACCGTTACGCACTTGCCCACTTCACCGGCGGAGTGGGCGTCGCTGCCCCCCACCCCGGGTACTGAAAGCCTGCCGCACACCTCCCGGGCAAGACTGTTTTCCTTTTTGCCGGACTTTCCGCTGTATGTTTCCGCTGCGTCAACCAGCTTAAACACCTCTCTCCGGCAGGCCTCGTCTATTGTCATCTGCAGGTCGGCGAAGCCAAAAAGAAGAAAACCCCGGAAGGGGTGGGCATAGACAACAGCGCCGCCTGCCCGGTCAACCATTTCGCGAAGTTCCCCGGCCCCCAAAATCCGGGGGACCTCTTCCTGCAGTCCGAACACCAGCATGTGGCCCTCCCTGGTTTCCACCTCCATGCCGGAAAAAACCGGCAAGCCCCATCTGGCGGACAGCCTTTCCAGATCGGCCGCCGGCCAGAGCCTGCCGTGCTCTGTAAAACAAATTCCGTCCAGCCCCATGTCCCTGGCCGTGCGGACGGCCTCATCCGGGTCCAGGCTGCTGCAGGGTGAAAGTGCGCTGGTGTGCACATGCAGATCGATAATCATAAAGTCACTCCCCTTCCGGCTCCCGGAGTCTGTATTCTGACCCGAAAGTTCTTCCGGATAAGCTGTTACGTCCTTGTGGCAAGGCAGCTGTCCTTAATCAACGGCAAATCTTCCAGCCGCGCCTTAAGATATTTTTCCCTGTCCGAATTCTCCTTTACCGCCGCCCCGGTCCATTTTTCATAAAGTGCGCAGCGCAGCACCGCATCGCAGCACTCCAGCAGGAGATTGGCGAAGTGCCGGCACCCGGCCCTGCCAACCTTGCGGTTGACCGTCCCGGCCAGGTCCGGGGCGTCCAGCCGCATCCCCACGGCATTTTGCAGCGCGGGTACGGCCTTTGGACATTCCGGAGTCGTTATTCTCCTCATTTTTCCTGAAATCGCCGTAATTGTAAATTCCGGCGACCTAACCTCCACATCTATCTCCATTCCGTATATATGGTCTTCCAATACTCCGTGGGCCAGGTAAATATTGTCCCCGGACCGCTCCACTCCCACCCATTTTGTACGGCTAAAGCCCAGCAATTCTCTCCCCTCCAAATCATGACAGATTTTTCGCACTTATCTGAAACCTAATCGTCCAGTTCAACGCCTTCCCTCAGCGGGCTCCCCTCGGCAAAGGCTATACAGCTTCCGGCCAGGCGCGGATTCTGGCCCAGGAACTCCCTGTAAGCGTCAATCATCTCCTGGCCGCTCTTGTCCAGTATTTTTTTAATGGGGTCCAGTGTAAAGCGCAGTATCACCTGCTCACTGCACTCCAGTATGAGGTCGGCCAGCCGGGGGCACCCGCCGGATCCACCCACCGTTCCATTCACCAGCTTGATTATGCCCGGCCCCACCCGCAGCCCCTCAGCCTTTTTCACCAGTGAGACCGTGTCCCGGCACCGGTCAGTAAAGCAGCGCTCAATCTCCGCCTCTATTGAGGCTATCTCCAGTCCCGGCACGGCCACCACCATTTCCACCCTGGCCGCAAAGGCTGTCTCGTCCACCGAGGCCCGGGCAAGCACGCTTCCGTCCGGCCGGTCAACGGCCGTGCAGTGCTTGTTCCTGACATAAGTAAGATACAAGGCCGGCTCCCTCCCTTAATGCTGAATTCTACAAGTATATGTATTTTGATATATACAACATTTACCTCCCCGTTCCTGCCGGAAAAACACTCTTAAGAACAAATTCGCCCTTCGGGCGACTGGAACTCAGAACACAGAACTCAGGACTCAGAATGGTGACAGCCCGCATAAGCAGCGGCCCTCAAGCGACATGCACGTGGGGGGGGTGATTTAAGCCCG
>JBMOPC010000027.1:0-18358 GCA_049323915.1 Bacillota bacterium
TGCACCCGGATTTCAAAAACAGGATAACAGCCATCTTTTCACTGGGAAGAAGTGGTGACGCTAGTGACTTCCACGGCCACGGGACCCATGTGGCCGGGTCCGCTCTTGGTTCCGGAAAGGCTTCCGAAGGGCGCTACAGGGGTATGGCCCCAGAGTCGTCCATAGTGTTCCAGTCAATCATGGATCAAAACGGCGGGCTTTCCGGCATCCCCGGCGACCTCGGCATTCTGTTGGACCAGGCCTACCAGGCCGGGGCCAGGGTTTACAACATATCCTGGGGCATGAGCGTGAGAGGGGCATATAACTATACCGCCGCCCAGGTGGATAAATTTATCTGGGAACACGACGACATGGCCGTTGCTGTGGCTGCCGGCAATATCGGGCAGGCTGGAGCCATATACTCCCCCGCTGTGGCCAAAAATGTCATTGCCGTTGGAGCCAGCGAAAACAACCGGCCGGAAAAGGGCAGCGCTGCAGACAACCCGGCAGAAGTAGCCTTTTTCAGCAGCCGGGGCCCGGCGGCGGACGGGAGGATAAAGCCCGACATTGTCGCTCCGGGCACCTGGATACTTTCCTCCAAGTCTTCCCTGGCGCCGGACAACAGGTTCTGGGGCGTGGAAAACCAGTATTACGCATATAACGGGGGCACCAGCATGGCATCTCCCATTGTGGCGGGAATGCTGGGGCTGATCCGGGAGTATTTCACCCGGGTCCGGGGTATTAATCCTTCCTCCGCCCTCCTTAAGGCGGCCCTTTTAGACGGGGCCTTTCACCTGCCGAACCATTCCCAAAACGAAGAGGGAAGGGGCAGGCTGTGCGCGCCTGAAGAGTTCCTCGGCCCCGCCAGGCACTTTTTCTATGTAGACCGGGAAACCAAACTGGCCACCGGCGAAAAAAAGACTTGCCAGTACAGGCTTAACGGTTCCGGAGCAACCTTGAAGGCCACTCTTGTCTGGACGGATTACCCCGCTGCCACCACCGCCTTAAAGGCTTTGGTGAATGACCTCGACCTCACCGTGGAGAGCCCCTCCGGCAAGGTTTATGCCCTTGATGATCACGTCAACAACGTCGAGCAGGTAATCATACCAAATGCTGATCCAGGAATATATAAGATTACCGTCAGCGGGTATAATGTACCGATGGGGTATCAGGGCTACGCCCTTTTCGTGTCCGGCGGGCTGGCGGGGCAGGCTGACATCACGGCCCCTGTGGTCCGCATAACCAGCCCCCAAAACAACGGTACGGTGAAGGGTGTCATAACCATCTCGGCCGAGGCCGGCGACGACATGGGTGTAGCCAGGGTGGAGTTTTACCTGGACAGTCAGTTGATCGGTATTAATACCACCCCTCCCTACCAGGTCGATCTTGACACCGGGCCACTGGCCAACAAAGCCTACAACGTCAGCGCCAAAGCCTTTGACGGGGCCGGCAACGCCGGGGAGGACACCGTCGCCATTGTTGTGAATAACCCTGTGGCGGCGGCCCCGGCAGTAAAGATAGCCTGGCCGCTGGAGGGTGTGGTGTTAAAGGGGGTTGTCAGGTTCAGGGTTAATGTAAGCAGCGGGCAGCCTCTGGCCAATGTGTCATTCCTCGTCAATGACCGGGTGATAAAGGCCTACGATTACTCCAAGACACTGGCTCCGATAAAGGAGATATCTCCCTACACCACACTGGACACAACCAAATATCCCAACGGCTTGCTGGTATTGAGGGCGCTGGCCTGCGACAGAAACAGCCTCTGCGGTGAATCGTCAGTATCGGTCACGGTCAGCAACCCGTAATTTCTATATACAAATAAACTGACTCTACAGTGCAGCACACGCTGCACTTTTTTTGTCCTATCACTTGTTGAAAAAACTAAACCTTAATGCTTTGGTATCGGCTGATCGGCATAGCAATATCAGACTCCGGGAGGATAGGAAAAAACTCCGTTTATGATTACCATAGTATTGGCTTCAGTTGCGGGTGGCAGCAAAAGACAGTAATTACAGAAGCGCATAAAAATGGCAAATGTCGTCAGTGTATGAGAAAATCACATTGGGAGGAGATGTCAGGTGAAGAAGTTTTTGAATGTCTTCAATATCGCGGTAACCATAATACTGGTTCTGGTAATCTCGGCGGCCGCATTCCTTGCGTTTTCAGCCCGCTTTTCCGGGGATAAGATGCCGTCGGTGGCGGGGCACAAGGTCCTTACGGTGCTCAGCGGGTCAATGGAGCCGGCCATCCATACCGGCGATGTCATAATCATCCGCCCACTGGCCCCGGATGAACAGGTAAAGGAAGGAGATGTGATAACCTTCCGCACCAGGGAAAAGGCCGACATGCTGATAACCCACCGGGTCATGGGGATCGTCAGCGTGAACGGTGTGCCCAAGGCCTATGTAACCAAGGGGGACGCCAACGACTCCCATGACCTGTCCACCGTGGCCAGGGAACAGGTGGTGGGCGTCTACCAGTGGCGGGTGCCGTATTTCGGCTACTTTTCGGACCTGCTGCGCAAGCCCTTCGGAATCATCGCCTTCGTAGTGCTGCCCGGGGTGATTCTGATAGGGCACGAGTTGATCAAGATATACAAAATTCTTGCCGAGGCCGAGGCGGCCAAGGTAGGGGGGGGAGGTGATCAGCCCAAGGCATAGCCGGGTTGCCTTTCGTGACGCCCTGACGCGCCTAAGAGTTCCAATATGGGAGTTTCAAAAAAAATTTTAAAAATTTGAGGAGGAAGTATTAGATGATTAAGAGACTTTCACTGAGCCTTATGGCAGTTGCCTTGATTGCAATGCTGGTGAGCGCGGCCACCTTCGCCCTGTTCACCTCCACCACCACTAACCAGGCCAACACCTTTACCGCCGGGACTGTAACCCTCAGCCAGGTAGCTGGGGTACCTTTCACCCTCAGTAACATTGCACCTGGAGATGCCGGAACTGCCGGCACATTCACCGTTGCCTACACAGGTAGCCTGAATGCCTGGCTTGGTCTAACCACTTCTACCAGCGGTGATCTTTTTGCCGGTACCACCCCGCTTACAGTAACCATCACAGATGGTGCTAGCAATTCCTACCTAGCGAATGCGGCTAACCAGGTGGTAGGTACTGCTGCAGTAGGCACAGGTACAAGTGTAACCTTCACTGTTAATTACAGCATGCCCCTGAGTGCCGGAAATGAATACCAAGGAGACGCCGGTACTCTTAACATGGAAGTTAAAGCTGTGCAGGCTGCAAACAACAGTACCTCCAGCGGCCCCATCAGCTGGAACTAATACTGAGCCTTGCCGGGCGCTAAAGCGCCCGGCCGGCCCCGAAACGGAGGCCCGTTATGTTTAGGTCAAAGTTATATATGGCGTTGGCTCTGGTTGTTATAATGTCTCTGCTGGCTGGTGGGAGTACATTGGCGCTGTTCAGTGCACAGTCACAATTGCTTGATAACAATATAATGACCTCCGCCAGGCTCGTCATAACCTCGGACCGTGACGATGGCGACACCATCCCCGGTCCCATGTTCTACGTCAACCAGCAGCAGGGCGAGTCTCAAGGTGGGGCCCCGGCTCAGTACCCCACCGGTTTATGGGCTCCTGGGGACAGCCAGGTCCGTAACCTTATAGTCAGAAACATGAGAAGCGACGGGAGCACACTTAACGCATGGCTAAAGAGAGTTACTGTCACATTGAACCAGGGGAGCGATATTGATCTAGCCGATAAGCTTTATGTGGTTATCACCACATCCAAGCCCCCTTATCCTCCGCAAAATGATTTCGTCATAGCCAGGGGGACTTTAAGGGAATTTATGGCCGGAAAAGAATTGCTTTATGAGGTTGATAATTCAAAGGTTCCACAGGTTCTTGACTCTATCCGTTACCTGAAATTCACTGTTACTTTTGACAGAGATGCTGGTAATGCCTATCAAGGCAAGAATCTTGTGGCAAACTTTGCGGTAACCGCCGAGCAGATGATACATAACCCATAAATTCTATCCTTTAAACAAGTGCGTCGGGGCGTCACGAAGGCCAGCCCGGGGGTGTTCCCCTTGTGGGGCCGATAAAGATACATTGGATTTTAATGGCAGGGGGTGCTGACGCGCCCCCTCTAATTGCAGTATACCTATGGACTGGTTTTAAATTTTTTTAAAGAGGCGGACTGTTATGCTTAAAAATGTTTTTATAACATTTACGTCAAGTGTTCTTGTCCTTTTAATAATGGCTTCCTGGGTACTTCTCTGGCCCCGGCAGGGGCTTGCCTGCACAGTTTACTGCACCGGCACAGAGTTCGGCATAGCCACCGACCCGCCAAACTCCTTTCTTAAAATGGACCGCATGGCCCCCGGGGACCGGGTAACAGCCAGCCTTACGGTGAAAAACACAGGTCAGCTTGACTTTTCATATAAAATAACCGCCGCCCTGCAGCCACGAGGGGGATATCGGCGGAGGCATATTCGAGCCCCCGGTAACCAACAACCGGTTCAAGTTGAAAATTGGCTCTTCAGTGCCTATTAAATTTCACCTGTTAAAAGCTGACGGCAGCCTGGATTTACAAGTTCACCCGGATGTGACGCTGGAAGTGAACGGGCCCGGATTAAGCGGGAGTCCTGTTGCGTATACTTTCAGGTTGGGCGATGGGACGCTTCGATTTGATGATGACTTGCGGGTGCCGCACTATATTGCCCGGTTCTCTACCAGGGACTGCCCGGTCCAGCCCCTTGGCTGGTACACCGCCCGGGTCCTGGAAAAAGGGCAGGAGTTGGGCAGCATCACCTTCCAGGCCGACAGCCCGCCGGGGACCAGCAGGAGCAACAGCCCTTAATCCGGCGGAAGCTCCTCACCCGGGGAGGGCAACTTTGGGGTTGCCGGCAGCCCTGCTTTCTTTTTGGCCATATTTGCCTCAGTTCAATAAATGTCCTCAATAAACAGAGCAATTCTTCCTCTTGCCACAATTTTTTACCTCCCACTTTAAATTTATCCCTGTTTCAGTGTCAGCGCCGGGCCGTGTTCCTTAAGCCACCTGCGGTGGGCCTTGTAGTCGGGACAGGCCTTTTCCACCAGCCGCCAGAAGCTTGCGGAGTGGTTCATCTCCTCTATGTGGGCCATTTCGTGGACGATCAGGTAGTCTATCACCTCTATGGGCGCCATCACAAGCCGCCAATTGAAGCTGAGGTTTTTCAGCCGGGAGCAGCTTCCCCACCGGGTCTTCTGGCTCCTTATGAATATTCTGTTGTATTCCAGATTCATTTTACCGCCGATGGCCCGGGCCCTTTCGCTACATAAACCGCTGTAGCACTGTCTTTAAAAATTAACTGATGCAGCGAAAAATCTATGAAAAAGAACAGAATTCGAAAGGAATAAACAGTAAAATGTCGTATTATTTATCATGCTGCATGAGCGTTCAGTCATTTTTATTAAAATAATTGTCGAAATTTATGCAATAAAGCCGCCCCAGCTTAATCTGCCAGTTTTTTAAAATATCAATTACCGGAGGTTGATTTGAGATGAATTTAAGAAAAATAAGCATGTTCAGGTACATACTGAGGACCGTTTTGTTGGCAACCCCGGGTGGCGTAATCGTTTCATACATAGTATTGACCTACAATAATTTTGTGGCCGGACTGATAATCGGCGGGGTTTTGTCGGGCCTGATGGGCGCCGGTATCGGGAGCAGAAATTTTAAGCTCTTTGTCGCCCCGATGAAGCGCGTTATTGATGATCTTGAAAAGCTGACCGCCAAAAGCGGAGTTGAAAAAATAGGCAGGATAAATACAATAAACGATATAGGTGAAAGCTTTGACCTGGTTCTTAATCACCTGACCAATAACCTCAAGGAGATAACGGATAAGATAAATAAAACCTCGAAAATGCTTATCCGCTATTCTGAAGGCACTTCCTCCGGAGTTGTGGGCACGGCATCTTCCATCAACGAGGTGGCGGCCACGGTAAGGCAGGTCAGCGAAAACGCCAGGCAGATCGCCGAGTATTCCTCCCGGACAACGGAGTATGCCAGGGAAGGCAGCCACGGGATTGAGCGCATTGCTGATCAGATGGGCATCATTGAAAATGCTTCCGCCGGCAGCGAAAAGGTGATAATGGGGTTAAACCAGTCGGCCATGAAAATTTCCCAGATAGTAAATATAATCACCCAGATTGCCGACCAGACCAACCTGCTGGCGCTGAACGCGGCCATCGAGGCGGCCCGGGCGGGCGACCAGGGCAAGGGATTTGCCGTTGTGGCCGATGAAGTGAGAAAACTGGCTGAACAGTCCGCCAGCGCCGCGAAGGAGATTCAAAATATTATAGGTGTGATACAGAAAGAAACCGGAAAGGCGGTTGACAGCGTCAATGAAAGTCTGGCCCAGGTGCGTGCCGGGTCCTCTGTGGTCCGGGACGTGGGCGGGACATTCAACATGATTATTACCGGCGTTGAGGAACTGGCACAGCATATACAGTCGGTTTACGAGGCCACCGAGGAGATCTCCGCGGCAACCCAGAACGTGGCCAGGACAGCCGAAGACCAGTCCAACGCCATAGAAGAAATATCCGCCACCACCAAAAGCCTCAGCGATCTGGCCATGGAGCTTCAGGAACTGGCAGAGAGGTTCACCATTCGCAAATGGTAATTCTGAATGGTACTACTGTCGGAATCCAGAGGTCAGCATCCAGAATGGTTTGGACATCTCGGTCTGGATTCCGACCCGGAATTCCGGCCCATGAGGCCATTAGTGCCTCACGTCATTGTACTGCAGCAGCCTCCGCTCGCCCTGAAGGGCCCTCGGGCCGGTAAGGTCCTGGGTTACCTCCATGGTGCCCAGGTATTCACCCCGGTCATCCCTTAACGCCGTGTAACGAATGTGAATGAACTGCCCGTTCAGTTCCAGCCAGAATTCGGCGTGGCTGTGCTTTCCGGTTTTAAAATCGGTCACTATTTTGTCCACCACGTGAACACTCTCGGGCGGGTGGCAGTTTTGAACCTTCCTGCCTATGATTGACTTGGTCCTGGTGAAAATCCTGTCCTTGCCCTGTGAGAAATACCTGACCTCGTCGTTTTTGTCCACAAAAGTAACGTCTACCGGCAGGTTTGTAAGTATAGCGTTTATCTCAGCAGGCGTAAGCGACCCCGTATCAAGGTCAATGGCGCCGCCGTCCATTGAGGGGTTGGTTTGCGCCTTAAATACAAATTGGGGCCTCCACTGGCCGGGCCCGGGGTCCGAGAATATAACTCCGAATTCGTCGGAAGAATGCTCCTTGATTTCCGCCCATTCCTCTTCGGACAGCGCATTGATCATCATTGGCGACAGTATGTTTTCCTCTTTGAAAAACATCTCGGTGGTTTTTTCTTTCATCCTGGCAAAACTCTGTGCGGCTTCACTGAAGTCTTCCCGGCCGCTGCCGGGCTGCAGCCCGCCCAAAAAGCCGGATAAATTTTTTATCATTGCCCGTATTTCATCGTCCACGGACCACATCACCGACGGCGGCCCGGTTATGTTTCTTTTTTCCAGGTAGGGAAAAAATACATTTTCCTTTTTGCTGAAATGCTTGTCAAGGTTATGGCTGAAGTGTTTAAGCTCCTCTCTGAGGCTGTCCAGGGCTGACGCCGCCTGGTCGCGGTCATTGGCCCCGGCAAGAGTGTCCAGCTTTTTTCCCATGCTCTCCAAAGATTTTCTTGCCTCATCGTTTTCATGCTTTAAGGTGTGCAGGGGGTGGCCCGGTATAAGCTGCGGCTGTTCATTTTTCAGCAGGGTCTCTCTGAAGACAGCCGCGTGGACGCCGCACATTTTTTTGATCTCGTCGGGGTTCATTCCCTCAGAGATAAGCTGTTGTTCCATGCGGGCTATTTCGGTGGCGTCAACCTCTTTGATCAGGTTGCCGAATTCCCTTTTAACCTCGTCAAAATCCCTGCCGCCGTGCAGGTCTTTAATCAGGCCTTTCAATACCTGCTGCTTGTGATGGCTATTGTTAAGGTATTCGCTCATGACAGCCCTCCGGGTAAACTCGGTTGAAATACCGGTTTTAAATAAAAATGCCCCAAAGATACCGGTATTTATACAGCCTTTCCCGGTCCGGCCGCATTAACTTTGCTGGCAAGTTAAACCAGCAATGTGCCGGCACGCGGCTTTCCAGCGCGGCTACCTTGGAGACCCGCGATAGGGTTGCTATACACGGTGGTTCAACACACCATAAGGCTGTGTTGGCCGAGGGCCTTTGTGAAAATTTAGACTTTTTATTTTGCCGGACGGGCGCCAATTCCGGCAAGTACTATAAATACCCTTTATTTTGGGTGCATTTCAACCGATGATATTATTAAGAAGGCGATTTAAAAAGAGATGCGAAGGCGGTAACCGGATACTGACAATTGAACCATCAGCAGGGGGATGATTCTCATGTACACGTTCGGCTTTAGCGGCGCAGGTTGTTAGACGGAATTAAAAAGGAGGTCATCGCTATGCTGGAAGAAATGTCCAACATTCCGGAAATGTACGGCCATGAGGTGTTTCCCGAACTGTACCATGATGAGGCCGCCAGGCTGGCCCTTCTTTGCCGTATGCTGGCGTCTCCGGCACCAACCAGGAAGCAAATGCTGGAAAAGAATATGGCTGAAATTGACCGGGCCATACGGGCCGGCGACCGTGAGGAATTTATGAGGCTGTGCAGAGAGCGCCGCCATATCGAACTGGAGTGGATGCGAGCTTGAAAGTAAATATGCATAGAGCCGGAGTGCGCCTTAAATTGCCGTAGAACCCGTAAGCTGTAATGGCGTGGACCGCCGTTTCAGGCGTAACTATACCGGCTATTACTACCAACCCAGCTCCTATAAAAGCAGCCACCGTCCGGTGAATCTTCTCGGATACAATGGCCGCGTAGGTCAGCAGGAAGACTGTTGTTGCATAAATAACTTGATAATGTTCAGGCAAAGCTATATACCTCCAAGGTTATATTTGGCTATACGAAAATAAATAATGATACAGTTGACTGCTTGATTATAAAATAATACAATTTGAAGGGTGCACCATCTTTCACAAGAAAGTGAGGGGTATTCATGCAAAAATTAATTAAAACAATCAAGAAAATAGTGACAGTTTTGGCAATTATAGGCACTATTTCCTTCTTTTTAACTTACCTTAATTAACTTCTCATAAACAGAATACCTCAATGTTTTTTTTGCTAAAGCCGGGGTGACGATTTATTTGTTATCCCGGCTTTTATTTTTTTGTCACCTGAGCCAATAGTCACTAAACAGCTTCCCTAAAACTATTAAAAAATTAATAAAAATAAACTGGTCAAGTGCCTGAAAAGTGTTGTAAAATAGCTTTAACAGCTAGCTAAAAAAATGACAAAGCTGGTGACAGCAGGTGGCAACTCCTGTCACTACTATTAAAAGAATCATTTATTAATTTCCAAGGAGGTAACTCCATGGATGAACCGAGAAGAGTCATGGATATCATGCTTCCTCCGGGCGGGTACCCCAGACTGGCCCGGGATATGAGCTTATCTATGGCCTGGCGCAGCATGACGGATTATTACATAAAGCTGGATGACCCACCTCCCTCCGAAGAACGGTTAGCCTTGGTTTATGATGAGGACGAGTGCCTTGCAGGCGTACTTACACAGAAGGCCATTATTATGACTATCACCCCTGCGGTCCGGGAATCGGTTGGCAGGGTGCTGAGCGGCCTGATGGAAGAGGGAGGGGGGTTCTTCAGCTACTTGATCAACCCAAATCTAAAGGTGTCCGATGTTATGACCCCAGTGGATCAAGTGGCTGTAAAAAGCACCGATATCATCTATAAAGAAATGCCTCTCCTGGTTAAAAACAACATGAGCGCCTTTCCCGTGGTCAATATCTGGGGCAAGGTAATAGGCATGCTTCGCAGCGGCGATGTATTACACAGCCTGGGATTGAACTCAGCTTTTTGTAGGCTCGGCATTTCGGGATGCAACTGGGATCATTACGGCGTTTTTGATAAATAACCCGGCTGTTAATGAATTAGAGAGTCTCCTATGAGAGACTCTCTAATTCAGGGAGCGGTAACCAATAGCTTTTTCGCCCTGATCCTAGCCGCCCTGGTAACCGTACCTGCATCCCGCCAGCACCAACAGCCAAATAAGGCTGATTGCCAAAATCATCACTTTTTTCATATTAAGAAAACCTCCTTTTTTAATGATGGATTTGGATAACGGTATTATCTTGGGACTTTGCAGTTTTGATTTTCCGCTATTTTTTAACGTTATAAACCCAGGCCCTTTTTTATTCAATGACTAGCTATAAATTGTCTTGAGAATAGCCGTTTTTTTAAGGCGCCGGCCACGGCAGGAAGTTCCAGTAGCCCCAGAAGCATGTTGCCCACGTGATTAATATTGATATAACCACGAACGGTGCGCCTAGCCGGAAGAAATCCCATACCGTGAGAAGGGGCTCTCCTGTCTCGGGGTCGCGGGCCATAGTGTAGGCGATGGCGTTGTTAACGGTGCCGACGATCATGGCGTGTGCAAAAGACGAGGAGAAGGAGGTGGCGAGGCCAACCTTCCACAGTGGGACACCGGCCATGGCCGCCATTGGCAGGACCACCGGGCCGACGGCGGCGACGGTGGCTCCGTCGGACATAAAGTTGGTGATTATAACTGTAATCAAGCTGACCGCGATGATGACCGCACTGCCCTCGGCATTGGGCATGAGGGAGGTTATCCCGTTCAGGAACTGCCGAGCCATCCAGAGCGCCCCCCCGGTGGCGTTAAGGGCCGTGCCGATGGCGCAGGCCGCGGCGTACAGGAGGACAACGTCCATGGGCACCCTGCGCTGCAGGTCGCCCCATTTTACAACGCCCAGAATCAGCATGGCGACGACGATCATGACGGTGGTGCCGCCCAGGCCATAAGCACCGCTGAAGAACAGCCACAGTATAATCTGTGCTCCAAACAGTATGGCCATGATCAGTTCCTTGCCGCGAAGGGGGCCAATGCCTTCCACGTTTTCCTTCATGGTCTTCGCGATATTGAAGTTCTTCGCCAACACTTTGCGGCCGCAGGTCAGCCACATGAAGACTGCCGTGGTTATCGCAAGGATGGGCACCAGAGGAAGGCCGTACATCATCCACTGGGTGAAGCTGATGGGCATGCCGTAATCGGCGAAATAACCCACCATGACTGCGGCGCGTCCGCCCACCGCCGGGGATCCCGATCCTCCGACGTTGCCGGCAAAGCATATCCCCAGGAAAAGAAATACAGCCAGGTTTTTATCGTTCTTTACTCCAGCCTTCTGGCAGGCCTGGGTATAGACCAGAAGCAGGATGGGGATCATCAGCGCCACCAGGGCGTGCTCGGAGAAAAAGGAAGCCAGGAGGGCAAGAAACGGGAAGAAGATGAAGGCAAAGCTTTTCATTCCTCCGACACGTCCCAGCAGTATATACCCGATGCGCTTGTCAAGCCCCGTTATAGACACGCCCGCGGCTATACACAGCACGCCGCCGATGAAGAACACCGCGTCTTTAAAGAATGCCTGTGATATTCTGTCCAGCGGCAGTAGCATAAAGACGTAACAGATTATGGCCACTACGAAGTTTGTCGCTCCCAGCGGGATGGCCTCGGTGCCCCAGAGAAGGGCGGCGAAGAGCAGCATAGCCACCGCGACCTTGGCCCTTTCGGCCACCTCCACGGCGCTGATTTTTTCTGCGCCGCTGTACTTCATTAACTTGTTATACGAGTCAACGAAGGTGGTTGTTCCCGCCTCCAGCTTGGCTCCGGCAGGTTTTTGCTCAGTCACCATATCAACCAGGCTGGCCGGGGGGGGCAGTATTACCATTAAGGCGAACAGCAGTAAAAGGATTGCGAAAACAACCGGTCTTTTGCCGGGTACGCCCATTACCCAGTTTGTAGCTTTGGGTTCATGCAACGCTATAGCATGATCTGACATTGCAGTGTGTTCCCTCCCTTATCTCAACATATCAAAATTGTGTTTTATCTCACATACTCCCTGCTGTCTTTTATTAATCAGCTCCTTGGAGTCTCACCGCCGGCTCCGGTCAATTAGCGCCGGCTGAAAACAAATGATAAAAATAATTGCGGTATGCAGGTCAAAATTCTCTAATACCGCTTAAACGTTATCTCACCTTACCATATCCCCCCCTTTAAACTGTTTTTATCGATCGTCCTCCCGGCGGCCGGCACAACGTTTTTTACTGGCTTTAAGTTAAACTTCGATCCGGCACTCGTCATTACCATATAAACCTGTGTCGACAAATTTTGTAAAATGTTAATGCACCTTGGTTTGAATTTGCAATATAATGCACATGGACAGGTAAAAATACTCGCATTAGTTACACTTAAGCTTTAATGCCGCCGGGTACGCCTTTATATAGAACTATGCTTGTAAGTTAACGACTCCAGCAGTGCGCTGTATTTTCCCTGTGTTTTCTTACTGCGGGCCGCTGATTTTACTTCCTTTTCACCCAGTTGATTGACGGTGAATTTTATTTCTTCAAGCAACTGCAGTGTCTGTCTAGAGTTTAAATTAATCCCCGCGCCGCGGATTATTCTCTCCAGTGTTTTTTCTATCATCGCCGCCAGCACACATACCATTACATTGGCTGATATGTTTTGATTAACTTTGAGACTGTAGGGACTGGCCGCAAATTCCGTTATTTCCCTGAAGCTATCTCGGATTTGCACCAGGTTAATATAGGATTCCAGCAGTTCACGACCGCTTAGAGCGGCAGAATTGGTTTCCAGGATAAAAAGCCCTGCTACATTCAGGTCCAGCTCCAAAAGATCGTCCTTGCAGCTATAAGTAAATTTTCTAGAAGCCTTATCATAGTTCCAGTTAAAATACCTGAGGGAGTATTCGTCTTTAAAGACCGGAGCGTTTTTGTTAAACTGCCTCAGAAAGCTTTCATGGCGGCTTTCATCAACAGCAATCTGTATTGCCCTTAATTCGGACTCAATGGAGTTCAGGCGCTCTGCAAGGAATATCTTTTTTGCTTCAGCCTCTTTCGGGTTAAAACAGAACAGGTAACGAATGTCGCCTTTTCGGACTTCCTTGAACCAGAGATCATCATTTGCCTGGAGGTAACCGTCCCTTCCCGGTGTAGCGTCACTTCTTGCCAGATCCAAGTCCTCTTTCTTCCAAAGCTTTCGGCGAACCAGATATTCATAACCCCGGGCTATCAGATTTTCAAGGTTCTGGTTGATGTTAAAACTGCGGTCCCCCACGAAGATGCAGCGTTCTGTGCTATAATTGCTTTGTAAGTAATTCACTATATCGCCATATTCAGCTTCATCTGCGGAATCTTGGAGAATTCTGTGGCCGAAAGGCATTCCGTTGCGGCTGACCAATATTCCCAAGTCAACCTTATTATCCTCCTCAGGCTCTTCAAAGAAATATTTGCCGTAAAGGGAGGCATTAAATTTACTGGGTGAAGTTTCAACTTCACCGGTGGTTAGAAGGCAAAACGCAATGTCGGTGTCAACAGGCACCGTACACTTTATTCTTTCAAAAACGCGCTTTTCCAGGGACTCTCTATCCCCGGCGATAATGTCCATGGTCCGGTAGAAGTGATGGGGAAAAATTTCTATGCCTTCGGTCTCCGGGAGACGCAAGAATTGGTGCCAGTCGCTGATGACTTCCTTGTTTTGGGGCTTTATTATCTGGTTTATTACCATTAACTCTACAAGGAGGGCTTTATCCAGGCCGTTGTTTGAGTCGGAAAAAGTTTCTTTTATGGCGCCTTGTAAATCAAGGATCTCCCATACTTTGTGTATAGCTAGAACCTCACCATACCGCAATACATCATTGGCTTTTAACTGGATGGAATTACTATTATGGCTGCATTTTTCTGAAACACCGGCTGCCTGAATACTGGTTTCTTCCGCTGCAAGATTCACTTGCCGGGAAGAAGAGCTGCTCAGGCCGCAAATCTTCCTAAGCCCGGAAATAAGACCTTCAACTTTTTCGGGCGTCAGATTTTCTAAATTGCCAAGATTGGCGATGACCCGCTGCTTAACCTTACCGCCCTCCCTGTAGTTTTCAATTAGCTTCAGGTAGGCATATTCCTTGCCATTGCTACGAGCGATAACTTTCCGAAAAAACATAACCACCCTCCTCCCCATATTTTTTCCGCCATCAGCAATGTTCATTTAAGTATGAATTATTTGCGCTTACACTTGTGCTAATTATCACATAAAATTCGCAAAAAAAAGCCTACCTATTGAGAACATCCTTTGCTTTTTTATGAGTACTGCCCTGATTTAAAGGTTTATCTTCCAGCTTGATTGTTTTGATGGCCTCGTATATTAGGACTGGCTGGCCGTTTTCTACGCGTATTTTCATGTCCCCCCAACCAAGCTCCCGAATAAACTGAATCAGTTGCTTTTCTTTGTTACTCAAGCTGCGAAGGATGCTTACTTCGTCTAGCATTGACGACCTCCTTTTCTGAAAAATTATGTGAAACATGGGTATATGTGTCTGGTCATTGACTTAGTCTAATGTTTCACAAAGTGATCGTAGCATACTTGAGTAATCAAGGACAATATTTAATTGGCATTTTAATATTCTGACTTACTGAAAACAGCTTTTTATAGCATTTTTCACCACTACATTGCCAAAAAATAATAGGCTGGACAACCTTGCTATGATGCAAGTGTTTCCAGCCTATCGTTGTTCGATTCAGCCTTTTTTATGCTTTTATATTAATGAAAGCTTAACAAAAGATCATTTTTTTGTCAACCGCTTTTAATAATTATTTGGCCAATTATTTTTATTGGCTTATAAGTTTCCCGCGTCAAGGACTTTGTTGATGGTTGCCTTGAGGTCGGTTAGGTGAAACGGCTTGGTGATATAAGCGGTGGCTCCCATTCTGAGGGAGTCTAGCGCTGTAGAGATGCTGCTGTGGCCGGTCATAAAGATGACCCGCAAGTCTGGCTTCGTTTCTTTAATCAGTTCCAGCACCTTTAGGCCGCTCATGCCAGGCATCTTATAATCCAGCAGGACTAGCGATATGTCTTGTGAAGCCAGAGCCTCCAGCCCCTCAGCGCCATTGGCTGCACTGGACACTTCATAACCTTCTTCCCGTAGCGCCTTCTCAAGCGCCCAGCGCATTCCGTACTCGTCATCAATGATTAAAACTTTTACAGCAGACATCTAAAGTTCTCCTCTCTTGTCAGTTAATCGGAAAGCAAACTGTAAATCTAGTGACTGCGCCTGGCTGGCTTTCCACAGCAATAGAACCGCCATGATTTTCGATAATTTTTTTGCTTATGGCTAATCCCAGACCACCGCCGCCTACCTTTTTTGTAAAAAATGGCTGGAATATCTTTGGCAGATCCTCTTCTGATATTCCTTCACCGGTGTCACTGACTATAACGCAGACATGTTCCTCCTTTGTTAAAGTCTCTATAGTCAGGGCGCCACCTTTAGGCATGGCCTGGATTGCGTTTATAATCAGGTTCACGAAAACCTGTGCAAGTTTTTCCTTGTTTCCGATAATGTTAGGAAGCTGTTCGGGATTAAAGAAATGCAAAGCTATTTGATTTTTTTGGAGAAGGGGGCCGGTTGTGTCAAGTAATGACCCTAAAAGATCCCTCAGATCCAAATTCTCCATTTTCAGCGGCAGCGGGCGACCAAAATCTAACAGCTCCTCGGTGAGCATTCTTATCCGGTTCAATTGATCCTGTAACATGAAAATACATTCCTTTAGATCCGGACTATGGTTTACTTTTGGTTCAATTAAATCAACTGTGCACTGGATAATGCATATTGGGTTGCGCAGTTCGTGGGCTATATCTGTAACAAGCCGGCCCAGGGAGGCCATGTTTTGCGAAGCGCGCAACTGTTCCGCCAGTTGCTCTTTTTCTTTCAGGCTTGAAGCCATCTTATTAATGGCTTTGGTGACCTGCCCCATTTCTCCGGGCATATCCGGAAGGGTATTGCTAAAATTTTTTTCCATCTTTAAAAGACCGTTTTTAATGTTTCTCACTTGTCTTATTAAAGATATGGTGGACAATAAAGTGGCTCCGACTCCAAAGCTAAACACTATCAGAGTAACAAGACGGATGATACGCCGGGCTTTGGCGCTTTGGGCAAAAATGGGATGAACGCGCTCCTCTGCCCAGACCACGGCAACCAATTTAGAATCGAAATATATTGGGACCAGATGTTCTATAAAATGGTCGTCCCAGGTCTGCCCCAGTTTTGTAATCGGGATGCCTCCCGTCACCACTGCTCTGATCCCGGCGGAAGTCTCCAGATATATGCGGTGCTCCCGTTGCTGTTTTCCCTCGCCTCCCGGCGGACGGTAATCGTGGAGGAAACCCTCAATCAAAATGCGTTCCTGTTCCACGATGTATATGCCCAGCCGTACTCCTTTATAGTTCTCGGCCTTGGTTTTGGCAATATCTTGAAAGGACCTTTCAAGCGCAGAGGGCAGATTCCGTCCTGGCTCCCCTTCTAAATGAGCGGCCAACTGGTCGTGGATTTGTTTGCTCATACTTTGAACGACACCAGCAAGCTTTTTTTCCAGGTTTGCAATCAGTTCGTCGTCGGTTTTTGAGATGATCAGCATGTCATAAATCATCATCATTACAGGTACTAAAAGGAGTACCGACACTATGGCGATCATCTGGAACCGAAATCCCCGCGACCAGAGTTTAAACATTATCTATCCTCCCAATCCAACTTGAGGGAACACCGATTTGCAGAAGATGAATGAATTTATGAGTTAGGATTCGCGGGGAATTCAAATTATCCTCCCGAATTATTATTGCCTGCTGCGAGTGGCAACTTGGTCTTCATTAAAAAATCAGAACCGGTGAGTGTTTGACAATATTATAATTATATGTTATCATGAAGCACTAATAATTATATAACCTTTGCGAGTCGAATCGAACAACGATAGGCTGGAAATTCCTGCTGGCAAGGAATTCCCAGCCTTTTTGTTTTCATTCTGACTGTTGATTGCGGAAGGTATTTTTCCCCGGTACTGATACTGTGTCAGGAACTTAGGAGGGATTAAGATGTCAAGCCTGTCACATTCTTGCAGACATGGCATGGATCTGGCTCTTGCGAATCCATTCAGTGCAATCATAAAAGCTTTAGACAGATTTTTCAGAAGTAAAGAAATAACCAAAACTGCAAAAATTTATCATGGGGAATTCTCTTATGATTTAGTTCCTAATACCTCCATAAGCACTTTTGATAATATGGCTAAGGTAACATCGGTTGATTGTGGAGACTGTTATATTGGTGTCTTCGAAGGTGCCCGCTATCAAGGCCAATGCCAAATACTGAAGCCTGGTGAAAAAGCCCAAATTGGAGGTTGCGGTTCTATTGTTGTAAGTATGCAGCCCATACCTGTTGATGTATTTCGTAATAATGCACGTTCCCCGGCATGGTGCTGGGAATTATCCGGGCCTATGTATTTATGGCACTTTTCTAGTAATTATAAGTATGTCTGAAGAAAATGATGAATGTATCTCAAGGCAGGGTGCTGTCAGTTGTCAAAAAAATGCAGCAATTTCGGAAAGCATCATAAAGACCTCTACTGATCAGGTGACATTACGGTCCGTACTGCGGCACGACCTTTTCCTGCCCTCGTTCTGTCTTCCGTACTTCCGGTATAAATTTAAACTGCACTAAAATAAGGCGGCCCGTCAGGCCGCCTTTCCCTTTTGTTAATCAGGGTTGTATCCATTTATTCATTCATTTTAAACTGACCCAGCAGGCTCAATACCTGGTCATGCCACAGCCGATCCTTCTGGGCGGGGTTCTGCACCGGTTTTTTTAGCATCATTTGCAGCAGTTTCTCCTGGTCCCGGGTGTTGACGAAGCTTGAGAGATGGGCCAGGGCGTACTGTGCGTAGTCGCCCACCAGGAAACTGAAGATCTGGTTTATCAAGTCGTCGTCAAGTTTGTACAGCTTTGCGTTTTCCAGTACCAGCTGGGCGTAGACTACCATTGTGAACAGCTCGCCCAGGTGCAGCATGTAGTCAACGTCTTTGCGCTGTTCATCATTGGGAGGCGCTGTGGCCAGCAATTTTCTGAAAAGCTCCACCTGTTCCATGAATACGCCGGCGTTGGGAAGGTCCACTCCCCGGTATGCCTCCCGGTAGTCGGGGAACTTTACCCTTGACAGTTTTCCCGTGGTCTGGCGGAAAAGGTTGGAGTCGTCCCGGGTGTCCAGCCTTATGCCCACCTCGGGGTAGCCCGCGCTGTCAAAGAAATAATTGGCCATGAACTTTATCACCAGGGCCATGTTCACATGTGTGGTGCCCTCCAGCCGCGGTATCATGCCGATGTCCCGTATGGCCATCTCAAAATATGTGTCCTGTTCAAACCCTTTGGCTGCCACTATGTCCTGCAGCATGTCCATCACTTTCATTCCCTGGGTGGTGACT
>JBMOPC010000028.1:0-18178 GCA_049323915.1 Bacillota bacterium
GCTCGAGGTCCGCAAGATAGAGTCCCTCAAGCAGGGGGGAGACGTGGTTGGAAACCGGACCAGGGTCAAGGTGGTAAAAAACAAGGTGTCCCCTCCCTTCAGGCAGGCCGACTTCGATATAATGTACGGCACAGGTATTTCCCGCGAAGGGACCTTGCTGGACATAGCCGCCGACCTGAACATAATCTCCAAGAGCGGGGCCTGGTATTCCTACCGGGATGAGCGGCTGGGGCAGGGCAGGGAAAACGTGAAGGAAATGCTCAAAGATCGTTCCGACCTGCTTAACGAGATAGAGCGGAAGGTAAGGGAGCACTTCAACCTGCGCGGCGGCCAGGACAGGCTGGAAGACGCGGGGGAAGTCTGATATGCGGTTTCCGGGTATGAGTTATGGTATGATTGCCGAAGAAAAGTATGAAAAGGCCCGGAAGGCCGCACACAAATATCTTTCATACCGGCCCAGGACCGAGTATGAAATTACTGAAAGGCTGCTTCGAAAAGGATTTGATGACCAGACGGTAAGCCTTGTGGTACAGAACCTGCGGGATTACCGCCTGCTGGACGATCATTCATATGCGGATAATTACGTCTCAAAAAGGCCTCAGCGCTCCCGGGCGGCCCTGGAGGGAGAATTGAAAAGCCGGGGTGTCAGGGAATCCATCGCAGACAGGGTTCTGGACAGTATGGACTTCGGGGCCGAGCTGAGGGTGGCCATGGCCCTGGCCATGGGCAGGCGGAAACGCAGGGGAGACGACTACCCCGTAGTAAATATTGCCTCCTTTTTAAGTAGAAGGGGTTTCAGCCGGGAGGTTGTGGAAAGGGTCTGCGACTACCTGGAAAATATGCGTCATCCCTGAGATCTTGACAGCTATGATATAAAAATGTACAATATAGCGTGGGAGAAAATAGAATTGGATGCTTTACGCATGTTAAAATATATTTAACATCATAACTTTCCGCTACCTGGTCCGTTTATGGAGTGGGTGCATGTTTGCTGTCGGAGCTAGCTTTTTATGAACAGCTTTTGTATTAGCCCATTGCGGACAAGTTGAAGTAAATCCGATTCTTTTTCTGCCGAGTTGGACTCGGTATTTTTTTGTTTATTAACAATTTTTATCGTCCAACCAAATCATATAGAAAGGGAGGTGGATATGTGTCGACACTCCATGTTGTTCTAATAACAACACTGGCAATTATAATTTCTTTTGCGATTGGATATTTGGTGAGAAAATCTATCGCCGAGGCCAAAATAGTCTCGGCCGAGATCCAGGCCAAAAAAATTATTGAAGAGGCCGAAAAGGCTGCTGAAGCCAAAAAAAGAGAGTCTCTCCTGGAGGCAAAGGAAGAGGTTTTAAAACTCCGCAACGAAATGGAAAGGGAAAACAGGGAAAGGCGTTCCGAGTTGCAGAGGATGGAGCGCCGCCTGATGCAAAAGGAAGAAAGCCTGGACCGCAAGACCGAATCTATCGAGAAAAAAGAGGAATCGCTAAACAAAAAGGAAGCCGAAGCAGAAAAAATCAAACAGGACCTGAACCAGATGTACAACAAACAGGTAGCTGAACTGGAGCGCATCTCCGGTCTCACTTCAGAGGAAGCCCGTCAAATACTATTGACCGACGTGGAAAAAGAAATACAGCACGAGACAGCCAAAATGATCAAGGATATCGAGGACAGGGCCAAGGAAGAGGGGGAAAGGCGCGCAAGGGAGATAATATCCCTTGCCATTCAAAGGTGCGCCGCCGACCATGTGGCTGAGACCACTGTGGCTGTTATTCCCCTGCCCAGCGACGAGATGAAGGGTCGGATTATCGGCAGGGAGGGAAGGAACATCAGGGCCTTCGAAACCCTGACCGGGATAGATCTGATAATTGACGACACGCCGGAGGCAGTGATTCTGTCAGGCTTTGACCCTATTCGCCGTGAGGTGGCCAGGTTAAGCCTGGAGAAACTCATCGTTGACGGAAGGATACACCCCGCCCGGATAGAGGAAATGGTCGAAAAGGCCAAGAAGGAAGTTGACATCCAGATCAGGGAGGCCGGGGAGCAGGCGGTATTTGAAACAGGAGTGCACGGGCTGCACCCTGAGCTGGTGAACCTGCTGGGAAGGCTTAAGTTCAGGACAAGTTACGGCCAGAATGTATTGAAGCATTCCATCGAGGTGGCGCACCTGGCCGGACTTATGGCGGCCGAACTGGGCGCCGATGTGCACCTGGCCAAGCGCGCAGGACTGCTTCACGACATTGGCAAGGCGGTTGACCATGAAGTGGAGGGGCCCCACGTCACCATCGGAGTTGACCTGGCTAAAAAATACCGTGAAAACGCGGAAATTTTGCACGCCATCGCGGCCCACCACGGGGACGAGGAGCCAAAGACCATAGTGGCCGTGCTGGTGCAGGCGGCTGACGCCATTTCGGCGGCCAGACCGGGAGCCCGCAGGGAGACACTGGAGAATTACATCAGAAGGCTTCAGAAGCTGGAGGAAATAGCCAGCGCCTTCGATGGGGTGGAGAAATCTTATGCCATACAGGCAGGGCGTGAAATAAGGATAATGGTCAAGCCCGACCGCATTGACGACCTGGGGTCGGTCAAGCTGGTAAGGGAAATAGCCAAGAAGATTGAAAATGAACTGGACTACCCGGGCCAGATAAAGGTTACGGTAATAAGGGAAACACGGGTGGTGGACTACGCCAAGTAAAAACAAGCGGCCCTTTAAAAAAGGGCCGCTTTTGACGTAGAGATTAAAGCTTTAACAAAGGAATGCTTTAGGTTATTCCGGATTCTGAATTCGATTCCGACCTGCAATTCCGGTATCAGGGCTTTTGAGGTTGTCAGCAATCTGATAAAATGGTAATTATATTACCGGCGGCTAAAGGACTTCAAGGCAGGAATAAAACTTTTTCAAGAAGAAACTTAACTTAATCAGCATGGTGTGAGGAGCGTGTCGGCAGTGGCTGGAATCAGGTACAGGGGCAATGAAGATATAGCGGACAGTGTGGGGTTGCTGATATCAATACTGGTTCGGTACCCCGAGGTCGCCACCATAAATTTCGATCCGGTGCTTAGAACCCTTAAATTCACTTTTATTGCCTCGAGGATTTTGGATGTTGCCGAGATGGACAGTGTAACCCGGATACTCCTGGAAAGCATAGAGGCAATCAACAAACTTGAGGGAAAAACAGCAAGGCTGAGTCAGGTTGGCCGGCAAAACTGCGAACCCTATACAATGATTGAAATACAAAGGGATGTTGAAACCCTGGTTCAGGAGGAAATTGCACTGATAGTAGCCCTTTTCCATCAGCACTTCGAGAGTTGCCTGATAACGGATGAGGGAAGCTTTCTTTATGGAGAAGACCTTTTGGACCAGGAAGAGATAATTGAGCGTATGCTTGAGAGTGTACGGGGCTTTGCAGGGGACAAAAAGCTTTTTGCCTACAGGGAAGAGGGCAGGGTGCTGGTATTTAACAAATAGCGGGGGGCTTGTAATTTTGCGCCTGTTAATGATTGGGGATATAGTGGGCAGGCCGGGGCGGCGGGCCGTTAAGCAAAACCTGCCGGATCTCCTTGATGGTAAAGTGGTTGACCTTGTAATAGCAAACGGGGAAAATGCCGCGGGAGGCAACGGTATTACCAGAGATATAGCCCAGGAGCTGTTCTCCTATGGTGTCGACGTCATTACCATGGGAAATCATGTGTGGAGCCAGAAAGACACCTGTACATATATTGAGAAAGAGCCAAGGCTTATCAGGCCGGGAAACTATCCTCCCGGAACACCCGGGAGGGGGTGCGGTATTGTCGGGACAAAAAAAGGAATTGACGTGGGTGTGATCAATATCTCCGGCAGGGTTTTCATGCAGGAGCTTGACTGCCCTTTCAGGGTGGGCGACCAGCTGGTGGCCCGGCTGAAAGAAAAGGTGGACATTATACTGGTTGACTTTCACGCCGAGGCTTCTTCCGAAAAAGTGGCCATGGGCTGGTATATGGACGGCAGGGTAAGCGCTGTCTGCGGGACCCATACACACGTTCAGACTGCCGATGAAAGGGTGCTTCCCGGCGGCACGGCATATATTTCCGACGTAGGCATGACAGGTCCCCTTGATTCGGTTATAGGGGTCAAGAAAGAACTGGTGATTGAAAAATTTATTACCCAGATGCCAAGGCGTTTTGAGGTGGCCGACGGGCTTTACCAGTTTAACGCCGTACTGATCGAGATAGATGAACTGTCATCCCGCGCCGTCAGCATCAAGAGAATACAAAACTATGAATAGGCGCCTGAAAAACAAAAATTCAGCCATCTAAAGGAATTTCCCCGGATCTATCGAATATATTTTTTACAGGCCGTAATGAAATTTATTTTCGACATGGGCGTTAAGGAGGTTCTACAAATGGATGTGTTAAAAGTTTCAGCAAAGTCCAATCCAAATTCTGTAGCAGGGGCCCTGGCCGGTGTCATAAGAGAGAGGGGGGGCGCGGAAATACAGGCTATAGGAGCCGGTGCGCTCAATCAGGCGGTTAAGGCTGTGGCTATAGCCAGAGGTTTTGTGGCCCCCAGCGGGGTGGACCTTATATGTATACCGGCGTTTACCGACATTATGATTGACGGTGAGGAGAGGACAGCGATAAAACTGATAGTGGAACCCAGGTAGAGACAAGACTAAGCCCGTGAAAACGGGTTTTTTTATGATACAGGAAATTATGCTCCAAACAGCTCCTTTTATTCTTGTTTAAATGGAGTGTTTTAGATGGAAATTGATAAAACCGCGCGGGAGCTTCACTTCTCTTCCCTGGTGGTGGACGCCCACTGCGACACCCTGACGGTGCTTGACAGGCAGGAGAGGCGCCTTGGACAGCAAAGCCAAAGGGGTCACGTAGACATCCCCCGCCTGGCTCAGGGGGGGGTTAACCTTCAGTTTTTTGCCGTGTTCATCAGCAAAGAATACCGGGATAACCCTTTGGCCAGGGCATTGCAGGTGTTTGACACTTTTTTTGCTGAAATGGAAGGGAACTCGGAAGCGGCCGGGATTGTATACAGCCCTCAGGATATTGAGAGTATTGTTTCCCGCAACAAGGTGGCGGCCCTGCTTACGGTGGAGGGGGGGGAAGCCCTGGCGGGTAGGATCGAGGTCCTGAGGATGTTTTACCGTATTGGCGTGCGCGGCCTCACCCTCACCTGGAATGGCCGGAATGAGCTGGGGGACGGGGTGTCCGAGGCCGGGACCGGCGGCGGCCTTACCCGGTTCGGTGTGTCAGTGGTCAGGGAAATGAACAGGCTGGGGATGCTGGTTGATGTCTCTCATCTTTCAGAGAAGGGTTTCTGGGATGTTCTGAAAGAGTCGGACAGACCGGTTATCGCCTCCCACTCAAACTGCAGGGCGCTTCATGACCACCCGAGAAACTTGTGGGACCAGCAGATTAAGGTCCTGGCCGCCGGCGGGGGTGTGGTGGGGCTGTGTTTTTACCCGCCGTTTCTGGGCAGCGGCCAGGCCTCGCTGGAAATGCTGCTGGATCACGCGGTGCACCTGGCCGGTGTGGCCGGTGTGGACTATATCGGCCTGGGTTCTGATTTTGACGGAATAGAGAGCGTCGTCCCCGGGATCAATGATGTCACCTGTCTGCCAATGCTGACCGAGGGACTTTTAAGGCGGGGGTTTTCCCCGGGTGAGGTAAAAAAAATATTGGGAGGCAATTTTTTAAGGGTGATAAAACAGGTGTTGTAAATAACTCACAACCCCGCTCAAAGCGGGGTTGTTGATTCTTTTACGATAATAATTTTATATATCTTTGAATCCGTGGGACAGGATTTGTATCTACTCAGGCTTGTACTGTGAAATATGAAAATGGTTGTGTTCGATTCGCAGCACGTGCCTCACGCCGCACCGGGGACATTCCTTCGACTGGTTGTCCCTGAACCTGATTTCACCTATGTGCTGGCCACAGCACTTGATTTCGATGCTGATATTCTGATTGTCTCTGGTATTGACCCGGTAATCGGCCGGGGCATTATTCCGATCCAACGGGCATCCCCTCCTTATGTAAAATTTAGCAGGGTGCATTTATTTACTCTATTATATAACCTTAAAAAGTTTTTCCAAATCGTTTTGGAGGGAGATTTTTGTTTTTTTTTATCGAACCTCGTTTCTTTTTCTGGACAAAGCTTCCGTTCATTCGGATCTTTAATAATTATTGGCTCTTACAGTAAAAAATAGTATATAATCTTAGTGTGCAAAAAATAACCCGGAATTTGGGAAGCATATTTTTCGAAGGGAGAAAAACCCGTTGTCTCATAAAATGAAGCGGCGCCCCAGGAGGAAGCCCGCCTCCAGGGAAGTCCCGCCCGCACCTTTTAAGCTTGACCCTTTCCAGGAGGAGGCCATAAAGGAGCTGGCCGGGGGGCATAATGTTCTGGTGGCCGCCCCCACGGGAACCGGAAAAACACTGATTGCCGAGATATTGATAGAAAGGGTGCTGGGCGGAGGCCGCGGCATTGTATACACATCTCCCATCAAGGCATTGTCAAACCAGAAGTACCGGGACTTTGCCCATCGGTTCGGCAAAGAAAAGGTGGGACTTATAACCGGTGATGTCTCGGTAAATGAAAGGGCGCCTCTTTTGGTGATGACCACAGAGATATTCCGCAACTGGTGTTTCGCAAACCCGGAAATGCTTATTGAAACCTCTTACGTTATATTTGACGAGCTGCACTACCTTGACGACATGGAAAGGGGAACGGCCTGGGAGGAAAGCATAATATTCGCACCTTCCCACGTAAAGGTGGTGGGGTTGTCGGCCACGGTTCCCAATGTCCGTGAACTGGCCTTATGGATTGCCGACGTTAGGAGTCAGCAGGTCAAGGTCATAGAAGAGAGGCGCCGGGCCGTTCCTCTTGAACTGAACTGGATTTCTCCGGAAGTCCGGGTCTATGACGAGGAGGGGGCAGGGGAATATATAAAGCAGCGGCTGGAAAGAAAAAAGGCTCGCTGGACGGACGACCGGGACGAGGCGCCCGGGCTTATATGCGAATAAGGCAGGGAAATGACCGATCCGAAAAAAGACAGAGGTGAATATATATGGCCGTAACCGGCGGCAATCCATCCTGCTCCGAAATGATAGACGCCATTCAGGATTATCTGCCGGCGCTTTACTTTACCTTCAGCAGGGGTAAAACAGAGCTGCTGGCCGATGAGCTGGGCAGGGAATGGGATTTCCTTTCCGGCAGCGAAAAGGCCAGGGTGAGAGATATGATACGAGAGGCTGAAAGCGCGCAGCCGGGTTTATTCGGCGCCAGGCGCGGAAAACTGAAAACAATACTCACCCAGGGAATAGGCTACCACCACGCCGGGCTTCCTCCGGCATTGAAAGATCTTGTGGAAAGACTTTATGAGGACAGGCTGATTTATGTGCTTTTCTGCACTGAGACTTTTGCCGTGGGGGTTAATTTCCCGGCCGCCAGCACAGTGTTCGATTCCTGCAGGAAATGGGACGGGCGTGAGTTCAGGAGTCTTATGAACAGGGAGTTCTTCCAGATGGCCGGAAGGGCCGGAAGAAGAGGCTTTGACCCGGTGGGGAGGGTTTACAGCCGCATTGACGACCGCTTTCCGGAACAGACCGGCTTTTTCAGCGAGGATGACATCGAGCCCGTCAGGGGCCGTCTCACCATCTCCCCCAACACCGTGCTCAGTCTTCTGTACTGGAAGACCGATGACGAGATCAACCGTCTGCTGGAGAAAAATCTGGCGGTGTACCAGAACAACCGTGAAAGCAGGAGGATAAAGCAGGAACTGGCGGAACTGGAGGAAAAACTGGGTGTAGTAAAGGACGCCTTTTGTGCCGAGGTGGACACGGCGGCCTGTTACATGCTGAGGACAAAGCTTAAAAAAGAACTGCGGTCACTCTCCAGAAAGAATAAAAGGGCGAGACCGGGAACCAGGGACCGCCGTGAAGAGATAAAAAACATGCTCAGGGTGGCACAGAAAAAATGCCACCACCGGACTTGCTCCGATGCCAGGAAAAATCAGCTGGAGATGATAGAAAAGAAATCTAGGCTGGAACGGCGCGCCAGGGTGCTGGGAAACCACGCCAGGGACTACGAGAGGGAATTCAACGGTGTCTGGGACCTTCTGGAGGACCTTTCATTCGTATCGGGCAGGAGCCTGCTGCCCAGGGGGATGTTCGCCCTTCACCTGCACGTCAAGGAAATACTGGTCACCGAACTGGTTTTCAACGGATTTATAAGAGATTTGCCTCCGGCGCTGGTGGCGGCCGTACTGGCGGGAGTTGATTATATCCCGGGCCGTGACGACTACATGGAGCAGGGGCCCTACGACCTTAGGGAAGTGGAGCTTTTGCGCAGGTCGCTTTTGAGAAGCGGCGTACCGGAAAACTTTTGCGCCTGGTCCCCGCTGCCCGGCTCGCTGGCCTCCGCCTGGTATGAAGGGGCGTCCTTCGACAAGCTTATGTCCATGACCAACCTGCAGGAGGGCGATATTTTCTCAATCATCCGGCGGGAGATAGACCTTCTGAGGCAGATTGAAAGGGCTGCGGGAGAGGATATAGAACTTCGCAGGCAGATGGAGCACATAAGGCGGGTGCTGGACAGGGACGAAATAGCCATACCTGGCATTTAGTGCGGACTGTGTTTTTAAAAGTGAGAGGCGGGAGGTTGGAGGTTAGAATATTGTTAGGAATAGGTCTTGACCAATTCCATCTTAATCGAACTTCCAACTTCTCACTTCCAGATTATTGACATCTCGACCTATATTGCATGTCAGACTATGAATTATTCTGGATTCTGGCTCCTGGATTCTGGATTCCGACCCGAAATTTTTGCCCCTGGGGCTATTTTAAAAATCCGGGGAGGGCCCCCTCCCCAGCACAAAAAATGCCCTGTTCCTGTATCTTCCGGCCCATGACTGGTGTTTTGCCGCCTCATCCTCCCCCAGCTGTCTTATCACCTTTGCCGGCACCCCCATGGCCAGGTGGCCCGGCGGTATCTCCATTCCATTGAGCACCAGTGAGCCGGCCCCAACCACCGCCCCGGCCCCTATCTTCGCCCCGTTCAGTATAATTGAACCCATCCCGATGAGGGCGCCGTCCCCTATAACACAGCCATGCAGTATGGTGTTATGGCCCACGGAAACCCTGTCCCCGATTACCAGCGGAAAGCCGTGGTCCTCGTGAAGGCTGCAGTTGTCCTGAATGTTTGTGCCGCAGCCGATGGCAACCGTGTCCGCGTCGCCTCGCACCACGGCGTTGTACCAGATGCTGGACCCGGCCCCAATTTTCACCCGGCCCACTATTTTTGCCCCGGGTGCCACGAAAACCGACTCATCCACCTCCGGATGAAATTCACCGTAACTAAACAAACTTTTGTCCTCTTTCACCTTTCTCCCCCTGAAAAATTAGTCTTTGTAATACAACGGCAGAACAATGCCGGATCTATATCTAATTAAAACAGATCGTGCAAAAAATGTCATCAAAAAAAAGTCCCCTCATCGGGGCAGGGAAAGGAGAGGTGGGTTGATAAAGCTTTATCAGCCAGGTTTGTGAAATAATTAACTATCCTTTTTAAAATACTACCACATTGTTATTTTTTTCTCAAGGTATTTTTTAAAAAAATCAAATTTTAATGTGACTTCAAACTTCCGGTTTTGAGCCTTTTTCGTATCCCAGGTCTGCTATCAGCTCATCGTGTATCAGTCCGTTGCTGGCTGCGATTGATATATGCCGCCCCAGTTCCAGCTTTTCGCCGCACAGGTCGCTTACTTTTCCGCCGGCCTCCTCCACCAGTAGAATACCGGCGGCAACATCCCAGGGCCTTAAGGTAACCTCCCAGTAGCCGGTAAGACGGCCGCAGGCGATGTAGGCCAGTTCCAGCGCCGCTGAACCGAAGGCCCTGACATCAACGGCTTTATAAAAAATCTTTTTGTAGTCCGCCTTCCACATTTCATCCTTGAAATGTGGAAGGGAGGGGAAGCCGGTGACAATTAAGCTTTCGGCAACCCTGTTTCTGATGCCGTCAACCTGGATACTTTTACCGTTGAGGTGGGATCCTCCTCCTCTGACGGCGGAAAAAAGTTCTTCCCTGAAGGGATCATATGTAACTCCCAGCACAGGGCTGCCCTTTACCGACATGGCCACGTTAACGGCGCAGAAGGGTATGCCGAAAACGAAGTTTGTGGTCCCGTCCAGGGGGTCGATAAACCAGACGGGCTGCTCGTCCGGAGTCAGTTCAACCTCGCAGGAGTCCTCTTCGGCCACCAGCCGGTGGTCGGGATAGTGCCTGGAAAGAGCTTCCATAATGATAGCCTGGGAATTCCGATCCACCTCGGTTACCAGGTCTGCCGGGCAGGACTTGTAACCGGTTTGGAAATTCCCCCCCAGCCTGCTCCTTATGTATTTGCCGGCCGATAGAACAATATATTTGGCGGTTTCCAGAATGCGGCGGGTTTCCTGCAAGTTTTTTCACCTTCTACAATGGTGTTTACCGGGGCTGAATAAGGGTTATTATTACTAATACCAAATATAATTATGGGGGAACAGCATGGAAAATACTCCGGGCAAAAAGCAACTGATAACAAAGATGAGGCCCGATCCGGATTTTAAATACCTTGCCAGCCGGGCGAGAAAGATCATGAAGGAGGGCATCCCTCTGGCCGGGCCGGACAGGGATCCGGGCGAAATCCCGGGGTTTTATGCCGAAGAGCACAGGGAATAGCAGGGATTGCCCGCTGCCTAATCATTCCCGGCTTCATTGCCGGCGCTTTCTTCAACCTTTTGCTCCCTCAAAAGTGACAGGAGAGCCCTCCCCAAAGAATCTTCGGCCTTTGCCGAATAATAAACCTCAGGGGGGGGTGCTTCATTATCTTCAGCTTTTTCCGGGTCCTCCTTCAGGCAAGACACCCAGTATCCGGATACCGTGTCTGTGTCCTTGCTTACGGTTTCGTACACAAATTTAAATGTTTTTTTACGCCTGCTCAACTCCTCCATAAGCTGGTCAAGCCTTGGAAGCCATATAAAATGTTTTTCCAGGTGGTCCCATATTTCTTCCTGGCGGTTGCCGTCGTGGGTATACAGCTCGCAGAACGGCTCTGTGTCCACCATGCTCCATCCGTAATAGCCGCTTTCGGTGGGCTGCCCTGTAAGCAGATAAAGCTCTTCCCCGCCTGTTTTTTTTCCCTTTAGCCACCAGATGGGAGACAGTATTGAAGCAAACCAGTCACCCACTTTGGGCGACCAGGTCAGCCCGGCTTCTTTTAACTCTCTGGCCAGTTCAATGCTTATCATCAAAATTCACCCCCCGGTATCAAATTGAGAGAATAATGTGGATTTGCGTTCTTTTTTTGCATTTGAGGGCCGTTTTGTAAAAATATTCTTTCTCCATGTTATAGGAAAACACAAAATATTTTCAAGGCATTTGTGCTTTATTTTTTGTTTATACTTTAACATACGATTTAAAAATGTATTACGCTGTAAAGTCGATCATATAATATAGCACATTGCTGGAAGGAGAAGGGAGTGAGAATGCTGGCACAGGCAAACCACATATCCATCGGGGCTTCCAGTAACATTGACCTGGTTAAGTGCAGGCTGATGAGTGATTTAAAGGAACTGGAGGGCTGCGGGTTACAGCTGCAGATCGAAGAAAGCCCGGCCGGAAAGTATACCTTTCTCTCCTGCCGCGTGTCCGGTCAGGAACAGTGCCTCAGCAATGATGAGGATACCCTTGATCTTTTCAAGAATTATGTGGCCGAGGTTCTCTCCGACCTGATAATATGTAAATGGCAGAAAAACATTCTGGTGGACATCATAAGGGAAAATTATTATTATTTCGGTGAGGACGAGCGGAAAACAATATTTCAGAACGCGCTTCGCTACCTGGAGGATTACGAAGCCGGGGAAAGCAGCCCGGTGATCAGGATGCGGAAGAAAAGAAGGATACTGTCCAAACTCAGGGAATTTCTGGCCAGCTACGACCAGATTGTTGTGGAGGGATTTATAAGGTTCAGGCTCAAGGAATACATAAAAGAGCTGCAGGAAGCCGCGGACAAAGCGGTGGACGATTTTCTCATGGACAGGGAATACAAGGAGTTCATCCAGCTTTTGAGGTATTTCGTGGACATACAGGACTCCCGCACCGATGTAGTCAATGTGGTGATGAAGCCTAACGGCAGTTTCATGCTGTATGACGGACAGGAAAAGGTGATAAACAGCTCTTACCTGGAGGGCTTCATTTTTGACCTTATCGAAAATGAGATAAACTACGAGGACCTGCTGATAAGCGCACTCATAACCATAGCCCCCAGGGAAATACTCTTCCACGCTGAAAAAGATCATAACAATCCCGGCACACTGGAAACCATCAGGAATATATTTACAAACCGGGTTTCGGTTTGCAGCGGCTGCGATCTGTGCACCCCCCCGAAAACCTGATATTAACCCAACATCTCTTATAATGTCAAGAAACTGTGCGCCGTAAAGGCGCTTTTGTTTTTTTCCCGGCTCCGGTATTCATTTTGGCTGCAAATACTGGTAAAATACCCTGGGAGGAGAGTATTATCAACACTTTTTATTTTATAAGCCTGCCCTTGATTGGGGCCGTAATCGGCTGGGTCACAAACTGGGTTGCGGTGAGAATGCTGTTCAGGCCGCACAGGCCGGTTAATGTCCTGGGCTATGTGGTACAGGGGGTTATTCCCAAAAGGAGGGCCGAACTTGCCAGGAGCATCGGGCAGGTGGTGGAAAAGGAGCTTATTTCCATCGAAGACCTAATCAATGCGGCTAGATCAAGGGAAATAATGGAGAAAATCTCCGAGGCCGTTGCGGTGTCGATAAAGGCCAGGATAATGGACAGGATGCCTGTTTTTGTTCCTCTCTCGGTTAAAAGGGCTGTTTCGGACATAATAACAGACCAGATAAAAAAGGATATCCCCTCCATGGTGGGGGAATCACTGGGCCGCTTAGGAGACCTGGCCAGGCAAAATATCAGCTTTCAGGTCATGGTGGAGGAAAGGGTAAACGGATTTTCCCTACAACGCCTGGAGCAGGTTGTACTGGCGGTTTCCGCCAGGGAATTGAAGCACATCGAGGTGCTGGGCGGAATGCTGGGCTTCCTTATAGGGCTGATACAGGCCGCGATAATTCATTTCACGGGGGGCTTCCGGTAGAACTGGCAGGGCAGTTGACAGCCGGTATTAAAAAGATATAAAATATTTGCATGCAAACAATTTGTAATGGGGTTGAAAAGCGGATATCAATGGACTATATCTGTTTTAAAATTGCCAGAGTAATGCGGAAGGTACAGCGCTACTACGAAACAAGCCTGGCTCCATATGAAATAACGCCTGTGCAGTTTTACGTGCTGAGCGCACTGTGGAAGGCCGACGGAATGAAGTTTAAGGACCTGGCCAAAAGCGTAAGCCTGGACGGGTCAACCCTGACGGGCATACTTGACAGGATGGAGCGGGGCGGCTTCGTAGAAAGAAGGGACGACCCGGAGGACCGCCGGTCTCTGCTGGTGTATCTTACCGGAAAATCCAGGGAGATAGGGCCTGATATGATTAAACTGGCCGAAAGCCTGGACCGGGAAATAAGGAGGCAGTTTACCGGAGAGGAATTCGCCACATTTTTAAAGGTGCTGGAAAAAATCTCCGAAACACCGGACTGATTTTTTAATATCATTGTTTGTATACAAATTATTTGCCTAATTATTATGATTGCAAAATTAAATGGGGGTGTTCCATGGATATCATACGGGCTGTCTGATTTTATTTTAATTATTTAATCAGGGGGGCGAAAGGGATGGGACATCTGGTTCATTCTAAAGAAGAGGTTTACAGGGCGCTGGCCGATCGGCTGAACAGAAATCCGGTGGGAGCTCCGGTAAACGAAGCGCTGATGAGCATACTTCACCGGCTGTACACCGAAAGCGAGGCTTTGGTGGGAAGTAAATTTCCTCTGCTGCCCATGACTCTTGACAAGATCTCCGGCATCACCGGCATGGGTGAAGAGGAGCTGAAAAAGCTGCTGGACGGAATGGCCGACAAGGGGCTGGTGCTGGACTTACCCCGCCGGGAGAGCACCTATTACATGCTGGCCCCTATGGTGGTGGGATTCTTCGAGTACACCTTCATGCGGGTGAGAGAAGAAATAAACATGAAGGAGCTTGCCGAGTTATTTGAACTTTATTTTCACAGTGATGACGTAAAGAGCGAGTTTTTCGGCGGCGAGACCAAGATGATGAGGGGACTTCTGTATGAGAGCCTGATACCGGCCGCCGTGGAGACCGAGGTTTTAAATTATGAAAAGGCTTCGGAGATAATACGCCAGTCCGGCGGGGGGGCGCTGTCCATGTGCCCCTGCAGGCATAAGGCAAGGCACCTTGGCAGGGCCTGTGACGCACCGGTGGAGGATGTTTGCACCTCCCTGGGCGGCGCCGCTTCCTGGCTGGTAAGCCGGGGGATGGCCAGGGCGGCCACGGTGGACGATCTTTTGAGGACGCTGGACAAGACTGAAAAGATGGGCCTGGTTCATCTGGGTGACAATGTAATCAATAACCCGACTTTTATCTGTCACTGCTGCGGCTGCTGCTGCGTAGCCCTGGGTTCGATAAAGCAGGCCAGGGGGAGCGGGGTTCACCCCAGCAATTTTATACCCTCCCTGGATAAGGATCAGTGTACGGGCTGCGGCTCCTGCGCCGACAGCTGCCATATAAAGGCTGTGGAAATGGCTTCTGAAAGCGGGGAAGAAATCCCGGTAATAAACAATGATCTCTGTATAGGGTGCGGGGTGTGCGCGTCCGCCTGCCCCACCGGAGCGCTGACCATGTCGCGCCGGACTGTTTTGCATGTTCCCCCGGGGGACAAGAAGGAGATGTTACTTCGCATTGCCCGGGAAAAGGGCAGGATCTGAAGGCGGAAGTTGGAAATTGGAAGTTGGATTAAGTCGGAAATGGTTCCTGCGGTATTCCAACCTCCAAAACGTCCGGTTGTTGACAATGCTTTTGTTCTACAATATAATCAACAAAGATTGATATTTAATGTGATGAACGGGACAGTAGGCTCTTTTAACCATCCAAGAGAGGGTGTGCCCTGGCTGGAAGCACCGCCCGGTGGGAAAGAGGCTGAAGACCACCCGGGAGCAGCCGCCCCAACGTCTGTAACAAGTATGGCGGCCGTAGGCGGGCGATAACCGCCCCTTGAGTGGAGCCTGTTCTCTGGTTCAAGCCGGGTGGAACCGCGGATATTTGATCCGTCCCAGTTATCTGGGACGGATTTTTTGCGTGCTCGTTATTGACAGCCCTACTGGGGTCTAAAAGAAAAAGGAGGATTTGTCGTGGTAAGGGTTACTTTGAAAGACGGCAGCGTAAGGGAGTATAAAGAAGGCACCACCTTGGCGCAGGTAGCCGCCGACATCAGCGGCAGGCTGGCCAGGGAGGCGCTGGTGGCGTCGCTGGACGGGAAGGTGGTGGACCTGGACACCCCCCTTAAAAAGGACGTCGGCGTGGAGTTCCACACCTTTGACGACGAGGAGGCAAGGAAGGCGTTCCGCCACAGCACATCCCACGTGCTGGCGCAGGCCGTTACCAGGCTTTTTCCGGGCACCAAACTGGCCATAGGGCCGGCCATAGCCGACGGTTTTTACTATGACTTTGATTCATCGGTCAAGTTTACTCCCGAGATTATGGAAAAAATACAATCCGAGATGGAGTCCATAATCAAGGCCGACCTGCCCTTTGAAAGGTTTGAAATGACCAGGGAGGGTGCGCTGGATTATTTTGACAAGGCTGGGGAGAGCTATAAGGTGGAACTGATAAACGACCTGCCGGAGGACGCCTCCATTTCTTGCTACAGGCAGGGGGACTTTACGGATCTCTGCGCCGGGCCTCACGTTCCCTCCACAGGCAGGCTGAAGTCGGTGAAGCTCACCAGCCTGGCCGGGGCATACTGGAGGGGCAGCGAAAAGAACAAGATGCTGCAGAGGGTCTACGGCACCTCTTTTCCCAAAAAGAGCATGCTGGACGATCACCTTTTCAGGATCGAGGAGGCCAGGAAAAGGGACCACCGCCGCCTGGGGACGGAACTGGACCTTTTCAGCATACAGGACGAGGGGCCCGGCTTTCCGTTTTTCCATCCCAAGGGGATGGTGCTGCGCAACGAGCTGGAAAAATTCTGGCGGGAAGAACACAAGAAAAGAGGCTATCACGAGATAAGGACTCCGGTGATATTGAACAGGGGCCTGTGGGAAAGGTCGGGCCACTGGGACAATTACAGGGAAAACATGTACTTCACCAGTATCGATGATCTTGACTATGCCGTAAAGCCCATGAACTGCCCGGGGAGCATACTGATATACAAAAACAGGCTGCACAGCTACCGTGACCTGCCGGTGAGGATGGCCGAGCTGGGACTTGTGCACAGGCACGAGCTTTCCGGAGTGCTGCACGGACTGATGAGGGTGCGCTGCTTCACACAGGATGACGCCCACATATTCATGCTTCCCGATCAGATCAAGGATGAAATAATTGGGGTGATCGACCTTATTGATTACTTCTACGGCGTTTTCGGCTTTAAATACAAGGTGGAGCTTTCCACAAAGCCGGAGAAGGCCATGGGATCCGGCGAGATATGGGAAGTGGCCACCACTGCCCTTGAAAGCGCTTTGAAGTCCAAGGGCATGGATTACAAGGTGAACGAGGGGGACGGGGCTTTCTACGGCCCCAAAATCGACTTCCATCTGGAGGACTGCCTTGGCCGGACCTGGCAGTGCGGAACCATTCAGCTGGACTTTCTGATGCCTGAAAAGTTTGACCTTAACTACGTTGGGGAGGACGGCCAGAAACATCGCCCGGTAATGATTCACAGGGTGGTCTTCGGGAGCATCGAGCGCTTTATAGGAATACTCACCGAGCACTTTGCCGGGGCCTTCCCGGTCTGGCTGGCGCCGCTGCAGGTCAGGGTGCTGCCCATTTCCGAAAAGCATGTTGAATATGCCCGCAGGGTTGCGGCCCGCCTGGACGGGGAGGACATAAGGGCTGAAATGGATGACAGGAATGAAAAGGTGAACTACAAGATCCGTGAAGCGCAGGGACAGAAAATACCATACATGCTGGTGGTGGGGGACAGGGAGGCCGAAAGCGGTTCAGTGGCTGTTCGCCAGCGGTCCGCAGGCGATATGGGCGCCCTGTCGCTGGATGACTTCATAGCCCGGATAAAGGAAGAGATAAGGGCCAGGAAAATATAACCAAGCTCTATAAAAATCTTTGCTATAAGCGGGGGTAGGACGTCTATACCGTCCGTAGGGGCGCAGCCCCTTTAGAGATACAGGAAATATAAGCTTAAAAGGAATCCCAAGATAATTTCCTGTGCCAGGGGGTTTCAAGGGGGATGTCCCCCTTGCTTTAGCGGGGGTAGGACGTCTATACCGTCCGTAGGGGCGCAGCCCCTTTATTTAGGAGGTGTATGCATTGAATATCAACGAAATACTTGCCCAGGCATTTAAACTTAATGTCTCCGATGTGCACCTGACGGTGGACAGCGCCCCTGTGTTCAGGGTGCACGGCAGGCTGATACCCTTTGACTCGCCGGACATGAAGCCCGTGCTGGAGCTGGATGAGACATACTTTAAAAGACTCTCCCCGGAGGATACAGATTCACTTGCCAGGCAGATAATGGTGAGCGAAGATAAATACAATACCTTCTCCCTCGCCGGAGACCTGGACTTTTCATACTCCATCGAGGGCGTGGGCCGCTTCAGGGTAAATGTCTACAGGCAGCAGGGGAACGTAGGGTTGGCCATCCGCCTGATTAACTCGCGGGTTATGTCATTTCAGGACTTGGGGCTGCCTGAGGTTTTAAACTACCTGTCAAGACGGCCCCGGGGAATGGTGCTGGTAACCGGTCCCACGGGAAGCGGCAAGTCCACCACCCTGGCCGCCATGATTGATCTCATCAACAGTGAGATGGCCCACCATATTATCACTCTGGAGGACCCCATCGAATTTGTTCACCGTCATAAAAAGTCCATTATAAACCAGAGGGAGATAGGGCATGACACAAGGTCCTTTGCCAGCGCACTGCGTTCAGCCATGAGGGAAGACCCGGACGTGATACTGGTGGGCGAGATGCGTGACCCGGAGACAATAGGCATTGCCCTGACTGCGGCCGAAACGGGCCACCTGGTTTTCGGA
>JBMOPC010000029.1:0-17739 GCA_049323915.1 Bacillota bacterium
AAGAGCCGGAGATAGTGGACCTGCAAAATTTTCTCAACCGCATGGGGGCAGATGTAAAAGGGGCGGGGACCGATGAGATAAAGATAAGAGGGACTACCGTCCTGGGGCCGGCGGAGCACACGGTGATTCCGGACAGGATAGAGGCCGGGACGCTGATGATAGCGGCAACCATAACCGGTGGCGACGTGGTGGTGTCAAATGTTATCCCGGAGCATTTTGAAGCCCTTACAGCCAAACTCAGGGAGGCAGGGGCGGTGGTGGACATCGGGGAGGACAGTGTCAGGGTAAAAGGGGCTAACCCCATCAGGTCGGTGGATGTAAGGACACTGTCATATCCGGGATTCGCAACCGACCTGCAGCCGCAGTTTATGGCATTGATGGCGGTGGGCCAGGGAACCAGCATTATTACGGAGACAATATTTGAAAACAGGTTTAAACATGTCAGCGAGCTCAGGAGGATGGGAGCCGACATAAAAGTGGAGGGGCAGACAACAATTATAAAAGGAGTCCCAAAACTGAGCGGGGCTGTGGTTGAGGCCTCCGACTTAAGGGCCGGGGCTGCTCTGGTGCTGGCGGCGCTGATGGCTGAGGACGGTACGGTGATAGAAAACATTGAACATATAGACCGGGGATATGACAGGCTGGAAAAGAAACTCGGCTCCCTGGGAGCAAGAATAATCAGAGTGCACAGTTAATGTGAACTCTTTTTTGGCTTTATGGGGGACAAGATGTATGAGAAATAGGTGGTAGTGGTGGTGCAAAATACCGCCGGCTAATCCTCCGGTTTTATAATGGACAATGTTTTAGGGGCTGATATATTATATTGTTATTGGTATAGAGGGCACGGGCAGTGACAAGTTGTCAGGGGTAAAATATTGTTCGGGCGGGATGTGAAGGCTTGAGCAGAACAAAAAGGTCGAAGAGGTCCTCCGGGTATAATTTTTTTCAGAGTGTATTTTTCCTGCTGGTGTTTCTTACAGCGGCCTATGTTCTGACGCGGTCATCCATCTTTGAAGTCCGGGAGATAAGGGTTCTGGGGAATACCACATTAAGCCGGGAAAACATTATTTCCGTGGCGGGGATAAATCCCGGGGAGAATATATTCAGACTTGACCTAAAGGCGGCGGCGGAAAAACTAAAGGTTGTATCTGTCATTAAGACCGCCGAGTTGAACAGGCGCCTGCCCTCGGCGGTGGAGATCAGGGTGGCCGAGAGGGTGGCATGCGCTCTGGTGCCGGTTGAGACTGGTTTTATCCAGGTTGATGACGAAGGTGTTTACATACAGAAAGGGGATGTGGGGATCAGTCAGCTTCCAGTTGTGACGGGACTGAAATTTGATCTGCCATCGCCGGGCGGGAAGATTAAATCGGAGAGGCTCGATATTGCCCTGGCGGTTATCAGGGGAGTTCCACCCGGATTGCCTGCAAGGCTGTCCGAAATATTTATCGAGGGGGATCAGGCCGTTGTTTACACGCTGGACGGTATCCAGTGCAGGTTTGGCGCCCCGGTGGATTTAAAGCAAAAGGGCGAGGTGTTTATGAAGATAGTGGAGGGAATTAAAACAAAGGCGAAAAGAATAGAGTATATCGATCTTTCGCATGCGGCCTCCCCGGTAGTAAAATATATAGAATAAGTATTATGATACATTTATTGTAAGAAAGAGGGGGTGGCGCCTTGCGACTAAAACCTTTTCACTTTGCCCTGGCTCTGGTGGGACTGGTTCTGGGCATATTGCTGGCGGTACAGTTCCGGGTTACCAAGGAGGCCCAGAAAACCCCCCAGGTGCACAGGGTGCAGTCGATAATGACAAAGGTGAGCGATGCCAGGGCCGAGCGTGACAGAAAGCAGGATCAGATAAACAAGATGAGGTCCGATCTGGACAAGCTGGCGGCCGGAGCTGAACTGGGAACTTTAAGGGAGGAACTGGTCCGGGCCCGGATTGAGTCCGGCCTGACGGGGGTATACGGCCCGGGCATAGAGGTAACGTTAAACGACAGCAATGTGGCGGTCAAGCCCGGGGAAAACCCCAACCTCTACGTTCTTCATGACGAGGACATATTAAGGGTATTAAATGAACTGAGGGCGGCTGGGGCCGAGGCCTTGGCCATAAACAGCCACAGAGTGCTGGCAACGAGCGAGATCCGGTGCACCGGGCCCACAATACTGATAAACAGGAATCAGAGGCTTACGCCGCCCTTTGTCATAAGCGCCATAGGAAACCAGGACAACCTGGCCAATTCCCTCAAAATGAGGGGCGGGGTTATTGAGAACCTGCAGTTCTGGGGAATACAGGTAAGCATAAAAAAGGTCTCACAGGTTAATATTCCGGCCCTTTCCGGCACGATCAGCTTTGATTTTGCCAGGCCGGCAGCGGAGGATAATAAGGCTCCATGAACAAAAGATCGATGTATATCTCAATAAGCGTTATCACCATGATACTGGGGATAATGCTGGCCATGCAGTTCCGTACCAACCGCTATGTTGAGCAGGGTGTTCCCGCCGACAGGGCGCAGGAGATTATGGCCGAATTGAGCAAGCTGGAAAAAGACAACCAGAAGCTGGACAGGGAAATGCTGGATTTAAACTATAAGCTGGAACAGGCCAAAAAAGGCCATACACAGGCCCAGGCGGCCATGATGGACGAGCTGAAAAAATCCAGGATGACGGCGGGACTGACCACGGTTACCGGTCCGGGCATCGAGGTGTTGCTGGACAACCCTCCCTCACCATCAAGGAGGGGCGGTATATCCATTTTAAGGGACGAGGACCTCTTAAAGGTTGCCAACGATTTAAGGGGGGCAGGGGCAGAGGCCATTTCCATAAACGGTCACAGGATGATATCAACATCCGAGATAAGGCAGGCAGGCAGCTTTATTAATATCAACCTTGACAGGACCGAGCCTCCTTTTCACATACTGGCCATTGGAAACCCGGAAAAGCTCAAGAGCTCACTGGAAATCAGCGGAGGACTGGCTGATTATTTCAGGGACCTGGGGATTGTGGTAAAAGCCCAGACTTTAAACAGCGTAACCGTTCCCGGCTATGTCAAGAATATAAAGTATGATTACGCCAAGGCAGTGAAAGGGTGAAGAATATGTGGACTGGACTTTGGCTGGCGGTTTTGGGGCTTGCCGCAGGTATATTTCTTGGCCTTAATCTGCCCTTTACCCTGCCGCAGGCATATGCCAAGTATATGTCGGTGGCCGCCCTTGCCGCCCTTGACTCGGTTTTTGGGGGGATAAGGGCAGCCATGGAAGACCATTACGACAACCGTATTTTTATCACGGGATTCTTCAGCAACGCCCTCCTGGCGGCCGGACTGGCCTTTATCGGAGAGCGCCTGGGAATAGATCTTTACCTGGCGGCGGTAGTGGCTTTTGGTGTCAGATTGTTCCAGAATTTAGCCATTATTCGCAGACATCTGCTTAAAAAATAAATTTAATACTTAAAGGGAATTCGTTAGTAATGTTGAATTTTACAGCTTAAGTAAAGTTTGGGCGGGCGCCCGTGGCCGGACCCGCCGGTAAGAAACCGCGTAAAAGGAAGAAAAAGGCAGTTAGAGGGAAAGGGTATGCAATGGAAGCTGTGGCCGGCCTGGACATTGGTTCATCACATATTGTTGTTGCCGCTGCTGTTTCCGGTTCAAGGACTCCCGCCGAACCCTTCGGGGGAGTGCTCAGGTTCGGATATGCCGGCTCCATGGGAATGCGCAGAGGGCAGGTAAAGGATGTATCCTCCCTTGGACGATCCATAAGCGAAGCTTTGAAAATGGCCGAAGCGGCTGCCGGGGTCAAATTGCAGAATGTGTACATGGGTATACCGGCCCATTCGGTGCAGTGTGAGATAAAAAAATCCGGCAACGTCATCGGCAGGGGCAGGCGGATCACCGGCCAGGATATTGAAAGAGTAAAGCGCCTTGCCCTTGTTTCCGATCTGCCGCCCGGCCGCAGGGTTATACAGATAATACCCATCGAATACAGCGTAGACGGGGCGCCGGCCGTGGGAGAGCCGTCGGGACTCTTATGCTCGAGGCTCGACCTGGAGTCACTGGTAATTACTGCCGACAACCAGCTGGTGGAGCATTTGGTACAGGCGGTTGGCGGAGCGGGACTCAGGGTGGTGGATTACCTGCCGTCCCCCCTGGCCGTGGGCGAGGCTGTGGTCAAAAGGACCCAGAGGCAGTTGGGCGCCGTCCTGGTAGACATAGGATCGTCCAGCACCTCCATAGTTTTTTACAATCACGGCAAGTCCCTTGGGATTGACGTGCTGCCCCTGGGCAGTGATCATATCACCAGCGACCTGGCCATCTGCCTCAGGACAACCATTGAAGGGGCGGAGGAGGTTAAACTTAAGATAGGGCTTGGCCCGGCCGAGTCCGTACAGCCGGAAGGACCCGCCGGAGGAGGCGCCGGCATCATTTCCGTTCCACGGCTGAGCGGCTCGGGTTTTAACGATGTGCCGCTGGAAACCGCCGTCAGAATTGTCGAGGCCCGTGTAAGCGAGATGCTGGACATGGTAAAAGCATCGCTGGCCGGGCTGTCAGGCCGGCATGGCTTTCCCGGAGGGCTGATACTGGCGGGTGGTGGAAGCCGGCTTAAGGGAATGGGTACTTTTACGTCGAAGTATACTGGCTGCCAGGTGGAACTGGGGGCTTTAAATACCACACAGGGCGGGGCAAGGGAATCGGTTTTGGAAACAAACGCTGATCTTACGGTTAATGTGGCAGGGGCGGCAGGTTTGTTGAAGTATTTTTTAAAAACAGGCAGCGTCGCAAAAGCCGGTCAACAGCAGCCGCAGGATTTATGGAGTAAGGTCAGGGGTATTTTCTGGGCCTCAAAATGAAAGTTTAGTTAACAACTCATTAAGGGGAGGATATTATTAATGGTTGATCTTGAGCTGGACCTTGACCAGTTTGCCAATATAAAGGTAATCGGGGTAGGGGGCGGGGGCAACAATGCCGTTAACAGAATGATCACCTCCGGCCTTAAAGGGGTCGAATTCATTTCTGTAAACACCGACGCCCAGGCCCTTCAGCTGTCACAGACTTCCGTAAAGATACAAATAGGCGCAAAACTCACCAAGGGGCTAGGGGCCGGGGCCAACCCCGAAATAGGACAAAAGGCCGCAGAAGAAAGCCGCGATGAAATAATAAAGTGCCTTAAAGGCGCAGACATGGTTTTTGTCACAGCCGGAATGGGAGGGGGCACCGGGACCGGGGCCGCCCCGCTGGTGGCCGAAGTGGCCAAGGAGCTCGGCGCCCTGACAGTGGGTGTTGTAACAAGGCCGTTCACCTTCGAGGGGCGCAAAAGGATGATGCAGGCCGACAGCGGCATACAGAACCTGAAGGCCAAGGTGGACACACTTATAACCATTCCCAATGACAGGCTGCTGCAGGTAATAGACAAGCACACCTCCATAGTTGAGGCTTTCCGTATCGCCGACGATGTGCTGCGTCAGGGCGTGCAGGGGATATCCGACCTTATTGCGGTGCCGGGACTGATCAACCTGGACTTTGCGGACGTGAAAACAATCATGAAGGATACCGGTTCGGCCCTTATGGGAATAGGCATCTCCGCCGGTGAAAACAGGGCGGCCGAGGCCGCCAGGATGGCTATATCAAGCCCGCTTCTGGAAACATCGATAGAGGGGGCCAGAGGAGTGTTGCTGAATATAACCGGAGGTTCCTCACTGGGGCTGTTTGAGGTTAACGAGGCTGCCGAGATAATAGCGCAGGCTGCCGACCCGGAGGCCAACATAATATTCGGCGCGGTGATTGATGAAAGGATGGAGGACGAGGTCAGGGTGACCGTGATTGCCACGGGGTTTGACCAGAAAACCGTCCGGAGGGAGAGGCCGAAGTCCGAGTTGGAGATGAAATCCTTCAGCGGTAACGATGAATTGGACATCCCGGCATTTTTAAGGAGAAAATAACTTTTGTTGTGGATTTAGTCGGGTTACCCGGATAAAAAATATTGAGGCCAATCAAAAACTGACAGTTTTTACCATCCCTGGTCATATATAATTAATGCCAGGGCTTAATTTTTTTGAGTGTGGAATCACACTTCCCAATGCATAGGGTCTTATTCTCTTTAATGTCATATATAAGCAACAGCCGCCATATACTGGTGGGAGAGCCCCCGGTTTTTCGGAGGTGCCCCTGGATGAACACCACAGTGGTATATCTGGATAAACTTTTCCTTGGCAACCTTCTCGTAAACTGGGCTATACTCTGGTCCGCAGGCCGGCTGAGCCAGGTGAGGGCAAGTCACTTCCGGATTCTGGCCGGGGCGTCTCTGGGCGGTGTCTATTCGGTGGCCCTTTTTCTCCCCGGGGTGGATTATCTTTTTTCTTTTTACGCAAAATTTGCGGTGTCACTGCTAATGGTGGCAGCCGCCTTTGCGCCTCTTCCACCCAGAAGATTTATACTGTGCCTGGCTTTCTTTTATCTGGTGTCCTTTGCCCTGGGCGGACTGGTGATGGGTATGTCTTACTTTTTCAGCAGCACAGCCGTTCCGGGGCAGATGAGCAGTTATTTCAAGGCTGTCAGCAGGCATCTCTGGCCCGGCCTTGCGGTCGCCTTACTGTTTTTATTGACCTCTGTGGCTGTTCTGCCGGGATATTTTAAAAACAGGCAGGGTATCGAGGCCATGAAAATGCCGGTCACTATCTGCATAAACGGACGGAAGGTTACGGTAAGGGGGCTTGTGGACACCGGGAACAGCCTGTGCGATCCGGTCTCGGGGGAGCCTGTGGTGGTGGTTGAGCACAGCGCCATAAAAGATGTTCTTCCCGGCCCCATGAAGGAGATAGAGGCTTTTGCCGGGGATGCCGTTTCCGTGATCGAAAGTATGATGAACACTCCCTGGTCCGGCAGGCTGAGGCTGATACCCTTTCAGTCCCTGGGAAGCGAACACGGGATACTGCTGGGAATAAAGCCGGACAGCGTGGAATTTGTCAGGGACAGCAGGCTTCAAAAAGTGGAAAAGGTGGTAATAGGTATTCACGGCAGGAGGCTGGACGCAGGTGAGGAATACAACGCACTGATAAATCCCTCCCTGCTGGAACGGGCTATACCGGCGTAATTAGAGGTGAAATCTCACCTCTTACATCCCAATCGGGAGGGAGAAGCAATGCTGAAGATCTGGCGCATCAAGCTTATGTTCCGGCTTACCCTGGTAAAAATACTCAGGTGGCTGGGTGAGAAGCCCGAGGTTTATTATGTGGGGAGCAGCGAAGCTCTCCCTCCCCCCCTTTCTACAGATGAAGAGATTTTCCTGATCAACAGGCTTGAGTCAGGAGACGGCGCGGTTCGAAGCATTCTTATCGAAAGGAACCTGAGGCTGGTGGTTTATATCGCCAGGAAATTCGAGAGCACCGGGGTGGGCATTGAGGACCTGGTCTCCATAGGGACCATAGGGCTGATTAAAGCGGTCAACACCTTTGACCCGGCCAAGAAGATAAAGCTGGCCACTTACGCATCCCGCTGCATAGAAAATGAAATACTGATGTATCTTCGCCGGAGCAATAAAACCCGGACCGAAGTCTCCTTTGACGAGCCACTGAACATAGACTGGGATGGAAACGAACTTCTCTTGTCCGATGTGCTTGGCACCGACAACGATATTATCTACAAGTACATTGAGGAAGAGGTGGACAAAAAACTGCTGCACCTGGCCCTGCAGAGGCTCAACGGCAGGGAGAGGAGAATAATGGAGCTGCGTTTCGGACTGAACAACGGCGCCGAAAAAACACAAAAAGAGGTTGCCGATATGCTGGGAATATCCCAGTCTTATATATCAAGGCTGGAAAAGAGGATAATCAAAAGGCTGAGGAAGGAAATACACCGGATGGAGTAATTGGCCGGAATTGCGGGTTTGGAGACAGAAGACAGTAGACAGGAGTTTGCCAAGAGTGGTTTTCAATAATATTTATACATGAAGCAGAATGTGTTTCATATTTTGTGCCGCCGGAGGGCGGCTTTTATACTGTCTTGCGCCCGGAGCGGCATGTCGAATTATGTATAAACGCGTAGTGAGGGGGTAATAATGAGACTGAAGTAACTGCATAAAATGGAAAGAGGTGGGAGCATCCGATGCTTGTCAACAAAGTAGAAATCTGCGGCGTAAACACTTCAAAACTCCCAGTACTGACCGGATCCCAGATGCGCTCCCTATTTGAATCCATGCACCGCGGCGATACCAGTGCCAGGACACAGCTTATCAACGGCAACCTGCGCCTGGTATTAAGCGTCATTCAAAGGTTTACCAACCGGGGCGAGTATGTCGACGACCTTTTCCAGGTGGGCTGCATAGGTCTTATGAAGGCAATCGACAATTTCGACCTGTCACAGAATGTAAAATTTTCCACCTATGCCGTGCCCATGATCATAGGGGAAATAAGAAGGTATCTGAGGGACAACAATCCCATACGGGTAAGCCGTTCCCTGCGGGACGTCGCGTACAAGGCGCTTCAGGTGAGGGACAGCCTGGTGAACAGGTTTTCACGGGAGCCCAGCATCAATGAAATTGCCGGTGAGCTGAAGATGCCCAGGGAGGAGGTTGTCTTCGCCCTGGATGCCATACAGGAGCCTATCTCGCTTTTTGAACCCATTTACCATGACGGCGGGGACCCCATATTTGTGATGGACCAGATAAGCGACGAGAAAAACCACGACCAGAACTGGCTGGAGGGAATCGCCATAAGGGATGCCCTGAGAAAGCTAAGCGACCGGGAAAAACACATACTGACACTGCGCTTTTATGAAGGAAAAACACAGATGGAGGTGGCTGAGGAAATCGGCATTTCCCAGGCCCAGGTTTCCAGGTTGGAAAAGGCCGCGCTGAACCATATGAAGAAATTTCTTTGAAAAACGTTAAACTATAAGCGGTAAGCAATGGCATTTGCTTGCCGCTTATTGCTTAAGGCGTACCAGCCCGGCCTGCATAAGGCTTTTTCGACGGGACAGCGTTATTTTTGCGGGCACGGCGTTTATTTTGGCGAAATATTGACCAGACTGGTAATAAATAATTACCGGGAGCAGTGGTTAATGACTTTATTGATTAACAAGTTAATGGCATGTATATTGGTTGCTGTGATAATGGGGTTTTCAGCGGTGGGGTGGCAGTCTGGAGAAGTTGTCACTGCGGCGGCAAATTCCGGGGAACTGATAAGGTTCCACGTTATCGCAAACAGCGATTCCCCCATAGACCAGTCGCTAAAGCTCAAGGTGAGGGATGAGATTATAAGCACCATGGCGCCGGTGCTTGCCGGCGCCGGGGATATTGAAGAGGCCAGAAAGCTGGTGGAAGAGAATACTGATGTTATAGCCCGGGTATCCGCCGGGGTTTTAGGCAGATACGGGTGTGACTACCCGGTGAGGGTGGAGCGGGGCACATACGGCTTTCCTGAAAAAACTTACATTGTAAGGTGCGGGGACGAAGGTGAAACGGCCGAAATGAGGCTTCCCGCCGGGGATTATGAGGCCGTCAGGATAGTTATCGGCAGCGGGAAAGGATCCAACTGGTGGTGCGTACTGTTTCCCCCTCTGTGCTTCGTCAACCCTGTGGAGAACGAAGAAGAGGGGCCAAGGCCCCCTGCAGGAGGTGAAGGGATGGAGGAGAGCGGTATCCCAGCCTTTAAGCGGCACGAAATAAGGCCCGAAATGGCAGGAGCCGGGCCGGTGATAGAATACAGGTTCAAAGTGGCCGAGTGGTTCAGGCTGGTTAAGGCAGGCGCATTTTAAGCCGAATCAACAAGGTTAACTACTCACCCCGGTGGGGTGAATTTTTTTTGCATTATAAATTTTCTTGTTCAAATATGGTCCCATCCCTCATATAAATAGTGTAATACGGGAGGTGTCCAGAAAATGGTAAAGATTTCAGATCTAAGGATGAGGGAGGTTATTAACATAACCGACGGAAGGCGCCTCGGTCCGATAAAAGATATAGACATAGATCTGGAGGAAGGCCGGATAACAGCCATAATACTGCCTTACCAGGGGGCCAGGCTGATGGGCCTTTTCTCCCGGGAAAATGAGATAATTGTTCCGTGGGAAAAAATAGTGAAAATCGGTGTAGACGTAATACTGGTGGAATTAAACGTGCCCCACGAGGAGAGGGGAGGGGGAGGGTACTACAACTACTACAGCAAAGACCGGCCATATTAGAAGTGAGAAGTGAGAAGCCTCTCACTTCTCAAGTTTTGTCAAGGCTGCAAAAATTGCAAAAAATTAAACTATTATGATGGAAGGGCTTGCAGCTCTTTTTTTGTTGCTGCTGGTCCTTTTTTCCTTTTTGCCGTCATGCCCAATATATAGTATAATTCTTTTATCGGGTATACCATATAGTGTTAATTTGCACAAAATGTAACCGGGTGGTGTATCAGTTGAAATGCCCGTTTTGCGGAAATGGCGACAGCAGGGTGCTTGATTCAAGGCCCGCCGAGGACGGGAATTCCATAAGGCGCCGGAGGGAGTGCGGCGGGTGCGCCCGCCGGTTTACCACTTACGAGAGGGTGGACGAGATCCCTCTGATGGTGGTCAAGAAAGACGGCAGGCGGGAGCCCTTTGACAGTAAAAAACTGCTCTCAGGCCTGTCCAAGGCATGTCAGAAAAGGCCGGTCCCCATGGAAAAGCTCACCGCCGCCGTGGGCCATATAGAGCGGGATATCCGGAACACGCTGGAGGCCGAGGTGAAAAGCCGGGAAATAGGGGAGAAAGTTATGGAAATACTGCTGCGCATGGACGAGGTGGCTTACGTGCGCTTTGCCTCGGTATACCGGGAGTTTAGGGATGTCCGCGGCTTTCTGGGTGAAATAGAGAAACTTATAGTGAGTAAACGGGAGGGTGGTGAAAAACAGTAATCTTTATTTGGGTGTCCTTATGTGATTTTTTTAAGGAGGCTTTCAAGTGTTCAAGGTAATCAGAAAGAGAGACGGTCGCGAAGTTTCATTTGATGAAACAAAAATCACGGACGCCATTTTCAAGGCCGCCAGGGCGGTGGGCGGGGAGGACCGCCAGACAGCCATGGAGCTGACCATAGAGGTCCTGAAAATGCTGAAAAGGATGTACAACGGCAATATATTCGGAGTGGAAGAAGTGCAGGACGTGGTGGAAAAGGTTCTCATAGAGTCCGGCCACGCCCGTACCGCCAAGGCGTACATACTTTACCGGGATAAAAGGACCCGCATCAGGGAGGCCAAAGGGGACCTGATGGATGCGGTGGAGGAAATACTGGAGGAGACCAACCGGGAAAACGCCAATATTAGCAACTCCCCGTCAGCCAAGATGCTCCAGATAGCCAGCGCCGCCAGTAAAAAGTTTTACCTCACCAGGCTGATTCCCGAGGAGATGTCCCAGTCTCACCTGCGCGGGGATATACATATACATGATTTGGATTTTTATGGAAAAACACTCACCTGTGTTCAAATCCCTCTGGGGAGGCTTTTGACCGAGGGGTTCAACACCGGCCACGGCTACATCAGGGCTCCCAAGCGTCCCACGTCGGCCACCGCCCTTGCGGCCATAGTGCTGCAGAGCTCCCAGAACGACATGCACGGGGGGCAGTCCTTCGCCTTTTTCGACCGTGACATGGCGCCCTTTGTGGAGAGCGCCGACGATTTTGAAACTTACCAGGCCATGGAGGCCTTGATATACAACCTTAATTCCATGCATAGCAGGGCGGGGGCCCAAGTACCATTTTCCTCCATTAATGTTGGCACCGAGACCAGCGAGGCCGGCCGCAGGGTGGTGCGCAACCTGCTTCTGGCGTATGAGGCCGGGCTGGGGCGCGGTGAAAACCCCATTTTCCCGAACATTATTTTCAGGGTCAGGGACGGCGTTAACCTAAAGCCGGAAGATCCCAACCATGATCTTTTCAAACTGGCCATCAGGGTTGCCTCAAAGAGGCTCAATCCCACCTTCAGTTTTATGGATTCCTCCTTCAACAGTGAGTACGGGGACCAGATAAGCTACATGGGATGCCGCACCAGGGTGATGGCCAACCGGAGGGGGCCGGTGGTGACCGACGGCCGGGGGAATCTCTCCTTTACCACCATAAACCTGCCCAGGGTGGCCATAAAGGCCGAGAGGGACCTGGATGTATTTTTTGACAAGCTGTCCAGGGTGATGGACCTTACTATAAAACAGCTATACCACCGGTTTACCGTACAGGCCAGACTTAAGGTGAAGGACATGCCCTTTGTGATGGGGCAGGGACTTTACATAGGTTCCGGTGAGCTAAGGCCCGACGACCCCATAGAATCGGTTATTGTAAACGGGACCCTTTCGGCGGGATTTATCGGACTGGCCGAGGCGCTGGTGGCGCTGACCGGCTACCACCACGGGCAAAGCGGGGAGTCCAGGGAGTTGGGCCACCGGATAGTGTCTTTCATGCGCAGCAAGATAGACCAGGCCTGCGAGGAATACGACCTTAACTATACCCTGCTGGCCACGCCGGCCGAGGGGCTGAGCGGGCGGTTCGTGAAGCTGGACCGCAAGGAGTTCGGTATTATACCGGGGGTTACCAACAAGGAGTACTATACCAACTCCTTCCACATACCTGTGGGGTTTTCAATAAACAGCTTCGACAAGATCAGCATAGAGGGACCCTTCCATAAGTATTGCAACGCAGGCCACATCAGCTACGTGGAGATGTCGGCTCCTCCCCTCAACAACCAGGAGGCCATGGAGGCCATAATACGGCACATGGCTGCCAGTGACATGGGATACGCCGCCGTAAACTTCCCGGTGGACTTTTGCACCGGCTGCAACATACTGGGGGTAATCAACGAGAGCAGTTGCCCCTCCTGCAGGTCCACAGCAATACGCCGGGTCAGGCGTATCACCGGCTACCTGAGCACGGTGGACCGCTTTAACGACAGCAAGGTGTCCGAGCTTAAAGAAAGAATACCTCACGGCATAAGCTGATTAATAAAATGAAAAACACCAACACCAAAAATTTTAACCCCTGCTGCGGGGGTTATTTTTATTATAGCCCCTTTATTTTTGATAGATCACCAGTGGATACCGATGCATAAAATTACAGGGCTGGTAAAAAATAAAGCGTAAAATTACGGGGAGGATAAGGCGAAGGTTAATATGATTGTAGGATTGGTCAGAACCCTAATTCTTTTCGCGGTGGTGGTAATCGGGCTGAGGCTTATGGGAAAAAGGCAGATAGGCCAGCTGCAGCCCTACGAACTGGTTATAATAATAATGCTGTCGGCGCTGGCTGCAATACCCATGGAGAATTCAGGAGTGCCCCTCATAAACGGGCTGGTGCCCATTGTTACCCTGATAGTGGTGCATGTGGCGCTGTCATACGTTACATTGAAAAGCGAAAGGGCCCGGGGGGTTATATGCGGCACTCCCAGCGTCCTTATTGAGAATGGAAAGATTGTGGAGCGGGAGATGACGAGGCTCAGGTACAACATAAACGAATTGCTGGAGCAGCTGAGGGCCAAGAATATTCCCAACATCGCCGATGTGGAATTTGCCATATTGGAGACCAGCGGCCACCTGAGCGTTATTCCAAAATCCCAGAAAAGGCCGGTGGTGCCCGAGGATTTGCATCTGCCCACCAAATACGAGGGCCTTCCTGTTACGCTGATCATAGACGGGTATGTTTTTCAAAAAAATCTGGCCAGGATGAATCTTAGCGAGGAGTGGCTTAGAACCGAACTGCTGAAGCTCGGTGTAAGTGATCCCGGGAACGTTCTTTTCGCCAGCCTGGACACCGAAGGAAAGCTTTTTTACCAGATCAAGTCAAAGGCAGGATGAGAAAGGTTAAACAGACCAAACTTCCCGTCAGAATTCAGGAGTCAGTAGTCAGGAAACAGAATGAAAATGCAGGGCTTTCATTTGGCCTTTACCCGAATTATTCTGGCTTCTGGCTCCTGGCTTCTGGATTCCGACCCCGAAGGATTTCAGTATAAGCTAAAACAAGGAGCAGGATATGAGGTTATTAGCTGCGCTTATCATATTGTTTGCGGTAATTGTCACTGCGGGATTCTGGATGAACCACCAGCTGGAGGTGTCCACCGCCCAGTTGCTGGCAAATATAGATAAAATAGAGGACGAAATCAGGGTAAATAACTGGGAGAAGGCATACAGGCAGACCACCGGCCTTGAAAAGACCTGGCGGAAGGAGGCGGGCTGGTGGCCCATGGTTCTGGACCACCAGGAAATGGACAATATCGAGTTTGCCCTGGCCAGGTTCAAGGAGTATGTTTACGCGCAAAACCCCGTACTTTCAAGGGCCCAGCTTTCCGAGCTAAGGCTGATGATAAGGCACATACCGGAGAAAGAGGCTTTGAGCATTCAAAACATATTATAGCGCCAGGTCGGAAAGATAGACAAATTCAATACCCATCTCCTTCATAACGGGGATCATCTCTCTTAGCGCCCGGGAGGTTTTTTCCCCTCCCATTCCCACATGCCCTATTCCGACGGCCCGGCCTTTTTCCTGCGCCTCCCGGCAAAGCCTGTAAAGCTGTTTTTTAATATGGTCAATCCTTTTTACCTCATCAAGAAATACATCCCTTTGCACACACGTGATCCCCATTTCTCCGGCCAGCGCCGGAATGGTTGTTTTTTTGCTTGTCCTGCTGTCCAGTACGAAAAACTGTTTTTCCCGGGCCACCTCCAGTACCGCCTTCATAACCCTGATATCCGCCGTGGCTGCCGAACCCATATGGTTGTTGAATCCCACGGCATAAGGCACTGAGCTGAAGTCTTTGCTGACGGCGGACCTTATTTCAGCGTCGGTCTGCCTGGTGGTGACAGCCCCGGGCCCCAGCCAGTAACTTTTTCCCCTGACAGGCTCCAAAGGCAGGTGGACTATCACCTGGTGCCCAGCCCCGGCAGCCTCACGGGCGTGCTTAAAGGTGTTTTCAAGGTTGGGCATGACGGCGCAGGTGACCGGGATGTCCAGTGAGAGAATTTCCTTTACACCCTCGCTGCTGTACTGGCCGAAATCGTCGATTACAATGGCCACCATTCCTTTTTTATTCTCTCCGGCTGTTTCACCGCCTGAAGACTGGCTTTGAAAAGAGAAGGCAGAGCTTATATCAATATGTCCCGCCAGTGTCTTGGCCGGCTTTCCGTTGACAGTCAGGAGAACTTCCTTTGCCCCGCTCAGAACTAAAGACTTGTTTACAATGGATCGCACAGCCAGAGCCTCCTCTTCCCCGCCCAATGACAGACTTTCCCCTGGGGTTTTCAGATCCACCTCGGCGCGGCCCCGGCGCACTTTGACAATGCTTATGGAGATTCCGCCGGGGAGATTTACGGCCTCTTCTTTGCCGGCTGCAATCACTTTATTGCTTTCAGGGGCCTCCGGCTTTGTCCAACACCTGCCGGAGGTGCCTTCTTTGATAAAATAATTGATTACTCCCCCGGATATGGCCCGGGCCAGCTTTTCCCGGTACTGGCCGCTTGCTATTGTTTCTTTGTCGGAGTTGTGCGTGAGATAACAGGTTTCCACAACCACCGCCGGTACTTCAACCCTGTTTAAAATGTAGTAGTTGCCAGGGCTGGCGGTGTTTTTTCCGTTTTCCGGCAGTTTAACCAGTTCCCTGTTTATATGTTCACCCAGCATTTTCCCGGCGGCAAACCCGCCCCGGAACAATACCTTCACTCCGGCCCGGTGGGGCAGCGGGCTGGCGTTGCAGTGGATGCTTAAAAAAATGTCGGCCTTTTTTTCTCCTGCCATTTTTGCCCTCAGATCGAGGCTGTTTTCGTTTTTTGTCCACAGGCGGGACAAAAAACCGCCGCCCCCGCCGCCGTGGGTCATGTAGACGGTGGCTCCGTTTCTTTCCAGCATGCTACGAATGTTTTCCGTTACCGACATGGCGGTGCTTTTTTCACAGGCCACACCCTTCCTGCAATAACCATGGTCATCTCCTCCATGGCCGGGGTCCAGAATGACTGTTTTGCCATTTAGCGGCAAGCTGCTCCCCTTCTTTTCGGCCTGGGCGGAAAAGGATGGTAAAATCAGAACCGCCAAGGTAATTACTAAAAACAGGTATAATTGATTTTTAGTCCTCACATTGCGCCTCCCTTTTATTAAAAAACGGTGCAGGTTTATTTTTGTTTTTTAAAAATAAAAAAATACCGTTCTAGAAACAATATCATTATGTTGAGTGGTGCTATCAAAAAAATGGTGGTATCGGTATTACTGGGCCTGTTTTTTACGGCGGCCATACCCTCTTATGCCGGATTGCTTTTGGGAGGGGAGGTTGTGGTGGTTGACCCCGGCCACGGCGGGTACGACCCCGGGGCGGTGCGGCGCGGGGTGAGGGAAAAGGACATTAACCTCCAGATAGCCCTTAAGCTGAAAGAATGTCTGGAACAGACGGGGGCCAGGGTTATATTGACCCGGTCCGGGGATTACAACCTTGCTGTTCCCGGGCTGCACGGCAAGGATGCCCACAGGTATGACCTGGAAAAAAGGCTGGAGGAGGCCCAGCGGTCCGGGGCCGGCATTTTTGTCAGCATTCACGCCAACTGCGTGCGGGGCGGCTACGGCGGCGGCGCCGAGGTTTATTACCACCCGGGGCCGGAAGAGTGCAGACTGCTGGCGGAGTGTGTGCAGGAAGAGCTGCGTTCCATTCCGGGCATCCGTAAAAGGCTTGCCAAGACCAGGGAATATTACGTGTTGCGCAACGCTAACATTCCGGCGGTGCTTGTGGAGGTGGGGTTTATGGACAATCCCGGTGAAAGAAAGAAGCTGACCGGCGCTGAGTACCAGGAATTGCTGTCCCGGAAGGTGGCCTGCGGAATCCTCAGGTTCAGGCTGATGCGGCTCTTGGGATACGGGGAAGGGGGGAATACTCTTGCACCTTGACTGGGAAAAAAATCTTGGCGCCGCCGACAGGATAATACGGGTGCTAATCGGGCTTTTACTGATAGGTTTGACTTCCACCGGTATAATCAAAGGTTGGTGGGCGGCGGCGGCGGGGGTGTTGGCACTGATCCAGTTCATTGATGCATTCTTTGCGTACTGAATAGTGTACGACCTCCTGGGCTGGTCAACCCGGAAAAGAGAAGCTGGAAAGTATTAAATCTTTAACCTGCCGTACCGGAGAAATGGGTGCGGCTGTTTTACTTTTTGCTGCATGGGCCCCGTAATGAGGCTGTAACCAGCATGATCAGCGGGATTATAAAAGCCACCGTCAGGGCGTAGGGATACCATATCACGGCGGCGAAAAACACCTCATCCACGTAACTGTCGTATACCAGTATGGACAGTGCCAGCATAAGGACTCCCGCCGGCAGCGCCAGGGGCCTGTAGTCGCTGAGATTGAGCCACTGGGCCAGTCCCAGTACAAAGGCGTAGAAACAGACTGTTATTTTCATGAAACCGAAGCCAATCCAGTTGATGATGACGGCCGCATCCACGCGCTGTATTATATTATAAAGGTCAATCATTCTCACCGCTTCCAGAACAGGGTACCAGAGCCTCGCCGTTGCCGGTCCGATTACCAGGATGGTTCTCAGTATTACCAGCAGCAGTAAAAAGCCACCCGTCAGCACGCCAAAAAGCATGGCCTTCCTGGCGCCGCCGGGATTGTTCAGGTATGGAATAATCATGGTGAAAAGAATGGTTTCCGCGAAGGGAAAGCCTATTGCCGAAAGAGCTCCCTTGAAAACCGGCATCAAGCCGTTTTCCATCACGGGCATAAGCCTTCTGACATCTGCTTCAGGTATGGCCAGTGCCACCAGTACAAGCAGCAGGAATA
>JBMOPC010000030.1:0-7693 GCA_049323915.1 Bacillota bacterium
CTCTAAACCTGCTCAGTAAAACCAACCCCTTTAGCCGTGATGTCAGTAGCATTTTTGCTTTTCTCTAATTGGGCGGGCCCTTTTCCGGGGCCCGCCCAATTAAATGTCACAACATTATTTGCTGTTCTTGGCGGCTTCGATATAATCTTTTCCAATCTTATCCTGATATTTGTCGTACACCGGCTTCATTGCCTTAAAGAAAGCTTCCTTCTCAGCGTCGCTGAGTGTGTAGATTTCCATTTTGCCGCTGGACTTGAGCTTTTCATAGCTTTGGGCATTGAGATCGTCGGCCAGCTTTTTCTCATACAGTGTGGCCTCTTTTACGGCGCTCATAAAGATCTTCTGCTGTTCCGGAGTCATGCTGTCCCAAAATTTGGTGTTGGTTATCAGGGCGTAATCTATCCTTCCGTGGCTGGATACAGTCATGTATTTCTGTACTTCGATGTATTTTTGGGTGTCTATGTTGTTGAAGGTGTTTTCCTGCCCGTCCACGGCCTTGCTGTTGAGAGCCTGGTACACCTCGCCGAAGGCCATGGTCTGGGACCCGGCCCCCAGGGCCTTGAACTGGTCATCAAGTACGCCGCCGCTCTGGGTGCGGAATTTCAGCCCCTGGAAATCTTCCGGCTTCTTAAGTGGGCGCTTGGAGTTGGTGAAATTCTTTGATCCGTTGGGCCACCAGGCCAGTCCTATCATGCCGTGCTGCTTCAGAGTGCCAAGGAGTTCCTGCCCCTTTGGGCTGTCGTAGAAATTATAAGTGGCCTGGTCGCTCTTGAAGAGGAAGGGCATGTCAACCAGTTGGAAAGCCGGCACAAATCCCACCAGCTTGGTCACCGAGGGGCCGATAAGCTGTACGTTGTTCGCCCTGAGGGCCTCCAGTTCCTCCTTGTCGCCGTATAGCTGGGATGACGGGAATACCGTTACTTCAAACTGTCCGCTCTTCTCCAGCAGTTCCTTGAGCTTAAGTGCAGCCTGTCCTTTGGGAGTGTTGTCCGCCACCACGTGGGAAAACTTGACGCTAACCTTCTTGGCGCTTTCGGCCTTTTTTTCTTCCTTGCCGCCGCACCCTGCCGCCGCCACTGCCAGAAGCAGCGCCAGCAACACGAACATAACCTTCTTCAGCAAACTTTTCGCCATTATTGATTCCCCCTCAACATATTTTTAAAAGTCATTAAATTTTGACTATTCAGCCGCTCTGCCGCCCGTATTTTAGCTGGTGTGTTCTTTTTAATCAATCAATCGGGATGAACACGTTGTCACATTGACGATCATAAATGACCTTAATTCCCAAACAGCCCTGTCGACAGAATCAGGCATCCACCACCTCCTGTCAATATTGAAAATCAGTCGTTCAACTCCTTTTCCAGTTGCGCCAAAAACACCTCCATAAATTTAATGCCCTCGTCTATTTCTTTGCGGGTCTCCTCGTAAAAAACTCCGCCATTAATGCCCGCCAGTATTTTTTTAATAAGCGACGGAAAATTGGCAATATTGCCGTCAAAGGAGCCGTCATTAAGCCCTCGGACCACTGCCCTGGCAATGCCTACGCCCCGACATAGTCAATGGCGTCTATGCCGCGCATAATCCTGGCCTCAACCGTTTCCGGCGGAATTCCCCCGTACCTGCTGTGGGTTTCGATGACATGCAAAACATTCTGAATTTTATCCCCGGGATAATCCACCGACTCCAATATTTCAGCTGCCCTTTCCTTGCCTTTTATATAATGGTTTTTTTTGTCGCTGACAACTCCGATATCGTGCAGCATCGCTCCCGGTATCAGCACTTCCATGTCGGCGCTCAGCGCCGGGCCGAACTTTTTTGCCCGGGCCAAAGTCCGACCGATGTGGTCTAGTCCGGCCACCTGCTCCCCCTGGAGGTCCTTTTCGATATAAGGCCGGAACTTTTCTTCAAAGCTGGTCTGGGCCATATTTTTATCCTCCCGAATCATATTTTGGTAAGAGCTGGCGCAGAGAAGTCAGCGGTTGTGCTGGCACATACAACCTGCGCCGCCATAGCTTACCTAAAGCGTGTTTTCAGGTAATAGCCGGAATATATGGCCGCCAGGGGGTTATGCCCCAGCACCCGGTCTTTTACCGCCAGTGTGGTCACCGGGGCGGCCGAATATTTGTTGAAGAGGACGTCATGGCCGACGCAAAGCCCCAAAACTATATTAAGCTCCGTCCCCTTCTTTTCAAGCACCGCAGCCTGCCCCGCCGGGTTGCAGGCGGCTTCGTAGCGGCCTGCAATGACATGTGTGATCCCCAGCTCGTCCTTGTCCACGCCTCCGGACTTGCAGCATGCCGAATAAACCTCGAAATGCCTCTCCAGTATGCCGGACACTATTTCCGCCTCCCTGGCCAGGCCGACGCAAAAGGCCATACCCAGCCGCCTGTAGCCCATTTCGCCGGCGAATTTGATTATCTCCTCCAGCCTGGTCAGCTTCATGTAATATGCAGCTTCCACCTCCGAAGACGTAACCAGCATGCGGCGGATATCTTCTTTTGCGTATTCTTCCGTGTGGGCCAGTCCGCCGGTGCAGTCAAATCCTTCTGAGTAGCACCTGTGGGCCGGCTTTTGGACGCAGTGGGCGCATTTCATATTAACCTCCATCTCGCGCCGCCAGTGCGGGCGACACAAATAGTAATGAAAACGGGGGTACGCACCCACCCTGGATTGCGGTACAATCAGTCTGAGAAGAAGACACACTACAAAGCACGGTGGAAGAAAAAGTCTGTTCGCATCACAAGAGCCGGTGTTTACCTCAAACCTGCTCTTGTTCAGATCGCTCATGCTGCTGTCAAGTCGAAAGATAACCCTTGCTACAGAATCAAGTATGAGCGTATCGCCAAAAGAAGAGGAAAGAAACGAGCCATTATCGCCATCGCAAGGATGATTCTCACCGCCATTTACCACATGCTTTCTACTGGCGAGATTTTCAATCCATGTGACCTCTATCAATTCGATATGCCGCAGGAACTCCGCGACATCACCCTATTCCTGAGCCACAACGGGAATTTCTATTTTTTTGGGGCAGATGTTGGCCAAAAGCTCACTGAAAGTCTGCAGCCCCTCTGCGCTCAGCCCGGCTATTTTCAGCCTTTGATTTCCCAGGGCGTCTCTGGGGTCAACGGCCATGCGCATGTTTTTGACCAGCGCCGCCGGGGTGACATTGCCGCGTGATCCTGTTCCGGCGTCGCAAACACTGCATAGTATGCAGGTGGCGGGGCTTTCGGCCTGCCGGGCCGCCTCCGGTGAAACCAGCCCTTTATGGCCGGGTATTGTAAGCATCCAGGGGATAACCCGCTTCAAAGCCTCAAAGAATGGCTCCAAGTCCACCACCAGGTCCTTCAGCTGGCGGAATCCGGGCAGCGGCTTTAATGTAAGACTGCCGCCGTCGGCTGCCAGGTCTTTCACCAGTGTCTGGCAGGCTAGGCGGGGCCTGTCTTCAATAAACATTGCGCAGGAGCCGCATATTGTGCTGCGGCAGGACCGCCTGAAAGACAGGCCGGGGTCCTGCTGCCAGACCTTTAAGACCAGGTCAAGTACGCTCTCGTGCTGCTCCCATTCCACTACATAGTCTTTAAGGTGCGTTTCGTTATCGGTTTTTGGGTTAAAGCGGGCGATGCTTAGGGTAATCCGCATCTTAATACCCCCTTTCCTGGGGAGGATATTTGGTTATGGATACTTTGCCGGCCTCGAACTGCGGCCCCCGGTCACCTTTTTTGATCAGGGTGTGATTCAGCCAGTTGCTGTCGTCCCTTGAGGGATAGTCCATGCGGTAGTGAGCTCCCCTGCTTTCGGTGCGCCTCAGCGCCGCGCCGGCAATCAGCTCGCTTAAATCCAGGAGATATCCCACCTCCAGGTGATCGGTCAGCTGATAATTGAAAGGGGTTTCTTTAAAAGTAGCCCGCAGGGCGCTGTAGCGATTCCGCAGGCCGGCCAGGTCCTTCATGGCCTCCTCCAGCTCACCTCCGGTGCGGAATACCCCCACTTTTTCGGTCATGGTCCGGTTTATATCCCGGCGGATGTCAAAAACCGTATCGCCTTCCACCACCGGCCGGGACTGGCCGAAGTTGCCGATCCAGCGTTCCATGGCGGCTTCCAGCGAGGTGCGCGGAGGCGCGGGAAAATCTCTGGACGCGGCTATTTCCGCTGCCCTCCGGCCCGCCCTCCGGCCGAAAACAACGGTTTCCAAAAGGGAGTTGCCTCCCAGCCTGTTGGCCCCGTGCACACTGACATTGGCGGCCTCCCCGGCGGCCATAAGCCCGGCGATATTGGTTTCGCAGTCCAGGTTGGTCCTGATGCCCCCCATGCTGTAGTGCTGGGCAGGTTCAATGGGCATGGGGGCAACTGCGGGATCTACTCCGGCATAGCGCCGGGACAGGTCCTGTACCTGCGGCAGCCGCTCGGCTATCTTCTCCGGGCCCAGGTGGGTGAGGTCCAGGTCTATGTATGTGCCGTTTACCCCGCGCCCTTCCTTTATCTCTTGGAAGATTGACCGTGATACCACATCCCGGGGCGCCAGTTCCATCTTCTGGGGGGCGTACCGGGACATGAACCTTTCGCCGATGGAGTTGCGCAGGTAGCCGCCTTCACCGCGGGCCGCCTCGGAGATAAGTATGTTGGTGCCGTAAAGTGTGGTGGGATGGAACTGCACGAACTCCATGTCGGCCAGCACAGCGCCGGCGCGATAGGCGATGGCCATGCCGTCACCGGTGTTGGCGTGGCAGTTGGTGGTCTTCTGGAAAACCCGCCCGTAGCCGCCTGTAGCCAGAATCAGCACTCTGCATCTAATTACTTCCAGGCGGCCGGAGGCAAGTTCGTATACCAGCAGTCCCGCCACGGATTCCTTTTCAGTCAAAACTTCAATCAGGTACCACTCGGGGTAAATCCTGATCCCGGCTTTCAGTGCCTGTTCGTACAGTGTGTGCAGCACCACGTGCCCTGACAGGTCCGCCGCGTAGCAGGCCCGGGGGAATCCGGCCCCGCCCAGAGAGCGCTGGGCCACCCGGCCTTCTTCGGTCCTGGACCAGGGAACACCCATCATTTCCAGCTCCCTGATTACATCCGGGCCTTCGGAGCACAGGATCTCTATTGCATCCTGGTCGCCTATGTAATCGCTCCCCTTCACCGTGTCAAACACGTGGCTCTCCACGGAATCGTCACGGCTTATGGCTGAGTTGAACCCTCCCTGGGCCGCCCCGCTGTGGGACCGGGTAGGGTAAATCTTGCTGACAACGGCCACATCGGCGTTTTTCGCCGAGGCCTCCACGGCGGCCATAAGCCCGGCCAGCCCTCCCCCTACTATGACTATGTCGTGGGTAATCATTTTCGCACCTCCTGAATGAAAAGATGTCAGCTGTCGGATTGAGCTTGCAGCTAAAGCTATAAGCTAGAACGGCAGGGCCGAAGACAGGTCGGAAACCGAGGGAAGATTGCGGCATAGCTCAAGCACCCGCTGCGATCGGCTTTCCCCCCACGGCCCCCTGGCCAGGTTAAGGAATTTTTCCTCCAGTTCCACGGCGTTCAAGGGGTTTTCCGGGTCGCCCTTGGGGCAGTCGGTTTGCCCTTTCAGCGTCTCACCCGACCTTGTGTGTATGATCACCGACGCCGGCCACAGCTCCGGGTAACGGGAGGTCAGGTCCGGGTCGGCCTCCAGCTCAATCCTTTCCATGAGTGATCGAATAACCGGATCTGTCAGAGAGGATTCGGAAAAGCCCTCGGGGCTGCAGTGCCCTTCCTTAATGGCCAGGGATACGCAGAAGGGGAGGCTGAATTTGGCCGCGTAAGGGTTGTCCGGAGTGTAATTGTTGGTTATGTCAAGGGCTGTTTTGTATGTTTTGACGCGTATGGACTGCACATCGTCGGGGACTACCTTGTGTTTTCTGGCAAGGTCCAGTGCCACGTCCACCGCCGGGTGGGTATGTCTGCAGGATGAGTGTATTTTGTAAGATATCTCTTCTATTCTGTACTTTCCGGCGCCGAGCCCGTCGGTTATGCGGGCAAAATCTATTTCCTTGGCCGTGGCGCGGCAGAAACCTCTTTCCCCTTCCAGTATGCGGCTGGCGCCGGTAAAGCCCCGGCGCGCCAGCAAGGCGGCCAGGAGGCCGTTGGTGGATGCCTTCCCGGGGTGAAGGTGTTTTGACATGGCCCCGTCGGCAATAAATTCCCAAAGTCCTGCCGATTGAGTGCCGGCGTTGCCCAGCGCCCAGGTGATACGGTCGGATCCCAGCCTGAAAATCTTTGCCGCCGCGGCAGCGGCGCCGAAGGTCCCGCAGGTGCCGGTGGTGTGCCAGAAATAGTAATGGGACGGCGTTATGGCCTCGGCTATCCTTATGGCCACCTCATAGCCCACAACAACGGCGGTGATTAAATCCTTACCCCCCAGGTGCTCCTTTTCAGCGGCCGCCAGGGCCGCAGGTATCACCGCCGCCCCCGGGTGAATGATGGAAGCCCGGTGCACGTCGTCAAGCTCAACAATATGTGAAATTGCCCCGTTTAACAGCGCCGCATTCAGGCAGGATGTCTTGCCGCCCCCTGTGAGCATGGTGGACTCCGGGACGCCGCCAAGGTCTTCCACCACTCCCAGCATCATTTGCGCCGGAGACTGCCTGCTGCCGGCGGCCGCGGATCCCATCCAGTCCAGTATGGCCAGACCGGCCGCCTCAACGGCTGGCGGGCTTATGTCCTCGTAGCCGGTATCGCTGATAAACTCTACAATTTTTGACGTTATCATAAACCTGTTTTCACCACCTTTTGATAGTTGTTTGTGGTACTGTTATTGCTATCCAAGTACGCGGCGCAGTTCGGCTATCAGCTGATCGTAGTCCTCCACCACGTAAGCTCCTGCTTTTTTAAGCCTTTTCATCTTGTCGGAGGGCTTTCCCTTGCCGTCGGAAATGATTGCCCCGGCGTGCCCGAAGACCGTTCCCTCCGGCATGTTTTCGGTAAAGCGCCCGGCCACGTAGCTGAACAGGGGCTTTGTAAAGCCACCCTTTTCAACAAACTCGGCGGCTGCCTCCTCCTGCCCGGTGCCTGGCTCCGAAAAGGTCACCACCGCCTCGGTGCCCGGGTCTTGCTGGAAAAGCTCAAGCAGGTCCCTGATGTTGCTCCCGATCAGCGCGTCACCGCCGATGCTGACGCTGGTGCTTACTCCGAACCCGGCCCTCTTTACCATCCATGAGGTCTCGGCGGTCATCCCGCCGCTGCGGGATATTACCCCCACTTTACCTGGCACAAAGCAGCGCTCCACATTGTCGCCCCCGATGGCGCCCAGCTTGACCCTGTCCGCCGGGTTGATCATGCCCACTGAGTTGGGGCCTATAACCCTGACACCCGCCTGCCGCGCCGCGTAAAGAAACTTAACGGCATCCTTCTGTGGTATGTTTTCGGTAATTACCACCACCAGTTTTATCCCGTTGGCCACAGCCTCCATTACGGCGTCATAAGCGAAGGCCGGGGGCACGTATACCACGGAGGTGTCGCAGCCGTGGCTTCGGACGGCCGACTTTAATGTGTCGTACACAGGCACGCCGTGGACCTCCTGCCTTCCTCTGCCGGGGGTGACTCCGGCCAGCACCCTGGTGCCGTAATCCAGCATGTGCCTGGTCACCATGGACGCCTCCCTGCCTGTAATACCCTGGATCAGTATCCTGGAATTGTTATCTATCAGTATTGCCATGTCAGTCTACCTCCC
>JBMOPC010000030.1:7703-17605 GCA_049323915.1 Bacillota bacterium
TCCGGGATAAGCTGCTTCCATCCTCCTGACCATACGGACAGCAGCCTCGGTCATGGTGACGTCGTCGCCGTAATACTCCACTCCGGCGGCGGTGAAAATCTCTCTGGCGGCCGCATCGTTGACCCCGGCCTCCCGCACCACCACCGGAAAGACCGCCGGATTGACGTCCATTTCTTCCAGCGCCCTGACGATTCCCCGCGCCAAAACGTCAACCTGGGTGTTGTTGGTGATGTTGTGGGCGACGAACAGCCCCTTGACACCCGGTTTGCTTAAAATTCCCCTGGTAAGGCCGTAGACCTTCTGTTCGGGAGGGTTGCCCCCCACCTCGGTATAATTGGCAGGTCTTCCACCGTTTGCCACCAGAGCGTCAAAGCAGAGAAGGCTTCCCCCGCCGCCCCCGCACATGAAGCCTATGTCGCCGCCCGGCATTTCAGTATAGCGGGCGGTGCCCCTGTAGGGGTCGGCCTCGTTAACCTCCACCATGCGCTTTTCCAGTTCCGTAAGAGGCCGCCAGGCGCGGTCGCTGCCAATCTGGACCATTTCGGACAGCTCAGGGTGCCGGTACATGGCGCTGTCATCAACGCTCATCACCGAGGCCGCTATGACAAGCTCCCCTGATGAAGTGACTGCAAGGGGGTTTATTTCAAGCAAAGCGGCGTCACAGCGGTCAAAAAGCTGATACAGCCTGACTAAAAGGCCTGTGGCTGAAACCAGTTGCTTGCCTGCCACACCAAGGTCCGACCAGATTTCCTTGGACTGGTATTCCGCCAGGCCGGAGATCGGGTCCACGTGCCGGAACAACAGGCTTTCCGGGTTGTCCCGGCTTATTTCCTCGACATCTATTCCACCTCTTGTGCCCGCTATTATTACAGGCATCTTCTTTTCCTTGTCCAGGGTGATGGAAATGTACCATTCATCCTTAATGTCCAGCTTTTCTTCCACAAGCACCCTTTCCACAGGGAAGTTGCTCACCGTCATGCCGATCAGCTCCCGGGCCGCGCCTGATGCCTGTTCCGGGCTGTCTGCGAATTTTATGGCGCCGGCCTTTCCCCTCTTTCCAGCCGGCACCAGGGCTTTTACCACCACCGGCCCACCCAGTTCGGCAGCTATTTTTTCAGCTTCAGAAGGAGTGGCCGCCACGCTTCCCCTGGGTACTTTAAGGCCCATCTGCCTGATTAACTGCTTGCTGTCATTTTCAAGCAGCTTTCCCATTTTAACCCACCTCTCTCATTTTTATTGCTTGGTTAAGGGCCGGCAAACCTTCCCTGAGTTCAAGGACTGCGCCCATGTTGGGGCCTTTGCAGTCTTCCTGAGCCGGCAAACAGCTTTTTGCCTTCGTGTTCGTAAAGTTTAACCAAAGTGTTAAACCTCCCCCGGTTTTTGCATTAATCTTTCTCTTTCTTGAACGCCTCTTCCCTGACGTAAACAAACCCGTCCATTATCCTTCTTGCAGTACGGGATATCGCTGCCCGGACAAGCTCGGTGCGGTTTTCTTTTATGGCTGCTTCCGCTTCTACTGTAATTACCCCGGCGGGATGGCCGATTCTTATCTTCCGGCCGGCCGGCACCGGCCTCATTATTCTGTTTACTATGCTGCCGGGTATTCTTGCCGCTGCACCGGTGCAGACAGTTCCGGTGACGGGGTATGCCTTATGCATCTTCTGCATGAAGAAAAGCCTCGAAACCAGGTCAGCCTCTTCTTCCCGCACCTGTTCCCCCGTTGTATAGTCCTGATATTCGGCGGGTCCGCTGACGATTGCGAAAAATGGTATATAGGGTGTATCCATAGCAGCCCGATCCCAGCTGTCCGTCAATCCTATGGCTTGGGCCGCTACACCCCTGATGGCCTCTATTTTCTCAAGCAGCAAAGGGTCGGAGTCAATGGCCTGGGGCGTCTCGGTGCCCTTTAATCCCAATGCCCCGGCCTCAATGAAAACCACCGGATTGGCCGCGTCCACTATTGTCACCTCAAACCGGCCATGGCCCGGCACCTGCAGAGTGTCTACCACGTTGCCGGTTGGAAGAAACTTTCCCGTAACTGATCCAGCGGAGTCTGCAAAATCAAGCTTTATTTCTGCGCCCGTTCCCGGCACACCCGCAATGGCATAGTCCCCGCTGGTGACCGCCTTTCCTTTTTCCACCGGAACTTCCGCTACTATAATTTTTTTTGTGTTTGTCTGGTAGATCCTAACCTTGGTAATAGGTTCGGTTTTCCTGACTATGTTTTCATCAATGGCATATGGCCCCACTGCCGAGGAGATGTTGCCGCAGTTTCCCAAATAATCCACTTTTGTAGTGGTAATGCTGACCTGGGCGAATGTATAGTCAATATCGGCGTTTTCAACGCTGGGAGGGCCTATTATGGCCAGTTTGCTTGTAAGGGCGTCCGCCCCCCCCAGTCCGTCTATCTGCCTTACATCAGGGCTGCCGAATACAGATCTGATAACCTGGTCGCGTATTTCCGGATCCGAAGGCAGCTCGCTTTCCCTTAAAAAAACTCCCTTGCTTGTTCCTCCCCTCATTATTACGCAGTGCAGCTTTTCAGGCATTTTACAACACCTCCAGCCCCAGGGAGCGGGCAGCTTCAAGTATTCTCCGGGCGCGCATGGCCACCGGCTTTTCAATCAGCTTTCCGTCCAGTTGGGCCACGCCGCTGCCGGCGGCCAGAGCTTCTTCGTAAACCTCAACGATCTTCCGGGCGCGGGCCAGTTCTTCAGCGGTGGGGGAGAATAATCTGTTGACCACCTCCACCTGGGCCGGGTGTATAACCAGTTTGCCCTGGAAACCAAGGCTGCGCCCCAGCCGGCAGTCCGCCGCCAGGCCCTCGCTGTCTTTCACGTCGGTGTATACAGTGTCGATGGGGCCTTCCAGCCCAGCGCTCCTGGACGCCACCGCCAGTGCGGACCGTGCGTAAAACAGTTCCGCCGTATTTTTGGTCAGTTCGATGCCCATATCAAGGGTGTAGTCAACTGCGCCGAAGCTTAGCCTTTTCAACCTGTCCGAACTGGCTGCTATTTCACCTGCGTTTCTTATTCCCCGGGCGCTTTCCACAAGGGGCACAAGGTCTATGGATCCTTTTTCAATCCCGTGGTGGGCTTCCAGAAGACCAATAATCCAGTCCACCCTCGCCACCCCCTCGGCGGTTTCAGCCTTGGGCATCATTATACCGTCAGGCCGCGCCGCTACTACGGCCATAATGTCTCCCAGGAAGAAATCCGTTTCCGGAGGATTGACCCTTACCCACAGCTCTTTGGCGGTATTCCTGCCCTTAAGCACTGAGACCACAATTTCCCTTGCCTCAGCCTTCCTTGAAATATCCACCGAGTCCTCCAGGTCCAGAATCACCACATCCACCCCCAGGCCCACGGCCTTTTCCACCTTGCGCCGGTCAATTCCCGGGGCAAACATTGCGCTCCTGTAATTCTTCAAATCCATTTCACCTCTTTTAGCCGATCCGTTAATAAATAAAACCGGTATTATTTACCGCAAATTATGTGCCAGTGGAGAAGGGCCGCATATTTTGACATTTCATATCAGCAGGAGGGAATTGTCCCGGGCAGTTATTTCATATCTGAAATGGCAAGACTGACAAAGCAATCAATTTGCACAATCCCCCTGCATTTCACAAATGAAATATTAACACCATTACATTTCTGAAATTGAGTCAGGGGACGGTTCCTTGACTCAGTTTGCTTTGTGTGTTATATTATGCCAAAGGTGCAATGGGAGGGAGATTATGCCGAGAAGCAGCAGAAGGCTAAGTAAAAGTCAGGTATATCATGTAATTATAAGAGGAAATGAGCGAAGAAAGATTTTTTTGTGTGACGAGGACAGGATAAAATTTATAGACATTCTGCAGGAAAAATCAGAGGAAAGTGAGTTTTCCGTACTTGCTTATTGCCTTATGGATAATCACGTTCATCTGGTGATGAGAGAGGGTGCGGACCAGATAAACAGAATAATGCAAAGAATTTCTGTCAGCTATGTTTACTATTTCAACAAGAAATACGAAAGGACCGGCCACTTATTTCAGGACAGGTTCAAAAGCGAGCCTGTAGAAAATGAGAATTACCTGCTGGCAGTAGTGAGATATATACATAATAACCCTGTCAAGGCAAATTTGGTTGAGAAACCGCCCCAATACCGCTGGAGCAGTTATAATGCTTATATTGGCAGAGCTGACAACAACGTGGTAGATAGGGAATTCGTGCTGAAAATATTCTCAGATGACGAGGAAAAATGGATAAAAATGTTTGTAAAGTTTTCACAAGAAGAGGCAAGGGATGATTTTATGGATGTTAATGAAGAAACGGTACAGGATAAAAGAATTCATAACGAAGTGGATTTGCGATTGTTTATTAAGGATTTTCTGAGTCAAAAGGGCATATCAGATACAAATAATGAATGGTTGAAGAATACCGGGATTAGGAATGAGCTGTTCAGAGATCTAAAAGCAAATTCATCCCTTTCAATAAGAGAGATAGCGTCGATTTTGGGGGTTAACAGAAACATAATTCAGAGAGCGTGAGTGAGTCAGAGAATCGTCCCCTGACTCAGACTAGGCCGTACCGCTTCATTTTACGCCAAAGGGTTACCGTGCTTATGCCCAGGCTTTCCGCCGCCTCCCGGCGGTTTTGGCCGGCATTCCTCAGAGCTTCTGAAATGGCCTTTTTTTCTGCGTCGCGGGTTGTCCCGCCAAGACCTTCATCATTCCTGCGCATGAACTGATCAGGCCCCAGTGACTTTTTTTCATGGTGTTTTTGGTCAACGTATTCCCGGATTATTACCGGCAGGTGTTCTGGCATGATGGTCTCCCGGTCGCACAGGTTCATGCTGCGCTCCAGGCAGTTCTGAAGCTCCCGTACATTTCCCGGCCAGTTGTACATCTTCAGGTACCGTGCAGCCTCCTCGCCTATCCTCCGCACAGGGCTGCAGAATATTTGGTTGAACCTCCGGACGAAATGCCTTGCCAGGTATGTGATGTCCTCCACCCTTTCCCGCAGCGGGGGAATCTTCAGGTCCACCACATTCAGGCGGTAAAAAAGGTCATCCCGGAATTTCTTGTCCCTGACCAGCTTTAGCAGATCCTTGTTGGTTGAGGCGATTATCCTGGCATTAACAGAAACCGGCCTTTTTCCCCCTATCCGGACGAATTCCCTCTCCTGAAGCACCCTCAGCAGCTTTGCCTGAAGGTCATAATCCATTTCCCCCACTTCGTCCAGCAGCAGTGTGCCTCCCTCGGCCTGCTCAAAAAGTCCGAGCTGGCCTCCCTTTTTGGCCCCGGTGAAGGCGCCCTCCTCGTATCCGAAAAGCTGGCTCTCCACCAGGCTGGACGGCAGCGCTCCGCAGTTAACCGCCACAAAGGGGCCGTCCCGGCGGGGGCCGGCGCCATGTATTGACTGGGCAAAAAGCTCCTTTCCAGTGCCGGTCTCTCCCCATATAAGCACGGTGGACTGCCCGGCGGCAATCTGGGCTGCCAGTTCCTTGCACTTCCTGATGACCGGGCTCCGGCCCACAATGTCGTCGAAGGTGTACCTCCTCTGCCATGGGTAGGCGGACGCCGACTCAAGAATTTTCTTTTTCTGCCTTACTGCCATTACGTTATTAAAGCCGATGCCAAATTTTTCAGTGATGGGAATGCGCACCGCCTGGGCTCCATTTTCCAGAAGGGATGGGCCGAATACCGCCCGGCGCTTCTGCATCGACTCTTTTCCAAGGGCCGTGTATTCCCCGGCCCCCCTGGACTGGTACCCGTCCGGGCCAAAGCTGGCCAGCCGCAACCCGTTTATGTCAAACATCACGGCCTCGCCCCCGGCCACCATGGCAATAAAAGGAAGGGCCTCCTCTATGTTTTTTTCCAGCTCCCTGTCCCTGGTCAGCCGCTCGTTGTCCAGTGCCGCCAGAACATAATTGCCCAGAGGAAGAAGCCAGGCCCTGGAATCCCGCACCGGCTCGTACTCAACAGTTCCCGGGTTCGCCTGATATCCCGCCAGATAGCCGGCCAGCCTGGCCGCCTCGGGCCCGGGAACATCTTTGCCTGCGGAGTTGACCGCTTTGACAGCCTTTCCGCTTCTCTCAAGGACCATGGCGTAGCCGCCGGTTATCCGGGCTATATGAACCAGTGCCCGGCAAAGATTGTTCAACAGCTGATGGTCGTCCATATGCACACTTTGCTCCTGAATGATAATGCTATGGCCTGCCGGCCTCAAATAATCGCCTTGGTCCATTTTACCACGCCGGTGGGCGATATAGCCAGACCCGCCGTAATCCGCCGGCGCCGATAAAATAAAAGGACCCCGCAATCCCGACAGGTCGGGGCTGGAGGTCCGGGGTCCGGCTGTATTTATTGATCAAGCATTCTTCTCTGTATGAAATTGGTGTAGACTTCTCCCCTGCGGAAAAAGGCGTTCTCCAGCACCTTCTGCTGAAAAGATATGGTGGTGGGGACTCCTTCAATTACAAATTCAGACAGTGCCCTGCTCATCCTGGCAATGGCTTCATCCCGGTCCCTGCCCCAGGTGATCAGCTTGCCCAGCAGGGAGTCGTAGCTGCGTGGGATGTTCCAGCCCTGGTAGGCGGCGCTGTCCAGCCTGACCCAAGGACCTCCCGGGGGAATGTAAGCAGTTATTTTACCCGGGAAGGGAGTGAAATTCCTGGACGGGTCTTCGGCATTTATGCGGCACTCTATGGACCAGCCCTTGAAAGTCAGGTCCTCCTGGGAAAATGAAAGTCTTTCACCCGCGGCAACTTTTATCTGCTCTTTTATCAGGTCCACCCCGGTAATCATCTCGGTAACGGGGTGTTCCACCTGTATGCGGGTGTTCATCTCAATAAAGTAAAAGTTTTTGTTCCTGTCCAAAAGAAACTCCACGGTTCCCGCACTGAAGTAATCCACAGCCCTGGCCGCCCTGACGGCCATTTCCCCCATCCGGCGCCTCAGTTCTTCATTAAGGGCGGTGGACGGGGACTCCTCGATCAGTTTCTGGTTTCTCCTTTGTACTGAGCAGTCTCTTTCACCCAGGTGCACTATATTCCCGTACCTGTCGCCCATTATCTGAAACTCAATATGCCTAGGTTCCTCCAGGTATTTTTCAATGTATACGTCGGAGTTGCCGAATGCGGCCCCGGACTCCGCCCGGGCGGTCTGAAGCGCCTTTAGCAGGTCCTCCGGGCCCTGGGCCACCCTCATTCCCCTGCCCCCTCCGCCGGCCGACGCCTTCACCAGCACCGGGTAGCCTATGCCGGCGGCGGTTTGAAGCGCGGCGTCGATATCCTGCACCACGCCTTCGGACCCGGGGACCACGGGAACACCCGCCTTTACCACAGTATCCCTGGCGGTGGCCTTATCGCCCATTTTTTCAATTGCTAAAGGGGGAGGGCCTACGAAGGTAATTCCCTGCTCCTCTATGCCCCTTGCAAAATCAGCGTTTTCAGATAAAAAACCGTAACCGGGGTGAACGGCGTCCGCCCCGGTTATTAAGGCGGCGCTTATTATATTCTGTACATTAAGGTAGCTTTTCAAAGGGCTTTCCGGGCCTATGCAGACGGCGGAGTCCGCCGCTCTGACGTGCAGGGAATCCCTGTCGGCCTCCGAGTATACCGACACGCTTTTTATTCCAATTTCCCTGCATGCCCTTATTATTCGCAGGGCGATTTCACCCCTGTTGGCTATCAGTATCTTTTTGAACATTTTTGACCTCTTCAGTTGCTTATTTTTATGATGAAAATTGGCTGCCCATACTCTACCGCCGATCCGTTTTCCACCAGTATTTCGGCGATTTGGCCCGATACTTCGGATTCTATTTCATTCATAAGCTTCATGGCCTCTATTATGCAAAGAGTTTGTCCCTTTGCCACTTTATCCCCGGCACTGACAAAGGGTGGAGCGTCAGGGGCGGGAGACTGGTAAAATGTCCCTACCATGGGGGACTTGATTACAAAACTACTCTCATCCAGTTCCGGTGTCGCGGCTGCTGCCCGGGCGACTGCGGAATCCGGCGCGGCTTCATTAACGGATGCATTTTGATTTTCGGCTGTGCTCCCGTTCTCCGGATAAAATCTTCCGCCCTTTCTTATGGCTACTTTCATGCCCTTGTTTTCGAGGGCCAGCTCGTGTATATCCGAGTTCTTAATCAGCTGCACCAGTTCTTTTATTTCCTGAAGATTCATTTCCATCTCCTCCTCGGTTACAGGGTTTTTGATTTTTTTTGTAGGCTGGGAGCTGTCGTCAATGGTGGCTGTTACCGCCGGTTTATGCCCATCTTTTCTCTTTTCAATAAATCTCCTGGCAACCTGGGGGAAGAGGGCGAACAGCAGTAGATCCTCTTCTGTGGAAGCCAGGCCTTTAACTTCCTCCCTGACTTTTTGCATCCTGGGTTCCAGCAGGTCGGCGGGCCTGCAGGTGTACTCCTGACGGCCGCCCAGAATTCTTTCCTTTACTTTTTCGTCCATGGGGGCGGGCGGTCTTCCGTACAGCCCCTGCGCGTATGACCTCACCTCTCCCGGGATCATCTTGTATCTTTCGCCGGACAGCACGTTCAGTACCGCCTGGGTGCCCACTATCTGGCTGGTGGGGGTTACAAGGGGGGGATAGCCCAGCTCCTTCCTTACCCTGGGTATTTCGTCCAGCACTTCCGGCAGCTTGTTGAGGGCCTTTTGCTCTTCCAGCTGGGTGATAAGGTTGGAAATCATCCCCCCCGGCACCTGGTGTTCAAACACCCGCATATCGTTTATCCTGGTTACTCCCCTTTTCTGTCCGTAGTCCTGCCGCAATTTCTCAAAGTACTTGGCTATCTCAAATAGCGCGCTCAGGCTGAGTCCAGTGTCATAGGGCGTCCCTTTAAGCGCCCTTACCACAGTTTCCACAGGTGGCTGAGATGACCCGAAGGCCAGAGGCACCGAGGCCGTATCTATAATGTCGGCGCCCGCTTCGGAGGCCTTCAGGTAGGTTCCAACAGCCAGCCCTCCGATATAGTGGCTGTGTATCTGCACCGGCAGGCTCACTTTTTCCTTGAGTCTCTTAACCAGGTCGTAGGCCTCGTAAGGGGCCAGAAGCCCTGCCATGTCCTTGATGCAGAGTGAGTCGGCGCCCATGGCGGCCAGGCTGATGGCCGTTTCCACGTAATGTTCGGTGGTGTGAACCGGGCTCACCGTGTAGACCACTGCCGCCTGGATATGCGCCCCGGCCTCTTTCCCTGCTTTTATAGATGTTTCCAGATTTCTTATGTCATTCAGAGCGTCAAAAACCCTGATTATATCAATGCCGTTTTCAACTGCTTTCTGCACGAAGGCGTAAACCACATCGTCCGGGTAATGCTGGTAACCTACAAGGGACTGCCCTCTTAAAAGCATTTGCAGAGGCGTTTTTCTGATGTATTTTTTAAGTGTTCTCAGCCTCTCCCATGGGTCCTCGTTCAGAAACCTCAGGCAGACGTCAAATGTGGCTCCGCCCCAGACCTCCATCGAGTGAAAGCCTATGTCATCCATCGATTCCGCCACAGGAAGCATGTCTGCCGTCCGCATCCTGGTGGCCCACAGGCTCTGGTGTCCGTCTCTCAGTGTTGTGTCCGTTATCTTTATAGCCGGCAAAATTATCCCCCTAATCATAAAACAGAATAGAATAACTGTATTTCGTGAGATAGTCTCATACTAGCCATTATATGTTATTTGCAATGTCTCAGAAAGTATTCCGGTGTAAGTATACAATATATGTGCATTTTAGAGGTGTTTCACGGCAAAATGATAAATATAATGCTAAATATTGAATACAAAAAACAAGCCAGACTCCCATGCCACAAAAAAGTGGCACCACAATGAATGAAAAATGATTTATTTTCCGAATTATACCCTTTAGCGGCTGGCGAAGCGAGGTCGATTTTTCATTGGTGCCTTGAGCCCGTAAG
>JBMOPC010000031.1:0-17516 GCA_049323915.1 Bacillota bacterium
GACAGGCCCCCGCTGCCTTCTATGGCTTCGACAATGGCGCTGCCCACCACCACCGCATCGAAGCCCGCCGATAACTTCCGGGCCATTTCCGGGCCCGATATGCCGAAGCCGAGGGCCAGGGGGCTGCCGGTACAGGCCCTCATCCTTTGCGAAAAGGATTTAAGGTCGGTTTTTATCTCATTCCTGGAACCGGTAACGCCGGTAACAGACACACAGTATATAAATCCCTCCCCCCTTGCGGCAATCATTTCCAGCCTTCTTTCCGTGGAGGTGGGAGCAGCCAGCGGCACCAGGCACAGTCCCCGCTTCCTGCATATGCCGCGGAGGTCCCCGTCCTCCTCGGGAGGCAGGTCGGGGATGATTAAGCCGTCTATTCCGGAGTCCCGGGTGTCTCTTGCGAAGTTTTCCTTCCCTCTCCTGAAAACCGGGTTATAGTATGTCATGAGTAGGACCGGAACACCGGTGTGGCTCCTGAACCTTCCGGCCATGTCAAATATCTCGTCCAGCCGGATGCCCCCCGCCAGGGCCTGCTGCGAAGAATGCTGAATTACCGGGCCGTCGGCCATAGGGTCTGAAAAGGGCACTCCTATTTCTATGAGATCCGACCCCGAGTCCGCCAGTGTCTTCAGCAGGTCCAGGGTATGGCCCGGGGTGGGGTAGCCGGCTGTGATATAGGTTATCAGTCCTTTCTCACCCCGCTCCTTAAGGCCGGCAAATGTATCGGAGATCCTTTTTATTCCGGTCACGGCATATCCACCCCCGCTGACCCGGCCACGGCATCCACGTCCTTGTCGCCGCGTCCGGAAAGATTTGCCACTATAACGCTGTCACGTCCCATTTTCCCTGCCAGCCTCACGGTCTCTGCCAGAGCGTGTGAGCTTTCCAGCGCCGGGATGATCCCCTCGGTGCGGCATAACAGCATAAAGGCGGCAAGCGCCTCCCGGTCTGTCACCGAGGTGTATTTAACCCTGCCCGAGTCTTTAAGGTGGCTGTGTTCGGGACCCACCCCCGGGTAGTCAAGCCCGGCCGAGATGGAGTGGGCGATCTGGATCTGTCCGTCCCCGTCCTGCAAAACATAGCTTAAAGACCCGTGCAGCACTCCGGGGCTGCCCGCGCTCAGTGTGGCCGAGTGCCGTCCCGTTTCCAGCCCGTGGCCTGCCCCCTCCACCCCCACCAGATCGGTGGGCTCCCCGAGGAAGGTGTGGAAAATTCCCATGGCGTTGCTTCCTCCGCCCACACAGGCTACTATGCAGTCGGGAAGCCTTCCCTCACACTCCATGATCTGTCTTTTGGTTTCTTCCCCTATTATTCTCTGGAAATTTCTCACCATTAAAGGGTAAGGGTGGGGGCCGGCAACGGAACCCACCAGGTAATAGGTGTTTTCCACGTTTGCCACCCAGTCCCTCATGGCTTCGTTCATGGCGTCCTTAAGCGTGCGGCTTCCCGACGTCACCGGTATCACAACGGCGCCCAGAAGCTTCATCCTGACCACATTCAGACGCTGCCTGGCCATATCCTCTTCCCCCATGTAAACGGCGCACTCCATGTCAAAAAGGGCTGCGGCGGTGGCTGTGGCCACTCCGTGCTGGCCTGCCCCGGTTTCGGCAATGACTCTTTTTTTGTTCATTTTCCTGGCCAGCAGTATCTGGCCGATGGTGTTGTTGATTTTATGGGCGCCGGTATGGTTCAGGTCCTCCCTTTTAAGGTATATCCTGGCCCCCCCGCAGTGATCCGTAAGGCGCCGGGCAAAATAAAGGGGGGACGGCCTGCCGACGTATTTTTTGAGGAGGCTGTAAAACTCACTGTTGAAGGACTCATCTTGCCGGGCCTCCCTGTATGCGGCTTCCAGCTGCTCCAGGGCGGGCATAAGTGTTTCCGGGACGAACCTTCCTCCATAGCTTCCGAAATAGCCCCTGCTGTCGGGCATAATATCACTCAACCTTTAACCCTCCTGATGAATTCCCTTATTTTACCAATATCTTTGCAGCCCCCGGTTTCCACACCGCTGCTGACGTCAACGGCATAGGGCCTAACTATTTCTATGGCTTCGCGCACATTTTCCGGGTTTAGCCCCCCGGCCAGTATCAGCGGCCCGGCATTTAAGCCGGCAGCCAGTCGCCAGTCAAAGGCCCGGCCTGTGCCCCCCCTCCGGCCTTGCACCGGGGTGTCCAGAAGGTATCCGTCCACCCGGTAATCTTTAGCCCGCTCCAGATCGGCGGCGGACCCCGCCGGGAAGGACTTGATCACCTTGAATCCCAGGTCCCTGCAGTATTCCGGGGGCTCCTCGCCGTGCAGCTGTACGGTGTCCAGCCCGGCGAAGGCGGCGATTGCCGCCACTTCTGCGGCCGGCAGGTTGACGAAAACCCCCACCCTGGAGACCAGTGGAGGGAGTTTCCCAATTATCTCCCTGGCTTCTTCCGGGCTGATGGTCCTTTTTCCCGGGGCGAATACGAAGCCCAGGGCATCGGCCCCGGCGTCCGCCGCCCCCAGGGCGGTTTCAGTGTCGCGGATGCCGCAAATTTTAACCCTGACATATCCCACTATAATAACCACCTCTCCCGGTTTGTGTTTTACATGTACTGTAACTCCCCGTATTTTAGTTCCCTCACCTTGGCCGCTATATCGACCGTCCTCATCAGGGCCTCGCCCACCAGTGCCGCATCGGCTCCGGCCTCCTTAATCATTTCCATATCCTGCCTGGAGTTTATGCCGCTTTCGCTTATAACCGCCGCCGGTCCGGTCCGGGCCTTGCCGCACAGGCGCAGGGTGGCGCCGATATCGGTTTTGAAAGTTCTCAAGTCCCTGTTGTTGATACCTATGATTCCGGCGCCAATGGCCAGTGCGGTTTCCAGATCGGCTTCGTCGTGCACCTCGACGATGGCCTCCAGCCCGGCATCACGGGCGGCCTCCATAAGTTTTTGAAGCTCCTCCCGTGTCAGGGCGGCGCATATAAGCAGTATGGCGTCGGCGCCAATAAGCCTGGACTGGTATACCTGGAAAGGGTCTATGATGAAGTCCTTTCTCAGCACCGGCAGCGGGGATGCTTTTTTCACCTGCGATATATGGTCCGGATGCCCTGAGAAAAATTTGAAATCGGTAAGGACTGATATGGCGTCTGCCCCGCTCCGCGAATAAACAGATGCTATTTCCGCCGGGTCAAAGTCCTCCCGTATTACCCCTTTGGATGGAGACGCCTTTTTAATCTCGGCCAGCAGTGTTATGCAGCCGGGCTTTTTCAGGGCTTCCGACATTGATTTGGCGGGGGGCATACTTTCTATGGCTTTTATCATTTCAATGAGGTTTGATCTTTTCTTAAGGTATTCCACCTCGCCGCGCTTAAAGTCTATTATCTTATCAAGTATCATGAAGTGGCCGCCTTTCCGGGGCAGATGAAAGTGGTGAAATGTGCAAGATCGGCAAGTTTTCCGGCTGCCCGGCCCGAGTCTATGCTTTTTTCCGCCATTTCAATACCGCCGGTGAAGTCCGGGGCCGCCCCGGAGGCCACAAGGGCCAGGGCCGCGTTCAGTATAACGGTGTCCCGCCCGGGGCCGGAGCTACCGTTGAGCACTGATTTTATTATGGAGGCGTTTTCCGCCGGGGATCCCCCTCTCAGATCATCGATCCCGGCCCTTTTAAAGCCCCAGTCCAGGGGGTCCATCCGGAAATCTCTGACCTCTCCCCCGCTTACCTCGCACACATAGGCCGGCCCCAGAGTGGTCAGCTCGTCTGTCCCGCCGTACCCGTGCAGCACAAAGGACTTCTTTGTCCCCAGCCTGGCCAGCACCCCGGCCAGCTTGGGGACCAGGTCCATGCTGAACACACCCAGCACCTGGGCGCCGGCCCCGGCCGGGTTGGTGAGGGGCCCCAGCACGTTGAACACCGTCCTGACCCCTATCTCCCTGCGGGGCCCGGCGGCGTGCCTCATGGCGCCGTGCAGTGCCGGGGCGAAAAGAAATGCAATCCCGGTTTTGTCCAGGCACTCTTCTTTTTCCCCGGGGGTGAGGTTTATGTTTATTCCCAGGGCCTCCAGCACATCGGCGGAGCCGCAGCGGCTGGAAACAGACCTGTTGCCGTGCTTTGCCACCGGTACTCCGCAGCCTGCCACCACCAGGGCCGCCGCTGTGGAAATGTTGAAGGTGTTCAGCCCGTCGCCGCCGGTGCCGCAGGTGTCCACCAGCATACTGTGGCGGCTTTTAATGGGGGTGGCCTTTTCTCTCATCACCCTGGCGAACCCGGTTATTTCGTCAACGGTTTCTCCCTTGAGGCGCATGGCAATCAGCAGGGCCCCTATCTGGGCGGGACTGGCCGCTCCTGACATGATAAGCCTCATCACGGCTGTGGCCTCCCCCTCGTCCAGGTTTCCGCCCGAGACAACCCTTTGTATCGCATCCTTGATTACCTCGGTGTTTTCCACCTTAAACACCCCCCTGATCATTATCGTTTATCCGGCTGTTATCAAGGAAGTTCTGCAGTATACAAAAGCCATGGTCGGTCATAATTGATTCAGGGTGAAACTGCACCCCTTCAACATTATGATTTTTATGCCTTAATCCCATTATTTCGCCGTCTTCGGTCCGCGCGCTCACTTCCAGGCAGTCCGGGAATCCGTCCGGGTCCACCACCAGAGAGTGATACCTTATGGCTGAAAAGGGTGAAGGTATACCTTTAAACACCCCTTTTCCGTCGTGGAATATCATTGAAGTTTTTCCGTGCATAATTTTTTTGGCCCTTACCACGGATCCGCCGAAAACGCTTCCTATGGCCTGGTGCCCCAGGCAGACCCCCAGTATGGGAATTGATCCGGCGTACATGGAGATGACTTCATTTGTTATCCCGGCCTTTTCAGGCCTGCCGGGGCCGGGTGAAAGCACCAGCCCCGAAGGCTGTATTGTGTCAATATCGCCGGCTGTAAGGGCATCGTTTCTCCGCACTGCCACCCTCACACCCAGCTCGGAAAAGTACTGGGCCAGATTATAGGTAAAGGAATCGTAATTATCTATAATCAGCAGCACTGACATTCACCTCCTCGGCCAGAGTATACAAAAGCGCCCGGGCCTTGTTTTCAGTTTCGGCAAATTCCCTGTCAGGATCGGAATCATATACTATTCCAGCCCCCACCTGCACCGATGCCAGTCCGCCGTGGAAAACTATGGTCCTTATGGCGATGGCGGTGTCCAGGCTGCCGTTGAAGCCTATGTATCCCACCGCCCCGGCGTACGGCCCCCGCCGTGATGGCTCCAGTTCCTCGATTATTTCCATGGCCCTGACCTTGGGGGCCCCGGACACAGTGCCGGCCGGAAAACAAGCCTTCAGCACGTCTATTCCGTCAAGGCCCTCGGTCAGATCACCCCTGACAGAGGAAACAAGGTGCATGACATGGGAGTACATCTCCACCTCCATCAACTGCCCCACTTTTACGCTGCCGGGTTTGCAGACCCTGCCCAGATCGTTTCTTCCCAGGTCCACCAGCATAACATGCTCGGCCCTTTCCTTTACGTCGTTCAGCAGGTCGGCAGCCAGCTCACCGTCGTGGAGGGGGCCCGATCCCCTGGGCCTAGTCCCGGCGATGGGCCTTGTTTCAACCTTTCCGTCCTCCACCCTGACCAGCATTTCGGGGGAGGACCCGGCCAGCACCGGCCCTCCCAGGTCAAGGTAGTACAGGTACGGCGAGGGATTGTTTCTCCTGAGCCTTCTGTATACACTGAAAGGGTCGCCCCTGAAATCCAGGTCTATTCTTCTGGAAAGGACAACCTGAAGTATATCCCCGGCCTTAATGTATTCCCTGGCGGCGGCCACCCTTTCGATGAACTCCGGCCTGGAAAGGTTGGTTCCCGTTGCCATGCCTCTGCCCTGGCCGGCGGGTGAGAGAACCGGCGGGACGGGTCCTTCCCTTATGCGGGTGAGTATCCGGCCGATGGTCCGGACTGCCCCGGCGTATTCCTCCCTGCCGCTCCCGGTGGCGGGCAGTGTGTTTACCACCACCCGCAGGGTGTGTTTTATGTGGTCAATTATTATGACGACGCGGGGCGACATCATCATGCAGTCCGGAATGCCGCTGTCCTGCCGTCCGAGGTCCGGAAGCCTTTCAATGCGCCTTACCATGTCGTACCCCATATACCCCACCAGCCCGCCGTAAAATCTGGGCATGCCGCCCAGGTCCGGCGCCCTGAAGTCACGTGCTATCTCTTTCAAGACATCAAAGGGATCCCTGCCGGAAACTTCCTTTATCCCGCCAATGTCAACAGTGGTGGCCCCCCCGTGGGAAGTCAGGGTCATGAAAGGCTCAAGTCCGATAAAGGAGTATCTGCCCAGCCTTTCTCCCCCCTCAACACTTTCCAGCAGGAAAGACGGCTTTCCCTCTGCTGCCTTGGCGTATACCGTTATGGGGGTTTCAGTGTCGCAGGACCACTCGGCGCTTACCGGGACTGTTTTGTATTGGCGGCAGAGATCCAGGTATTCTTTTTCATCCGGGTAATACATTCCACAACCTCCCAAAAAATGAAAAACCGGCACTCAAATGAGTACCGGTTGCTAAAGCTCAAAAGCATATAAACATAACCAGCTCATCTCAGCTCGTCTAAACTGGGCTCAGCTATTCTTTTCTCAACTCATCTGGGTTAAAATGCTCAACTAATTAAACAATACCTTAACACACCGAAGCCGGGATGTCAATACGGAGTCGGAAGGCAATTACAGCTTTTCGGACATCAATTCCGCCCTGAGGGTTTCCCTGGCCCTTTCAAACCCCTGCCAGCCGTTGCCTTCATTAAGAGCCCTTATCAATTCCAGCCGCCCCTTTTGTACATTTCCTGTTTTGAGATAACAGCGGGAAAGGGCGAACCTTGCTTCCGGCCAGACAGGGCCCGGTTTGCCCTCCAGCGACTTTTGCAGGTACAAAAGGGCCTCTTCAAACCTTTCCAGTCCCACCAGGGCCAGCCCCTTAATTCCGTAAAAATGGCTGTTGGGTATGTGGCCCAGGTTATATCTTAGGCCTTCCTCAGCCGTCTGAAGGGACTGCCCGAATTCACGGCTGCGTAAAAAAGCCTCGGCCAGATAATACTTGACCACCCTTTTTTGCGCATCATTAACCGATACGTTTTTGTAATAATCTATAACCCCGGAGTAGTATTCGGGATGGTATTCCCGGGGCGTGAACATGCTGCCGCCCCATTTGTACAACGATACTGAATAGGTGCTTCCGGTATCCTTCTGCCAGAGGGCGAACTCGTTGCTGCCGTCACCGTCGAAGTCGCCCCGGTCGATCCGGTGGTAAAGACCGCTGAATATAAGTTCCGGGGTTCCTCTTCCCACCGTGAATATTTCGAGGTAGGAGCCCAGGGCCTCATCCAGTTCCCAGCCCAGCAGCAGTTCGCATCCACCGCCGTTTAAATCGCTTATGTCAATCAGTGCCGGTAGGAAGTCCTCCTCCTTAAACCATATCTTTCCGTACCGGCCGTTTTTTGCGCTGTACAGCACTACGCCGTATTTACCGTCATTTTTACGGTACAGCGCGGCGTATTCATCATGTCCGTCACCGTCCACATCACCCTTGACAACGGTTTCTCCGGCGGAGATGAATTCCGATCCCGGGGGCAGCAGATCAATTGTGCTGCCTGCAGCGGGGTGGTTCCGGTAAGAAGGGTTCCCCTGCGGATTTTGCGAAATATAAAGGGTATTTTTCGCCTGATCGTTTGAAATGGTGTAGCCGAGGGCGGAAGCCACGGCTCCGAGGGGAACGTAAATGACTCCGTCCGCAGTTCTTGGGGGTTGTTTAAGAGTGAACCCGGACCCGTTTATCAAGGCCCTGCGGCGGTCCATGCAAAGCTCCAAAACCCGTTCTCCCCTGGTTATAACAATATCGCCCGTTCCGGGGTAAAAACTGTATGCCGCCCCAATGGTGCGGGCAAAATCAGCCAGGGATACAAGGCGGTCAAGGCCGCCGGATCTTGGCATCCAGATCCATTCAACACTGGCCCCGTCCACCACCACTGTCGTAGCGGCGCTTTTGGCTGATCCTGTCCCGGCGGCAGGAGAGTGTGCCGGAAACACCACGGATAAAATAAGGGCCAGAAAGGCAACGCGTATTCTGACAGACAACACCGTACACTCCTGTCAATTGCTGTATATGCCATTATAATATACTTTACTGGGGCAGAAGGTCCTTCCTCAAAACGGTGGCTCCCTTAAGATAAACGTGTTTGAGATCTTTCTGGGCCTTATCGGTATTGACAATAACCATAACTCTGATGCATTTTCCCAGCCTGCCGGGCACGCTTATTTCATTGCCGCACAGCATCGGCACGTGGGTCCAGCCCATGAATTCCCTGGCCGCCGTGGCCGGGAACTCGGCGTCCAGGTCGGCCGTCACCGTAAAAAAGGCGGCCGCAATGTCTTCGGTGTCTATATTGTTTTCTCTGACGATTTCGCCGAGCAGCTCTCTTGTAGCCTCCAGAATCTCGCTCCCGTCGTTCCCCAAAACGGTGGTCGCCCCCCGTATGCCCCGGGCAGCCCATTTTGACATTCCCGATACCTCCAGATTTACGATGATGATACGGCCCTGTGCCCAAGCCCTACAGCCACCTCGTCAAGGTGTAAAAGCCCAACTCCAAAAAAAACGGCGACGCTGATATGGTCCATGTGACGGGCTATGCCGATTTTGCCGCCCACATTAAGGCCCAGCGCCTTGGTCATTATCTGTGTAAGGGCTTCCCTGGTGGCTCCGGCCACGGCGCCTTCCTCTGCGTGCACATCCCTGATGACTCCCTCTCTTTTGGCGGCCACCACAGCCCTTTCGGTTATTTTATTTACCGATGACAGCAAATCACCGCCGTAGTCCACTGCGGCGGTTTTTATGCCGTCTCTGGCAAAGGACGCCTTCAGTTCCCTTTCCTGGTCCCTGTCTTCGGTAAGAGCCATTTCCAAGGCCACCTTGGCCACCTTTCTGCTTCCCTGCAGGGCCATTCCCGCCACCTCCAAATAAATAATAGCACTCCTCTTTAAGGGAGTGCACTAATTTTTTCTTATGCAGTAAATTTATTATATTTCAGTCAAAGGTAAAAAACAATAGTACTGGCCGCCATTATTTTCCCTTAGCCGACACCCTGCCCAGGGATAGAATGTTTCCGTTCAGCCTGTATACACTCCCTGCACGGGGGCTGGTCACTTCCTTTGAGGTGTCCAGGACCTCTATGCTGACCTGCCTGTTATAATATGTTCCGTCCAGGGAAATGACGTCACCGGGGTGAACTTCCACAGTAACGTACCTGTTGTTGAAAACACCCTTTACCTCGCCGTTGACAATAACTTTCAAATGCGGCAGCAGGGAATAGTCCTTCAGGTAGAACGTCACCACCGGGCTTTCGAAGCTCCACTCGCCGGGGTGGGGCGCGTCCGGGCTGCGGCCGGCTTGTCCGCTGGCGTCCCTGAAATCAGTCAGAAGGTGGAGGGATAAAAATATAACAAACACTGAAAATAAAACCCTGATTATGATGGTTTCCGAAAAACCGGCCCGCTGCAATATAACAAACCCCCTTTTTATTCCTGTATAAAAAATATGCCGCTACAGGAATATTTATCCGGGGGTTTTGATTATCTGAGGTTATATTTTCTTTCCAGGAGGGACCGGAAATTCTTTATCTCCTCGGCAACCCTGAACAAAAGCTTTTCCACTTCGAATCGCTCCATGTTTATAACCGGAGGAGAGATTATATCTATTTTTCTAAAGTCCTCCCGGGCCACAAGCTTTAAGAGATCCTCCACCGAGTCGGCTGCCACTTCCAGTATAACCGGGGCGTAGGCTGACTCGGTGTTGGTGATTTCATCATAGTAGGTGTACACCTCGGTGCCTATGTCTATATCCAGTATGGTTATGCCCTGGATAGGTATGTTTCTCAGGACGGCAACGTTTTGTTCCCGGGCTTCTTCGGCCATTTTCTCCACTGGCTTTCCCCCAAAGAAGAACTTTCCCGGTTTGGCGTTGCCCTTAAAGTCTATTCTGATTTTCGCCCTGATCGTCCTTTCGTTTAAAGAGTCCTTCAGGTTGTACCCGGTCAAAGCGCCACCTCCTGTCCGTCTGTCGCAGTTTACTTATTCTCTGTTTATTAATATTTTCCTGCTTAATTTTGCCAGTTTATGTTGTTGGAGCCGCAAATTGGACAGGTATCCAGGTAAGACCGGGGATCGTCAAATGCCTCCTGGGCTTCGTCCAGGCTGGAGCCCTGGCACTCCATGGTGACAATCCGGCCCTCACTGTCGAAATTGGCCAGGAGTCCGTAAAGGGGAGGGTTTGCGGTTTCCGTTTCCCTTGAGGTGATGCTGCTGGCCATAATACTTGAATTTCCGCATGATTCGCAAATGGGCATATCGGCCTCCGGCTATGAACTGGTTATTTTATTCTGTTTCTGACGGGAGAGATTTTCATAGTTATTCCCTCCCGGGTAAAGGGCTTATTCCTGCCGGAAGGGCTTCCTTTTTTTAAGGCAGTATTTTTCAGGGTCTTCACCTCGCTGTCTTTAAGGTGCCTGTACTGTCCGGGTTTCAATTCCCCCAGGTGCAAACCCCCCATCCTTGTTCTCTTAAGCCGTAAAACCTCGTAGCCCAGTGCTTCAAACATCCTTCTCACCTGCCGGTTTCTGCCCTCGGTGACGGATATTTCTATAAGGGCGTTGCCGTCCCTGTCATCTATAAAGCCCACCCCGGCCGGCGCCGTCATTCCGTCATCCAGCATCACACCCCGGGACAGGGCCTCCAGGTCCTTCCCGCTGGGGATGCCCTTGACTCTAACCCTGTAAGTCTTTTCAACCATGTGGCCCGGGTGCGTCAGCCTGAAGGCCAGATCCCCGTCGTTGGTCAGTAGGAGCATTCCCTCGCTGTCGTAGTCAAGCCTCCCCACAGGGAAAACCCGTTCATTCACATCGCTCAGAAGGTCGGTGACAATTCTCCTTCCCCTGGGGTCCCTGAGGCTGGTTATGTACCCCCTGGGCTTATTGATCATAATGTATATCTTTTTTTCGGGCTCCCGGAGCACCCGCCCGTCCACTTCGACCCTGTCCATGGTAGGATCGACTGAATAGCCCATCTCAGTTATGGTCCTGCCGTTTACCTTCACCCTGCCCGAGGCTATTATTTCCTCGCAGGCCCTGCGGGATGCCAGACCGTGCCTGGCCATGTATTTCTGAAGTCTTTCCAAATTCACACCCTGCCCCCGATAATTATTTTTCCAGTTGAATTCTACCATGAAAATGGCTTATTCTGAAGAGCTTATGGTCTGAATACAGAATCCAGGAGCCGTAATCCAGAATAAAAACCTATGGGAACCATCATAAAATAAAGTATACCCCAACAAGTGGGGTAAATAGCCTTGGGCAGTCACTGATACATTGCATTTACGATGCAAACCGACGCCAGCAGAGTGGTCAGGTCGGCCGCCAGCCCGGAATATATGGCGTACCGGTACCGGTATATACCCACTGATCCAAAATATAGGGTGATTATGTAGAAGGTGGTGTCGCTGGTCCCCTGCATGGTTGAAACCAGTTTTCCCAGGTATGAATCCGGCCCGTGGCTGGCTATTATATCGGTGGCGATGCCAAGGGCCGCGCCCCCCGAAAGGGGCCTCATCAGGGCGTGGGGCAGAAGTTCCGCCGGAAAGCCCACCATGTCAAGCGCCGGTGACAGAATGTTCACCAGGACGTCCATGGCGCCGGACGCCTTGAAAATGTTTATCGAAACCATCATTGCCACCAGGTAGGGTATTGTCTTGATGGCTGTGGTAAATCCGGTTTCAGCCCCCCTGACGAAGGCTTCAAACACCTTGACCCCCCGCATCATGGCCGCCAGGGGCACCAGAAGAAGCACCAGGGGAATGGCCCAGCGTGAGATCTCTGTGATTAGGGAGTGCATTTATTATATACCTCCGGGGTGTCTGGATAATGATCTGAAAAACCTGTCCGCCAGCACCGCAACGGTCATTCCGCAGGCGGTGGCGAAAATGGTGGTCCCGACCACCTCGGTGGGGTCCGCCGATCCGTGCATCACCCTTATGCCTATGATGGTGGTGGGAATAAGGGTGATGCAGGAAGTATTCAGTGCCAGGAATGTGCACATGGAAGGGGTGGCGGTGCGGGGGTCTCCCCGGTTGAGCTTTTGCATCTCCTGCATGGCTATTAGCCCCATGGGCGTGGCGGCGTTGCCCAGCCCCAGTATGTTGGCGCTTATGTTCATTATTATGGCGCCCATGGCCGGGTGGTTTTTGGGTATTTCAGGGAATAAAAACTTCATCACGGGGGCTATCAGCCGTGCCAGAAAGTTGATAACTCCGGCCTCTTCGGCAAGTTTCATGATGCCCAGCCAGAAAGTGATGATGGCTATAAGGCTCAGTGATGTTTTAACGGCATTGCCCGCCCCGTCAAGGGCGGCTTTCGTCACCACCTCAATATTTCCTTTGGCGGCGGCGACCAGTATGCCGAACACCATCATTCCCAGCCACAAAACATTGACCAGTTTAACCACCCCGTTTTACCTAATTAAGCTTGTCTATTCATACATTATGTGGAGATGGTTAAATATAGAACAGAAGCAAAAAGGGGCGACACGCCCCACTCCCGGTGAGAAATTATAAAACCACAGAGAACACAGAGTGCACAGAGAAAAAGTATTAAAACACCCTTTCCTTCTTCGCCCCCCTGAAAACTCCTGTCAGGCCGGCCTTTTTGACCCTTTTTTCTATGCTTTCCAGGTCGGTGGTGTACAGCCCTTTCTCTTTCATCCTTTCAAAATAGACCGACCCTGAGAATGTATATTTGTTTTTCAGGCCGGTTCCCGATTTTATCTGGCCGATCATGTGTGAAATGATATCTCCCGAGGTTGTTGAGTCGGGAAGATTGATGGTTTCCAGTCCCTTTTCAAGCCTGGCGGCGTTGTGTCCGGCAAGCATCCCGGTTACTATGGCCTCGGTGTGGCCCACCAGGGGCCCTGTTTTTTCACCGGCGCAGAAAAGGTTTTCCAGTCCCTCCACCCTCATATCCACTGCGGCGGGAGCGATGGCCATGAACCGAACCGAGTTTCCCTTTCCGCCGGAATAGGGATCTTCATAGCGGGCGTTTTCAAAACCTTCTATGGTTCTCAGAACTTCCAGGGGAAAATACGGTATCATCAACTTGGCATGGCCGGTATCCAGCAATACGAGGTTATCGGCGAATTCCCGCAGGTTATATTGCTGGCAGGCCTTCCTCTCCAGCAGGTCGCCCTTTTTGATGCTTCCGGGGAGGGGGATTACCGCAGCCCCGTCCCTTTCAATGTTGTTGACCAGCCATGTTGCCAGCGAGTTTTTATCCAGTTTACAGGAGCCGCTCATGGCCCCCAGCCGCCAGATCTCCTTTTCCGCCGTCATCTCTTTTGCGCCGGATTTTGCCGCCACGCTCACCCTGGGGCCGAAGGCCGGGCATCTTAGTATGCACATGGCGCAGCCGGTGCCATATTTTGTACAGTTGTTGACCGGGCCTGCGGTGCCGGTGGCGTCGATAAAAACATCACCGGCTACGGCCCCGTTGCCGTGTGTAACAATTTCTTTTACAAGCCTGCCTTTTTTAACAACATCCGTCACCCTGGACTGAAGCTTTAATTCAACTCCCCTGTTAGCTAAAAAACCCCTTACCGCCGGCTCTATCCTGGTCACGTCGTACAGGGAGGCGTGCCTGTGCCCCGGGAAATTCACCCACCTGTGGCGGCACATCAGGTCGATTAGTTTTACAAGCTCCTGCCCCCCCATGGCCGATATTTCCTCAATGGCGGTGTATCTGCCGTTGTTGCGCATTATACCCCCTACCAGCCCGGTGCCCAGCAGCATGTCGGTCTTCTCCAGCAGGGCAACTTCCGCCCCGGACAGGGCGGCGGAGTAGGCGGCCGCACAACCTGCCCATCCTCCTCCCACCACCACGATCATTTTCTCACCCCCCGGAGTAAATATACCGGTTATATAACTATATAAAACAATGGTAAAAATATTACTTTCCGGTATTTTCCCAACATTATATTTAAATTTGGCTGACTAAGTGATAGAATCATATTTCCACGGGAGCTATATTGAAAAAGAAGCAAAAAACCGATCCCCCTTGGCCGGGGATGGTTGATGAAAAATCACCTTGCAAACCGCTGCCTATTTTATTCAACAATGGGAACAGTGGAAGTGGTGGTTGCAACTCTTTTGCGGGTTTCATTTTTGTCAAACATGCCCTGAATCTGTGATATAAGCTGGGGCGCCATGTCAAGAATGCGGTCCACAATAGCGTTGTTGTCCACCGGAAGCAGCCTGACACTGCCGTTTCCCACTACAAGGAAGCCCACCGGCTGGACTGAAACGCCCCCTCCGCTGCCTCCACCAAAAAATGGCAGCTGCTGGTCCTGTCCGTTTTTACCGTCACCGGCGGTTGCCTCAAATTCCCCGCCACCGGCCGCGAATCCGCAGGACACCCTGGATATGGGTATTATCACGGTCCCGTCGGGTGATTCCACCGGGTCGCCCACAACGGTATTGACATCAACCATTTCCTTGATGTTCTCCATGGCTGTTTTCATTAATCCCTCTATTGGATGTTCGGCCATAGCCATCCCTCCTGCCAGCCCTTTTCGCCATTTTTATAATTTCAAGAAAACTGCCGTTCAACACCAGCATTGCCAGAGCCCGCAAGCCGGTAGAAATAATATGGCCGGTTTTTGTTATAAATATACAGTTAAAACTGACCATAAACCCGGACCTGCTGAAACTGGGCATCACCGAAAGCGCCGGGGGGGCTGAAGGCTTTATGTAATTACAGATGACCGAGACGATAACTCCCTTCACGGACCATATCAGCCCGGAAGCCATCCCTGTGCTGTAAGGGTCATTAAACCCGTAGACGGTTTTCCATTTGAGCTCGCTCAGTTCTGTCCGGGACATTATGTATTTTATGGCGGGTTTAATTGATATTAAAACCTCTGTCCAGGCGGAGATCTGTTTTAGAAAATCCAGCGCCACTGCCGGAGTGATCTTTTTCTCTTTAAGTGGATAATCCTTTTCGTCCTTTTTTGCGCCCGCCTTGAATCGCAGAATAGCCCCCTCCAGGGAGTTTTTGATATCGATCATTACCACCCGGTAAGAGTACTTTATCCCGGGCCACACAACAATCTCCAGTAAAAGCTGATCCCTTTCCCCTTCCCTTCCATAGCTTACCCGCAGTTTCAGCGGCAAAATGGATATTAAAAGTACTATCAGCGCGAACCCCGCCAGGAGGTATAGAAAAATCACCACTTTGTTCCCTCCCCTGTTATATTTTTACTTTAGCGGAGGTTCGCTATACCCGGGGTTTTATTTGATTAACACCGATACCCTTGCCAGCACCTTTTCGTCCGCGCCGGCCGTATCTATTATTGCTATCTCGCCTGCCGCCGGGGTTTCAGGCGGGCCGTAAGTCATATCGATGCTGAAAGACCCGCTGCCGGGGGCAGCCGGAAGGTTTTCCTCCTTTATTATCTGGCCGCCCCTGGTGGAAATCCTTACCCTCTTTTGCCCCTGGGGGCTTACCGCGCCGGACACCCTGACGGGACTTGTAATCATCTGGTTTGGGGCGGGCTGTTCAATTACCGCCCCGCCTGGACTGATCTGCACGTTTTGTCCCGCCGGAGGGGTTGCGGGCGGTGGGGTGGGCGCTCCCCGGGGGGGTGCGGCCGGAAGCCCGGTTATGGTAAAGCCTACTCCCATGGGCGGGTTTGCCGCCTCGGCCCTGACTGCTGTGATAGAGCCGCCGTCATTGGTATCCGGACCATCTTTCTTTTTATATTTCAACCTGACGTCAAGCCATGTAAATCCCTGGTCGGGAACCCTCTGCAGCACTTCGTCCACCGTCAGGCCGTATTTCCCGGTTTTGTCACCCTGGCTGAATAGAAGGTACGTTGTTCCGCCGGCCATCGCCCAGGCGCTGGCGTCCTGGTCCTCCAGCACTTTGGCCATATCCCTCACTACCTTGGGGGCGTTTTTTAAATCAACGGCATCAAATGTTACCCTGCTGACCTCCGGCACAATTATGGTCCTGTTCTGGGGCGGGTCAGGCTTTTTGGCGGGAGAGCAGGAACAAATACCGGTCATAGCCAGCAGTATCACCAACCATGTCAGTTTTTTCAAACCGTAACCCCCGTTTCATAAAATGATTAAAAATCGCAATTAATATTTTTCCAAAAAGCAAGGGTGTTATTCCCGGGTGAAATAAATATAAGCCCGGCGAGTACCCGGGCTTATACCTCATTCTGAATACTGACTTCTGACTCCTGGATTCCGACCGGCAATTCCGGCCTGAAAGCTATATCTGCATTGCCTCCCTGACCATTTTCATGGTTTCCGACGCCACTTTCCGGGCCCTGACCGCTCCATCGGCCAGCACTTCCTCCACGTAACCTTTGCGGGATACTATTTCCTTTCTCTTCTCCCTGAGGGGGGACAGTATTTTGTCCAGACTGCCTTGGAGAATCTTTTTACAGGACACACAGCCTATTCCTCCCTGGCGGCACTGTTCCTCCAGCCCGGCCACCTCGCCGGGAGTGTATATGGAGTGGTATTTATGGACTACGCATACCTCGGGGTGTCCCGGGTCGTTTTTCCGTATGCGGGCCGGGTCCGTGATCATGGCGTTCACCGACCTGATCAGCTCGTCCGGCCCGGTAAAAATACCTATGTCATTGGCGTAGCTCTTGCTCATCTTTCTGTTGTCCACCCCCGGGAGGAGGCGCACCTTTGCCAGAAGCGCCTTGGGCTCCGGGAAGACCGGGGTATACATAAAATTAAACCGGCGGGCCACTTCCCGGCATAGCTCAAGGTGGGGCAGCTGGTCCTCCCCCACGGGAACGGCGCCGGCCCTGTAAATGAGAATGTCGGCCGCCTGGAGCAGTGGATATCCCAGGAAGCCGTAAGTCATTATGTCCTTGCCCTGATCTTTGAACTGCTGTACCTGGTCCTTGTACGTGGGTACCCTCTCCAGCCAGCTCAGCGGTATAATCATGGAAAACATAAGGTGCAGCTCGGCATGCTCAATAACGTCAGACTGCCTGAAAATGACGCTTTTTTCCGGGTCCAGCCCAACGGCAAGCCAGTCCGCCACCATTTCAACGGTATTTTCCCTTATTCCCCCGGTTTCATCAAAGGTGGTGGTCAGGGCATGCCAGTCGGCCACGAAATAAAAGCAGCTGTACTCATCCTGCAGGTTTCTCCAGTTTTCCAGCACGCTCAGGTGTCCGATGTGCAGGCGGCCCGTGGGCCTCATTCCGCTAAGAATTCTTTCCATCTTTACAGTATTGCTCCCTTCCCCAATTAAACAGCTCTGCGATTATTGATTTAAATACCGTCACTAAAACATTGCCCGTACGGTGTATACGATCCATAAAAGTATTTCGTGCAGCGGCCTCATGAAAAAGCCCAGCAGCTTCCCCAAAATGCCTGTGGCAAGAAGAATAGCCAGTATTATTACACCGTACTGCTCAAGGCTGTAAAG
>JBMOPC010000032.1:0-17000 GCA_049323915.1 Bacillota bacterium
CGCTGGTTAAGGTGATGGCCGGGTCCAGGAGGGAGTCCGGGACCTTGCGCACATTGCCGATTACCATCTGGACCGCCAGGGCCTCACCAAAGGCCCTGGCCAGCCCCAGTACTATACCGGTGATCAGGCCGGATCGGGTGGCCGGTATCAAGACCATGCGGATGGTCTGCCAGCGGGTGGACCCCAGGGCGTAAGCCGCGTGCTTCCACTGATCCGGCAGCGCCCGCAGGCTTTCGGTGGATACGCTGATGATGGTCGGGAGAATCATCACCGACAGCACCAAAAAGCCGGCCAGGACACTGAAACCCTGGCCGCCGATATAGTTCCGGATCAGAGGAACCAGCACCGAAAGGCCGATGTAGCCGTAAACAACCGAGGGGATGCCGGCCAGCAGCTCGATGGTGGGCTGGATTAACTTCCTCCCCCAGCCGGGGGCGATTTCGGTTATAAAGACGGCCACCACAATACTTAGCGGGGCGCTTACGCAGGCGGCGAGAAATGAGATAATTATTGAACCCGAAGTGAGGGGCAGCGAACCCACCAGGGGTTTACCCTGCCCGGGAGAGGGTTCGGGGGACCACCTGTCGCCGAATAAAAACTCTTTTACACTCACGTCATTTACAAACAAGGTGGCCAGACCTTTTGAACTGATAAAGTACAATATGGAGACCGTTAAAATGACAACCAGCCCGGCGCAGGCGAAGGACAGCCATTTGCTGAGCCTGTCGGTATATTTACGCATAATCCACCTCGACATCTTAATGAAAAAACCTCGCTGCTAAATTTTATAGCGGCCAGGTTAAAAGAAGAAAACTTGAGTGTTATAAGTATGTTATTGTTATGTTAAAATTGCCAGGCAAATGCATTTTTGCTGCTCACCGGCGGAATATAGGCCCTTAGCATCAATAACCTTGACATCTCCCCCGGGATTAACCCAATCCAGGGGTCTTTTCATTTTAACATTAAAATTGCAGAACAATAACAATCGAACAACTTACTTTTAACATGCCGGTCTTATAATTGGTAACAGTACAGCTTGAGGGCTGAAAAATTATTTGCGGGAGGATAAGAGGATGGTCAAAAAGGTCAAACGGTTGTTGGCGGCGGGTTGTCTCCTGGTTTTAACGGCAGCCTTGCTGGCAGGGTGCGGCGGCCAGGAGAAAAAAGAGGATGGACAGAAATCCACCGGGCAAAAAGCGGCCGAGCTTTCCGGAACTGTTACCGCCGTGGGGTCAACGGCTTTGCAGCCGCTGGTGGAAGAAGGCGCCAAGCAGTTCATGGGTAAAAACCCCAAGCTTCAGATTACCGTACAGGGCGGTGGAAGCGGCACGGGACTTTCCCAGGTCTCCTCCGGAGCGGCCAATATCGGCAACTCTGATATTTTTGCCGAAGAAAAGAGCGGCATCGACGCCTCCAAGCTGGTGGACACAAAGGTCTGCGTGGTGGGCATGACAGCCGTGGTCAATCCCAAAATAACCGTTGATAACCTTACCAAAAGGCAGCTGATAGACATCTACACCGGAAAAGTTACCAACTGGAAGGAAGTGGGAGGCCAGGACCAGAAAATTGTGGTCATCAACCGCGCCAAGGGATCCGGCACCAGGGCGACCTTCAAGTCCTTTGCCCTGGACGGAAAGGATGAAACCGCCGGGGGAATGGAAATAGACTCTTCCGGCCAGGTAAAAAAGACCGTAAATGAGACCCCGGGCGCCATTTCCTATCTGGCCCTGTCCTATGTGGACAACAGCGTGAAGGCTCTGAAACTGGACGGTATAGCTCCCACTGAAGAAAATATCACCAACGGCAAGTATCCGGTCTGGGCCTACGAACACATGTATACCCTCGGCCAGCCCGGCGGGAACGTCAAGGCTTTCCTGGACTACATGCTCAGCGATGAAGTGCAGAACACCCTGGTGCCCAAGCTGGGCTACATACCGGCGACAAAAATGAAGGTAAACCGGGACGCCAAGGGCAACGTGACAAATAAATAACACAAAAAAGCAATATAGCCTGCCCGGGGCAGCCTGATGGAAATAGTGATCGCAGGCTGCCCCGTTTCATAGAAAGCTATTTTTCCAGTGGTGTTAGAGGGGGGTCTCTCATGCCCGCAATTCTGGTGGTGGATGACGAATCCAGTATCCTGGAGTTAATAAAATACAACCTGCAAAAAGAGAATTATACGGTACTGTCAGCCTCGGACGGCATAACGGGCCTGACCATGGCCCAGGTTCACCTGCCGGATCTGATTATCCTGGACATAATGCTGCCCGGCAAGGATGGGTTCGAGGTCTGCCGCAGTCTTAAAGCAGATGCCAGGACCAGTCCAATACCGGTAATTATGTTAAGCGCAAAGGATACCGAGATAGATAAGGTTCTGGGGCTTGAAATGGGGGCCTATGACTATGTGACCAAGCCTTTCAGCCCCCGTGAACTGGTGGCCAGGGTAAAGGCCAACCTGCGCCGCCGGGACTATCTGAATAAGCCCGGCGATGAAAGGGAAATACAGCATAAAGGGCTGATCATCAGGCCGGAAAGGTATGAAGCCATACTGAATGGCGCAAAGCTGGATTTAACCCCCAAGGAATTTGAGATTCTTGTTATTCTGTCTTCCAATCCCGGCCGGGTGTTTACCCGGGACATGCTCCTGGAAAAAATATGGGGTTTTAACGAAGCAAAGGAGACCAGGACGGTTGATGTGCATATAAGGTATCTCAGACAAAAAATCGAGCAGGATCCTTCCAACCCGGAATATATTGAAACATTGCGGGGAATCGGATACAGGTTCAACGAAAACGGCAAGCCTTAAATATAATCAAATCCAAATGAAATATTAATGATTAATTCTCTGGCAATTAACCTGCCTGCTTTAAAATAATACCTGGATCATAAAAGCATACTGTGAGGTAAAAAATTTGAACACAAAGGTGCTTGATACCAATGTTTTGCTGGACAGGCCCATAGACCAGACCCTGTCTTCACTGAATCCCTGCAAGGTAGTCATCCCCCTGGCGGTGGTAAGTGAACTGGACAAATTTAAAGGCTTTGAAGACTCCCGGGGCTATTGCGCCAGGCAGGCCATCAGGTTCCTTGACTCGCTCCGCCCCAATTTGCACCATGGGGTCCCCCTTCCCTCGGGGCATGTCGTGGCTGTGGAAGTCAACCATACCGATGTGGAGCTGCCCGATTTCCTGATCAGACACCACACCGATACCCGCATTCTGGCAGTTACCAAGGGGATCCGGAAAACCGGCGAAGTTTCCCTGCTGACCCAGGACACCTGTATCAGGATAATGGCCGACGCCCTGGGGATACCGGCCGAGAATTACGTGGTGGAGCGGGTGGACGTGGACAATCTGTATGCCGGCTGGAGCAGGCTGGACATATCCGACCATGAGGTGCAACTGCTGTATGAGACCGGGCACTTTCCCGCTGAACAGCAATTGACCGAAAATCAATATTTACTGATGGCGGATTCATCCGGAGGGGTGCACTGCGGCCGCTATCAATCCGGCATTATCCGCCCCCTGGGGAGAGAGACCCACGCCTTTGGCATCTCGCCTGCTCATAACAATATCGAGCAGGTTTTTTTAATGGACGCGCTGCTGGACCCCCGGATTCAACTGGTCAGCGTGCTGGGTCCGGCCGGAACCGGCAAAACACTGCTGGCTCTGGCCGCAGGCCTGCATCAGGTGGTCAATTTAAAACGCTATGACAAGCTGGTGGTAACCAGGGAATTGATACCTCACGGGCGGGACATCGGCGCCCTTCCGGGGACCAAGAACGAGAAAATAAGCGCCTGGATGGGTTCGGTGTTCGATAATCTTCAGTACCTGGTGAGGAACTTTTCAGCGGGGAAATACGATGAAAAATGCTGTCCTTCCGAGAGGGTGTCAAGATTTATGGAAGAGGGTTTCATTGAGCTGGAGGCCCTGACTTACATCAGGGGCAGGTCAATACCCAGGCAGTGGATAATCGTGGACGAAGCCCAGAATCTGACCAAGGAAAATATAAAAACAATAATCACCCGGGCGGGCAGGGAAACTAAAATAATTGTCGTCGGCGACATCCAGCAGATTGACAACTGCCGGCTCACAGCGGCCAATAACGGCCTCGTCACCCTGATCGACAGATTCAGGGGGCAGGAAATATACGCCCACGTCACTCTCACCAGGAGCGAGAGAAGCACCCTGGCCGCCCTGGGGGTTGAACTGCTGCCATAAAAGCAGCTTATACTGAAATTCTTATTCTGTCGGAATCCAGAATCCAGAAGTCAGAATCCAGAATGGGAATGCCAATATTTTGAATGGAGGGTTTTCTTATGTTGCTGGAAGCCGATCTGCACACCCACTCCATAGCCAGCGGGCACGCCTTCAGTACCATAAAGGAGATGGCTGAGCACGCCGCCCGAAAGGGGCTGAAAATGATCGCCGTCACGGACCACGGCATAAATATGCCCGGCGGGCCCCATGAGTATTATTTCAGCCAGATCGTCAGTTTACCCGGTAATATTGAAGGAGTCGAGGTACTGAAAGGTGTTGAGGCCAACATTATCGACCTGAACGGCAATCTCGACATGCCGGTGCGCTTACTGGAACGGCTTGACCTGGTCCTGGCGGGCTTTCACGAGGGCGCCGGCTACCAGGCGGGGTCCGTCGAACAAAACACCAGGGCCATGATGGCCGCCATCCAGAACCCTTATGTTCATATCATCTGTCACCCCGGAAATCCGGAGTTTCCTGTGGATATTGAAAAAGTTGTCCAGGCCGCCAACACGGCCGGAAAGGCTCTGGAAATCAACAACAACTCATTTTCCTTCAGCCGCCCCGGCAGTGCTCCCCGCTGCAACCAACTGGCCCGTTTGGCCGCCAGAACCGGCACCCTGGTTGCTATCAACAGCGACGCCCACAGCTGTTTTATGGTGGGAAATTTTGACCGTGCCCTGGAGGTGGCAACCGAAGCAGGCATCAAGCCCGGCCAGGTGCTGAATACCTCTTCGGAGCTGGTCAGGGGCTACTTAATAGCCTCAAGGCAGAGGCTGAAAAAAATATCCTGACCCAGGCAGGATGGTAAGGATAAGCCTTTAATTCATACTCTTTGGTATGCTCAGCATTGCTAAGTATTTCATCACAGTTACTTGCCAAATTGAGGGTTAAAAAGAAAGAAATAAGATGCTTTGACAATAACATGTTTTTGAGTGCGAGAAAGGGAGTTTCAGCGTGAGAATAGTGACCAAGCTTAGAATTATGATCATCTTAGCAATTGTATCTTCTGCGACTTTATGTTTGGTGGGTGTAAAGGGTATTTTCAGTGTAAATGGGCAAATTGATTATTTAGCCAATGGTGTACTAATAAAGGTTGATAAGGCAGTTAATGCCGATCGAGACATGTACCAGGTATGGGTCGCACAGTTTTCATTGTGGCATGCAATACCCGGCAGTCAGGATTGGGATTCCCTGATAAAAGATATTGAAGAGAATTTACAGCAAATAGCTGATCGGGTAGAAGGGTATTCTAAACACGCTTTTAGTGAGGAAGAAAAATCGTTGGTAGTTGAACAAAAGAAAGGCATGGAAGCCTGGGTTGGAAAAGTTCGGAATTACATCAGCTTACTGCAGGAGAACACTCCAGAAAGCAGGATGAAAGCAGAGGAGCTGCTGCAAAACTCAAAAGCTGATTTTAATAGGGTTAGGGATTCATTAAACAAAATGGGAGAGGTTGCCAATACTAGCCAGGAGGTTTTGAGCTCAGCCAGGGGTCATGCCAATAGTACCAAGTGGAACCTGTTTACCGTCACAGGTCTGAATACCCTCCTACTATTGCTGTTTGGTGCGCTGATTGCAAGAAGTATCACCCGCCCCATTGAAAAAACGATCGGAGGCCTAGAACAAGTAGCTCAGGGTGATTTAACAAACGATATTTCATATGCGGGCCGAGATGAAATTGGCAGGCTGGCTGCAGCATCCCAAAAAATGATTTGTCAAATGCGCGAACTGGTAAAACAAATTTCCGAAAAAGCTGCCGTCGTGTCTGTTTCGGCCCAGCAACTGAACTTCAGTTCCCAACAGACAGCTGCCAGTGCCAGCGAAAACGCCGCCATCATAGGTGAGATAGCTTCCACTGTGGAGCAGGTTACCTCCAATATCCAGGGGATATCCGCCGTCTCGGAAGCAGCCGCCAAACACGCTGATGAAGGCAGCGATGGGATCACCAGGGTGAATGAGCAGATACAAAACATTGCCGGAGCGGCAGAAGAGGCGTCCAATGTCATTGACGTGCTTTATAAAAAGTCACAGGAGATTAACCAGATTGTCGAGTTGATTACGGGTATTGCCGACCAGACCAACCTGTTGGCGCTGAACGCAGCCATTGAGGCGGCTAGGGCCGGTGAACAGGGACGGGGGTTCGCCGTAGTGGCCGAGGAGGTCAGAAAACTGGCTGAGCAGTCCGCCAGCGCTGCCAAAGATATATATCATTTGGTCAATACCATTCAGTCAGAGTCCCAAAAGGCCGTACAAGGTATAGCTAAGGGAGGTAAGGAAGTCGAGGCCGGCATAAAGGTTGCGCAGGAAGTTGGGGTAAAATTCAAGGAAATTATTGGCGCTGTTCAAGGCCTGACTTCTCAGATTCAGGAGGTGGTCTCAGCCTCTGGGCAGATGTCGGCAGGGGTGCAGAACGTGGCGGCTACCACGGAGGAGCAGACCGCTGCCATGGAAGAAGTCTCCGCCTCCGCAGAATCTCTGTCCAATCTGGCCGATGAATTGAACTCGCTGGTCGGCAGATTTAAAATCTAGTACACAGCCGGCCTACAAAGATATAGGCGTTGGTGCCGATCCGGGGCTGCTCCATGACTCAACAAGAATGCCGCCACTGGTGAACACCATAAATACAGCAGTATCACCAGTGGCTGGAGATCAGGAAGTAATCGGACATCTGCGGCTCATTACAGTCAGGAGTCCTGCGATTTAGCACCGCTATACCGGGTGATGACCGAGGCCAGCTCCTGGGCCTGGGCGGCTAAATTCTGGGCCATGGAGGTGTTTTCCCCGGTTATTATGGTCAGGTCCCCTGCGCCGGCGGATACCTGCCGGCTGCCCCGGGCCAGTTGCTGAAAAGCCAAAGATACTTCTTTTAACCTTTCTGTAATGGCATCCACCTGTCCAACCGTTTCCTCCTGCGACTTTATAACCTGAACCAGTAAACCTTCTCCCTGACTTACCCGGGCTTTCGTCTGGTTCATCTGATCGTTGGCATTTGACTGGAGTAACAGAATTTTTTGCAGTAAAGCGGTAATTCCTTTGGCCGATTCAGCCGAACGCTCAGCCAGTTTTAGCACCTCCTCGGCCACCACGGCGAACCCCCTGCCGTGCCCACCGGCCCGGGCGGCCTCGATGGCGGCATTGAGAGCCAGAAGATTTGTCTGTTCGGCAATCCCTGCTATTGTTTCAATAATCATACTGATTTGTCCAGCCTTCTGCTGCAACTCCTCCAGGGACTCTGAGGTTTGGCCGGCTATTTTGTGAACAGCCCTCATGCTGCCGGCGAATTCCTCAACCTTACTTTTCATCTCCAGGGTAAGCTGTCTTATCTCTTCTTCCGCCCGGGTTATCTCTTCCAGGTTTAAAGAGGCCTCCTGCGTAGCGGTGGCCATTTTTTCAGCCGTGGAAGATACCTGGATCAGATTCTGGTTCTGGGTCTCGGCCGAAGACGCCAGCTGCTGGGATGAGGCAGCCAGCTGAGCAGAACCCCTGTTCACCTCGCTGATAATATTTAAAAACCCCAGGCGGGCTTTTTCAGCAGCCTGAGCAAGGAACCCCATTTCACCTCTGGAACTGATTGCCACCTGCCGGGAAAGATCACCTTCCGCCACCCGGGACAAGGCTCCTGACAGCGTCTCTATCGGCCGCGTGATGCTGCGGGTAAGCAGCCATGCAAGCACGGAGCCCAATATAACGACCAGAGGAATTATCAGCCGGATGATCCTGCCTATGACTGTTATTTCTTTGGTAAGATCTGCTGCCTGAGTGCTTACGGCCAAAATCCAGCCGTTGCTCAGGGAACGGAAGACCGTGAACCTTTCCAGTGCCTCCTCCTCACCCTCATTTTGCCAGACATAGCTTATCGCTCCGTTCCTTCTGACCAGCATCTCCCGAATAAAGTCCTCCTTGCCGGCGTCCAGGCCGGGAGTGAACGGGTGAGCCACAATAAATCCCCTCTCGTTGATAATATAAGCATAACCCGACTTGCCGCCGGGATCAAAATAATGTGCTTTAAATTCCCCCACTTCGTCCAATATCCGCAAAGAAATCTGCTTTTCAGCAACATTGCCGGTTTCTTTTTCGCTGGCGGCCCGGATTAAAGATCTCTCCAACTTGTCGTTTGGTATCCCCTGGGTTTGAAGCAGTCCATTTATTTCGTGAAGTTTCTGATCGATCATGAAGGTCAAATCTTCTTCCGCCTGGATGAACAGTGCTTTTTGGGCTGCGTAGTAGCTGGCCGCACCCAAAATAGTTACAGGAATAACTGCTAATAAGAAAATAGCGATGAAGGTCCTGGTAAAAAGACGTTGATGAATGGGTATGTTTCTTAGGCTCAAGAAATCTCCCTCCAATTATTTTTCATCCTTACTACTTAACCACCCGCTAATTAATAGTGTTATATTAACAACAAGGTAAACTGCTAGAAATGCCAGAAAAGAAATGAGCCAAACTGGGACACTGTATGTCACACGTTAACACCACCTTTAATAATTGTTATTAATAAAATAACTAACTAATTTCAAGTATTTCATTGGCAAAAAGATGATACATCCTGTCTTCCAGTTGCATTTTCTATTAATACCCCCTCAGATACTGCTGAATTCTATTATTTTACCACCTCTTTGTTAAAGACCAAGTCAACACAGTTTAAGTTAGTGTTAAGACAAAAACCATTCCTATTAACTTTAACAGAAAATAAATAGAATAAATCGATTTCATTGGAGGGTCCTGTATTATATTCTATTTAACGCAAATATAATAATGTCTTGACCTGATCATGTCCGTTATTTTACATTGAACTGCTAAATTGGTTTTAAATCAATTTTCACAGGAGGATGGAAGCATGTTCAGAACAAAGCGTCTCCTTATTGCCCTGGTCCTGGTGTTCACCCTGCTGGCCGGGCTGCTGCCGGCCGGGGCGAACCCCGGCGGCGCCAGAATCACCATCCTGCCCATCGACCGGGCCAAGTTCCTGGCCGGGCAGAAGTTCGACTTCCAGGCCGAGGCCACCAACCTGCCGGGGGCGGCCAAATACTGGGATATCCGGGTTAACGGCCAGCCCATGGCCGACTACTTCGGCAAAGCCGAGGAAACTTCCGGCGACGATCAAACCGTCCGCTATACCTTGAGAGACGTGGCCTTTGAAAAACCCGGCCAGGTCACTGTAAACGTGCAGGTAGTCGGGGACGGCTGGGTCGAGTCCCGGCAGGCGTCCTACCAGGTGGTCCAGGCCCAGTCCCCGGGCAAGCCGGCCAAGAACGTGATCCTTATTGTCGGCGACGGCATGAGCCTGCCCATCCGGACTGCGGCCCGGGTGCTGTCCAAGGGCATGAGCGAAGGAAGATTCAACGGCCTCCTGGAAATGGACCGGATGGAGGAATTCGGCCTGATCACCACCTCCGGCATGGACTCCATCGTCACCGACTCGGCCAACAGCGCCTCGGCCTACGCCACGGGGCACAAGAGCGCGGTAAACGCCATGGGGGTTTACCCCAACTCCACCAAGGACCCCATGGACGACCCCAGGGTGGAGAATATCGTGGAACTGGTTAAGAGGTCCCGGAGTATGGCCACGGGGCTGGTGACCACGTCGGATATCTGCGACGCCACCCCGGCGGCGATGTTGGCCCACACCCGGCGGCGGAGCGAAATGAACGCCATTGCCGAACAGATGCTGGACCCGGTGCGCCGGCCGGATGTAATCCTGGGCGGCGGGTCCAGCCATTTTCTGCCGCAGAGCACACCGGGCTCCAAGCGCAAGGATGACCGCAACCTGATCAGCGAGTTCGAGCAGGCCGGCTTCGCCTTTGCCGGCGACAGAACCTCCCTGGCCCAAGCGGGGACGCCGGACAAGCTGCTGGGACTGTTCCATTTAAGCAATATGAACACCTATATCGACCGGGAAGTGACCAAAAATACCGCCGTGCTGAAATCCTTCACCGACCAGCCCACCCTCTGGGAAATGACCGACAAGGCCATCCAGGTGCTGAGCAAGAGCCCCAACGGCTTCTTCCTGATGGTGGAGGGCGCCTCCATAGATAAGCAGGCCCACCCCATGGACTGGGAGAGGTCGATATACGACGCCATCGAGCTGGATAAGGCGGTGGGCGTGGCCAAGCGCTTCGCGGCCCAAAACAGCGATACCCTGATCATCGTCACCGCCGACCACAGCCACGGCATGAGCATCACCGGCACCTACCACGAACTGGACGGCAAAACCGGCCGGGAAGGGGTGCGGGTATACGCCGACGCCGGCTTCCCCACCTTTGAGGACAAGGACGGCGACGGATTTCCCGACAACCCCGGTCCTGACGTGACTCTGGCCGTGGGCTGGGCCAACCACCCGGACTACCGGGACGACTTCAAGTTCAACCCGTCGCCCCTGGAACCCGCCGTGGTACTGGACGGCAAGGCCGTGCCCAACCCGCAAAGGGACCCCGCCGGAGTACTGCTGACGGGCAACCTGCCAATCCGGGACAATAACGAAGTGCACACGGCGGATGACGTGCCGGTGACGGCATCCGGCCCGGGGGCCGGCCACTTTAACGGTATTCTGGACAATACCGAACTGTTCTACGGCATGGTCAACGCGCTGGGACTGAAACCGGGAAAATAGCCTGTTAAAAAAGGACGCCGGCGGACCATTTGCGTCTGCGCCGGCGCCTTTTCTTTTTCTGCGGAAGGAGCTGATCTGCTTGCCCAGATTGATCCCGGTTATTATTTTGCTGCTGGCCGTTTTTATTGTAGCCGGCTGCACCAACTCGGCTTCCCGGCCGGAGACAACGGACAGGGCGAAAGCGGAAACATCCGCTGTTTCCGGCGCTGCAAACCAGCCGGCCTCCCCGATGCCCGAAACACCCGAAAGGGCGGCCTCCTCCGGAGCAGCGCCGCCACAGGGATCTGCCGCCGTTCTTCCGGCGCCGCCCCAGGAGGAAAAAACACCTGCCAAAGCCCCGGCACCGCCGCCAAACACGCCTGATTCCGGCAGTGCCGGCGGTGAAGAAAAAGCAGGCGGAAAACTTGACAACGGCCCGGTATCCCTGAAATTTTCCGAACTGTACAGCGGCGGCGGCGCCCGGGGGCTGGTTTTCTCCGACAAGCTCAAGTCCCTGGCCGGTCAGCAGGTGACCATGAACGGCTTCATGGCGCCGCCCCTCAAGCCGTCCCTCCGCTTTTTCGTGCTGACCCGCCAGCCCATGTCCATCTGCCCCTTCTGCTCCACCGACGCCGAGTGGCCGGCGGACATCGTGCTGGTGATCATGCCCGGAGGAAACGAAACCAGTCCAACCCAGCTGGCCCTCAGGGTAACGGGGGTTCTGGAGACAGGCAGCCAGACCGACCCTGAAACCGGCTTTGTCAGCCAGGTGCGCATCCGGGCGGAAAAAATCGATCATATCCGCTGAAGGGGGTATAAAGTTGATTCAGGTCAAAAACCTGGAAAAATGGTACCGGGGGCCTGGCGGGACAAGTATCCCGGCGCTTTCGGCGACGGAACTTTCCATGGGAACCGGTGAGGAGATGGCCCTGGCGGGGCCCAGCGGATCGGGCAAAACAACGCTGCTGCATATCCTGGCCGGACTGCTCCTGCCCAGCAGCGGCGAGGTGCAGGTGTGCGGACACAACCTCGGCCGGATGCCGGAAGCGGCCCGGGACCGCTTCCGGAGCGCTTTCGTGGGCTACGTCTTTCAGCGCTTCAATCTCCTGCCGGGACTGAGCGCCCTGGAAAACGTCATGGCGGCCATGGCCTTCGCCGACGTTGTGCCGCCCTTTGAGCGGACCGGGCGGGCTGCGGAATTGCTGGCCCTGGTGGGGCTGGAACACAGGCTGCGCCACCGGCCAAGGCAGCTTTCCAGCGGGGAACAGCAGCGGGTGGCGGTGGCCAGGGCCCTGGCCAACAGCCCGCCGCTGGTTCTGGCCGACGAGCCCACCGCCAGCCTGGATACCGGCAACTCCCGGCTGGTGCTGGGACTTTTGCGGGAACTCTGCCGCCGGCAAGGGTCCGCACTGCTGGTGGCCAGCCACGACCCGCTGGTGCTGGCCCTTTTTCCCCGCCAGCACCAGCTGCGGCAGCCGGACGACGGGGTAAGGAGGGATGACCATGCTGCTGCGCATAGCCTGGCGTAACCTTTTGGCCCGGCCTCTCCAGCAGGGCCTGACGGCCCTGGCGGTGGCCCTGGGTGTGGCCCTGGCCCTGGCGGTGCTGCTGCTGGCCGGCGCCTTCAAGGACGGAATCACCCGGGCCGCAGAGCCCTTCGACATGATCGTGGGGACCAAGGGAAGTCCGAATCAGCTGGTGCTAAACACCATTTTCCTGCAGGATGTGCCCATCGGCAATATCTCCTGGGAACTGTACCGCCGCCTGGAGAGCGACCCCCGGGTGGCCGAAGCGGTTCCCCTGGGCCTGGGGGACAACTACCGTGGCTACCGGCTGGTGGGGGCCTCGGCCAGCCTTTTTGAACTGCGGTCCCGCCCCGGGGCCCGGCCTTACCTGCAGATCGGACAGGGAAGGATATTCGAGGAAGAATTCGAGGCGGTGATTGGGGCGGCGGCGGCCCGGAAGCTGGACCTCAAGGTGGGGGACACCTTCACCACCACCCACGGCCTGGCCGGAGAGGGCCTGGAAGAGGACGAACACGCGGACCGGCCCTACCGGGTGGTGGGGATCCTGCGGCCTGCCCACGGCCCTTACGACCAGGGGATTTTCACCACCCTGGAGAGCCTCTGGGCAGTGCACGGAATTGAAGAACACGGCGCAGACAGCGAGGAGCGCCTGGAAAAAGGAGTGACGGCGGTACTGGTGAAACCCCGCTCCTGGGTGGGGCTGATGCAGCTATACCGGGAGATCAACGCCGGCAAGGAAGCCCAGGGGGTATTTCCCGGCCAGGTGCTGGCAGGGCTGTTCGACCTGCTGGGTCAGACCAGGCGGGTGCTGGAGGTGATCAGTGGTATGGCCATGGCCATGGCGGCGGCCACAGTGGCGGTATCCCTTTACTGGGCGGGGGTTGCCCGCCGGCGTGAGACGGCCGTCCTGCGCGCCCTGGGCGCCGGCCGCCGGTCAGTGCTGGCCCTGACCATGCTGGAGGCGGTTCTGGTGACCGGGGCCGGCGCGGCCGCCGGGTTCCTGCTGGGCCACGGGGTGTCCCTGGGAATAGGTCTTTGGCTGCGGGAGCAGTATGCCCTAAGCTCCCTGCCCGGCTTCAATCCGGGGGAGTTTTTTATCCTGGCGGCGGTTATGGCTCTGGGTCTTCTGTCCTCGCTGATGCCGGCGGTGGCCGCCTACCGGTCCGAAGTGGCCCCGCACCTGGAGGAGTAATCACCGAATCAAAAAAAATAGGCGCCGGTAATAGCCGGCGCTCAAAATAAAGAAGGAGGGGATATTGAGATGGGGAGGCTGAATAATTTCTCTTAAAGTATAATAGCACATGCATTTTAACTGTTATCCCGGTTTCCATTAAATAATGATTAAAAACACTTGATCTGCTTATCTGCTTCCCGGCCGCTAACAAGAAATATTGGCATCCTCGGATTCTTCTATTTGAAAAGAACTCCTTTCTTATAAAATTTTTTCAGCTGTCATGCTATATCTCGCACAGTACCGGAAACAACCTTATGATAACCGTCGATAATCCCGTCAAAAACGCTGTTCCAGGTTCTGGTCAGGGCATGGTTCCGCGCCTGTTCGGACAGTATCTTTCTCAGCCCGGTGTCTTCCTTTAACAATTCCACCGACTCCACCAAGTCGCTGACGCTGCGGGGCCGGCAGGCCAGGCCGTTATGCCGGTGAACAAGGTTTTCCCTGATCCCCCCGGAATACGGGGCCACTACGGGCAGCCCGGAGGCCATTGCTTCGATGATTACGTTGCCGTATGTCTCGGTGGTGGAGGGGAAAAGGAAGATATCGCTTGAAGCATAGACTTCAGCCAGTTCCCCGCCGTGCAGGTAGCCGGTGAAAAACACACCGGGAGGCGCATCACGCATCAGTTTTTCTGTCATGGGGCCGTCACCGGTTATTACCAGACGTATGTCCCGGTACCTTTTTCGCAAAACACCGTAGGCCTCCAGCAAAACATCCAGGTCCTTCTCCGGGGCCAGCCGCCCCACGTAAAGCAGGACAGTGCCGCTCTCACCGCAGCCGGCCCTGATCCTTAAATATTCCCTGCGTTTCTCCGGGCTGAATAAATCAGTATCAACCCCGCTCCCCAATATGTCCAGATTTCTGAAACCCTTGTCTTCCAGAAGCCTCCTGGTGGATTCCGACGGACAATAGTTTATGACACACCGGCTGTGAAACCAGCGCAGGTATTTCCAGGTCAGGTCCGAAAAGAAGGAGATGCCGTAATAGGAGAGGTACTGGGGAAGATTGGTATGATATGATCCCACAGCAGGGATGCCGGCCCCGGATGCGTACTTAAGTCCGCAAAGTCCCATGGAAAACTCGGTGGCCAGGTGAACCAGGTCCGGCCTGAACAGGTCGAGCCTCCTCCGTATATCCAGGTAATTAGGCAGTACTACTTTGCACTCCGGGTAAAAAGGAAAATTAAAACCAGGCGAAAAATAAAGCTCATAACCTTGCCCGGTTTTGAGGCCGGTATCCGGCGACAAAACAATGCAGGGTATGTCCCTGGCTTTAAGGGCTTCCGCAAGCATTCCGGTGTTCCGGGCCACCCCGTTCACTTGGGGTATGAAGGTATCTGTAAAAATAGCCACCCGCACAGTGGAGCCTCCCTTCCGAAAATTACAGCCGGTTGCAACCTGTTCATCTTTTACCCATGCCCACATACCGGAAACCGGATTTCCTTAGTTTTACGGGATCGAGGCAGTTCCTGCCATCCAGTACCAAGTAGGGTTGATCCATCCTATCCCTCACCTCTTTCCAGTCCATCTCCAAAAATTCCGGCCAATCCGTGGCCACAACCACGGCCTGACAGTCCGACACAGCCGACAGGGCGTCGGATTTAATGCAGCATCCGGACAGCAAAAGAGCTTTCCTGCCGGCATCGGCCATGGGGTCATAAACCGACACCCGGGCACCCTCGTTCAGCAGCATGCTGATAATATCCAGGGAGGGAGATTCCCGCATATCATCTGTCCCCGGCTTGAATGAAAGACCCAGCACCCCTATCCTTTTCCCATGCAGGGAACCCATCTGTTCGGAAAGCTTTCTCACCGCCAGGATTCGCTGACGGAAATTCACCTCAATCACTGCCTTTAAAAAATTAAAGGTATGGCCGTTTAAGGTGGATATGAAATCCAGGCCCCTGGTGTCCTTGGGGAAGCAGGAACCACCATAGCCCAGGCCGGCCTGCAAAAAATGACTCCCAATACGCCTGTCCATACCCACGGCCGGAGCCACAGACGAAATATCAGCCCCCAACAGCTCGCACAGATTGGCAATTTCATTGATAAAGGAAATCTTGGTGGCCAGGAATGCGTTGGAGGCATATTTAACCATTTCAGCGCTGGCAATATCCATAACACATACTGGGGCGTCAATATCCCAGTATAAACCCTTTACCAGTTCAATGGCCTTACGGCTGCCCCCCCCTAGGACTATTCTGTCCGGGTTGTACCAATCCCTTACCGCTTGCCCTTCGCGTAAGAATTCCGGATTGGAGACATAAGCAGTCCCTGTTTCCCTGCCGGACAGAAAGAGTTTTTGCAAACTCATCCCCAGGCCGGGGGGCACAGTGCTCTTCATAACCAGCACCGGGGGCCTGACAGGCTGTTCCGAAATAACCTTCATAACATAATATATCTGGGAGAGATCAACCCTGCCGTCGGGTAAGGACGGAGTGCCCACCGCCACCATCATTACTGCTGCGGCGTTCATATCCTGAGATAAATCAGCGTAAAAATTAAGCCGCCCACTTTCCAGCCCTTTCGCCAGAAGTTCTTCCAGCCCATGCTCGTAAAAAGGAAGCTGTCCCTTTTTGATTTTTTCCCTTTTCTGTTCGTCACGCTCTATACAGGTCACTTCATGCCCCGAGTGGGCCAGGCAGCATGCCGCCACCAGCCCCACGTAGCCGGCGCCGATCACCGAAACCATCATATGCTTAACTGCCTCCCGGGCGATCACAAGAAATATTTGCATCCTCGGATTCTTCTATTTCAATGCCGACCACCTGTTTTTTCGTGCTCAAGGTCATTGATTACGCTGTTTTCCGGGATTTTTGGGCAATTGTCTCGGCGTACCCGTCAACCAGTTTATTAATGACGTTGTCCCAGGATCTTGTAAGGGCATGGGCGCGGGCCTGCCCGGCCAGGGTTTTCCGCAGAGATTCATTTTCTATTAATTCAATGGCGGCTTTGACCATATCCGCACAGTTCCGCGGTCGGCAGGCCAGACCGTTATAAAGGTTAAAAAGGTTCTCCTTCACTCCCCCCGAGCAGGGGGCCACCACAGGCAGGCCCGAAGCCATGGCCTCCAGGATCACGTTTCCGTACGTTTCAGTGGTGGACGGGAAAAGAAAGATATCGCTTGAAGCATAGGCTTCAGCCAATTCCTCGCCGTGCAGATAACCGGTAAAGGTCACGTTGGGCGGCGCTTCCCTTTTCAGGCCGGCCTCCAGCGGCCCTGCACCGGTTATTACCAGGTGGGTGCCCGGGTGATATTTATTTAAATTACCGAATGATCTTATCAGAATGTCCAGGTCCTTCTCCGGGGCCAGCCGCCCGACGTACAGCAAAACAGTTTTATCTTCCGCCCCCACCCTGGCCTTGAAAGACGGTTCCCTTTTCAAAGGG
>JBMOPC010000033.1:0-42931 GCA_049323915.1 Bacillota bacterium
TCAAGACTCGGACATTTCAGCAATATCATTACAACCCGCCTAAAAATTTCATTTTCACGCCAAGGGATTAGTGCGCCCTTTTTTAGGCTTGCCTCTTCAGCCAGGTAATCGAAATGTTTTCACGCTACACACCCCTAAGGCCATTTACTGACTCTGCATTCCGGCTTCCGGGATCTGTACTCCGACGGCAGCGTCATTCAGAATCAGTTTAGATACCGGCCAGCCATTTCCTTATGTACGGCAAAAAAACAATAAGCCCGATAACAGCGGAAAAAAAGGCCGCAAGCAAAACGGCTCCTGCTGCCGCGTCCTTGGCGCGCCCGGCCAGAGGGTGATACTCCAGGGTCACCAGGTCAACGGCTTTCTCCACCGCCGTATTCACCATCTCGGCCACCATAACCAGAGCTATGGCTAAAAAAACAAGGGCCGCTTCCAGATAATTGATTTGAAACCGGATGGCGGCCACAAGCACTGCCACAGCGGCAGCCAGGTGTATCTTCATATTTCTCTGGCTAGCTGCAACCCATATTATCCCTTTAACCGCGCAGGCAAAACTTTTAAGCATAGTATTGTTTCCTCTATTATGATTTATCATGGCCTGAATAACCTTTACACCTTGTTGAGACCGAGAAACTTAAGGGCGGCTTCTTCCTTTTCCCTCATTGCCGAAGTACTCTCCGGGTCACAGTGATCGTATCCCAAAAGGTGCAGAACCCCGTGAGCCGTGAGGTAAGCCAGCTCCCGCCTCAGACCGTGCCCGTACTCCTCGCCCTGGCGGACTGCGGCCGGCAGGGATACCACCACATCACCCAGCAGGTCCTCCTCGCCGGAGTCCGGCATTGGATCCCCTTCGTGCTGGGCAAAGGAAAGAACATCGGTGGGACTGTCTATTCCACGGTATTTTGCATTAAGTTCTTGTATATAATCATCGTCGGTCATAACCAGGCTTACTTCGGCGCCGTCCCGGTATCCCTCCTGTTTAAGCACCGCCAGCACCACTTTTTCCACCAGTTCCTCCAGATCGGCCTCAAAGGGCACCTCCTCCTGGAGGTTGCTTATTAGAACCGCCATGTTTGGATTTTCTCCTTTCCATTTCCTTGGTCAGATCGGGATACTCCACCCGGGAATGGAAAATTCCGCTAAGCACCCTCAAAAACGACTCGGCTATTTTTTCCAGGTCCTTAAAAGTCAGTTCACACTCGTCCAGCTGTCCGTCAAGCAATTTATCCCTCAGTATCTTCCTTACCAGGCCCTCAATCCTGCTGTGGGTACGGTTTTGCATCGACCGCACCGCCGCCTCCACCGAATCGGCCAGCATAACAATGGCCGCCTCCTTGGTCATGGGCTTGGGGCCTTCATACCTGAACTCGTCTTCATTGATGTTATTGCCGCCGTTCTCCCTGGCCTTGTGATAAAAGTATGTCACAAGTCCTGTGCCGTGATGCTGCTCAATAATATTACTTATGGCCTGGGGCAGCTTGTACTCCCTGGCCAGGTCAAGCCCGTCCCTGACGTGGGAGGTCAGTATTAGAGTGCTCAGGGTGGGGGCTATTTTATCATGGGGATTGTCACAGGTCATCTGATTTTCGATAAAAAAGTACGGTCTCTTTATTTTTCCTATATCGTGGTAATAGGCGCCCACCCTCACCAGCAGGCTGTCTCCCCCCACCACCTCGGACGCCGCCTCGGCCAGGTTGCCCACCAGAATGCTGTGATGGTAGGTTCCGGGCGCCTCGGTCAGCAGTTTCTTGAGCAGCGGGCTGCTGGGGTGGGAGAGCTCCAGCATTCTTACGGATGATGTGATGCCAAAAACATTTTCAAGGTATGGCAAGGACCCGTTGGTTAAAATAGAGGCCAGTATCCCGTTGGTCACACCCAGTATAAGCGCCGAACTCATAATCAGGGCCGGCGAGGCATTGCCCAGCACCCCCATTATGATTATGGCCGCCACCGTAGCGGCGCTGGTATAAAACCCGGCCCTGGCCAGGTCGCCCCTCTGGCTCAGCTTGCTGACGCTGTAGACCCCGGTTATGCCCCCCACCAGGCCCACAATGCCGAAATTCACCCCTCCGGTCATAAGCGCCAGCAGAAAACTGATCAGGCTCACCACCAGCACAGCCAGTCTGGAATCTATAAGTATCGCCACCAGCATACCCGCGGCGCCGGTGGGAACCATATAGCCCATAAGGGCGCCGAACTGTGGGGCCCTGGTCAGTTCAATGGCCAGTATCCCCCTGGCCACCGACAGGGTCACCACCACAATTATGCCCAGAAGGTACAAAACTCCCGCATTTTTATACAACTCCCTGTTTTGCTGGTAGAGGTAAAAAAGGACAACCACCATCAACAGGGCAACCAGAAGGGCGCTGCCCGTAAGGTTTCTCCAGGGGAACCCTCCCCTGGAAAGGCCAAGGGCCTCAAGTTTCATAATATGTTCCGGAGTAACAACCTCACCGGCCCCTATAATTTTTTCTTCTTTGCGGATGGTAACCATCACCGGCGGCACCGACTCCCTTGCCGCCAACTGCAGGACCCTGGTTTTTTCCGCATTCAAAAAGGTGTTGGGGCGCATAAAATGTTTGACCAGGCCACACCCCAGGTCGGTGTAGGCCCTGGGCAGTTTTATTCCCGATATTCTCCCGTTGATATCCTCCACCACGTCGTTCAGGTTTTCGGATGTAACCCCGCCCTTGGAATTCATAGCCCTGGATATTTCAGAATTTATTTCCTTGATCAAATTCTCAAGGGACTGAGGATCAGGCTCGGCAAGCTGGCGCAGTGTCTGATCAGGCAGGGTAAAAGGAATGGACGACCCCAATTTCTTGGCCTTATCCCCCGCGCCCGCACCGGCTTCCTGCTGAATGGCCCCAATTGATTGAGCAACCGTACCGATGTCCTTCAAAACAGCAGTTTCGACCCCCTCCTGGCGGTCATACTGCTTTTCTATTGACTCGGCGGCCATCCTCTTATTTACTTCGGTTTTAGCCTTATCCTCAAAGACCACTGTCCTGGGGGCAAAAATGGTATCCCTGGAAACCTGTCCAGGCTGAAGGTCCACCTTGTCCGGGACAAAGTCCACGGATATCAAAAAAGTCAATAACAAAAAAAACAGCACCGCAGCGCTGCCCCTGCGAAATTTCCTTTTTTTCATGAGAAAGGCTATGCCGTTATGTATATCCTTTCTCAGAGATCCTAAAGAAGGCATTTGTTTACTCTCCTGACCTAGGTTTCTCTACTGGTTTCATCTCCCTGGTCGTAAGCCCTTATAATGTCCTGAACCAGCGGGTGGCGTACTATATCCTCTCCCGTCAGGTAGTGAAATGCTATTCCTTTGATCTTCGTAAGTATTTTCTGCGCGTGGACCAGGCCGGAGACCTGCCCCCTGGGAAGGTCTATCTGAGTAATGTCCCCGGTTATAACAGCCTTGGACCCAAAGCCCAGCCTGGTTAAAAACATTTTCATCTGTTCGGCGGTGGTATTCTGAGCCTCGTCAAGAATGATAAAGGCGTCGTCCAGCGTCCTCCCCCTCATGTAGGCCAGGGGGGCAATCTCAATAATGCCCCTTTCAAGGTACTTCTGGGTGTTTTCCATGCCCAGCACATCATAAAGGGCGTCATACAGAGGCCTTAAGTACGGGTTGACCTTTTCCTGAAGGTCCCCGGGCAAAAATCCCAGCTTTTCGCCGGCCTCCACCGCCGGCCTGGCAAGCACCAGCCGCTGAACTTCCTTGTTGCGCAGCGCCCGGATGGCCATAACCACCGCCAGGTACGTTTTTCCTGTACCGGCCGGGCCTATGGAAAATACTATGTCATGCTTTTTAATAGCCTCCATGTACAACTTCTGGCCCATAGTTTTGGGCCTTATCTGCCTGCCCCTCACGGACACAAGGGATATATCGGCGGTAAGGTTGAGCAGCGCGTCCTTTACACCCGCCTTTACAGACTTCAGGGCATAGTTGATTTCATGCAGGGTCAGCCTGTTGCCCGCCCTGTAAAAACTCTGCAGCTGGTCAAAAACTTCCTCCGCAAGCCTTACCTGTTCAGGGTTTCCCAGTATAACCAGTTCCTCGCCCCGGGCCACCACCCTTACACCCAGAACCCTTTCAATAAGGGCAAGATGTTCGTCGTTCCGCCCGAATATCTCGGCCGCCGCACCGATATCTTCCAGAACAACCCTAGCTTCGGTATTTTCCTGCAATAAATATATACCTCCCGTGACTGCAAACATTATTATTGTTGAATTTACCGCCTGAAAGCAGGGCCGGTTACTTTATCGGTTTCTCGACACCTATGTCTTCCAGTGTTTCAATATACGCCCTCACTCTTACAATATTTTCGGGATTTTTCGAAGATATCTCCCCGGTTTTTTCTTCAAACGCATGGTATTCGCCCCTGATATTATTCATTCCGGACCTTGCCGACTCCAGAGCTTTTTTCCTGGCAAGTTCCAGGGCTTCAATACGGCTGCGCTGTATTCTATATTTTTCCACCTCGTAGTAATCTTCAGATATTACTTCGACGGGTATTGAAAGATTCCTCCAACTGGGCGGCTTTTTAACACTCCTTTCAATTTTGAAGTTGCCAAAAGGAATATTTTGTGCACCTGATAAAATTATTTCCTTGTCGCCGATTTTAATGCGGACCCTGGAAAGCCGGCTGCCGGTCTCTCTGGCTGCCTCCTCCTGCAATGGCGCCTCTCCGTACCCCTCGTACCAGACCCTTGCCCTCACTACCCCCCTTGCCTTGACATAAGTGGGGGGAGACACCGGCAGGGGGTTGGCCTGGCCTATGCCGGCATTGCCCGGAGGGTTTGGGCTTTGTGTTTCCGGAGGCGGGATGACCCCGGATATCAGCACCTGGCCGGGAACAACGGTATCACCCTCCTTAACGGCGGGATTTCCCACCAAAACCAGCACTTCCTTAATCAAACCGGACTTGCAGGCCACTATGTCCGACGGGTGCGCCTCTTTTTTTTGCATTATTATCTTTTCGGCAATTTCTATAGTCGCCCTGGTGCCGCTTACGTTCACCCCCACGTAGGAGACTTCGGGGAGCCGCTCCCGGATAAGCTCCTCCACCCTTTCCTCGTCCACCCTCAGCTTGAATGATCCCACCTTCAGCCCGGCCTGGGCGGCAATGTCCAGTATCTCCCCGGAGGCAAGGCTCCGGTTTCCCTTTACCTCCACGGACCAGACAAAGGAGCTTAAAACATAAAGCCCCAGTAAAAAAAGCACGGCCCCGATGACAATGGATTTCCGCTTTTTGACCCTGCTTATCATAAAGGGCAGACCTTCCCGGTTTTTGAAAGCAAAACGGGTCCTGGTGCTCCTGCCTATGTGCCTCAAGGGCCTGACCGCGCTTAACCTGGTCTTGACGAAAATCTCATTCTGCCCCACCTTCCTTATGTCCCAAAGGAAAATCCCCCTGCTGGCGGCCATGTTTAAAAACTTTTCCAGATTTTCTCCCCTGACCAGTATGCTGACATACCCAAATAAAAATGAAACCAGCCTGAAAAGAAACAATTGCCATCCCTCCCGTGAGACCTGTAATAGAGAGAATACCGCCATGCCCGCAAGACACTCAAGGGGTTGTCCCCCAGCCGGGAAAGACAATCCCCTCAAAGCTGTCAACGGTTGAATTGTACGCTTTTTATCCGCCCCTCAAGGCAGATCTCATCGGGCAGTATATTGCGCAGCAGCAAACCATCCCCGGAAACCGCCACCTCGTAGTCACCCACGTTGACCCGGACGCTTTCGGCGGAATACTCCACGATTCCCCTGTGGTTTTCGATAAAAACCTGAAGGTCCCCCACCAGTACCACCTTGGGCAAGTCCAATATAATATCGCTGGGAATCTCCAGCATATCCGACATCTGTCTTTTCAACCTTTTCTTGAAATCATGCCAGGCCATAAAAACCCCTCCTTTCGAAAAATATATGAGTAAAATTTAACAAACATTACTAATTGCTGGATAAAGCCTCGGTGCAAAAATTACTTTATAAAAGCCTCCAAAAACATAAAAAATATTTATGGACTCAATTTTTGTATTGATTGGTGATAATATAAAACTGGTTAAGTCCGGATTCAGTTTAAAAGGAGGTATAAAAATGGCGGAGGTAAAACTGACTGCCATGACAACGGCCTCGGGGTGAGCGTCCAAATTGGCGCCCGCCGCGCTGTCGCAGGTTCTGCGGCAACTGCCCGCCATCTCCGACCCTGCCCTCATTGTAGGCCCGGACACATCAGACGACGCCGCGGTATACAAGCTGAGCGACGACATTGCCGTAATACAGACGGTTGACTTTTTCACCCCGGTGGTGGATGACCCGTACCTTTTCGGCCAGATAGCGGCAGCCAATTCTTTAAGCGATGTTTACGCCATGGGGGGAAAGCCCCTCCTGGCGCTTAACATAGTATGCTTCCCCAGCTGCCTTCCGCCGGAACTGCTGGGGGAGATACTGAAAGGCGGCGCCCAAAAGGTTGTCGAGGCCGGGGCGATAATCGCCGGGGGGCACACCATACAGGACGACGTACCTAAATACGGGCTGGCCGTGACAGGAATAGTACACCCCCAAAAGGTGCTTTCCAATGCCGGCTCCCTGCCCGGAGACCTGCTGATACTCACCAAGCCGCTGGGCACGGGGATAATAAACACTGCGGCAAAAGGAGAACTGGCCCCTGAAGACGTGTTAAGGGCCTCGGTGGACAACATGCTGGAACTGAACCGGAAGGCCTCGGAAGTTATGTTGAGGTTCAATGTCTCGGCCTGCACCGACATTACCGGCTTCGGGCTGCTGGGACACGCAGCCGAGATGGCCCGCGCAAGCCATGTATCCCTGGAGATATGGGCTGACAAAGTCCCGGTGCTGCCCGGTGTCAGGGAGTTGGCGGCCATGGGCATGATCCCGGCCGGATCGTACGCCAACAGAGACTTCCTGGCGGATGAAATAGCAATTCCCGAAAGCCTGAGACCGGAAACCACGGCCATACTATTTGACCCGCAGACATCGGGAGGACTTTTTATATCGGTCCCTGCAAGCCATGCCGGGTTAATTATGGAGGGATTTGCAAGGGAAGGCGTCAGGGCCGAAATAGTGGGGAGGGCAATCAAGCAGGAAAACAAACTGATAAATCTAAAATAAAGGAATGGAGACACACCTCTTCGAGGAATGTCCCCGAAGAAAGGAGAACGCAGATATGCCGGAAGTAATCAGTATTGACTGCAGGGGACTGGCCTGCCCACAGCCGGTGATAAAGGTGAAAAAGGCCCTGGACTCAATCAGTGAGGGATCGGTAATAGCCGTTGTGGACAACGACACCGCCAGGGAAAATGTCAGTCTGTTTGCAAAGAATGCGGGATATGAAGCCTCGGTGGAAAAGGTGGAAGGTGATTACCGGATAACCATAACCAAGGGAGCCCCCGGGGCGGTGGAGAAAGTCCCGGCGGCGCAGGCAGAGGGGAAAGGGCGGTCGGCCGGAGTGGTCTATTTCATGACCACAAACCTGCTGGGACAGGGTTCGCCGGACCTGGGACAGGTACTGATGAAAAGCCTGATGGTAACCCTCAATGAAATGAATCCCCCGCCGGCAGCGCTCCTTTTTCTCAACAGCGGCGTGATGTCGCCCTGCGAGGGGTCCCCGGTCCTCGAACTGCTGCAAACTCTGTCCGGCAAGGGAGTTACCATCGTTTCCTGCGGCACCTGCCTGGAGTATTACAAGCTCAAGGACAAGCTCAAGGTGGGACGTATTGGCAACATGCTGGAGATAAACAGCTACCTTTCGGAAGAGGCAAAGGTTATAACCATTGCGTGATCGATATAACCAAAAAGAGAGCCGGAATTCCGGCCCTCTTTTTTCTTGCCATATCGATAATTAAACCTGAACAACTTCCTTGATTTCGGGTATCTCCTGCTTGATGGTCCTTTCAATGGCCATCTTCAGGGTGTAGGTCGACATGGGGCAACTCCCGCAGGCGCCAACCAGCTTTACCCTGACCTGCCCGTCGGGGGTGACGTCGACCAGTTCAACATTGCCTCCATCCCTTTGAAGGGCGGGACGGACTTTATCTAAAACCGCTTCAACCTTTTCCTTCATAATCAATAAAACAGGCCCTCCTTTCCCTATTATAAATATAATAACCTCACCAAAGCACTTTTTATGACTTAAGCTTTCAGAGACCGGATTAACCGGCCCCGGAGGTCAATATTACTACTCATTTTACCACTGTTTAGATTTTTTTTACAAGATGAAAACACATTTTCCAAAATAAAAAAGCATAGAAATAAACCCGAATCTGATTATTCCAGCCTTATCCTGATGGTGGCCATTACAGCGCCGCTGTCCATCCTGGAAATGTCCTGATCCTTTGCGGCCGCTCCCGCCGCATATACATCCTGGCTCACCGCCCCGTTGGCGGCAGCCTTTTCCGGCTCCGGCCCACCCCTGCCGAAAGCCTCAATTTTCTCCATGCGAGGAGGCAGAGCTGCTGTCCCCGCTTGCCCGGAATAGTCCTCCCTGGTGATCTTGCCCGTCCTTCCCACATCCGAGATAACCTTTTCAAAACTCTCTTCAGGAACCCTCAGCAGTATTTCCCTCTCACCGGTGTCCGGCAGGACGGCCGCAACACCGCCGTATCTCCGGGCAATGCTGAAGAACTCCCGGGTGGCGCTGGTTTTATCGCCAACCTGCAAGCCCAGTATTGCATTCTTGTGCAGTGGAGGCTGGGTAGAGGCCGGGGCCGCTGCGGCGCCACGCCCGGCAACCCCGTTTCCGTCCGGGGCAGCATTCAAGGACTGCAGCGTAACAGCCTCATCACGGACTGCTTCCAGCTTAATTTTGTCCTCCTGCTTTTTTATCCTTTCCGGACTAGTTATGCTATTAAAATCTGTTTTCAAATCCATTTTTTCGGAATGATAGCCGGCCATACTTTCCTGGGCCGTGTTTGTTCCAGCAACAACGGGCAGCCTCTCAGTGCCCCCCCCGGCTGTCTTTGCGCCATTCCTGTCACCGGGCGAAGCGGTCACCGCTTCATAATCACCTTTCTTAACGCTTATTTCCTGCACCCCGCTCTTCAGGGGAAAACCGTCCCACACAGAAGCGGCTGTTCCAACCACCAGCAGAAAGCTTGCCGCCAGCGCCACAATGCCGGCCCACCTTCCTCTTGATATCTTCTGTATCAAGCCCGCCTTCCCTGCCGGCGCCGGCACCCGATCCAGTTTTGCCCTCAGTTCTGTCCTGAAACCGGCGGGAGGCTCCACCTCAGGCAGCTCGCGCACCAGCCGGACTATCATTTTCAAGTCTTCGGCCTCACTCCGGCACACCGGGCACCGCTTTAAATGCCGGTCTACCGAATCCGTCACGGAGGGATCCAGCATGCCGTCAAGGTATGCAGAAAGCGATTCCTGAATTTCATGGCATTGCATGTTCCACCCCTCCTTACTTATCTGGTAGACGAATTCCGTCCCGACAAAGTTCCCTATGCCCCGTCAACCTGTTTTTGAGGGCATGCCTGGCCCTGCTCAGCCTTGACTTCACGGTGCCCACATTACAGTCCAGCGCCGAGGCTATCTCCTCGTACGACAGACCCTGTATATCCCTCATTACCAGTATAAGCCTGTGATCGCCGGAAAGCTCACTCAGATGCCGCTGGACCATATCCCTCATTTCAATGCTTTCCAGGTGCTCCTCGGGGGTGGGGCCCGCCGCCGCCAGCGATGGGTTTCCCCCGGGCTGCATGATCATCTCGTCCAGGGACACCTTTTTCTGCCTTTGCTGCTTTCTCAGCTCGTCCCGGCAGGCGTTTGACACTATACGGTAAAGCCAGGTGGCGAAACTTGAGTCTCCCCTGAAGGTGGGCAGGGACTGAAAGGCCCGGATGAAAGCCTCCTGCGCCAGGTCGCCGGCATCGGCATGGTTTCCCATAAACCTGAACGCCACCGTGTAAACCCTGGACTGGTAACGACTTACCAGCTCGTCAAAAGAGTCCAGGTCCCCATCCCGGCTTCGCCTCACCAGCAACTCATCATCGGTCTGCATGACCCCGCCACCTCCTTCCCGATAGTTTAACCATTCAAATAATTCGACAGCAACACCCTCACTCCTGCACACAGCCAAATCTTAACAGATTTACATCTTGCAAATGGCACATATTTCCATCAAGGCCCCCAATGCCAATATTGACAAAGCACATGGCTCTTGCTATACTTTATATCGACTCCATGCCGAAGTGGCGGAACTGGCAGACGCAGCGGACTCAAAATCCGCCGAGCTAATCACTCGTGTGGGTTCGACTCCCACCTTCGGCACCAGCCCAGATTTATCAATGGTTTCAGGGTTTTAACCTTGAAGCCATTCTTCTTTTTCCGCGTAAGACTGTAAAAAGAGTCCACCGCCTATCCCACTCGCCTCAAGGGATAGAAAAAAATACTGCCCTAAGAAAAAATCCAGCGCAATACCAAACAAACGTTCTAGGGAGGTATTCGCTATGCCCAGGATTCGCAACCAGCTAACTATTACCCGCATCCCGACCCCACTCCGGTCAGCCCACCCCGGCAGCCAGGATTTCGACCTGTCCACCGAACTTTTCCTCCGGGACCGCAAATTAATGGAAATACGCCAGTCCACTATCAGGTGGTACACCAAGCACCTTCACTACTTCAGGGACTACCTGCTAAAACGCCGCCTGCCCACCGCGCCGGCGGAAATCACCCTCGACATGGTGGAGGATTTTATACTCTACCAGCGGGACAACCGCGGCAACCGGCCGGAGTCCATAAACGGCAAGATCCGGACCCTGAAGGTTTTTTTCGGCTTTTTAAAGAAAAAGGGCATTCTCGAGATGGATCCCCTGACAGACCTGCGCCAGGTACGCCACATCCGCCACATTGTGCCCACCTTGACGGAAGACCAGATCCGGGATCTCCTGCGCCAGCCGGACCTTTCCACCTTTACCGGCTTCAGGAACTACACCATCATGTGCCTGATGCTGGATACCGGGGTGAGAATAGGCGAGCTGCTGGCGGTCAACCTGCAGGATCTCGTCATCGAACTGGGCGTGCCGCAGGAGATAAAAATCAGAAAGCCCAAGAACAGTAAGGAGCGCCTCCTGCCGCTGTCCCCGCCAATCCAGGGGGTATTGAAGCAGTACATGGAGATAAGGCAAAAAGCTCTCGTCAGGCTGAATATTCCTTATCTTTTTCCCAACGTTGACTGCCAAAAGGTAGGTGTGCGCACCATCCAGGAGAGCATACACCAGTATGGTCAAAGGGCCGGCATCGAAAACGTGCGGGTCAGCCCCCACACCTTTCGCCACACCTTCGCCAAGATGTGGGTCATGGCCGAGGGAGACATACTGTCGCTGCAGGAAATGCTGGGCCACTCCAGCGTGGAGATGGTCAAAAATTACGCCCGCCTTTTCCAGCCCGACATAAAGAAAAAAATGTCAAGGGGACGGGGTTGCCGACACTCAATAACTCCGTTCCCCTGATATTTCCCCTAGCTTGGAAGTAGTTGTCAATAACCCCGTCCCCTTGTCAGGCATATTGGCTATATCAAAATTATGTCCTTCATTTCTTTAACTTTGCCGATGACATCCTTTGCTTCCAGGAAGCGGGCAATTTTGTGTGCCATTTGAAGCAAAATCTGGTTTACCGCCTCAAATTCCACCATGTATTGGTTTCTGGTGCGGGGAAGGTTGTGAACTGGTCCTTTATTCAGTTTATAGGCGAATGTGATTACACTTCCGGCACCCGGAAGATAATCTGTGGGCCTGTAGCCCTGCGGCGCTTGTATGTAGCGGTCCGCGGGAGCCCGTACCCACTGCAACCGCCCCCAGTTCCAGGGTCATTCTCTTTACTTCCTCAGTTAATTTGGGCATTTTCAATTCGCCTCCATTGAATTAGAATTGTTTTAAAGATTATACAATTTGAACATTTCGTGGTGCTAAAAAGTTTTACATCTGAAATACCGCTAATTCCGGCCTGGAGGGGATAGTTTTGGTGAAAAATAACTGTCGTCTGTGCATGAGGGATTTGCCTTTTTTTGACAAAGTGGAACGGGAAAGAAGTGATCCTGCAGTTGGCCGGGAGGGGAGATGTGCTGGGTGAGGCCGCCCTTTTCCGGGAGGGCTTCCACCCAGCCACCGCCGTGGCTCTGGAGGATTCCCGGGTTTGCACCGTAACCCGCCGGAGCTTTGAGGAAATCGTTCGCCAGAGCCCCGACTTGGCCATGCAGATTATAATAAGCCTGGGTAGCCGCCTTTATGATACATGGGAACAGGTGACCGAATTAAATGCCGGGAACACCAGGGAGAGGGTATTTAACCTGCTGATCCGGCTGGCCGGTGAGCACGGCGAGCCGTGTACCGAAGGCACCATAATTAAAATCCACCTGACCCAGCAGGATATCGCCGATTTCGTCGGAGCCTCCCGGGTGATGGTGGTCCAGACCCTTAAGGAACTGGCGGAAAAAAACTATCTCATCAGGAACGACAAGTACTATATACTGAAAGATCACTGTCCCCTGGCCGGCCGTGTAAAATAATTAACAGCGCCTCCTCTGCCTTGGGTGGTATTATTTCAGAAAACCCGAGGAATGGAGGTGAAGTGAATGGGTTGCGGTTGTGAAGAAGGCTGCGCGGCGGTACTTACTCCAGAAATGAAGGATTTCATTTCCCGATCCGCTTTTATACCTGTAACAACGGTCTCCCGGGAAGGGCAGCCCCACCTGATTGTTGTGGGAAGGGTAAAGGAAATCCCGTCCGATGATACCCTGGTCTTGGGGGTTTATAAAATGGTCAAAACCCGGGAGAACCTCGCCGAAACCGGGATTATGCAGGTGGCTGCTGTGGCGGAAAAGAAAGGGTACCGTTTTACCGGGAGGGCCCGGGTTGAGGATGACAAGGTGTTCTTCACGGTGGAGAAGGCCGAGGCATTGCTGTAAGGCGTCAGCCCTTGATCCGAAAATTATTTCATGAGCTGAAGTGGGCCGGCTATCCGGCTCAACTTTTTCAACTCAAGGAGGTGAACCGGCTTATTTCAAGCCTAATGAAATGAAAAATTGGCAGACCGATGTGCTCGCTATAGGAAGCGGCCTTGCCGGAATTAGGGCGGCTATGGAGGCCCGCCGGTCCGGGGGTGACGTGCTGGTGGTCAGCGATGCCCCCGTCGGCAAGGCCAGCAATACGGCCATATCTAAAGGTTATTTTGCCATTCCCGGCGCAGGCGACTCCGGGGACAATCCCGGTCAGCATCTTAGCGACATTACGGCCGGTGGGTGCCGTGTAAATGATCCGGCGTTGATATCTGTGATGGTCAACAATCTGAAGGATGAAGTCGGTTTCCTGATGGAATGCGGGGTTTCACTGACCGCGAGGGACGACGGCAGCCTACTTTATACCAAATTCCCGGGACATACCTTTCCCCGGGTGCTGGGGACAAGGCGCAGTTCCGGCGTTGACCTTCTGAACCCCCTGGTGGCCCGGGCCAGGGAGGTGGGAGTTCGGATGGAGCAGGGGATAACGGTATTGTCCCTGCAAAATGATGAGGATGGGGTGTACGGCGCCTGGGGATATACCCGGCAGGGCGAACCTGTTTTTATTCGCGTCGGGTCGGTAATCCTTGCTACCGGCGGTGCGGGACGTTTGTACCTGCACACAAACAACGTTCCGGGAGCCGTTGGTCTCGGGCAGGCCATGGCTTTATCCGCCGGCCTTTCCCTGGTGGACATGGAATTTGTCCAGTTTTACCCCACCTACCTGCACATGCCCGGCAAGCCCCGGGTGATAGTCTTATATGAAATCATGGTGGCCGCTGCCGGGGCGACCTTGCGCAACCGCTACGGCGAGGATATAAGGGATCTCTACGGTATGAAAGACGTGTCAAACCTGACCAGGGACAGGCTGAGCCGGGCTATAGCCTCTGAAATCCGCGCCGGCCGCGGTGTCGGCCCGGACGGGGAGGCTGTTACCATGGATTTATCCACTATGGATCGCCCCGAAAAGTACCGCCACTTACTGCCCGGGGCCGTCCCCCCGGATGCCTCGGAGTTGCATGTGGGCCCGGTCGCCCACTTTACCATGGGCGGGGTTGCGGTGAAACCGGGGGGAGAAACCGAGATTCCCGGACTCTGGGCCATCGGGGAGGTGGCCGGGGGAATTCACGGGGCTAACCGGATAGGTGCTAACGCTTTGGCTGAGTGTCTGGCCCTGGGCCGCGTGGCCGGGGGTGCCGCCACCAGGTACTCGCAAGGGGCCGGACGAAGGAAAACGACCCAGAAAGAAACCGCACCCCCGTTCGACCCCGGACGGGAGACCGGAGATGTGTCTTCAATGGAGGAAACCTTAAGGGCGACCATGAGCCGCTGTGCCGGCATCCTCCGAGACGCCAAGGGGCTTGAGGAAAGCCTTGCGGTAATAAACTCCCTCAAAAATAAACTGCCGGACAAAAAAACGGTATCAGCGCTCAAGCTGGGAATGATGCTGGACGTAGCCCACTCCATATGCCTGTCCGCACTGATGCGCAGGGAAAGCCGCGGATCTCACTTCAGGCTGAATTACCCTGATGAGCGGGAAGAATACCTGGGCAACTTCTTGGTTAGAAAGATCAAAGGGAAAATAGAAATAAAATTCGTGTCAAGGGGACGGGGTTATTGACAACTACTTCCAAGCTAGGGGAAATATCAGGGGAACGGAGTTATTGAGTGTCGGCAACCCCGTCCCCTTGACATCCCCGTCCCCTTGACATCCCGCCCTTTAAGCCAATTCATCAGTTCTTTGTTGCTCTTGCCATTCTGGTAATTTATCTGCCTGGGCACCTTCCCATTATATCCTCCCGCCGCCCGCTTTACGAGCCCCAAAGCGGGTGGTATTTTACGGTGCACAGGCTGGCCAAACGCTTTATAATAAAGGCAAAACTGATTTCTCAGTGAGGCAAGGGGTTATGCGGAAATACACCTTAAGGAAATAATTCTTTTACACGAGAAATACCCCCGGGGGAGCACTACCTATGCCCGGAATTTAAAATGTTTAGTTGGCTTTAACCACTCCCATCAAATTAATGGACATTCGTTCGTAACTCTACTCTTATTTCCGAGAGCCTACGACTGAGTCCTTGGCAGTACTGCCAAGGACTCAGTTTTTTTCTCTAACACTGGGATGATGCGTCGTAACATCGCAAGCCCAGCCGGATAGGATAATTAGATTACGCTGTGCATCGGTTTTGTAAAGTAAAATTTAATCGAAGGTGCATTCTTGTTGTTTTCTAAGGGGTACAGACTTTATCGATAATTGGTATATAACTTGCTAGCTTTTATATTTAAATACTTTTAGAGGGGGTTTTTACATGGTTTTAAAAACTGGTAAAGAATATGTGGAAAGCCTAAGACAACTTAACACCGAAATATATGCATTCGGTGAAAAAATTGAGGATTTTACCCAGCATCCACTGCTGAAGCCGCACATCAATGCAGCGGCAATGACCTATGACATGGCCCACGACCCGCAGTTTGAGGATTTGGTTACCACCCAGTCTCATTTGACCGGACAAAAAATCAACCGGTTTACCCATATCCATCAAAGTGCTGAAGACCTGGTAAAAAAGGTAAAGATGCTTAGGATGATCGCCCAGCGTACCGGCACCTGTTTCCAGCGATGTGTGGGTTTTGACGCGCTAAATGCCATTTACTCCACTACCTATGAAATGGACGAAGCACTGGGTACCGAATACCATAAAAGGTTTAAGGAGTTTCTGAAATACGTTCAGGAAAACGATTTGATGTCCGCCGGTTCCATGACGGACCCCAAAGGGGACCGGGGCAAGAGTCCCAGCCAGCAGTCAGACCCGGATATGTACGTGCATGTGGTGGAACAGAATGACAAAGGTATTATCATTCGCGGCGCCAAAGCCCACCAGACAGGTATTGTCAACTCCCATGAGATGATTATCATGCCCACCGTGGCCCTGACGGAGGAGGATAAAGATTACGCCGTTGCCTGTGCCGTGCCCGTGGATGCACCGGGAGTAAAGCATATTTTCGGACGGCAGATGAACGACGAGCGTCGCCTGGAAGGGGATATGGACTGCGGCAACGTGAAATACGGCATTGTGGGCGGCGAGGCCCTCACTGTTTTAGAAGATGTGTTCGTTCCCTGGGATAGGGTGTTCATGTGCGGAGAAAGCCATTTTGCCGGTATGCTGGTGGAGAGATTTGCCTCTTATCACCGCCAAAACTACGGCGGCTGTAAGACCGGGGTAAGTGACGTAATTATCGGTGCTACGGCACTGGCCGCTGACTATAACGGTGTGGCCAAGGCCTCCCATATCAAGGATAAAGTGGTGGAAATGATTCACCTGGCGGAGACTCTTTACTGCGGTTCCATTGCCTGTTCTTCCGAGGGCAGGCCCACATCTTCCGGGGCATACTTTGTGGACCCGCTGCTGGCCAACGTAGTCAAGCAGAACGTCACTCGCTATATCTATGAAATTTGCCGTCTTTCCCATGATGTAGCCGGCGGGTACATTGCCACTCTTCCTTCAGAAAAAGACTTTAACCACCCTGAAATCGGCAAGTACGTTGAGAAGTATTTCAAAGCCAGGGACGGGGTAACCGCTGAGGCCCGAATTCGCATCGGCAGGCTCATTGAGAACATGACCGGTGGTACCGCTCTGGTAGAAAGCATGCACGGCGCCGGCTCACCCCAGGCACAAAGAGTGATGCTACTCAGGCAGGGCAACTTGAAGCACAAGACGGAACTGGCCAAAAATCTGGCGGGTATCAAAGAGTAGCGAAAAGACCATGCGGTCCATAGGTGTTAAGTTTTGTGGAAACTGTAATCCCCAAATAAATAATGCCAGGCTGCTGGAAACGATCAAAGATAAATTCCCCCATTACCGTTTTGCTGCCGGCGTCTTTGAGGATGTAGATTGCGTCATTGTCTTCAGTGGCTGTGAGGTGGATTGTGCCACCAGGCCCAGTAATACAAACGTCCCTTTAATTGTAGTGGCTGGGCATGCTTTGGAACGGGTGAAGCTTAGTTATGAAGAACTTGAGTCGAAATTAATTCACAGATTGGAGGGAATAAGATAATAAACTGGAAAGAAACTTACAAAAAACGGCTTGTCTCGCCCGAAGAAGCTGTAAAAAACATTAAATCCGGGGACCATGTGGTATTGCAGCATGCCTGCGGGGAACCACGAACCTTAATTGAGGCCATGGTGGCCAGAGAGGATTTAAGAGAAGTAGTAGTCTCTCACATGGCAGCCTTAGGATCGGCTGAGTATGCTCAAGAAGGAATGGAGGAGCATTTTAGACACAACGCATTTTTTGCCGGGGCTGCTACAAGAAAAGCGATCCATGACGGCAGAGCCGACTATACTGCATGTTTTTTTCACGAACTTCCCAGGGCTTACCGGGACCACATACCGCCGGATGTGGCTTTAATACATGTTTCCCCGCCAAACAAATGGGGTTTTTGTTCCCTGGGCATTTCCGTGGACTATACCAAGCATGTTGCGGAAGTTGCCAAGACGGTTATAGCTCAGGTTAACGAAAAAATGCCAAAAACATACGGGGATAGTTTTATTCACGTCAACGACATTGATGTCTTTGTGGAAAGCACCCGGGATCTTATTGAAATACCTGTACCAACCATTGGTGAAGTGGAAAAGGCTATCGGGGAAAACATTGCCACATTGATAGAAAACGGCTCCACATTACAGTTGGGCATTGGCGCTATCCCCGATGCAATGCTAAGTTTTCTGTATGACAAAAAGGATTTAGGCATTCATACCGAGATGTTTTCCGACGGGGTAATTGAGTTGGTTGAAAACGGTGTCATTAACGGCAGGGCGAAAACGCTGCACCCTGGAAAAATAGTGTGCTCATTTATAATGGGTACAAACCGGTTGTACGAATTTGTGGATGACAACCCGCTGGTAGAGTTTTACACGGTGGACTATACCAATGATCCTTATATAATTGGACAGCATGATAAACTGATTTCCATTAATTCTGCAATTCAGGTTGACCTGCTGGGGCAGGTCTGTGCCGACACCATCGGTTACAAGCAGTTTAGCGCTGTGGGCGGGCAGGTGGACTTTGTCCGCGGCGCGTCCCGCTCCAGAGGAGGCAAGGCCATTATTGCCATGCCCTCTACGGCAGGAGGAGGAAAGTACTCCCGCATAGTAAATTTATTGGATGAGGGCGCTGCGGTGACAACCTCCCGGTATGATGTCCAGTTTGTGGTAACTGAGTATGGTGTTGCTGACTTGAGGGTTAAGACCAACCGGCAGCGGGCTATGGAATTAATTAGAGTAGCTCATCCCGATTATCGGTCTGAGCTGAAAGCTGCCGCCCAAAGAAGAAAAATATTTTAAATGGAGGGGTTCCAGTGCAATTTCCAAGCTTAGATGTCAAGGACAAGGTGGCAATTGTAACCGGCAGCAGTAAAGGAATTGGCCTGGGCATGGCTCAGGGTTTGGCTCATTACGGTGCAGACCTGGTAATCTTAAGCAGGAATCTTGACGAGGCCGAAGCTGCTGCAGATATTATCAAGGATATGGGCAGAAAAGCCATTGCCGTAAAGTGTGATGTGACCAAAAAGGACGAAGTGCAAAATATGGTAGATGCTGCCCTGGATGAGTTTGGTAAAATAGACATTTTAATAAACAACGCCGGCATGAACATCAGAAAGCCGCTGGTTGAGTATGAGGAAGAGGAGTACGACAAGGTAATTAACGCTAATCTCAAGGGTATCTTCTTGGCGGGTCAGGCTGTAGCCAAGGTGATGATGAAGCAGAAAAGCGGAAAAATAATCAATATTTCCTCTATCTTTGGGGGGGTGGCCATGCCCAACCAGGCCGCTTACGCCTCCAGCAAGGGAGGAATTAACCAGCTTACCAGAGTAATGGCCTTGGAACTGGCACCATATAATGTAAACGTCAACGCCATAGCCCCGGCTTACATTAAGACCCCTATGACCGAGGGGTGGCTTTCCGATGAGGAACGATTGAAAGAGATATTAGCCAGCACCCCCATTGGGCGCATAGGTGAGCTTTCGGATCTGGTGGGGCCGGTAGTGTTTCTGGCATCGGAAGCATCCAGTTTTATCACCGGCCACATCCTTTATGTTGACGGAGGCTGGTTGGCCAAATAAAGGGAGGTAGAAACCATGACAGAAGTTGTTATCGTCGGTGGCGTAAGGACGGCCATTGGCTCTTACGGCCGGTCATTAGCACCGGTAATGCCTTCGGACCTTGCAGCATTGGTGATGAAGGAAATATTACGCAGGACGGGTATAGCCGGTGATGCTATTGATCAGGTGATTATGGGCAATGTCATTCAGTATATTACGGAAGCTTCCAATCTGGCCAGAACTGCAGCATTAAAAGCAGGAATTCCCGTGGAAGTTCCCGCTTATACCCTTAACCGCTTGTGCGGCTCCGGGCTCCAGGCAGTCAACTCAGCTTATGAGACTATTGTATCAGGTGCTGCCGATGTTGTTATGGCAGCGGGGGTTGAAAGTATGAGCAACGCCCCGTACCTTTTGGATGGGGCCCGTTGGGGGTATCGTATGGGGGACTCCAAAATAAAAGACGGTTTGATCGGCGCACTGACGGATTCCAACCACCTGGTGCATATGGGTGTTACGGCGGAAAACCTGGCTGAAAAATACCAGATATCCAGGGCAGAGCAGGATGAATTTGCCCTGCTCAGCCAGCAGCGTGCCGTGGCGGCCATAGAAGGCGGCAGGTTTGAATCCCAGATCGTACCTGTGGAAATACCCAAACGTAAAGGTGAATCGGTGAGGTTTGACAGAGACGAGCATGCCCGTGCCGACGCCAGTCTGGAGGGGCTTGCCAAGTTAAAGCCTGCCTTCAAGAAAGACGGCACTGTTACTCCGGGTAATGCCTCGGGCATTAACGATGCTGCGGCGGCAGTGATTATGATGACCGCGGAAAAAGCCAGGCAGCTGGGGTTAGAGCCCTTAGCCAAAATCAAGGGGTATGCCACAGCAGGGGTGGACCCGCTGTACATGGGATTTGGACCTGTGCCCGCTACCCGGAAAGCCCTTGAAAGAACCGGTTTAACCCTGGAAGATATTGACCTGATAGAGCTCAATGAAGCCTTTGCTGCCCAGTATTTAAGCTGCGAGCAGATACTGGGACTTAACCGGGAAATCGTCAACGTCAACGGCGGCGCCATTGCTTTGGGCCATCCCTTGGGGGCCACAGGGGTTATCATCCTCATCAAACTGATGTTTGAAATGATGGAGACAAACAGTAAATACGGTCTGGCTACCGCCTGCATCGGCGGCGGCCAGGGAATTGCCACCATTATAGAAAGGTAGGTATCCATAATGAAGAAAGTGATGGTGTTGGGCGCCGGCACCATGGGTGCCGGAATTGCTCAGGTTGCAGCCGTTGCCGGTTATCAAGTGATGCTGAGAGATACCTCCCGGGAATTTGTGGAATCGGGCCTGGCAAAGATTGATAAAAGCTTGGAAAGAGCTGTAAAAAAAGAAAGGATATCCCTCGCAGAAAAACAGCAGATATTAGACAGAATTCAATGTACAACCCAGCTGGACGTCGCTAGGGAGGTTGACCTTATCATTGAGGCAATCTTGGAAAACATGGAGCTAAAAACAAAAGTTTTCAGCGAGCTGGATGCCCTGACTCCTTCACACTGTATCCTGGCATCCAACACCTCGGCTTTGAGCATCAGCCAGATAGCTTCCGCCACCAAGCGGCCTGATAAGGTAATCGGTATGCACTTCTTCAACCCTGTGCCGGTTATGAAGCTGGTGGAGGTAATCAAAGGCTCAAAAACTTCTGAAGAGACCTTCAATTCCACTGTCAGATTTGTGGGAAGCATCAATAAGCAGCCCGTGGCAGTTAATGAAGCGCCGGGATTTGTGGTCAACCGCCTGCTGGTACCGCTGATTAATGAAGCTGTTTTTATGTATAGTGAAGGAGTGTCCAGCGCTGAGGAAATTGACGAGGCCATGAAGCTGGGCGCCAATCATCCCATTGGACCGCTGGCCCTTGCAGATATGATCGGTTTGGATATCTGCCTGGCTGTAATGGAAACACTGCATGAGGAATTCGGGGAAGACAAGTACCGCCCGGCGCCGCTGCTCAGAAAAATGGTACGGGCCGGTGACCTGGGCCAGAAGTCCGGGCAGGGGTTTTATACTTATTAGAGTTTTAAGGGGAGAGACCCGATGGCTTTTAAATGTACTAAGAACATTGTAGTTGAACCTATTGGCAAGGAACGGGTACTGGTCAAAACATCCTACGATGATAACAGTTATTCCATTAAACTGAACAGCATTTGCGAGGCTTCAACTTATGAGCTGCTTTACGCAGACATTCAGGTGGACCGTTCCCCCCAAAACGGCATTAATTTTAACAACTTACTTCGGAAAGTCGTGGGCTTGAGCATTAAATTCAATACTGATACCCAGTTAAGACTGATAAAGGTGCTGGGCACGGAAAATATGCTACTGACAAACTTGCTATTAGAAAACGGGTTGGTACTGGAGAATACGCAGGTCTAAGAATCTGCATATTTTATCTTTAGTTTTATTAAAGGACATGACAATAAAGTTAGCTCAGCATAAGTTAAAACCATGGTTATACCTAAGGCCTTTTAGCTGTGGGTATACCGTATATCCGTCAGTTGTAACCGTGCAACCAGTTGCAATGGCCTTGGCAATAAATTCTTGTACTGAACAAACCCAAGAAGTTTATATTGTTGATCCCGGTCGGCCATTGCAGCCCTGATTTTATGTAGCATATGCCAGAATGTTCGCCACCGCACATATGTTCCTGAGCTAGTTTATAGTCATTTTAAAGGATTATAAAGAAGTTTGTTGAAATATGCAGCAGAACTTTTTTAAGGAGGATAAGTCCTGTGTGGGAAAAGGCTTCGGATATTATGACCCGGGATATTGTTTCTCTAAACCCCCAAACTTCCGCAATAGACGCTGCAGAGCTTTTCTCCATACACCCGCAGTTTGAAAGCATACCTGTGGTGGACGAAACCCGGGTTCTGCTAGGTTTTTTCACCAAAAGCACTCTTTGTAAGCTGATTGCTGAGGGAGCAGATATCAGGATCCCTGTACAAAAGCATTTGACCACTGAATTTGTTTCCGTTAGAGAAGATATTTCCATTAAAGACCTTTTGAACATCGATGTCTGGCAGCTGGCAGTGACCGGTGAAAACGGTGTTTTCAAAGGGGTTATCTCCAGGACCGACTTAATGCTGGTTTTCAGAAAAAAAACTCAGGCAATGCTAAACCGGATGCAAATTGTAGTGGACTCAACCTATAACGGTATTATCGCCATCAACGAAGAAAATCGCATCATATTGATGAATAAAGCTGCGGCGGAATTTACCGGTTGGGATAAAAACGATGCCATAAACAAAGATATCGAACAGGTAATTCCTGAAACAGGCCTGCCTGATGTAACCAGAACCGGGCAGCCGGTTTTCGGTCAGAAAGTGAACATCAACGGGTATAAAGTGGTTTCAAACAGAAGCCCCATCTATGAAGGGGACAGGCTTATCGGCGCCGTAGGGGTTTTCCAGGACATTTCCGCTTTGGAAACAGTGTCCCAGGAACTGGAACACACCCAGAATTTGAATAAAGAGCTTAACGCCATTATTGATTCCTGTCATGACGCCATAGTAGTGGCTGATGCCCAGGGTAATCTGGAGAGAATTAATAAGTCCTATGAAAGAATATCCGGCATAGACCGAGACTCCATTTTGGGGAAAAACATGACCGAGTTGGAGGAGGAAGGTATTGTATCCCAATCCATAAGCCTGTTGGTCCTGCAGGAGAAAGAACCCGTCACTATTTTACAGAAACTCAAGACCGGTAGGGAGATATTTTTTACCGGGACCCCGGTGCGTGATGAACACGGTAATATTATTAAAGTGGTTTCCACCGGTAGGGACTTGACCGAGTTGAATAACCTGCGCGCCGAACTGGAACGCACCAAAGAGTTGAGCAATAAATACTACCATGAGCTGAAACAGCTGAAAGAACAGCTGGGCGAGCAGAAGAAGGTAATCTTCTCCAGTGAAAAAATGCAGAATGTAGCACAGTTGGCATTGAAAATCGCCCAGGTGGACTCCACCGTGCTGGTACTGGGGGAATCCGGCGTGGGTAAGGAACTCATCGCCCGCATCGTTCATTCCAGCAGCAAACGCAAGAATAACCCCTTTGTCACCATCAACTGCGGCGCTATCCCCGAGCATTTATTGGAATCTGAGCTGTTCGGCTACGAAGAGGGTGCCTTCACCGGTGCTAAAAAAGGCGGTAAGACAGGCCTCTTTGAGGAAGCGCACCAGGGGACCATATTTTTGGATGAAATCGGCGAACTGCCGCTAAATCTGCAGGTAAAGCTGCTTCGGGTACTTCAGGAAGAGGAAATTACCCCGGTGGGCGGCGTGAAGCCAAAGAAAATTGACGTGAGGGTTATTGCTGCCACCAACGCTAAACTTGACAAGCTGGTTGCGGATAAATTGTTCCGGGAGGACTTGTATTACCGCTTAAACGTGGTGCCTGTAGAAGTTCCCCCGCTACGTGAGCGCAAAGAGGATATCATTCCCCTGACCTTCCATTTCCTGAAAAAGTTCAACCGTAAGTATTCGTTGAACAAAAGAGTGGCACCGGAAGTGCTGGATGAACTCATAGTCTACGAATGGCCGGGCAATGTGAGAGAATTGGAAAACATCATCGAAAGAATGATGGTTACTTCAAACCATGATATGATCAATCATGACGACCTGCCTGCCTTATTACGTAAGGAACGGGAGGGTCACGGTCTTATCAGCATTGCCAAGATCATGCCATTAAAGGATGCAGTGCAGATGGTGGAGCAGATTCTTATCAACCGGGCACTAAAGGAATACGGCAGTACCAGAAAAGCGGCCAAAGTACTGGGCATAAACCAGTCCACCGTGGCTCGAAAAAAGAATATGGACTAGCAGGTTGCCGACAAACATCGCCGGTGATGCTCCAATGCATCGGTTGATGTTTTTATTTTATACCCTCCTTTCCCGTGGGAAGGGCCAAGCCTTGGTAGCACGGGGTTTTATTTTTTTTACAGCTTTCCTCGGGGCTTGGCGTCAATATTGCTAATATTAATAATGGACAAAAGATTTACAAAATTAAAAAATCAGTTGGATAGGGGGTAGAGTTAAGCAGACGGCAGCGCGGCAGGTGCTTGTAAAGACCCTGCCTGGAATGGGAAAGGCTTAATAATTTTACTTATTAGGAGGGTACATATGTTAGCTTCATTAGGGTCATTTTTTACCAAAATAGTTCGTAAATATTTACCGGACGCCTTTGTTTTTGCCATCGGTTTGACAGTATTAACATTTATTTTAGGTATCATTATTAATAATCAAACTCCCGTGCAGATGATTAAGCACTGGGGCGGCGGTCTCTGGAACCTGTTGACATTCACCATGCAGGTATCACTTACCCTGGTCACCGGTTATATTCTCGCCCATACCGCTCCGGTGCAGAAAGTGTTAAAAGGTGCAGCGGGTAGAGTTTCCACTCCTGCCGGTGCCATCATGGCCGCAGGTCTTATTGCTGCCATAGCATCCTGGATTTCCTGGGCCTTTGGCTTGATTGTAGGCGCATTGATCGCCAGGGAACTGGCCAAGAACGTGAAAGGCGTCCATTACCCGCTGCTGGTTGCAGCAGCATACTCGGGATTTGTGGTCTGGCATGCAGGTTTGTCTGCTTCAGCCTCCCTGGCCGTAGCCACTCCGGGGCATTTTCTTGAAAAGACCATGGGAGTTGTCCCCGTTACTGAGACCATTTTCGCCTTACCGAACCTGGTGGCACTGATCTTAATTGTCGTTACTCTTCCTTTTATGCTGAGAATGATGATACCCAAGGATGCCGCTGAGATTGTGGAATTTAACCCCGGGGAAGCGGCTACTGCGGAAGTAGCTACTGAAAAAACCACTGTAAAAGTTGACCTCACCCTGGCCCAGAGAATGGAAAACAGCAGGATTGGTTCGGCGGTATTGGGCCTGATGATGCTGGTGTACCTCATTTATTACTTCAGTACCAACGGCGGCTTGACTGCCTTGAACCTGAATGTCATCAACCTGTCATTCTTTACTCTGGGCATCTTGTTTGTGAAGTCGCCCAAGGAATATGTGGACATGGCAGTAGCCGCAGGTAAAAACGTGGCCAACATTATTATCCAGTACCCGCTTTACTCTGGAATTATGGGTATGATGGTAGGTTCAGGATTGGCGGTTACCATGACCGGCTGGCTGGTTTCCATTGCCACCGCCAAGACCCTGCCGCTATTTGCTTTCCTCTCCGCTGGTATGGTTAACATGTTCATACCTTCCGGTGGCGGCCAGTGGGCGGTACAGGGCCCCATCATGGTGTCGGCAGCCCAGCAGTTGGGTACAGACGTGGCCAAGGTTGTCCAAGCTGTGGCCTGGGGTGATGCCTGGACCAACATGATCCAGCCCTTCTGGGCAATTCCCCTGTTAGGAATTGCAGGTTTAACCATCCGGGACATCATGGGTTACTGCACAGTAACATTAATCTGGACAGGTATCATAATATCCGGTGTTTACCTGATATTTTAATAAATCTGCCGGGGTAACCCGGCAGATTTATTGTGTCCTACGGCGCCATTTATGGTTGGCGTTACCAGTCTTTATACTGGCACGACTTGCTGGTCCAAATCGGGCACCGGCATACTTATCGGCCCTTGGAGCTTGGGTACGCCTGTTTTATTGTACAATGGTAAATTTGAACCGCGCAAAAGGCTGGAATTGCTGGAAAAATACGAGATTACGGTATTCTGCGCGGCTCCCACCGAGATACGTTTTTTGATTAAAGAAGATTATTCCCAATACCCCCTTTGCCAAGCTTCGCCACGTAATCACCGCGGGAGAATCCCTTAATCCCGAAGAGATTAAGCAATGGGAGAGCAAAACCGGTGTATTTGCTAATCTAAAAGGGGACCACTTTTAGGCTTTTGATTATCAACCTGCTTGTCCTGGTTTTTGCCACTTCGGAACGAATATTTACCTCCAGGGACCGGAGGTTAACGTCATCCACCTTCAGGGATAATGCTTCCTTTGGTCGAATGCCTGTATCCAATGTAAGTAAGGTAAGAGCAAAGTCACGCAATCCCGCAAAAGTGTTTTTGTTCGGCAAGTTGATTAACCGAGTTAAAGTGTTCTCGTCTATATTGACTATCCGGGCTTCCGTTTTCCTGCGTTTAAAACCGGCAAGCGGGTTTTCTGTAAAAATTCCCTCCTGAATACACCAGTCAAGAAAAGTCCTCAGATAGATCAGCCGTAAATTAAACGTAGCGGGTTTAACCGGCTGTGCCATATATTCGAGAAGGGAGGGCTTTAACTTCTTGGGGCTAAACGCTTTTGGGAAGCGGTTAAAAAAATGCTAACATGGGTGCGGTAATCCTTCAAAGTCGTTTCACTTAGCCCTTGAGCCTGTTTCCAGAAAAGGAATCCCTCTAACGCCTCCTGCCAAGTCCCAGTGATATCCTTTCTGATTTCCAAAACTTTTCCTTTCGCCATAAAAAAGAAATCCTCCTTCGCTACCCTAGTATTTACCGACGGATAGCATGAAGGAGGAATCCAATGTGTCTCGCTCAGACGCAATGGACTCATGAGGTGAATGGTAATTTCACCCAACCCCGAAACCATTGCGAATAGCGATTCTGGTGCGGGCGAGAGGACTTGAACCTCCACGGGTGTTAACCCACTGGATCCTAAGTCCAACATTTTAAAATTTCATTGATGTTCGTAAACCCTTTAAAAATGGGACATGCCAGAATTTAGGCAAATGAAGGATTGTTAAATACCAACACAATAAGATATTAGCGCTAAAATTTACGATAGTAAATATTTTAATTTCAATCGTCAGTAAAACCGTCAAAATGACCGTCAAGTGCAGCATAAGATTAACCGTCATTCTGACGGCTGCAAAATATTATTCAATTTATTGGCGCTCTCCCTATCCATATCCTCTAATACGTGTTCGTACTTTTTTGTCATAAGCAGATCGCTGTGGCCTAGCCGGGCCGAAGCTTCTCTTTCTGACACACCATGTCGAAGCATCATAGTCCCATTAAAATGGCGGAGGTCGTGAAGACGTATATGCGGTAAATTGTTCCTTTTTAAAAAATCTTTAAATCGTGTACTTACACTTCCAGGGTTATATTCCTTTCCGTCCGGTCTTAGATAAAGCCTGCCTATACCTCGGAGCCTTTTTAATCTTGGGATAATGATACTGGGTATAGCTATCTTGCGGGTACCTGGCCTGCTTTTAGGATCTTTTGTAATGTTGCCTATAGATGTTGCAACAGTATTTTTAGTGACATACATTATGCCTTTATCAAGATCAATATCCTCCCATGTCAATCCCAATAGTTCACCACGACGAAGGCCACACATGCCGGCCAGCAATATTATCGCTTCCATGGGGTGTCCTTTTAGCTTGTTCAGGAGAGCGGTAAACTGTTTTTCAGTATAAATGGTTGGTTTATAATCTTCCGGGCTGGGGGCGTCCACTCCATCACACGGATTCTTTGACATAAGCCCGTCAACTATGGCTTTTTTAAATGCGCGGTGCAGTATATGGTGCTCCTGGAGTATAGTTTTATTCTTATACCCTTTTTCCTGCTCTGCGTTATAAAACTGTTGAATATGGATGGGTTTTAAACTGGCCAGCTTAAGGTTGCCGATAGCCGGTATTATGTGCTTTTCAATGTATATTCGATACCCGTCAATGGTTGTTTGCGCACGCTTGGAGCAATAAACCTCCAAATATTTTTTAAGCCATCCCTCGACGGTAACTTTCTTTACGTCTGAGTAATCACCAGCTTCTATTTTTTCTATAAACTGGTTCATTTTTCTTTTAGATTCTTGTCCACGCTTACTATTACAGTAAAAACTCTTTTTTTCCTCTTCACCGGTATCAGGATCGGTATAAATAACATACCCCTCCCACCTACCATCCTTCCTCTTGTAGTGTCCGGTTCTCATTTCATCTCCTCCTGAAGAATTACTTTTCCAATAATTCTCGCTTGAGTCGGTCGCATAGGTCCGTATTTTGGGTTTATAGACCTTAATTCAATAGTGTCTTTTAATAAATATACTTTTTTGCAGGTTACTTCTCCGTCGACATCAACAACCGCCATCTCACCATTTTCTACTATTGGCTGCTGTTTGACAAAAATAATGCTCCCATTCTTAATTAATGGCTCCATACTGTCACCTTTAACCGTTAATGCAAAATCAGCACCTTTTGGTATGTCGTGAATAGTAATAGTCTCACGTGATGGATCTCCTGGTAATACTCCAGGGCCTGCCGCAGTTAAGCCGAGAAGCGGCAACTCGTAATTTGCTTTCTCCTCTGAGAAAACCATTTCTTTATGAAGCAAATAAGAAGCGAAGTCACAAACTTCTTTTTTGCCTATATCAGATAATTTTTCATAGGTGTCCATAATGGAAGACTCATAAAATGGTTTCCGAATGTCAGTAAACCCGTAAAGCCATTCAGAAGCAACATTAAAAAATTTTGCTATTTTCATAACGTAAGAAGCGTTTGGTTCCTTTTTCTTATCGGAAAGATATTTCGATATTGCTGCTGTACTGATTCCTGTAGCCCTTGATATATCAGCAGCTTTGACACCTGTTTCCTCCATTATCTGCCTAAGCCTCTCTTGAAAATTTCCCATACCATCAACTCCTTCGTAAACATTTTAATACTATCGTTAACAAAAGTCAAAATGTTGTTGACGACAATAAAATAAATTTTTATCAAATATTGACGAACGGAAAGTATTTAAATATAATTATTTACGATAGGAAACAGCAGGAGGTGATAATAGATGGCAAAAAAACCTATTGTCTGCAAAAAACTTAAAGGACTAATGGCTGAGCATGAGATTACCGTTCGTCAACTTTCCCAAAAAATAGGAATCTCTGAAAACTCTTTGACTCTAAAAATTAATGGCCGGCGCGACTGGTGGTATTGGGAAATGGTACTGGTCATGAAACATTTTGGTTTTCAGGAAGTAAAAGAAGTTTTTCCTGAGATTTACAATCACGTACTTAAAGCAGGTTAATTGTTAATTACTCAGTTAACGGGAGAGTGAACTACATATGGGCTTATTCAAGCTCCATCTACAAGTAGAGAAATACAGACTTATCCTGTCAGACCTGGCAACCCGTTACGGGCGGGATGACCCCCGGGTGCTGGCTGCAAGCCGTAGACTGGACAGGCTCATTGTGGAGCTACAGAGGAGGAAGGCCCTTGGTTGAGCGTAAGTGTCCAGTCTGCGGTCTCCCCTGGCATTCGGCAGACACAATCGGGGTGTGGCTGTGTCCTCGGTGCAATGCAGAGATTCCGCCACCGGGAAAGGAGGATAGCTGTGGACACCAACGGGTTAATTGACAAATGGTATTCCAAATTCATCCGGGCCGCTACTGTATGGGCCAAGAGTGATTCCTATGTTTTTGAAGTCGAAGCCAGGACCCTTATAAATTGCATCCTGGACCTGGCGATAGAGACCACCAGCCTCTCGGCACACCAGGAGTTATCCAGCGAATTATGGTCAGTATTGGGGGTGGTGGATTGAGGAATCTAATCGGAGCAATCCGCTCCTGGTGGGCATGGAGAAAGGCAACGCCCCGAGAGCGGCGCCAGGCTAAATACTTTAGAGTGGGGGGTGCTATCCGGTAAAAGAAAAAACCACTTTCAAAGCGGCAAGAAAAACTCTCAACGAAATTATATCCCGCCGGCAGGCAACGGTCAAGGGAGGCTAATGGATTGGTATACCTATTATGTTTCGCCGAGAGCTAAGCCAGGATCAAACACCCCCGGGCCGGTACGGGCGCCAAACTTTTACGGGTCATATCAGAGGCCGGCATAGATTTTAAGCTAGCCAGGGTGTGGCCGGACGGTGACCGGAACTTTGAGCATCACCTTAAGAACATGAAAAAGACAAGCGCATATTGCCCCATTTGTAGGACAAGCCATGAAAACAATTGAAGGAGGAAAAATCTGTGAAAAAATTCGTACTGACCGAAACAACTAAAGAGTTTTTCGGCATCACCCTATACCAAATCAAAGCGGTTCGCACCTTCGGCGACGTCGAGGAAAACGAGCTTGGCGGTTGGGTTGAGAAAGAGGAGAACGTCGATCACGACGGCAACGCCTGGGTCTCCGGCAACGCCTGGGTCTCCGGCAACGCCTGGGTCTCCGGCAACGCCCGGGTCTCCGGTGACGCCCGGGTCTCCGGTGACGCCCGGGTCTACGGTGACGCCTGGGTCTCCGGCAACGCCCGGGTCTACGGTGACGCCCGGGTCTCCGGTGACGCCTGGGTCTCCGGCAACGCCCGGGTCTCCGGCAACGCCCGGGTCTCCGGCAACGCCCGGGTCTACGGTGACGCCCGGGTCTACGGTGACGCCCGGGTCTCCGGTGACGCCCGGGTCTACGGTGACGCAAGGATCGAAACCCGCAGACACGTCGTCTGGTTTAGCTCGGTCGGCTCCGAGAATGGCACGCTCACAGCTTACACAATTAAAACCGGAGAAATTGAAGTTACACGGGGATGCTACCGGGGAACCTTGGAACAGTTTGAAACCGCCGTAAATAATCGCCACGATGGAAACCGGTACGCAAAAGAATATCTGGTGCTTATCCAGTTCATTCGGCTCCGCTTCCGGGAAGTCACGGTAACGGTTGAAGATGACCAACCGATTCCTTATACGCTGACAGAAAACGCTGAGGAACAGTGCTAAACACCGGTCAAGCTCCACCGGATACGAGTTGCGCCTATTGTGGTTGCGATGTATCCGGAACATACCTGAGAAAATGCATTTATGCGCCGGCGCCAGAAAAAGGCCCCAACAGAATCAAGCTTGCTAGAGTCGGGTGGGTCTGTGAACCTTGCTGGTGGAACGGCGGTAAAAATCAAACAAATAAAAGGGAGGACAAAAACATGCAAATCACTGTAACCATTAACGCCCCGGAACTGGTATCCGCACTTAGCGCACTGGCAGGGTCCATCAGCGGTAAAAACATCCCAATGCCGACACCGACCCAAGCTGCTCCTATGCAGCAACCCATTCAACAACCTGTTCAGCAACCCATGCAGCAGCCTATACAGCTGCCCGCCCAGCAACCTGTTCAGACACAGCAACCTATTCAACAGCCTGTACAGCAACCCGTGCAACAGCCCGGCTTTGATCCAGTTACCGGAGCAGCCCCTACGATGCCTGTAACACCTCCCGCAGGAACTGTACCCACTACAGTCCAAACCTACACCATGGAACAGATTGCGGTAGCGGCTACCCAGTTAGTTGACGCTGGGCGAAGGAATGAGCTGGTTAGCCTGCTGGGCCAATTTGGTGTACAAGCTCTTACAGCTTTGCCCAAAGAACAGTATGGTAACTTTGCCACGGCACTACGGCAAATGGGGGCGAGGATCTAAAATGGCCAAAGCTAAAACCCAAGAGCCGAAACACGCACTATTGTCAGCCAGCGGGGCGAGCAGGTGGTTAACCTGCACGCCCTCTGCCCGACTGGAAGAAACGCTACCAGAGAGCACCAGCGAATACGCTGACGAAGGCAAGCTAGCACATGAAATCGCAGAACTCAAACTCCGTAAGGCGTTCACTGAACCGATGGGGCCGCGGACTTTCAACAGCCAGATAAAAAAGTTCAAAGAAAACCCGCTATTCCAGGATGAAATGCTCAAACACACGGACACCTATCTGGACTACGTTTCTGGAATTATACACGGCTATGCCACACTTCCGTATGTTGCGGTGGAAAAACGGCTTGATTACAGCGCTTATGCTCTTGAAGGCTTCGGAACAGGAGACTGCATCATTATCGGCGGCAATGTTATACACGTTATTGACTTCAAGTATGGCAAAGGTGTCCCGGTATCGGCTGAAAAGAATCCACAAATGATGCTGTACGCTCTGGGGGCCTACACTGAATACTCCTTCCTTTACCGCATTGAGACGGTAAAACTGGCTATTGTACAGCCCCGGCTTGATACCGCGCCGTCCGAATATGAGCTGTCAGCAGCAGACATGTTGGCCTGGGGCGAAAGTATCAAACCAATAGCTGAAAAGGCTTTTGCAGGAATAGGGGAATTTGTTTCCAGTGACCACTGCCGATTCTGCCGGGCAAAAGCACTCTGCCGGGCCCGGTCTGAGTTTAATACCAGCTTGGAGGAGTACCACAGGATGAAACCCCCTTTACTCAGCAATGAAGAAGTGGGGCAAATACTTGAAAGGGCTCAGAACCTTGCCAAATGGGTTTCTGACCTGGAGGAATACGCCCTGGCTGAATGCCTTGTAGGTAACGACATCCCCGGCTGGAAGGCTGTCCACGGGCGTAGCAAACGGGAATTTACAAACACGGATGCCGCTTTCAAGTTGCTGACCAACGCCGGATACGAAGAAGCTGTACTCTATAACCGTGAACCGATAACACTGGTGAAAGTTGAGGAGCTATTGGGCAAGGCAAAATTCAAAGAGCTGTTAGCCGCTTACATAAATACTCCGCCCGGAAAACCAACCCTCGTACCTGAAAGCGATAAGCGTGAAGCGATTACGCGGATAACCGCTGAACAAGCGTTTAGCGAGAATAATGAAAACGGAGGAAACGAAAATGGCCAAGCAGCAACCAACTAACGTAACAACTGGACAGGTAAGGCTGAGCTATGTACACCTTTTTCAGCCCTACGCCCCCAAGCAGGGGCAGGAGCAAAAGTACAGTGTGACCGTCTTACTCCCGAAATCCGACATTGCTACCAAGCAGCGCATTGATGCCGCTATTCAGGCCGCTATACAGCAGGGTATTACCTCAAAATGGAAAGGGGTGCGCCCACCCCAGATTAAAACTCCGATCTGGGACGGCGATGGGGTGCGCCAAAACGGTGAGCCTTTCAGCCCCGAGTGCAAAGGCCACTGGGTGTTTACTGCCTCCTCAAAACAGCAACAGGCCATAGTGGGTCCGGATGTCCAGCCTATCCTTAATCAGTCCGAGGTCTATTCCGGCATGTATGGCCGAGTGAACATCAACTTCTTCCCGTTTGACACGAATGGCAACCGCGGTATCGGCTGCGGCCTGGGTCCTGTCCAGAAACTGGCTGATGGTGAGCCCCTGGGCGGTGGGGTGTCAGCTGAAGAGGCTTTCGGAGGAGGAATGGGCGGTTATTCCCCAGCTGCCCCGGGGTATCAACAGCCCCAACAGGGCTACCAGCCTCAGCCTGGTTACCAGCAGCCGGCCCCGTATGCACCGCCGACTCAACCCGCGTATCCGCAGCAATCGCAGCAATCGCAGCCCGGATACCAGCAACAGCCCGTATATCCGCAGCAGCCGATGCAGCAACCGGCATACCCTCAGCAGCAAGTGCAGTATGACCCGATAACCGGCGCACCGCTGCCCCCGGGCGGCGTGATGGGAATATGAACCATCTTTCAATTGACATTGAAACATTTTCATCAGTAGATATCAAAAAGGCGGGACTGTACAAATACGTGCAGTCCCCCGATTTCCAAATCCTGCTGTTCGCTTACTCTCGGGATGGAGGCCCTGTGCAGATCGTTGACCTGGCCCAGGGGGAACAGCTACCACTGGAAATACTCTTTGCCTTGCAAGACCCCAACACAATAAAAAAGGCCTACAACGCGGCATTTGAATGGTACTGCCTTAACAAGTTTTATTACTCCCCGCTGTGGCAATGGAGGTGTACACAGCTACACGGATTATACTGCGGCTATCCGATGGGACTTGGAAAAATCGGCGAAGCAATGGGCATGAATGAGGATAAGCGGAAAATGGGAACAGGCATGGCCCTGATACGTACTTTCTGCGTACCATGTAAGCCAACGGCCAAAAACGGAAACCGGACCCGGACACTGCCGCATCATGAGCCGGAGAAGTGGAAGCTATTCAAAAAGTATTGCTGCCAGGACGTAGTATCGGAAATGGAAGTCGATAGGCGGCTATCGGCCTTCCCGGTGCCGGAACAGGAACAAAGGCTCTGGGAACTCGATCAGGGCATTAACGCTTATGGTGTGGCCGTGGATATGGGATTAGTGGAAAGTGCTTTAAGCGTGGATGAAACCATCACCGGAGAGCTGATGACAGAAGCCATACGATTATCTGGCCTACAGAACCCTAAGTCAGTTAAACAACTATCCAACTGGCTGACGGAGGAAACCGGGGAAGAGATCGCCGACCTGCAAAAAGGTACTGTGAAAAAGCTGATTGAGACGGTGGACAGTGGAACTGCCCGAAGAATGCTGGAGATACGACAGGAGCTTGCCAAGACCAGCACCAAAAAATACGCCGCCATGGCCACAGCCGTCTGCACTGATGGGCGTATACGCGGCTTGTTACAATTCTACGGGGCCAACAGGACGGGGCGGTGGTGCCTAACTGGTGACCATGAAGTTTTGACACCTGATGGTTGGATAAGGCTTGATGCGTGGGATGGTGGATACATTGCCTGCTGGTCACCGCAAACAGAATTTATTTCTTTTCAAAAATCCCGATCCGTTTCGTTTGATTATGCCGGAGAACTTTACTCTATTGAGTCGCAAAGGTGCTCACAATTAAGTACACCAGACCATCGAATGGCTTACTGGGGAAAAAGCGGTGGTTGGGAGATTGATACTATCCAGAACCTGTCCAAAAAGCGTTTCAGCGTACCTTTCACGGGACGGCGCATCGTAAACAGCAATCTTGACCACACCGAACTCAGGGTTTTAATTATGACACAAGCTGACGGTCATTTCACTGAAAACGGTGATCTCAGATTTCACTTTAGTAAGCAGAGAAAAATTGAAAGGTGTAAGAGTCTGCTCAGAAAGTGCGGTTTAACTATTACTTGGTTTTTGCGCGAAAAAGCAACAGTTATCACTATAAAATCTAGGAATTTACCTCTTTGGCTACGCACATTTCGGGATAAAACCTTTAAAATGTGGCTACTTGATGAATCAGCTGATGTCGTTTTTGATGAGTTAGAACACTGGGATGCTTACAGATGCGGCCCTAACTCTATACAGTACACAACGATTAACAAACAAAACGCTGACGTAATTCAAGCCTTGGCACACCTTTCAGGACGTGCAGCCACAATTGTAAAAAAAGTACGCGATAATGACAACTGGAACGATGCTTATATAGTCAATATATGGCTAACCCCTGGCGGCCACAATGAAATACGGAATAAACCAAATATCGTACCGTATTCAGGCAAAGTATTCTGCGCTGAAACAGAAACAGGGTTTTTTATTGTAAGACGAAACGGCAAAGTTTGGATTACTGGGAACTCAGGACGTCTTGTTCAGGTTCAAAACCTCCCCCAGAACCACCTTGAAACCCTGGCGCATGCCCGAGAGCATGTCAAAGCAAGAAAAATTGATGTCCTAAAAGTGGTATATGGAAACATCCCGGACACTCTTTCTCAGCTCATCAGGACGGCTTTCATCCCTTCCCCCGGGAACGTCCTCCTGGTGGCCGACTTCTCAGCCATAGAGGCCAGAATAATCGCCTGGCTAGCCGGGGAACAGTGGCGGCTGGAGGTGTTCGCCACCCACGGGAAAATATATGAGGCATCAGCATCGGCAATGTTTGGGGTGCCAATTGGCCTGATTAAAAAAGGAAATCCGGAATACGAGCTCCGGCAGCGGGGGAAGGTGGCTGAACTGGCCCTCGGTTACCAGGGTGGCTCCGGGGCGCTGATCTCGATGGGGGCCCTGGACAAGGGACTGACCGAGGAAGAACTGCCGGATATAGTCCGGCGCTGGCGCGGGGCCAATAAACGCATTGTGGACCTGTGGTACAGCCTGGAGAATGCCGCCCTGGAGGTAATGAGGACCGGGCAGCCGGTGGGCATTAAAGGGTTAATCATGGCCCGGGAAGGCGATTTCAGAAACGGGCAGGACTTCTTTACAATCACTTTGCCCAGTGGCCGGAAACTGTTTTATCCGAAACCCTTTTTATATGAAAACGCTTTTGGTAGAGAGGCCCTTCACTACTGGGGCATGAACCAGGAGACGAAAAAATGGGAAGTTGTCTCCACGTATGGCGGGAAGCTGACGGAGAATGTTGTCCAGGCCATCGCCCGGGACTGTCTGGCCGTAGCTCTCACAAGGGTTACAGCGGTTGGGTATCAAACAGCAATGCACGTCCATGATGAGGTTGTCCTGGATGTCCCGGAGGCCCAGGCAGACCTGCAAACTGTCTGCAGCATCATGGGGCAGCCCATATCCTGGGCCCCTGGGTTATTGCTGAAAGCTACCGGGTTTGTGAGCAAATTTTATAAAAAGGATGATTGATAATGGCTAATTGGATAGAGACCTATACAGGGAAGAAGTTTTATCCCTTGGACCCGAGGCCGGAGGACGTATGTATTGAGGACATCGCCCACAGCCTGGCCATGCAGTGCCGTTTTAACGGTCATACACGGGTGTTTTACTCTGTAGCAGAGCATTCTGTATTGATGGCGAGGGAATTGGCCCTCCTGGGCTACGGTAAAACCGTCCAGCTCTATGGACTCCTCCATGATGCGGCGGAGGCTTACCTGTGCGACCTGCCCCGGCCAATTAAGCAGGAGCTAAACCAGTATAGGACAGCAGAGATTAAACTGCAGAGAACGATTCTGAACGCGCTGGGCCTTTCCTCCCCGGGCATTGATGCTGAAGCGGCCATAACCATCATGGACAGTTGGCTTTTAGGTTACGAAGGCCGGACGCTCATGTCTGATAGGGATGCCTGGACTATGCTTTTCGGGAAGTTTACCCCTAAGTCAACTGTTGCTTTGGGAGTAGCCCCAGCCACAGCTAAAAAGCTCTTCCTGGAGCTGTTTGAGGAACTGTCCCGCCCAGAATGCTATACCCCTGAAAAGGATAAACCCTATCCGCTGTGTCAAGGAAATGTGGATGAAGCGTGTAAGGAATGCTGCTTATTTAAAGACTTTACGGATGGTAAATGGGGTTTCTAAGGCTTACTGGGCAAAAATTGAATAAGGAGGTTGCTTCTGTGAGCAAGAAAAGGAAAACCGCACAATTTAAGAAGCAAATGGGGCGAAAGGAAAAGCCAAGTAGCTCCAGCACCAACACGGGTGGGTACGTGACCGCTAAGAAAGCTTAGAGTCATGTACCCACTTTTATTTTGGAGGTATAGACGATGACACCACAGGAATTCATGCTCAAGCAGCAATTACCGTATGAAGACAAAATCTCACTTGCCATTGATGTGGCTCGGGACTTTTACAAAAAAGTGAACGGAAATGTTTTTTGCTCAGTTGGCGGCCTGGATAGCATCACCTTGCTGTTCTTCCTTCGAAAATACGTCAGCAAGGACATCGTCGGAGTTTCCGTTTCCCGGCTGGAGGATAAAAGCAACCAACAGGTGCACAGGCAACTTGACAATATGATTTTGCTGAAACCATTAAAAACAAATGTGCAAGTAATCAAAGAATTCGGCTTTCCTGTAATAAGTAAAATGAAAGCGCGAAAAATTGAGCACTTGCAAAAGCCTGATAATCCAAAGCAAACCTACATCCACGCATTAATGACTGGGGATATGGGAGCGCAAGGCAAGTTTCAGCACAGCGACAAAATTAAGCTGCCTGACAAATGGCTTAAGCTATTCGCAGGACTGTATAACGACCACAGGCCGGATCTTGTCTGCAAGGAAGCTCCTTTTAAAGTATCTGATAAATGCTGCTACTGGATGAAAGAAAAACCTGCGGATAACTTTGCGAAGGAACACAAGGCATTTCCGTATATGGGGCTGATGGCCTCAGAGGGCGGCCAAAGGGAGCTTGGATTGCGGAAAAATGGCTGTAATTACTACGGTAAGACAGTTACGCGGTCCTGCCCGTTTGCAACCTTCTCAAAAACTGACCTCCTCCAGCTTGCCCTTGATCTGGATGTGCCCGTGCCGGCCATATACGGAGAGATAGCCCGGCAGCCGGATGGAACCCTGGAGACCACCAGGGCGAAGAGGACAGGCTGCACCATGTGCGGATTCGGCATCCACATTGAGCGGCGCCCACACCGCTTTGACCGGCTCCGGGAAGACAGCCCCAAAGAATGGCACTTTTGGATGTACAAAATGGGCTGGGGAGCTGTGCTGGATTATATCGGTGTCAAGTGGGAAGATCCATACTCTGGTTAGCTGCGGGAGGTGCACGGAATTGGATTACCAGGAGTTCTTAGAAAACAAGAAAATCGTTGTTACTCCCTGTGGCATAGACGTGCCCCGGGATGAGATAAACCCCATGCTTTTTGATTTTCAGCGGGATATCGTTCGGTGGGCTTTGATTAAAGGCAAAGCAGCTGTTTTTGCCGGGACCGGCCTCGGGAAGACGGGCATGCAGCTGGAGTGGGCCAACCAAGTCAACAAAAAGACTGGTGGAGATGTGCTTATACTGGCCCCATTAGCAGTGGCCCAGCAGACCGTTAGGGAAGGGCTAAAATTCGGTATAACAGTTAACCTATGCCGGTCCCAGGAAGATGTACAGCCTGGTATAAACATCGCCAATTATGAGATGCTGCATAAATTTGACCCCGATAAATTCATTGGAATTGTGCTGGATGAGAGCAGCATATTAAAAAGCTTTGCCGGCAAAGTACGGACACAGATCATCGAGATGTTTCAGGATACGCCCTATAAGCTGGCCTGCACAGCCACGCCAGCCCCAAATGACCACATGGAGCTGTGCAACCATGCTGAGTTCCTGGGGGTGATGACCCGGGCCGAAATGCTGGCCATGTTCTTCGTGCATGACGGTGGGGACACCAGCAAATGGCGGCTGAAAGGACATGCCCGGGAGAGCTTCTGGACATGGGTGGCCAGCTGGGCAGTGATGCTGTCCAAGCCCTCAGATTTAGGCTATCCGGATGAAAAGTTCATTTTACCACCCTTGAGTATTAAGCATGTCACTGTACTGGCCGAAGGCCCCGAGGCAAAGACCTTAACCGAGCGCCGGGAGGCCCGGAAAAACAGCATAGAAGAACGAGTTGCCCTCTGTGCTGAAATGGTTAATCAGTCAAATGATACTTGGATCATATGGTGCGGACTGAACGCTGAAAGCGAAATGTTAACCAAAGCGATGCACGGAGCTGTGGAGATAACGGGAAGCGATAAACCGGAATACAAAGAAAAAACCATGAATGACTTCTCTGAGGGCAAGATCAGGATTTTGGTCACAAAACCAAGTATCGCAGGGTTTGGTATGAATTGGCAGCACTGCAACAAAATGGCCTTTGTTGGGCTTTCCGATAGCTTTGAGGAGTATTTCCAAGCTGTCCGTAGGTGCTGGCGGTTTGGTCAGGAAAAGCCGGTTGATGTCTATGTTATAACCGCTGAAACGGAAGGCGCAGTAGTGGCCAACATCAAGAGAAAAGAAGAAGAATTTGCAGCCATGCTGAGCGGGATGATTGCGGCCACTCAGGAGATAACCCGAGAAAATCTACAAAGCACAGGCCGGGAGGCGGCAAAGTACGAATTGGGCTGCTCTACGGGGGCAGGCTGGGAATTGCACCTGGGCGATTGCGTGGATATAGCTAAAACGATACCGGATAACAGCCTGCACTATAGCATTTTTAGTCCGCCGTTCTCCAGCTTATACACTTATTCAAACAGTGACCGGGACATGGGCAACTCCAGGACAGACGAAGAATTTATGGCCCATTTTAAGTTTCTTACAAAAGAGCTATACCGGGCAACTATGCCGGGCAGATTGGTTTCCATCCACTGCATGGATATTCCGGCCATGAAATCAAGGGACGGGTTTATCGGGTTAAAGGACTTCCCAGCTCTGCTCCGGCAGGTATTCGAGGCAGAGGGTTTTATCTACCACTCTAAAACGGTCATATGGAAAGACCCTCTGGTGGAAGCCACACGAACAAAAGCCCTCGGGTTGATGCACAAGCAAATAGTGAAGGATACGGCAATGTGCCGAAACGGCTTGCCGGATTATATACTTACTGTCCGAAAACCCGGTGAAAACCCTGAACCGATAGCTCATCCTGATGGCTTTAGTGGATTCATCGGAGAAGATGAACCAAGGGCCCCGAAGACAGAACCAACAATTAAGAGCAGTCACAAACATAAAAAATATCCATGGCTAAAGTTGATCCAGTGTATTCACATCATGTTTGGAGACGGTATGCCTCCCCAGTTTGGATGGATATTAACCAGTCAAATACTTTGCAGCGGAAATCAGCCAGGGAGCATGACGATGAAAAGCACATCTGCCCTCTCCAGCTCGATGTTATTGAAAGGTGCCTGGAGCTGTGGAGCAATCCCGGGGATTTGGTGTTTAGCCCCTTTGCCGGCATCGGCTCAGAAGGGTATGTAGCCCTTAAAATGGGCCGGCGCTTTCTCGGGGTTGAGCTTAAACGCAGTTATTACGACCAGGCTGTAAGGAACCTGGAAGAAGCGGCTAAAACGCACAATAAAGCGGCCAATTTATAGCCAAAAGGAGTAAAACTCCATGCTAATACACGATAGGCAAATAACCATCAGTGCTGCTGGCAGCCGCAAAGCTACCAGGTGGCCTGTCCAAAAGCTTTACTGGTCAGAGCTTGTCCAGCGCCTTCAGGTGCCAGCCAGAAGCACTGAAGTGCTGGCCGAGTACCTTTCCCTACCGAAACCCCGGCAGGACGACCTGAAGGACGTGGGTGGATTTGTGGCCGGGGAAATACGTGGAGGAGGACGACGGAAGGAAACAAACATCCTGGGGCGCGACGTGCTTACCCTGGACCTGGACAACATTCCCCCTGGTCAGACGCAGAACACCCTCCGGCGGGTGGATGCCCTGGGGTGCGCCTATGCCGTCTACAGCACCCGGAAGCATGAAGAGGCAAGGCCGCGCCTCCGGGTGCTGGTGCCCGTGAACAGGACGGCCACGGCAGACGAATATGAGCCGGCAGCCCGGAAGTTGGGCAGCATCATCGGCATAGAGCTGTGCGACCCAACGACATTCCAGGTGCATCGGCTTATGTACTGGCCTTCCTGCAGCTCTGACAGCACCTATGTCTACCAGTACGGTGATAAGCCATTCCTGGACCTGGACGGGCTCCTGGCTACTTATACCGACTGGCGTAATGTGGCCGAGTGGCCGGAGGTGCCCGGGGCGCAGCAGGCCAGGGTGAAGTTGGCGGCAAGACAGGAAGATCCCACAGTTAAAGCGGGGGTGGTGGGGGCCTTCTGTAAGACCTACGACATATACAGGGCCATTGATACGTTTCTCTTCGGTATATATACGCCCTGCGACAATAACCCGGGGCGCTACACCTTCACCGGAGGCAGCACCACGGGCGGGGCCATCATCTACGACAACGGCGCTTTCCTCTACTCCCACCATGCTACAGACCCGGCAGGGGGGCGTCTGGTAAACTCTTTTGACCTGGTGCGGTTGCACCGGTTCACGGAGCTGGACGAGGATGCCAAGCCGGACACGCCCACGAACAAACTGCCGTCATACACGGCCATGTGCCAGCTGGCGATCTCCGACACCTCGGTGGCCGCTCTCCTCAACCAGGAACGGTATGAAAAGGCTACACAGGACTTTGCACGGGCGCCGGATGATAACGCCAACTGGATGGCTAAGCTGGCTGTGTCAGCTACTACCGGAGCACCAGCTAAGACAATTGAAAACGTTTGTATAATGCTAAAATATGACCCGAAATTAGCAGGCCGTATCCGTATGGACCTGTTTTCAGAACACATTGTTAGTACTGCGCCGTTGCCCTGGCGCCCGAAAGAAAACGGAGATTTTATATGGCAGAATAAAGACGATGACGCCCTACGCAGGTATACCGAGCGTGTTCTCAACTTTCACAGCAAGGATATAGTAAGTACGGCCCTTGCCGCACATGCTAACGAGCACGGTTTTAACCCGCTAAAAGATTACCTTCTCGGCCTTGAATGGGACGGTGTTCCTCGTCTGGACACCTTGTACGTTGATTACCTGGGCGCGGAGGACTGTGGATATATCCGTGCAGTCACACGAAAAGGTTTTACCGCGGCGGTTGCCCGGGTCATGCAGCCAGGGTGTAAATTTGACTGTATGACCGTGATAAACGGACGGCAAGGCATCTATAAAACAACTTTGTTTGAAAAGATGGGGGGTAAATGGTTTTCTAACAGCCTGTGGACGTTAGAAGGAAAAGAAGCTCTAGAAAGTATCCAGGGCCGATGGATTATAGAAATTGCTGAATTGACCGCATACAGAAAATCAGGCATAAACGCCATCAGGCAATTTTTAAGTAAAACTTCCGACTATTTCCGGAAATCATACGGCCACAGGGCAGAAGAATTCCCTCGCAGATGCGTTTTTTTCGGTACTACGAATGACCAGGAATACCTTAATGATCCAACAGGTAATAGGCGTTTTTGGCCGGTTGAAGCTGAAGTCCAAAAACCTACTAAATCAGTACCTTTAGATTTAGACGACGAAAGAGATCAACTTTGGGCCGAAGCTGTGATGCGCTGGCGTTTGGGCGAAACGTTATACTTGCCGTCCGAAATGGAGGAAGAAGTTAAAAGAAGGCATGAGAAACACGTTGAACGTGACCCGTTACAAGGACAAATAGAAATCTTTTTAAGCAGGCCGATTCCGGAAGACTGGCAAAAATGGAGCTTCGATAGGCGACAAATGTTCTGGTCTGGAGGGATAGCAGGAGATATAAAATTGGTTCCCAGGGACCGCGTTTGTCCTGCTGAAATCTGGAAGGAATGTTTAAACGAACGGAAATTAATGACAAAAGCCGATGCAGCCAGGATCAACGCTATTTTGCAAATCTTACCGGGCTGGGAAAAAACCAATCTTATAAGATTCGGAAGCGTGTACGGCAGCCAAAGG
>JBMOPC010000033.1:42941-115628 GCA_049323915.1 Bacillota bacterium
AGAAACGACGATATGGGGCTGAAACTTATTAGCAAAGAGGCAGATCCGTTGTTAACAAACTCAAAATTGTTAACAATCAACGGCATGGAAGAAAATTACAGCGTTAACATGGTTAACAAATTAAATGAAAAATGCTAACGAGAATGTTAATACCTAAACCGTTGATATTACTATATTTATTATAATCGTTAACAATGTTAACATTATATACTAACGAAATAAAAAATAAAGAAAATAAAGACATATACGCTATTTAAATCCTTTAAATACCCTATTTTTTATTTCATATACGCGCGTAGATGTTTACGCCCAAATTATGGTAAAGGATGGTTTGAATGAAAGCACAATGCAAAAAGAAAAACCCGAGATATCTATACAAGGATGACGAATACACTGCTTGCAATTTTTGTAAAGCAAGGTGCGAAGAAGCCATAAAATGCGCGATATGCAATACAGTAGACGGGGTTTTCTACAAAAGCCGTGGATATGACGCGTTTTTATGTGCGGGATGCTACCACGCTGAGGAAGAAAAGAGGAAAAAGACATGAGAGAAAAAGTCATCGAGCAATATCTCCGGGACCAGGTTAAGTCCATCGGAGGCAAAGCATATAAATTCGTTTCACCCGGTAATGCAGGAGTGCCTGACAGGCTGATATGCCTTCCGGGGGGCGTGGCGGTCTTTGTGGAGCTGAAAGCACCGGGGAAAAAGCCGACAGCCTTGCAGGAGGTCCAGCAAAAAAGAATCGGCAGCATGGGGTTTAAGGTTTTCACCATAGACAGCAAACATGGCGTAGATGAATTTATCGAATACTGCAAAGGGTTGATAAGTAATGGGTAAGATAGCAATTAACTGTAGTTGGTGTGGTAATAAAGTATTTAGATACCCAAGTGCAATAAGAAAACACGTATTTTGCAGTTCTGATTGCCGTAGAAAATACTTATCAAAAGAGCATAATCCAGACGGCTACATAAAGCACCCACACCTATCAAATTTTAACGAAAAAACCAATCCTACACGAATGACCAATGAAGTTAAAAGAAAATTAAGGGAAGCGCGGCTAAATAGCGGCGAAGGAAAGACATACACCAAAACTTATGGACGGCACACACATCGGATTGTTGCTGAGCAAATGTTAGGTAGATCATTACTTCTCGGTGAAGTTGTTCATCACATAGACGGAAACAAGCGTAATAACAAACCAGAAAATTTGATGGTGTTTGCATCACAAGAAGAACACGCAGCTTGGCACGTAAGGGAAGAGAAATTTTTTCACGGCACAGTTTTGGGCCAGGAGGTGATGCCAAAATGAAGTTCATACCACACAGTTACCAACGGTACTGCATCAATAGGCTTTTAACTGACGGAGCATTAGGCCTGTTTTTGGATATGGGCTTAGGTTGAGCAAGACAGTGATAACCTTGACCGCAGTTAATGACCTGAAATATAACCGGTTCGCTGTAAACAGGGTGCTGGTCATAGCCCCGAAGAAAGTAGCGGAAGCCACTTGGGCAAAAGAGACCGCGAAGTGGGACCACTTGCACCTGTTGAGGGTTGTCGCAGTGTTGGGCAGTCAGGCCAAACGCATCCGGGCACTGAATACGCCGGCAGACATATGGGTGATAAACCGGGAAAACATCCCGTGGCTTGTGGAGTATTACCGGAATGCCTGGCCCTTTGACATGGTTGTGGCTGATGAGTTCAGCAGCTTTAAAAACTACCAAGCTAAGAGATTCAAGGCGCTGACATGGGTAAGAAAGCACATTACAAGGTTTGTAGGGCTGACCGGGACACCGGCGCCGAATGGACTTCTGGACCTGTGGGCACAGGTGTATTTGCTGGACGAGGGGCAACGGCTTGGAAAGAAAATCACCCATTTCCGTGAGAGGTATTTCGAGCCGGATCAACGAGACCGGGACAGGGTTTTCAGTTACGCACCAAAGCCGGGAGCTGATGAGGTTATCAGGCAGCTGATTGGTGACATTTGCGTGAGTATGAAAGCAGAGGATTACCTGGAGCTACCGGACTGCATCCCGGTCACCGTCCCAGTGGTGCTGGATGAAAAGGCCAAGGCGGCATACAAGAAGCTTGAGCGTGAAATGCTGCTGGAAGTGGACGAAAGCACCATTGATGCCGGAACCGCTGCTGTTTTAACCAACAAACTTCTTCAGCTATGCAACGGAGCCGTATATGACGAGAGCCGGCAGGTTGTGGAGCTACATAATTGCAAAATCGAGGCATTCATGGAGTTGGTTGAGGGTCTGAACGGTAAGCCGGCATTAGTGTTTTACAACTTTCAGCATGACCTGGCCAGGCTGAAGAAAGCTTTATCCGGGACAGGCCTCCGGGTTCGGGAACTGAAAGGCCCACAGGATGAAAATGATTGGAATAACCGGCAGATTGATATTTTGCTAGCGCACCCGGCCAGCTGTGCATACGGCCTGAACCTCCAGCAGGGCGGCAACCATGTGATGTGGTTCGGCCTGAACTGGTCCCTGGAACTATACCAGCAGGCGAACAAACGCCTGCACAGGCAGGGACAAACTGAAAAGGTGATCATCCATCACCTGGTTGTTGAGGGTGGCGTTGATGAGGATGTTATTGCCGCCTTGGAGGACAAGAGCGGCACCCAGGACAGATTAATGGAGGCCCTTAAAGCAAGGATTGAAAATGCAAAGGCAGCATAGGAGGTGGCAAAGTTGTTTGAGGACGAAGAAAGAAAAAATTTATCCGCGATAGCCCGACAGGTTGAAGAACAGACTCAGAAAGAAGTCCAGGAAACCATTGAACGAATCAAGGAACGGAACCGGAAGGAGAACCTTGAACAGTATGGCTGTGATTGTCCAGCGGCTAAATGTTATGCCAGCTGCCCTAGATACCTGACTCACTCTAATGACGTTGATTTGCTTTACTGGCTAGCCAGGACAAGCCCACCAGACAACAAGACTAAAGATTATCTGCAGCCGATGCCGGCGCCACCGGCAAAGAGTGGAGGCAGCAAAAGTGGCAGAAAGCGGAAGAATAAGAAAATCAATGACCTGAGACAGTACGTTTTATCTTAGTATTGACAGGCCTCTTGACAAACTGTTATAATAACGACGAAGTCGTACGCGCAAAAAGCGTCCTGTTTGAAGCAGGGCGCTTTTTCTATGCCTAAAAAGTGGCCAGGCGAAACGCCCTGTAGTTGATGACGAACTATAGGGAGAGACATACTGGCCACTTTTGTTTTTATTTTTTAGGTAACGGAATGGGGGTGGGCGGTGTGGGCAGAAAGTTGACAGATAAACAGAAAATGTTTGTTGCTGAATATCTGGTTGATTTAAATGCTACCGCCGCCGCCAGGAGAGCTGGGTATTCAGAAAAAAGAGCTTCTGAAATAGGACACCAACTGCTACAGAAAACTACAGTTCAGGAAGCCATTCAGGTGGCTATGGAAAAAAGGGAAAAGCGAGTCGAAATTACACAGGATAAGGTACTTCAACAGCTTGCCAAAATTGCCTTTGCTGATATAAAAGACATGCTCAGCTTCAAGACAGTCAAAACGGTAGATGAGACTGTATCCGCGTTAGTCGGATACCCTGTATTGACATATAAACAGGTTGTTGACTTAAAGGATAGTGACGACGTTGACGGCACACTTCTTGCGGAAGTATCTGAAACCAAAGAGGGCCTTAAAATAAAGCGCCACGACTCCCTGAAGGCTTTAGAGTTGCTTGGTAAACACCTTGGCATGTTTACCGAAAAAGTGGAGCTCACCGGTAAAGAAGGCGGCCCTGTTCAATTTGGAGTGGTGGCCCTGCCGGATGTGGATCAGGAATGAATGTTCTTTGGCAGCCACAGCCGGGCCCACAGATAGCATTCCACAAATCCAACGTGTTTGAAGTCCTTTATGGCGGCGCAGCTGGCGGAGGCAAATCTGACAGCCTCCTTATGGAGGGTCTGCGCCAGGCGGATAAAAGAAATTACCGGGCTATCATTTTCAGGCGTACATTCCCTGAGTTGCAGGAATTAATTGACCGGTCTATGGAGTTATTCCCCAGGGCCTTCCCGGGGGCTAAGTGGAATGAGCAAAAGAAACGGTGGACATTTCCCTCCGGGGCTATATATTACTTCGGGGCCATGGAGCACGAAAAGGATAAGCACAAATACCAAGGGCGCCAGTTCCAATACATCGCTTTTGACGAATTAACCCAGTTTGAGGAATCGCAGTACATTTACCTGTTTAGCCGGTGCCGGACCAAAGACGGTAGCATACGCTGCTATATACGTTCCAGCTCAAACCCTGGCGGAGTCGGCCATTCCTGGGTAAAAGCAAGGTTTGTAGATAACGGGCCTTTCAACGTGGTTACTGATGCAATCACTGGGCTTACCCGATGCTTTATTCCGTCGAAGGTGTATGACAACAAGGTATTAATGCAAAACGATCCCGATTATATTAAACGCCTGTTATCTTTACCGGAGGATGACAGGCGTGCTCTTTTAGAAGGCGATTGGGACGTATGGGTCGGACAATATTTCCGGGAGTTTCGGAGGGAAATACACACTATCGCCCCCTTTGCAATTCCGCCATACTGGAAGCGATTCCGGTCCCTGGACTATGGCTTGGACTGCACAGCTTGCTATTGGTGGGCAGTAGACCAGGAGGGCGTATGCTACATATACAGGGAGCTCTGGCAATCAGGTCTGACATTGAGCCAGGCGGCCAAACGGATATTGGAGCTGACTCCGGAAAATGAGCAGATACAGTACACTGTGGGGAGCCCTGACCTTTTCAATCGCCGGCAGGATACCGGGAAGGCCGGAGTGGAGACCATGCACCAGGCCGGGCTAACTGATATTATTCGGGCGGATGACAGGCGTGTACCAGGCTGGCGGCAGCTCCGTGAATATTTACAGCCTTTTGAACGAGAAGGCAGGCAAACAGCCATGATACAGATATTTAATACCTGCACCCAATTAATCAAACACTTGCCAATGCTGATACACGATGAGCATACTCCCGAGGATGCAGCCGATAAGCCGCATGAAATTACGCACAGTCCTGAGTCTATAAGGTATGGGATAATGAGCAGGCCACCACTGACGGAAAGAAACAGGAAAGCTCCGTCCGGAACAGCCCAGGCGATAATGGACAAGATTCTTCAGGAAGAAGAAATGTCAAAATACATCGGTAATCAGGGGGTAGATATATTTGCCACGCTATGATTTTCAGTGCAAGGATTGTGGGGCGGTGAAAGAGTACATTACCGGCCACGATGTTACAAAAACGGAATGCTCTTGTGGCGGCGAAATGAATCGCCTGCCGCACTACAGCAATGTTCAACTCAAATGCCCCCGGTCATTTTTCACCAATATGTCAGATATATTGCCGCAAACACCTGAAGAAAAGGAGTCCTGGAGGGAGGTGACGGGTGTTAGATGGGTATGAGTTTAGCAAGTGGAGAGCTTGAACGCATACGGGATCGTGTTAGGTTAGCTAAAAAGAAGCAGAAAAAAGAGGCCGAGGAAAAACGCAAGCGCCTTATAAAACTGTTTGAAGGCAATCAGCATGAAAAGGTGGCCGAAAAAAAGGACCGGATAACATCGAATCATTTCCTGCCCAAGATACTGATAAAGGTGGCGGCCATAGCTTACAACCCTCCCAGCTGGGTAATCCGGGCAAGGCGCGAAGAATACCAGGGAGCAGCGGAACTGTGGACTTCCATCCTGCCGTATCTCTGGAGGGAAATAAGCGTAACGGTGCATACCAGGGCGGCGCTCCTGGATGCTCAGTTCGGCCCGATAGGTGTTGTGAAAATAGGATACCGGTTCGAGACAAGGAAAAAATTGATTGAAGGAATGCGCCCGTCCCCGGATGTGATGATCCCGGAGGAAATACTCTTTGATAACCCTTTCGTTGAGAGGGTGAGCCCGAAAGACTTCGTAATTGATCCTGAAGTTGATTACCTAAGTTGGCCTAAAGCTAAATTCATGGCCCAAAGGCTGATAATCCCGCTGGAAGATGTGAAGCGCAATCCTGAATTCAAAAACACTGAGTCCCTAAAAGCTGATAGTGTTATGGAAAAGGATTACGCAGATGATGCGGACCTAAAATTGAAAACGGGGGATGAATACAAGGCAGACATTCAAAGGGTAACGGTATGGGAATATCACGATGCGTCAGAGGGGCGCATTATTTATTTTGCTAATGGTCACGATGAGCCATTACTGGTGAAGGAATACCCATACATAGAGGACAGCAACAACTTCCCCTTTGAAATTCTGCACTCCATCCCGGTTCCGGACAAGTTTTATACCGTGGCGCCGGGTGAATTGATGGAATCCCAGCAGGCGGAAAAGAACCTCCTGCGGTCCAGAATGGCTACCAAGGCCCGCAGGGCAGTGGGCAAGCTGGTTGTAACGGGAACAATGGATGATGCCGCAAAAAGAGCCATGCAGTCGGACGAGGAGGGTGCAGTGGCCTTTGCCAGCCAGGGAACCACTGTCAATGCCGTAAATATTCCCGACTTTTCCAGGGATATTTATCAGTATGACAATTTAATCAACGAGGACATGAACCTTGTGTACGGGACCAACGAGTATGAACAAGGTATCTTGCCCGATGAAAAGCGGACGGCCACAGAAGCCAGTATGTTGCAGTCGCTTTCCGGCATCCGTAAAAACATGGAGCTGCAGGACTATGAGGACTTTTGCAGCAGGGTGGCCAGGAAGCTTATGGCCAGGGGCAAGCAGTTTTTTGATTTTGAGCGCATTGTCCGGGTTACCGGTGATGAAGGTGCGCAATACTGGCGGCCCTACACCAAGGAAGATATTCAGGGTGAATTTGACACTGAGGTTGAGTACGGTTCTACCCAGTTTTCAAATCAGGCGCTCCAGCGGAAACAGTTCATGGATTTCTACAGCATAGCCAAGAGTAACCCCCTGATTAACCAGGTGGAACTTACCAAGGAATTGCTTAAAAAATTTGACCAGCCAATTGATAAGCTTTTGGTTCAGCAGCCGGCCTCCGTTCCGGTGGTTCTCTCTGCGGCAGGCCAGAACACAGTAAACCCTACCGCGACAGAGGACACCACGGGGCCGATGCTGGCACAAATTCAAAATATGGGAGGTTATTAATTCATGGACCCTGAAAACATGGACCAAGTTGAAACCCAAGGCACTGAGGACTTTAGCGAAGCAACCGGACAGGACTTCAATAACGAAGGACCCAAGGGCCAAGATGGGGAGACAGTCCAAGCGGGAGGCACGTCGGGGCAAACCGAGGGAGAGAGTTTCACATCCATTGACGTGAAGAACCTGCCTCCGGAAATGCAGACGTTGCACAAATCACTCTTGTCCGACTACACCAAAAAGACCCAGGCAATAGCCGAGGAAAGAAAAGCCCTGGAGACTGCCAAGCAAACTTATGGATGGGTGGACGAGCTCAACCAGATCGCCAGCCAGGACCCCAGGGCGGCTGCGGCAAGACTAAGGGCGGCAGCTGACCACCTGGAAAAGGTTAAGCCTGATCCGTTGGCACAACACGGGATTACACTTGATGAAATGACCCCAACGGAAAGGCTGTTGTATGCGCAACTTCAGCAGATGCAGCAGGCCCTTGGTCAGGTGTATCAGCAGACCAACGGTTATTTCCAAACCCAGGCCCAGCGGGAGGAATCGGCAAGAGTGGAAAGGGAGTTATCAGGCATAAGGGAAAAATACCATGCCGATGTAACAACTGAACAATGGGCTGTTATTGAAAATCAGATAAAAGAGACAGCCCAGCAAAACGGAATAAAAAACATGGAAGCGGCCTACAGGGTTGCTTTTTTTGATGACGCTGAAAAGCGTGGGCTAAATAAGGCCTATCAGTCCATGCAGGCAAAGAAAAAGGCCACACTGCCCGGTGGATCACAGTCCGGGAAAAATGCCGTGCCCGCAGGAGGAACCTACAACTCCATTTGGGATGCCTTTAACGAGGCAAAAGCGGAGTTGGGCATTAAATAAAAAGGAGTGAGGCATAAATGTCTGGAAACGCCAACTACGATTCTTTACTTTCAACCACGCTAGCCAAGTGGGCCAGCAAAAAATTCAACGACAACATTTTCAAGAGCCTGTTTTTGTTTTTCTGGCTGACCAGCAATGGCAGACAGAAACCCGCCTCCGGTGGTACAAAGATTCTTGAGCCGTTGATGTACGGGAAAAACACCACCGTACAGTCCATGTCCGGCTATGACACCATTGACACCAGCCCCCAGGAAGGATTCACCATGGCGGAGTTTAACTGGAAGATGCTTGCCGGGTCGGTAACCATATCCGAGATGGAAGAACTGAAGAACTCAGGTGACGAGGCCATGATCAACTTGCTGGAATCAAAAATCATGCAGCTTGAGATGAGCCTGCAGGATGAAATGAACACTGAGGCGTTTGCTGACGGAACTGGCAACGGCGGCAAAAACCTGCTGGGCCTGGAGGCTATTGTCAGCACTTCCGGGACCCTGGCCGGCATAGACAGGGCAACTGAAACATGGTGGAGGGCCAATGTGGAGGCCACTGTCGAGGCTCTTTCTATCGCCAAGATGACCAATATGTATAACACCTGTTCTAACGGGGCCAAGGGGCAGCACCCGGACTTTTCCATTACCACCCAAGCCCTGTTTGAAAAGTATGAGGGTCTACTGCAGCAGAACATGCGGTTTACCGATAACAAGGTCGGCGACGCGGGGTTTGAAAATCTGAAATTTAAGGGCTCCACCATCAGTTTTGACGAGGCTACACCTTCAGGGGTCATGTACTTTCTGAACAGTAAGTTCCTGGCCCTGCGGTATCATCCCAAAGCCAATTTCAGGACAACGCCGTTCGTAAAGCCGCCCAACCAGCTTGCTAAGGTGGCCCAGGTGCTTTGGATGGGGAACCTGACCGTATCCAACTGCCGTAGGCTCGGCAAGCTCACCAATAAGTCGTAAGGAGGATCATACAAATGGCTAAAGGGACAAAGCAAATAATTGAGGGGACAAATCCTGAAGTCGTGTGTGATTATGGTAATGATGTGGTCCTGATAATCCACAATGCTGTACCCACAGATGGCGCTTCCGGAACAGGGGCAGGCGTGGCCGGTCCTGGCAGTCTCTGTATAAATAGGACTGCCGGCAATATCTATATCAATGCCAACACCAAGGCAAGCCCGACCTGGAAACTGGTAACCCGCGCAGCGTAAAAGACTATAGGGGGGCTGGGCAAAACCTGGCCCCCCTAATTAAAACGAGGAGGAAAAGCCGTGAGAATGGATTTTTATCCCGAGGGTGTGCCGGCACCGGCTAAAAAGCCTAATGTTGATTATATTCCGGCAGAAGAGCCAGAGGTGGTTATTGAAAACGCTCCTTTTTCCGATGGCGTGGAGGATACTGGACAGGCGGCTGATAAACCACAGCCGGAGCAAAAATATGAAAAACAGGTCAAAAGGGGTAAAGGTAAATGAACCTCGGGGATATGCGCTGGCATTTAGAACAAAGATTTGATGATATTCCTGACACGGCAAACTCTAACCGCCTTTTAAATCAGGCTGCTCGGGAGTTATCGGAAAAATTCCAGTGTATTAAAGCAGCCGGGACCATTGCCACGGTAATAGGGACGATGGAATATGATCTTCCTTCTGACCTAATACCGAAATCCTTAAGAAGAGTCATATGGGACAAGTACCGTCTCTCTTCCGCGTCGATAGATGACAGGGACTATTGGGAACAGGTTGCAACCAGTGGGACACCTGAGAGGTATTATGTGTGGGGGAGTAAAATAGGGCTGCTTCCCAAACCGAGCGCAGTTAAAAACCTTTTGCTATGGTATGCAAAATATCCGGTTGCCATGATAGTAGATACCGATATATCAGAACTACCAGAGGTATTGCACATGCCTTGCGTTCTTACGGCTGTATACAGGGCGCTGAGTGCAGACGAGGACGATAGGCGCATGGAAGTATTTTCAGAATTAAGATCAATGCTCCAAGAGGCAGAAGAGAGTCTAAAAGGAGAACAGGCCGAAAGCTTTCTTGTTTATGGTGGAGCCAGCAGGGAAATTTTAATGGGTAGGTTACGCTACCCGTGGGAATAAGGGTGGTGTGATATGCCAAAGCTTTTAAAACCTTACCTTGACTTCAGGGGCGGTGAAAATGTGGATGCCGCCCCTGATTCATTAGCTGACAATGAGCTAATGGAAGGTTTAAACTGTGACCTTGATGAGAGGGGAGCAACTTCAAAAAGAAAAGGGACCGCTCCTATAAATGCTGTATCTTATGGGGCAGAGGTGGAGCAGATTATCGAATGGCCCCGGAAAGATGGTACTAAGGTGCTTTTAGGCATTGTCGGTGCTACTCTTACAAAAATAGCAGATAATGGAACCAAGACAGATCTGAAAGTGCTAGATAATAAAGAAATCGGGCACTTTTTTTATGCGGATAAATTTTATTTTACCGGCATGGAAAGTGGTACTAATAAATACTGGGTTTATGACGGAACAACCATAAGCGAAGTTACTGCAAATGCCGCAGGTGATAACGACCTCGCACCGATTAAACGGTGCAGAAGGTTTTTGTGGCACACCAAAAGCCAGAGGATATTTGCCGCCAGGGATTCAAGCGACCTGACCGCATTGTATTACAGTGAACCGGGAGACCCGACATATTTTAAGGGCACATCTAAACTGTTTCCAACCACGGGGGACGGTCCGGTGTATAACCTTTCTCTGTTTGGTGAAGCTATGGCAGTGCTCTATCAAAACTCGATATGGGCATGGAAAGGCGTGTCTCCTGCCACAGATGCAGAATGGCTAAAGCTACCCTCTGAATACGGCACGCTGGCGGCTAGAAGCCCAAGATTGACACCTAATAGCCTTACTTTCTTGGGACAAGGCGGGTTAATCTCAGTGTCATTGGGTATTGTTGATCAGAACATAGTAATGCTTACCGGAGAGGAATTAATTAAAAACCTCGCTGAAAATAAGGTGTCTAAAAAAATTCGGGCTATAACAAATCCAGGTATTGCCTGTGCAATTTATGACCGCACTAATGACCGATATCTGCTGGCATACGCTGACACAGAGGGGGCAACCAGGAACAATAAAGTACTGGTACTCAACTGGAATCTGAAAAGCTTTACAACTTATAGTTCCTGGCAGGTTAACGATTTTTTACAGAGGGCAAACGGGGATATTTTGATCGCCACAAACGGGTATATTCTAAAAATCGGTCAGGGTTATAGAGATTTTGACACTGCTACAGGGGGATATAAAGCGATTACCTTCAGAATCAAAACAAAGCACTGGAATTTAGATTATCCATTTCACACAAAAAAATCTAAACGTTTATTTGTTGCAGCAAAGCAATATGACCTTGAAACAAGCAGTTGTGATTTGACTATAAATGCTGACTATGAATCTATTTCGTTTAATTCCATAACACTTGAAGATAGTTTCATATGGGGTGAAATGTGGGGGAATCAATGGGGTTACTCGGACTTAACGACAAAAGAAATCAAATTTAACAAAAAAGGACAACGTTTTCAAATTACAGTAGAAAACAACAGTATTGACGAACCAATAACGGTATATGGTATGGCGTTTGAATATAAACTCAAAAAACCGAAAGGAGAGAGGGTATCATAATCATTGCAAGTCCAGATTAATTTCACCTGATACCTTTCAGCTATAAAAAATTCGGAATTATTCCTGTAATGGGAGGTGAGGTTTAATTGCCTAAGCCCACTAGAACATTTTCTGCCAATGTAGGTCAAAAATCGATTGGTACTGCTGGGCCTGACCAAATAGAAACAGATTTAGATGCAATATGTAAAATGTTTGACCCTTTACAGCCGGGGGGCGGTATTGGCACCGAAAACCTTCAGGACGGGGCGGCCACTGATAATATAATTGGCAACCGCACCGTTGACCAAACTCTTGCCGGCGGAGCCAACACCGGGACACCGACCCAGTTGCTGTCCTGGATTGTTAAGCAGATATTTGCACTGAAAGGCAACGTTGCGAATTGGTGGGACTCTGCAGTCTCATCAATCAGTGGTATATGGTCAAAGTTCAACGCCACCACAGGTCACGCCCACGATGGCACTGCCGATAATGGAGCTACCATAAGCCACGCCAATCTGAGTGACAAAGGAACCCTGACCCATGCCCAACTGGACACCAAGTTTGATGCAGTCTCTGGTCATGCGCATACTGGCGCAGGAGGGGGAGTCCAGATTGACCATGTTAACCTTGCCAACAAGGGGACGAATACCCACGCCCAAATTGATACTCATATCGCGGCCCCTGCCCCTCACTCAGGTCACGAAACCCCTGCCGGAGCCCAGGCGAAGGTGGATATCCATGAGGCTAAAACCAACAATCCACACAGCACCACTGCGACGCAGGTGGGTGCGTTGGTTTCTATCGATCAGATATCTAATCCCGGTGGGGATGTGGATTTAATTGCAGGCACTGGGATACAGATAGTCCGTGATGCTGTGGGTAAAACCATTACTTTTAATGCCACAGGTGAGGCTATACCGGGGCCACATACGCATACTTCAGGCGAAGTGTTAGTGACCTATTTTAACAATGAAGACCTTGATACAGTTATGAAACGGATTAACAGAAGAAATATAGCGGGGGTGTATTAATATGCCGGATACCTTAAAAAGAATTTATACCGGGACTTTAGGAGCTGTATCGGCTGACCTGTACACAGTGCCCGTGTCTACAAAAACTATAATCACCGAAGTTGTTCTGGCAAACAAGACTGCTGGCGCTGTGGCGGCAACGGTGATGATTGGAACAGAAAATATTGTCCCTGGCAAAAACGTCCCCGCTAATGATGCGCTTGTCGTAAAACTCCATACCGTAATGGAAGCCGGTGAAATCATCAAAGGCTTGGCGGGAAGCGGAAGTGCTATCGATTGTCGTATCAGCGGGGTGGAGGTGGTTTAATGCCTACCTTAAAAACTTTGGAGGAACAGTTCTCTCTTGAAGGAGGTAAAAAACCCACAGGTAATGCTGTTGAAACTGATGTCTTGGCAACTAAAACTTTCAGCAATGCTGGTGGTATAGATAAAACAGGCACAATGATAAATAATGGCGCAGTAACTATAACACCGGGAGCTTCAAACCAGGTGATACCTGCTGGACACCATAATGGATTGGGCGTTGTTAATGCCGTGACATTTGACGCTTCAAAAGTATTATCTGGAACCACAATAGCTGGTACAGCCGGTACGATGGTTAATCGCGGTGCAGTCAGTATTACACCTGGAACTGTTAACCAACAGATAGCCCAGGGATATCATGATGGTGGTGGAGTGGTTTTAGGTGACGTTGACCTTGTGGCATCAAATATTAAGAGTGGGGTTAATATATTTGGTGTTGTTGGCAATGTTCAAGCACGTGGTTATGCAACCGGTACAGGGTCATTTGTAGATAATGGGTATGGTAATTTTAAAGCTATTGTAAGCGGTTTATCATTTACACCTACAATGGCTGTGATTAAATGGTACTCATCAAACTGTAGTAGCGATATAGGTAAAGCATATAATCCTCATAGTGTTTATGTAGCAAGAGCTAGTTATAAAGGACAATCAAATGGAAATGTGGATACAAGTGGAGCAAGTCCAGCAGATACATTTGATTGGAATTTTGTAAGTGGAGGTTTTGATACATTAGCAAAACCTAATACGGCATGGAATTGTGCGCCCAGTGTAGGAACATCATTTAGTTGGTCGGCTTGGGCATAGGAGGGGTGAAGATGGAAATTGGAAGAAGGGTGTTTTACGACAAGGATACCGGGGTAATACTTGCAGCCACAGCAGAACGTAAAGGTGATGTTGTTGAGACAAGTATTATGGATGATATGAGAATATTTCTACCAAATACTCCACCGGAAGAGGTTGAGTGTATTGAATTACAGTATGGGGAGCTTAACGACCAAATCGTGGAAAAACATGATTGGTTTGTAGATTTAGCAAATAAGCAAATTAAAATTATTCCAAGAATACGTATTCAAGTTGTACCTGAGCAAATACCTCCTGATGGTATGACTGATGCTGTTGCGACAGTTACTCTGCCGTATGGGATATTAGAAGGGCAGATTATTTTTAAGATTAATGATTCCCCTCCTGTAGCAATTGATGTTGTTGAAGGTTCAGCCATTTTTCGATTTAATACTACTATTGCTGGTGCGTATTACGTAACGGCAACATCCAACATAAATGGCAGTGTTGTCGCGAAGGTGGTGGTGGTTAATGCCTAATTATGAGTATGATGGAGTAAAGCTGAAAATAAGGCCCAATCAGGAAGAAGTAATAAAGGATAAAGCAAAAAGAGAGGGATTAAACAAATTAACAATTCAGGAGAAGGATGTTTTGCTAAAAGCATTTTTAAAAGAATTAAAATAGCAGTGGACTGTCGGTTTTATGTTTTTGACTGTGGAGTGTAATGAGGTTGAAACGCAAATTAACATTTTGGGTGGTCAGGGCAGTTTCAACTTTTCAGCAAATGAGCCAGGAACTAAATATCTTTTCATAAAAGATTATAGCGAGGGTTACTTTATGAGTTTAGAGTTGTTTGTAGTAGAGGGGTCGACCGGGGCGGTTTAATTGAAGGTCAAATGTGCAGCAACTGCTCCACCTTGTGGCAGGAATTACCTTCCCTCTGTTGAATAGAAATAACCTCAAAAGGGGGAGATTTCCATGAGAAAAAGACATATAATTCTGCTCATTGCCCTAGCATTCCTCATTGGAACATTGGCCGGCGGAGTTGCCTGGGCCGAGATTACCAACTCGGAACTAAATAACCTGTTTTGGGTGTACGTGAACGGGAAGGAGTTAAAGTCCGATCCTCCGCCCAAGATAATTGATGGCAGGATTTATGTCCCCCTTCGGGCTGTGTCCGAGTATATGGGGGCCACGGTGGGGTGGGACCAGGGGATAAATACGGCCTATATAGCAGGGTATGTGGACCCGATGGACATTCCCATAGAAGGACCGAAAGATTTTAAAAAAGCTATGCATGATGCCATGGTCCTGCTTCGTGACAAAGACCCGGAGGCTTACCGGTTGGTGGGCAGGTACATACGGAGAATCGTGCAGGATGATGTGGGAAAGCCAACTGCCGAACCGCTAAGAATGTTACTGCATGTACCAAAAAAGAATTTTGATTCGAGCTATATTTACTGGTGGGCTGGAACTTTGGCACACGAGGCAAAGCATGGGGAGCAGTGTTATTCCGGCAGAAAATATACGCGTGAGCAAATGGAGATGGAAGCCGGGAAGTATGGGTTACAGGTTTTAATTAACATCAAGGCGCCAAAAGAGGATATAAGCATTATGGAAAACATGCTAAAAACAAAATGGTGGAACGATTGACGTAGTGACTGCAGACACCCGAAAGGGTGTTTTTTATTGGTCGAAAGGAGGTTGTTTAATTGGCGGTAAGCAGCTTAAATTCTGATTGGACAAAAAATTACGGCAATCAAATGGTTTCCTTCAAAACTGCTACCCCAACCGTTAGTCAGGCCGTTGCTGCTACAGCCAGCCGCGGTGGTTCATCTGGTGGAGGTGGTGGCTCCAGCTACAATCAGCACCTTGGGTATTTTGGGAGTCCTCAAGCTTATGCAGACGCTATAAATCAAAAAGAATCGGTAGGCATGACCCTGGATGACCCTGCGGCTGCGGCTGCTTTTAAGTGGGACTATCCGCAATACTTTGGGAATTCAGATAACCGCCCCACTGATCTACTAAGCCAAGCCTTACAAGGAACCAACATGGATATGGGCAGTATATTTGAGCAGATCAAAGGGTATTTCCCAACAGTACAAATGCCTCCTACTCTAAGCTTTGTAGAGGCCCAGGCCAGGGCGAAAGGGCAGCTTGACCCACTCTATGACGACACGTTAAAAAAGACATTGGAAGCGGTCGATGAGAGTAATATAAGGCGGGGATTCTTTGGACAAATGCCGGGAGCCGCTTTAAGCCGTTCCACTGCCGCGGACATCGAGAATAGGCGCATAGGGGCAATAAATTCCCTTGCTAATAACCTGGTGGGTAAGTCGGAATCAGACGCCAAGGCACAGCAGCAAATAGCTTTGCAGCAGCAACAACACCAAGCCAACCTGCTTATGGATGCTTTCAAAACAGCCCAGCAGCAGAAACAAAACAACATTTCCAATCTGCTCGCCATTTTAAACTACCGAGACGGGCGGGATGATAAACAATATGGCAGAACATACCAGGCCGGCCGGGATGCGGTGAGCGACGAACAATGGAATAAAACCTTCGGCCTGACCCAGTCTAAATGGGACTCCTCACCGGAAGCCCAGGACTGGTATTTACCGCTAACAAAAGAGGGTATGCAGGCTGATATTGCAGCAAAAAACAGGTCGAACACGGGAGGAAGTACATCTAAGCCAACATATACCGAGAAGGTTAACAACTCGGTTGCGGACGCTTACGACGCTGTAGACAATGCATTGGCTGCCGGACATTCAGCTGACCAAGTAGTGGCAAATATTCAGGCACAGACAGCAAACCTTGTCAGGCAGGGTGTAGACCCTCAAAAGGTAATTGACTATGCCTACAGCAGGGCTGGGGCCTATACACAGCCGGCCCAGGATGAAAGCTGGTATACAAGCCTTGATAGAAAGCTGGGAGGATGGTTGCCGGGAGGCATCCCGAGATAAGGGGGTGAAGCAATTTGTTTGATTTCACTGGCACAAAACCTGGACAGGGGCAAAACGCTTTCGATTTTACTACTGTCCCTGCAACTCCCAAAAATACCCCTGAACGTAAGCGCCCTACACTTGATGTGGGCAATTTAATCTCAAAGGGCGTTTTTGAATCGGCGGTTCCCAAAGAAGAGCCGCCTAAAACTAATCCTCAACCTCCGGCTCCGGTAAGTGACGGTATGGGCTCACTTCGTGAGACAGAAGCTAGTATGCCGGTGTTTGGGAACGGGACAATTGGATCGAGGGGAACGAATTTACACGATATATTCCGTGATATAGGCACAGCTGCAAAGGCCGGCAGTTATAACACTTTGACCAGGAGTATTTTTGAAAAGGTTGTCCCCTCAAATAACGCCAACACCTTGCTTGATGTGCAGGCAGAAGAGGCTAAGAACTACCAGCCTCAAACATTGGCGGAAAAAGCCGCGTATGGTGTTTCAGGTTTGGTGACAGACACGCCAATATACCTGCTGGGGTCTGAAGTGATAGGCGCGCCAATTGCAGCCGGTTTAACCAAGTCGATACCCGTTGTTGAAACCGCGCTGCCTGCAATGAAAGCAGGAAGAATTGCCCCTGGTGCTCTGTTGGGGGCTAACGAGGCTAATATAATTGGTCGTGCTGTTGGTGCTTATGCAACTGGGGCTGCTATGGGGGGCGCACACGGAGCGTTAAAGAATGAAGCACCAGAGCAAATAATAAACAGGGCCGCAAATGAAGCGGCCATGTGGTCTGGTGGTGAATTGGGCGTTAGTGCCCTGTCTGCTGGGCTGCCTGTTCTCGGTAGGGCAATAAAGTCCATCGGGAAAACGGAAACGCCGTTAATAAAAGAACTTAATTTGACCAAGAAGGGCGTCACCGAAGTTCCATTTACTGCTAAGCCAGAGTCAGCCAATAGCGGGGGGCGGTTGGATTTTAAGGCTGCCACTCAATATGAACCTGTTAAAATTACCGGCAATGAATTCGGGGAAAACATCCCTGACAAAGAATTGCGACAGGTGGCTTCTGAATATGCAATGAAAAATCACAGGGACAAAGTGGTCCGCAACACAGATACAGGCATTGATATAAAAATAGCCGCCAGCGGAATAAAGCACGTTAAATCTGTGAGTGGTGACACCCGTAAACTAAAACTGCTGGTAGCGTTGCCTGAAATACTGGAGCGTTCAAAGTTTGTGGGTGAGGAATTGAATTATAAGGTTAATCAGCCCAATATTAAACGAATATTGCGTTTTAGGTCATCCGCAGAAATTGGGCAGGAGCCTGTTGTTGTCAATTCGGTGATTAAAGAATCAAATGATGGGCATTTCTTCTATGATTATCGCCTTAGTGACATAGAAAAACCCGCTGGTATCTCCAGGGGAATTGAACAACCAGGTTCAAAACCTACCCAGCCTGCAACGGGCTCTTCTACAATTATACCACCGGTAAAAGAAGACGTCAAAGCCAAGCCCGAAATAGCCCCCCTGGAAGCTGAGGATATGAAAGCTTTAGGCGGCTGGCGGCTTTATATGACGGACGTATACAGGAACTTCAAAGACACCTTTGGAAACCAGTATGGCAAATACAAGACCAGTATCCTGGATCCCTTTGACGCTTCCAAAAAGACCAACATTGAAACCCAGGAGGCGTGGTTAAACAAGCTTAAAACTGAAGTTGTTGACCGCCTGGGGATACGAAAGGGAAGTAAAGAATCAGCCCTGGTGCAGGACTTTGGTGAAGGTAAATTACCCCTGATAGAACTGCAACAAATGCGCCCCAAGGACTGGCAGAAGATTGTTGAGGCCGACCAGTGGTTCAGGCAGGCGTATGATCAGCTCATAGACGACGTTAACGCCTCCAGGAGGATGATTTACCCCAACGTGGAAGCGGAAATGGCCAAGATTGATGCTAAAATTGAGGCCATTAAAAAAGCACCCAAGATGAGGGACTCCCGGAAAGAAGAACAGATCAAGGAGCTGTATGCCAGGAAAGAGGAAATATTCCGTAACAGGTTTGTCCCAAAACGGGAGAATTACTATCGTCACTTCAGGGAAATGGCGGAGGGCTGGGCAGGATTAAAGAACATATTCGATTCACCGGCGCAAATATCATCCAGCCTATCCGGGGTGTCAGAGTACACATTGCCTAAATCAAAGTGGGCCAGCTTTATGCAGAGGCGAGGTATGGGTTCCTATAAGAGTGATGCTGTAGGCGGCTTTCTGAATTACATTCCTGCGGCTTCCCACGCTATTCACATTGACCCGCACGTTGGTAAATTTGAAAAGCTGGCTGATGATTTGGCAGAGGCCACGGCGGACACCGGACACCTGAATAATTTCATTGAATACCTTCGGGACTACTCCAGAGACCTGGCCGGTAAAACAAATCCTTTTGATCGACACCTGCAGAAAATTATTCCCGGAGGCCGTAAGGCGTTCAGGGTAATTGAGTGGCTAAACAATAGGGTAAAAGCCAATGTGGTGCTGGGGAATGCCTCCTCCGCCTTGGCCCAGGTGGCCAACATTCCGCAGGGTTTGGCTTTTGCAAAGCAGTATTCAGTACCGGGAGCTGGCCGGGCACTAAAATCAATCCTGATAGAAAGCCAACCTATGAAAGAGTCAGGCTTCCTCAAAGAGAGATATGGCGGTTTTGGCAGCGTCATGTACCGGCAGTTTGACACGGGCCTGCTACAGCAGCCCAAGAATTTTGCCGTGTGGATGATGGAAACGGCTGACAGGATAGGTACAACTTTTATATGGAACAGCGCCTATTCAAAAGCACTAGGCCTCAAAGTGGCTGACCCGGTTAAATATGCTGACAACATAACCAGGAAGCTTGTAGCGGGCCGGGGTGTAGGTGAGGTTCCTTTAATCCAAAAGTCAAAAATATTCCAGTTGGTGGCCCCCTTTCAATTGGAAGTGGGCAACCTCTGGAGTGTAATGCGTGATTTCATTAAAGAAAAGGATTTTGGTGCTCTGGTAACGTTGGCGATCAGCTCCTGGATGTTTAACAGGGCCCTGGAAGAGATTAGAGGCTCGGGTGTAACTTTTGACCCTATAAAGGCCATGGTTGACGCCATGGGCGAAGATTTGACGCCTGAACAACGGGCGGGCCGGCTTGCTGGTGAGGTTCTTTCCAATCTTCCTTTAGGGCAAACTGTTGCTTCTATATATCCCGAATACGGTGCTGAAGTCTTTGGTCACAAACTACCGACCAGGAAGAATCTTTTCGGAAATGAAGATCCTACACGCTTTGGCAGCGGCTTGCTTGTGCTAAAGGGCGCTCAAGATCCCCTGTATAAGATAATAACACCATTTGGTGGCAACCAACTTAAAAAGACTCTCGGAGGGATTGACGCTGTAAGTACAAAAGGAGTGTATACGCCTGACGGGAACCGGCTGAAGTATCCGGTTTCCACGGACGTATCAAATATAATGAAAGGAGTTATTTTTGGTCCAGGAGCTTTTCGGGAGGCGCAGGACTACTATAAGAATAACAACCGTCCACTTTCTGAAAAAGACACTGAATTATTAAAGGCCCGCGGTAACCACAAAGGACAATATGATGCCATACAGCACAAAAGGGATATTGACTCTATTACCCAACAGATAAAAGATGTGCAGAAAGACAAAAAGCTCACCCAGCAAGAGAGAGTAAAAAGGGTGCAGGAACTGACAGCAAAAAGAAATAGGTTGATGCAAAGCAAGTCTGCTTCTGCTACCGGGGGCTAAATTTATTATCGGAGGTGATGGGGTTGGATGAAAAAATACTAAAAATGATTACAGATCAGATAGGGGAGGTAAAGGACAGTATCAGGCGGCTCCATGAAAGGGTTGACGAAATGATCAAGGCTGGATACATGACTAAAACAGAATGCGAAGGCTACCGGAGTAACTGCAAAAAAGGCGGGCACCCAACATGGATTGTGGTGCTCTTTTCTTTGTGCTCCGGGATGTTTATGTTTATTTTGGCCAACTGGAGCAAGTTTATTAATTGAAAGGGTGATTAGATGATTTTCAAGGATGTACTTCCAGGCGATTCCGGCTACGCCGATATCGAAATGGTGTCCAGCGAGGGGATCATGGTCGGCGATCCCGATGGGTACTTTAGGCCGGATGATTATGTCACACGCCGGGAAGCGGCCCACCTTGAAGCGCGAAGGCTATTCCGGTATGGGCTGTTAACCTATGTCATACCCAGGATTAAGAAAGCGGTCATGAGACTGCAGCAGGATAGTGGAGAATCCGGCAGTGGCTTTTTTGTTAGTCCAAATGGATGGATAGCAACTAATCAGCATGTGGTCGGCAAAGATCTGGTTCTTGATTATATTGACGAAGGGATGCCCCCGGGACTTACTGCCAGGGTGATGTATGTATCCGGTCAGCATGATCTCGCCCTTTGCAAATATGACGGAATTGTGCCGGCCTATCTCAACATATCCCAAAAAGATGTAATAGACGGCCAACATGTGGCGGTGGTAGGGCAACCCCGGGGTTATATTGACAGCATCACCCAGGGAAAGGTCAGCCATTTGCTTCGGGCACCCAATCCACTACGTGACCCTGACTGCTTCCAATTGGACGCCGCTATATCCCCAGGCAACTCCGGGGGGCCGGTGGTTGATGCTTATGGAAATGTTGTCGGGGTGGCCGTTGCTAAGTATACAGCCATAGACACTGAAGGCATCGGTTTTGCTATCCATGCAGAGTACCTTCGGGAATTTCTGATGGAGTGCGGGGTGAGCTTGTGAGGATTCTTATAGACCCCGGTCACGGGTCCCGGGATAGCGGGGCCGTTGGCAATGGTCTCGTCGAAAGAGATCTGACAATGTTTTTGGCCCTCAGGACAGAGGAGCGCCTGGACAACTATGACTGCCACGCCGAAATATATCAGCATCCCTACGTAGACGGCATGGGCGATCTTCAGACTGTTGTTGACTACGCAAATAACAACGGTTTTGATTTTTTCTTGTCCCTCCACATAGACTCGGTAGACGATCCGACAGTGACCGGCTTTAGCTCTTTCAGGTACCCGGGCAGCTCCAGAGCGATTCAGGACATTATACATGCTTCGGTGGCTGAATACCTTGCCCAGCATGGCATTAACGACCGTAAAGCAAGAGAGGCCGATTATATGGTGTTGCGGGAAACAAATATGCCTTCGGTGCTGTTGGAAACCGGTTTCATATCGTCTCCCTGGGACTCTCAAAAGCTAAAGGATATACGTTTCCTGGACAAGTTGGCAAATGCCATTGCTTGGGGTGTGGTAGATGCTTTTAAGCGACAACCCCGGCAGCATAACTGTGAAACCTGCCAGCAGTATTTGAAGGCAACTGCGGAGGTTAGGAGACTCCGGCAGGTGATAAAGGCAGCCGGGGGAATCCTGGCGCCAGAAATGATTTAAGGAGGCATGGTAAAGTGGAAACAAAAAAATGGTGGCAATCCAAAGCGGTGTGGGGCGGACTCGTTGCAGTCGGTGGAGCCGTAGCTGGTGCTTTCGGCATCCAGGTAGACGAGCAGACCAAGGCTGATATTGTTGACTGTATTATGGTTATGGCCGGAGCTGCCGGTGGCATGCTGGCCATCTATGGCAGGCTAAAAGCAGACAAAAAAATTAAGTAATTATGGGCCCTGCCAACTGGTGGGGCCTTTTTTGTTTTTGCGGGGGCTCCCCCGACGTGCCGGTCCCGTACGCTGACCGACACGCCTCAAGATGATGACATTGCGCCTCGCGGGTTGTTTTAGCGGACTTGCGGATGGCCGCCGTTCGTTTAAGTGATTGATATCCGCCTCCCGTGTTTAGTCCCCGCGGGGAGGGTCAAGTTTCGACCAGAGCCGTGGCCACAACTCCGGACCGTTGCGCTTTGCCGGCAATTACCGGGGAGCGCTCACCCGGTTGGATATCCTGCTACCCCGCTGCCCTGCGGGGTTTCGCTGTCTACAGCTCGTCAGGCAGGCTTTATTACTTGCAGGTCACGCATAAAACCGCATTTGCCGTGTACTACTGTCAGCTCACAGAAGGATTCGCCATCGATAGTACGCCAGGGGCCACGGCTCCAATCATCAGCTTTTTGGCCGCATTCACTACAGGTAAAGGCCTCATCATGGGTAAGCTCCTCACCATTTCCATCAATGTATTTAAACATTTTTACTTTTAACGGGCTGTTTTTGCACACCCAGCGATTGGGACACTCTTTGCATCCACCTGATTTTTTGTGCATTTCGCAAAAAGTCATTTCCTCTATGACTGTCATCTTAAAAACCCTCTTTCGTTTTTAATAGTAGAGATATTCAATCAGCTATTGCGGAATCTTATGGCATGGGCTCCCAGTGTTTCCCTGACCATCTAAGGTCTTGGTTATTCGGTCTGACCCGAAGAGTCGCCAGCGTAGTGCTGGATTCCTGTGCTTTTTCTGTTGAATATCTCTTGAAAAAAGTATAAACATATTTCAAGATAATGTCAAGGTCAACTTGAAAAAAGTTTAAATATTTTTCAAGATAAAAAAGCCCTGGAAAAATCAATCTTCCAGGGCTTTTTTTCTGATATATTCGCTTGCATTGGGTACTCCGCTGGGTTTAATGAAGCCGCTTTTGAGTGCCAGTTCATTTATTCTTATCCATTCTTCATCGGAGCATTTAAAAGCGTGCATTTTTAGCGGGGGCTGTCCGGTTGGTTTTCGCCCGGCTCCTGGTCTAGCCCCGCCGTGTTGGGCTGTCATCGGCATCACCTCAAATAAAGTATAAACACTATTCAAGGTGATGTAAAGCCTTTGTTATTAATCCGGCCAAAGATAATCGACGCTTTTTCCCAGTGCCTTGGCTATTTTCTTCGCAGTAGTAAGGTGCAGATCTTTTCGATCATTCATAATTTTGCTGATATCTGACTGCGGTATGCCCGTCATCTTGGATAATTCTTTCTGTGTAATCCCCTTCAATTTCATCACTTCTTGCAGCCTGTTCAACAACATCACCAAAGAAAAAAATTCCGCGAAGCAGGACATATTTCCTTTGGTATTGGTAAAGATACGTAAAATATATGAGTATTCATATATTTGTGTCGAGTTTTGTCGCTAGAGATGTAGTTATGGACGGCATAATTCTCCATAATCCAGCATGCCTCTGGATATATACTGAAAGGGAGCTCAATATTTGGGTGTTGCCGGCACAATTGCACGACTCCGGAGGGAAAGAGGATTGACTCAGGCAGAGTTGTCCAGAACCACAGGCCTGAGTCGCGGGTATATCGCGGCCATTGAACAGGGTAGGAGGCACCCGACAATAAAAACCTTGGCTATCATAGCAGAAGCGTTGGGAGTAGAGATAGAGGTTCTGACAGAAGAGGAGGAAGAGTAATGACAAGGATTGTCAGTAAAAGGCTTAGAGGGCTGATGGCTGAACACGATATAACACTTCTTGATCTTTCTAAAAGACTAAATATTCCTGAAAAATCTCTATCATTGAAAATCAATGGCCGGCGCAACTGGATGTACCGGGAACTAATATCTATAACAATGCAGTTTGGATTCTCTGAGATAAAAGAAGTCTTTCCTGAGTTATATAACTATATACTTACAGCCGGATAAATCTGTACGTGTTTAGCCGTCATTTTAGCCGTCATTCCTAAATGAAAAGGCCTCCGAAAAACCCCGGAGGCCTTGGTGCGGGCGAGAGGACTTGAACCTCCACGGGTTGCCCCACTGGATCCTAAGTCCAGCGCGTCTGCCGTTCCGCCACGCCCGCATGCAATATATTAAAATTTATCATTTTTTCAGGTCTATAGCAAGTGACCGGCATTGAAAACATTAGCTGACCGACTATGAATAATGCCCGGTTAAAACCGGGCACTTTTCTTGGTGAGCCATGCTGGACTCGAACCAGCGACACCCTGATTAAAAGTCAGGTGCTCTACCAACTGAGCTAATGGCTCAATTTGTGGATGTTTTTGCTTAAAAAAATATTGGCTGGGGCGGCTGGATTCGAACCAACGAAATGCCGATTCCAAAGACCGGTGCCTTACCGCTTGGCTACGCCCCAGTGATGTGTATGGGGTGGATGATGGGACTTGAACCCACGACCCCCAGAGCCACAATCTGGTACTCTAACCACCTGAGCTACATCCACCATATTTGGGTTAAATCTCGCTGACGACCGCTACCTTGCCCTGTCAGCAAAATTTATTTTAACAAACGGCGGTGTAAAAGTCAAGCCCCATTGAAGTGGTAAGTTATGCCATATTTCTCTTTTAAAAGCTGACAAAAAAATAATATCCCGGTGAAAGTCTATTGTCAAGAAACAAGGCCGGCTTTTATACCTCATTATTCCCTGCCCCTGTGTTTTTGAGAGGATCTAATTATTTTTTGAAGGCGTATATCCTCACTCTTGTTTACCTGTAGCAAGATTGGCCTGCAGAGTTCTATCAGGCGGGAGCTTATTCTGTAATCCAGGTAATCTTCCGTTTCATGGTATTCCAGGTTGGATGTTATTACGGTAGGCAGGCCGTTGTTTACCCTGTAGTTTAATATGGTATAAATCTTACCCTTGGTCCATTCGGAATAGCTGTGCGCCCCCAGGTCGTCCATGACCAGGACCTCAACCTCCCTGGCGCTGTCCAGTATTTCTTTTTCGTTGTAGTCGCTTCCCTGGTCCCAGGAGTGCTTTATCTCATCCAGATAGTCCGGCACAACCATAAAAAGAACCTTTACGCCGCCTTTGATAAGTTCATTGGCTATGCCGCAGGCGAGGTGGGTCTTGCCCGACCCTACCTGTCCGAAAATATAGAGGCCCCTGGGTTTTTTACCATCAAGGCAGTCCCTGACAAAAGACTTGCAGGCCTCCATTGCCCTCGCCGCAGTATCGTAATGGGTCCTCTCGCTGTAACTGTCTTTGTGCGTCCTGGAGTAATACTCAAGAGAAAAGCTGGTAAAGCTCTTTTCTCTGAGGCTGCCGGTCATGTGGGATGAATTTACAAGGTTTTTTATTCTAACGGTTTTGGTGCATAGGCATACCGAAGCTGTAGGCCCCTCTTTTATGACAATTCCCCGGCCGCCGCAATCCGGACAAGTCTGGCTGCGCATGCTCATCCCCCCCTGGAACGGTGTTATATTTACTTTCTACATAGTTCTTATTTTTCCTTTACGTTAACCATTTCCGGCGGTTAGCCGGGGTTATAGCCGATGCTTTTTGCTATTCACCACGGGAGCTTTTTTATTTCCATTAGGAGACAAGGAATTTACAAATATATGTTGAAAGACAAAAACACGGCATTAAATCGTTTTATCCTTGGTACGGCTGCAGGAGTCCCAAATCGGCCTGAAAGTGAGGATATATGTATGTCTGACACTGTCTATAAAGAAGAGCTTTTTAATGCCCTGTGCAACAATTCCCCCACCGGTGTTTACATTGTCCAGGACGGGAGGTTCCAGTTTGTCAACCCCCAGTACCGGAGAATGACGGGCTACAGTGAAGAAGAGCTGCTGAAAATGGATTCACTGATGCTTGTTCATACTGAAGACGTTGGCACGGTAAGAGGCAATGCCGTAAAAATGCTGAAGGGCTGCCGTACTGAGCCCTATGAATTCAGATTTGTCAGAAAAAACGGTGAGGTCAGGTGGGTAATTGAAACGGTCACCTCTATACAATTCAGGGGTAAAAGGGCGGCGCTGGGTAACTTTATGGACGTCAGCGAGTGCAAGTGGGCTGAAATTGCTCTTAGGGAGTCGGAGGGCCGGTACCGGACTATTTTCGAGAATACAGGAACGGCAATGGTAATTATTAAGGAAGACACTACAATATTCCTCATAAACGGTAAATTTGAAAAAATACTGGACTACTCCATGGACGAAGTGGAGGGCAAAAAGAGCTGGACTGAATTTGGTATGAGTCCAAACTGATAAACAGGAATGGAAACGTTATAGATGTGCTTTTAACCGTAGCCATGCTTCCGGACAGGAAAAACAGTGTTGTCTCCTTTTTTGATATAACCGATCGCAAAAAAATTGAGGAGCAGCTGAAATACTTAAGTCTGCATGATCCGGTGACAGGACTGTATAACCGGACTTATTTCGAGGAGGAAATGCGGAGGCTTGAGGAGGGGCGGATCTCCGAAGTGGGTATAATCGTTTGCGATGTGGATGGTCTTAAACTGGCAAACGACACCCTCGGCCATGACAACGGGGACGCCCTGCTGGTGGCGACGGCCCGCGTAATAAAGGAATCTGTGCGTGCCAGCGATATGGCGGCAAGAATTGGCGGAGATGAATTCGCCATTTTGCTTCCCAATTCCAACAACAGGGTTGTGGAAGATGTAACCGGAAGAATCAGGGACGCCATAGCCGTATACAACTCCGAGAATCCCGGTCTGCCACTGAGCATATCCATAGGCTTCACTGTGGCAGACGGTTCCCCCTTGAATCTTGGAGAGGCATTCAAAGAGGCCGACAACAACATGTACCGGGAAAAGCTCAACCGCACCCAGAGCGAATGCCGCATTCTTGCCATAGCAGACGCATACGACGCCATGACCAGCGACAGGCCTTACCGTAAGGCTATGTCGCACGAGGAAGCTGTGCGCGAGATTAAAAGCTGCGCCGGAACGCAGTTCGACCCCAATCTGGTGCCTGTGTTTTTGATGGTGCTGGAAGAAAGGAACAGGCTTAAGAGGGCGGAGGGCTAGTAATATAAGAGAAAGCTGTTAATACTAATCTTTATTTAGGGGATATTGAATATGGACTCCACTGTTTGCGGGGCAAGTTTTTTGAATGCCGGATCCGCCATTTGCCCTGTCTGCAATACACCCGGCAAAAAGGTCAGGCCGGAAACAGTAAAAAGCATAGTCAAGGGCGGCAGAGTGCAGGAGATGCCTGAAGGCTACACGACATTATCGACCACATCGTTGTCCTTGGCTGTTGCAATAATCTAAAAGACATTCAGGAACACACAGGGGCCAATACGGGTAAGGAATGCCTGATAAAAAGTCCCGCCGGCACCTGATGCAGGCCCGCTGTGCAATCGGTGATTGCCCGTGGAAAAGGGTTCATTTATAACATTCTGTTCGTCTTCAATAATCTTTTCCAGAAGGCTTTTCTCTATTATCCCGTATGGCTTGATACTGCCAAAGGGGTGGTGGATTTCCGACGCCAGGGCCCCTTTTTCGACCTTGGAAATATACAAGCCGTCCAGATAGAAAGCATATTCCCCAACCGCCTTTCCATTTTCTGTCACTTGCAGCCCTACGCGGTTGTCTTTTTTGGAAAGATAGCCGTTCAGAACAGAAAAAATATGCGGGTGTTTTCCGGCACTTCCGGAGAGGTATCACCTTTTCATGGATTAACCTGTCCAGTTCGTTCATTTTTACCTCCTGTGCATTATAGTTTTTTTATAATGCACCTTCCCGGTCCTGTTTAATCTGGAAAAGGATGTTACAATATTGACAGATCAGGAAGGACATTTTTAGTGTGTGACGAAAATAAAACAGAAATAAAGGAGGATTCGCATGAAAAAGGCCATTACTCTTATTATTTTGTCTTTGTTGCTGATAATACCCTTAAACCTGGCCTCAGCTTCCGAGGCGCCGGATTATTTGATCAAAGGTCAAAGCATAAGTGATTTATGGATTGCATCATTTCCTGACGAAAATGGATTAAAAAAAGAAGTGCTGATGGTTCCGCTTCGTGACGTTGCCGAGGTATTGGGACTAACCGTTACCTGGTATCCGGAATCTAAAATAGCCACTATAAAACCTGTCAAAAATGAGCACTTAAAAAACCTCAGCAAAATGCCGGCAAAAAACTGCATGTACTTCTCAACAACAATTATATTTAAAGATGATAGCTGCGAGATTGGGCTGACTGACTATTTCAGTTCGGCCTCCTATCAAATGCCCGGCAAAGCCAAAGCTGTCATTAGAGGAGAAAAAATGTACGTGCCTGGTATAGTTTTTACTGATTTCCTTGGGCAAAAATAAATATAATTTGCTAAACTTTCGGGAGTAATAAAAGATGACTGACTACAATAAAAAGCTTAAGGACTATATGACACAAAACAGTATCGCAGGGGAGCATCTTGTTTTCGATATATCATGCCATTCCGTAGATGAGGCCGCAACAGCCGCAAAGGCTTCACCACAGGATTTCGTCAAGAATATTTGCATGATCGATACTGACCGCAATCTTATTGTTGCCATTGTCAAAGGGGAAGACCATGTCAGCGCCAAAAGAGTGGGAAAAGCTTTGGGAATAGACCCGCCGAGGATTGCATCCAGCGGGGAGATTCTTGAAAAAACCGGCTACCCCTGTGGAGGAGTGCCTTCCTTTGGCTACCAGGCACAATTTATTATCGACCCGAGGGTAATGGAAAAAGAGATTGTGTATACCGGAGGGGGATCTCAGAATTCATTGGTTAAGGTCCCTGCAATGGAGCTACTCAGGGCAAATAGCGGAAAATTAGCCAGAATAAGAAGATAATACCTCCAAACATTTAGATAAATGACAGGACATATCAAATGCCATACACTTACATGCTTCAATGTGCTGACGGAACTTTTTATACAGGCTGGACCGTAGATTTAGAGGCCAGACTAAAAACTCATAATGAAGGTAAAGGCGGAAGATATACCCGCAGCCGGATACCTGTACGACTGGTGTTCTGGGAGGACCATCCCGGCCGCAGTGAAGCGCAGAGGCGGGAAGCAGCAATACGAAATCTAAGCCGCAAACAAAAGGAGCAGTTGATTTGCAGCTTTAACAAATAACTGCAATCTTGCTCCCAATATTTTCACGGTTTTTAATACTTCAAAAAGATAACACTATAACTGCAAACCATTACATTATCTTGGGGGTGCCGGCATGAAGAAAAAGAAAGAACAAAAAATTCCTAAGAGCCCTTACCCTCCTTCCCTTATGGTTGTTGAGCCCACAGTGCAGTATGTAAAAGGCGGGGAAATCAACCCCGGACAGTCAGAAGAGTTTACAGGCAAATACAAAGGTTAAGGGACTGCCGCCTGCGGGCGGCAGTCTTAATTCCCCCGGTGTCTCGAAGCTGCCGGGCTAAGACACATAAGGGCGGTATGCAAATTTCTTTTAACTGATATAATGACCTTCGTTATAATCATATCTCCATTCAATTACATATTTTGCCCCGGGAGATCTCCGGTCAATAATTATCAGCATTTTAAAAAATGTGACCCTTTCCAAGAGCGTACAATATGGTTAATATTTATTACAGGTATTAAAGTCTGAAAGGCCGGGAGGTTTAAAAATGCGTTTTTTCCCTTCTTGGAAGGATATGGTAATAGGAGATTCCGTTACATTTTACCGTACGTTTACGGACGGGGATGTAGCCAACTTTACCGGTATAACAGGAGATTTCAACCCTATTCACATGGACGCCAAAACAGCGTTGTCATGCGGCTTTAAGGGACTGGTGGTGCCGGGGCTGCTTACCGGAGGCATGCTTACACACGCCGGAGGCACCCTGCTTCCGGAGCCTTACCCGGCGTCAAGAATGTCCTTTAGCTTCAGGGCGCCGGTGTATACCGGGGAGTCCATAAAAGCACGGGTAACCGTGACAGAAAAGGACCCCGTCAAAAACAAATTAACCCTTCAAATAGTGTGTACAAACAAAAAAGAGGAAGTAGTTCTGGAAGGAGAGGTTTCCGGTAAGATAATTCCAATTTTTGACAAAGAATAAAGCACCGCAGAATATGTTTCTAAACATACCATTTGCGGGCATATTTATGGATCCACAGCCGCAGAGTACTGAACAGCCGCAGCAGGACCCACAAATACAGGAACAGCATTACACCCGGCCAGGTACAGCGCCAGCCCCCCAAAGATTGCTGGACACTCCCCGCCCGCAAAAGCCGTAGCATAACGAAAAACAGCAGCAAAGACGCCACTCACAGAACTCGGCTTCCAATAATACGGTAATTTCCGAAGAAGAGCAAAAAATGATAAAGGGAGAACCTGCTTAACAGAAATTATAAAAAAGTGGGCGTGGGAATAGTAAGCGGTGGTCCTTACGGTAAAATGTTCGTTCAGCTCTTTACCGACTGCCGGTGGATCCCCTGATTGCGGGATTTGTCATTGCCTGGGCCGTTTTCTGGAAAGCGCTTGCTTTATGGCATTCGGCGCGAAACGATCAATTGGGCTGGTATATAGCCATGGTCTTAATACATACCCTCGGCTTACTGGAAATAATCTATCTGCTGTTCTTTAGAAAAAAAAGGTCCGTCTGGTCTTCATACCGGACTTAAGTCCCTAACAGTTGGGGATGACATGCTCATTCCAAATATAATGCAATATGTTAACATTAACCTAAACAGCAGCCGGGAAAGGACATAATGCAATGCTTACATGCGAAAGGCAAAAACTGCAGGATCAGCTTCTTCAGTGGGGATACTTGCGCCACAGGGTTGAGCGTATGCAGCCCTGGTCCATGATAAGCTGCTACCAGATGGAAAAAAGCAAACGGGAGGGAGGGGTTTCAGGAACCCGGCCCAGCCACTGAAATCAAGATCCATTTATGAACTCAGCCCTTTTGTCTGAAATATGGACAAATACTTTGATAAAAACCGCCCGCCAGAAGATGAAAAAAGTGCACGTGGAGACCGCCCCGGGTTACTCTTTTCCAAGCGGACATACGCAGAATGCGGCTTCCTCCCGATTTCTGGGCAGGCCATTTCATCAGATATTTGGTCATGGGATTTTGGGTTACTTTGATAATGCCGGGCCTGTTTAAACTGTTCCTGCCGCCCTGGGTAAAGCACAACAGAATAGACCTCAACCAATGACAAGACCTCCGGAAAACCGGAGGTTATTCATTTATACGGCTATTACATTAACAGCAATAGATACTTTATGACATTATTTGTTGTGGATGTTAATTTATGGTTGTTTTATAATATTATCGGGGTGCTATTTTTTGACATTATTGCCATCACAAACTATACATTATTCCGATAAATTTGCGCTGGTTAAGTCAGTTGCCGCAATAGAAAGAATACTGCCGGAACCCGGAACTGATATAACTTACTTCTGTATTGGATCGGATTTAAGCACAGGGGACTGTTTTGGCCCCCTTACCGGGACGCTTTTAAAAAATATCGGATTTAAAAACATAATCGGCTCCCTTGATGAAACAGTTCATGCCGGCAACCTGGAAGAGAAACTCCTGCTTGTTCCCAAAGACAGCTTTATAGTTGCCGTCGATGCCATGATGGGACATTACAAGGAACTGGGCAACCTTAGCTTTTTTAAAGGGCCGATTAAACCAGGGGCCGCTTTCAACAGGGAGCTGCCCCCCGTGGGAGAAGCGTCAGTTGTGCTAAACGTAGCTCCATCCGGTTTCGCCAATTTTCTGGTGCTGGGATCCTGCAGTTTGAATAAAATCTGGCAGGGGGCCAATTTGCTGGCCAGGACCATAAACCTGGTCTCGTACAGAAGAAAAAAGCACCGGCTTGAATTGCCGGTGGGCTGAGTGCGGGGATCAACCCGGGAAGACACCTGGCGGATGCAGCCGCCACTTCACCAATCTGAGAGGTAGGGCGGCCGTATTATGTTAACCTTACTGTCTGCTTTTCAGGATCAGATCGTCTCAATAAAACATTGATCGCCCCTGTTGTCAGGGGTTCTGCCATTTTTTAACCTGAGTCATTTTCCAAAATAAGTTAGATGCCTTTCGCGCTACCTGGTGCCGTGTATCCTGGACTTTGACAGTTCAAATAGGTGTTCCCGGACATTAAGGCTCTTTGACATTACAATCATTTCACCGTCTACAAGGGGCAGGCCGTCCCTGGGATTGGGGCCTATCTGCCCCACCAGCCATTCCTTGAACAGCTGCAGCCCTCCGAGGTTCTCGGGAAATCCTCCCCAGAGGTCCCAAACCCTGAAGTAAATAACGAAGTGAAGCCTGTATACATTGGCTATCCTGTCTTTTCTGATTTTGGTGTCAATCAGTCTCAGGCAGGGCTGGGATTTACCGTCCACCAGATCCTCGGGGCGTGCTATCTCAATACATGATTTTACATGACCGAAGCCATGTTCTTTAAAGCTGTTTACAAGGTGCTCCACCTGGATGCAAATCCGTTCTCCATAAGTATATTTCTGATTATCCTCTTTACCGGGCCCAAGAATGTAGGTGGCAAAATAGTCTTCAATTTTGTCCATTGTGGTTGGGGGGGGGATGTTCATCCCCTCCATGGGGTCAAACAGCGGCCTTAAGCCCGGATGTTTTATCCTGCAGACAACAAAGTCAAATTCCCTTCTCAGCTGGCCGGGATAGCTGCCCCATTCCACCGGATATTCGTAGGCATCGATTTCCCACAGTTTTTTCTGAAGCTGAAACCAGGCATCGGGCAGGTTATGAGCATCGACAAAAATTGGGTTAAGGTACTCAATAGATCCGGACAATTGGGATTCCTCCATTTTTTTATTTGTTGCGAATCCTTTTTGCTTTTTTTTCGCCACCACTCACCGCTTCACCTTCACTGCAGCTAAAAAATTCTTATTGATGCAAACCGCCCCGTTTATAATCAGTCAGCCCACTCTTTACAAAATTTTACTTAGGAAGGATTTAAGCCTTACATTCCTGGGCTCCAGGAATATCTGCTCGGGAGTGCCCTCCTCGACTATCAGCCCCTCATCCATAAAGATTACCCTGTCGCCAACTTCTCTGGCAAAGCCCATTTCATGGGTAACCACCACCATGGTCATACCTTCCCGGGCCAGGTCCTTCATTACGGCCAAAACCTCTCCCACCATCTCGGGGTCCAGGGCCGAGGTGGGCTCGTCAAAAAGCATTACCTTGGGGCGCATGGCCAGGGCCCGGGCGATGGCAACCCTCTGCTGCTGCCCCCCAGAAAGCTGATCGGGATATACATTGGCCTTGTCGCTCAGCCCCACCTTTTTTAGAAGGTCGTGGGCAATTGAGTCCGCTTCCTGGCTGGAGAGATTGCGTACTTTTATTGGAGCCAGGGTTATATTCTCCAGCGCCGTCTTGTGGGGAAACAGGTTAAACCTCTGAAAGACCATGCCCACTTCGGCGCGCACCGAGTTGATATTTGTCTTGGGGTCCACAAGAGAGACGCCGTCTATATGGATCCGGCCGGAGGTGGGCTGCTCCAGCATATTGATGCACCTCAAAAAGGTGCTCTTGCCCGACCCTGACGGGCCTATGACCACCACCACTTCCTGCGGCGCCACCCGGCAGTCTATACCGTTTAGCACTTTAAGCTTTCCGAAAGATTTATGAAGTCCCTCAACTTTAATCACCGGTCTTCAGCCTCCTTTCGGAGTAGTCAACCAGACGGCTGATACCAAAAGTCATGGCAAGATAGAGGAAGGCCACCGCAAGCCACACCGGAAAGGCAACATAGGTTTGTCCAACAACCAGCTGCCCGCGCCGGGTCAGCTCGGCGAATCCTATCACCGAAAGAAGGGACGTATCCTTGAGCAGGGCAATAAATTCGTTTCCCAGAGGGGGTATTACCCTTTTAACGGCCTGGGGCAGCACAACATACCTCATGGCCTGTCCGGCGGTCATTCCCAACGACCTGGCCGCCTCCACCTGCCCCCTTTCAATGGACTGTATGCCGGCCCTGAATATTTCCGCTATATACGCCCCGGCGTTAAGACTGCAGGCAATAACCCCCGACAGGAAAACGTCTAGCGTATGCCCGGTAAGAAACCCCGGCAAATAAAAATTCTCCATCAGATAGGCCTGGCTGTCCCTAATAAATTGGGGAATGGGCAGACCGAAATAGATTATCATAATCTGGACCAGCAGGGGGGTGCCCCGGAAAAAGTCAACATAAGCCCTAGCCACCATTCTCAGGGGCCGGACCCGGGACAGCCTGGAAAGGCCCACCACCAGACCGATAATACAGCCCAACACAATTGATATCAAACTAACCTCCAATGTCGCCAGGGCGCCCATCAGCAGCACCGGGAAGCTCTGCATTACAACATCCACAATATCACCTCAAAAAAAATGTGCAAAAAACATTAAATATGCGTAACACAAAAGTGTTACGCATATTCACATGTTGTATCCTGTTAAACCGGGCTTATTGTTTTGGGGGCTCCCCGGGCAGGTAGGCCGGAGGCTCGTTGCCGAACCACTTCTTGTATATCTGGGCATACTTGCCGTTTTCTTTCAATGTTTTCAGAGCTTTGTTGAATGTATCGAGAAGCTCGGTGTTCTTTTTGGGGAACGCGATTCCATAGTGCTCACTGGTCCTTAAATCACCCACCAGCTTTATGTCGTTGTCCTTGTTCTGCTTGACAAAATAAGCGTTAACCGGAAAGTCATTGACCACTGCTTCCACAGCGCCGCTCTTGAGGGCCAGGAAAGCCTCGTTGATGGTGTTGTAATCCGTTACCTTGGCGTTGGGTATCTTACGGGCTTCATCCGCCCCGGTGGTGGAAATCTGCACGCCCAGCTTCTTGCCCTTTAGGTCATCCCATCCCTTGATGGCGGTGTTGCTGGACTTAACGGCTATGCTCTGGCCGGAGAGGTAATAGGGTACGGAGAAGTTTACAGCCTGCTTGCGCTTGTCGGTTATGGTCATGGCTGAAATTGCGCCGTCCACGCTGGCTGTTTCCAGGGCCGGGATTATGCCGTCAAAATTCATGCTGCGGATTTCAATTTCCAGATTGGCCACTTCGGCCACGGCATTGACCAGGTCAATGTCAAATCCCACATACTTTCCTGTTTGAGGATCCTGTGACTCAAAAGGAGCATAAGCGGTATCCGAGGCCAGTACAACCTTTTTCTTGGCCGCCGCCGCAGGCTCGGCTTTCTTGGGCTCCTCCTTTTTGGCGGCGCCGCAGCCCGCCGAGGCAATCGCCAGAGCAGCCACCATCAACCCCACCAGCAGCAATTTAAGCGATCTTTTCAAAAAAAAATACCCCCCTACGAAAAATATTGGGGACTACGCCCCCTTAAACTCTGGATACTGTATTTTTCGCCCCGGTGACAAAAAATCCTGCTAATTTTATTTTAGAGCTTATATTTTTTAATCTGCCAGTCACCTAAAACTTGACATTAAGACTTGAAACATGAGAGAATACTTAAGATTTGCGTGTAAGGGGCCGGATAACATTGAGCCTGAACAATTACAGTCACCTCAAGGCCGATCTTTCCCTGCTGGCAGTTACCCTGATATGGGGGGTAACCTTCGTGGTGGTCAAGGACGCTCTGGACCACATAGGCCCATACTATTTCATTGCCATCAGGTTTGCTATAGCATGTCTTTTTCTCTGCGCTATTTATTATAAGCAGTTGGTTGGCATTACCCTGAAGGAAATCCAGGCAGGCATATTAATAGGACTGTTCCTTTTCGGGGGCTACGCATTTCAAACAGTGGGGCTGAAATACACAGGCGCCGCCAACGCGGGATTTATCACCGGCCTGTCTGTTGTACTGGTACCCCTTTATTTCACCTTTTACTATAAGCGGCTTCCCTCAGTAAACCTTACGGTGGGGGCGCTTAGCGCGGTAACCGGCCTTGCCCTTCTTTCACTGAGCGATAACCTGACATTCAACTACGGGGACCTCCTGGTGTTTTTTTGCGCCGTATGTTTTGCCGGGCATATCATCATGGTGGGCAAGTACTCTTCGGACTTTAGACCTGTTATGTTAACCATTATACAGATAGGGACTGTTTCGCTGATAAGCCTTATTTTGGGGCTTTTCACGGAAAAAATGCCCGATACCATAACGGGAGCGGTATGGTGGGCTCTTCTTTTAACGGCTGTACCGGCAACTTCACTGGCCTTCCTTATTCAGAACAAGGTGCAAAAATATACCTCCACCACCCACACTGCTATAATCTTCACCATGGAACCGGTATTCGCGGGATTGGGGGCCTACATTCTTGCGGGTGAAGTTCTGTCACTGCGACAGATGGCGGGATGCTTTCTTATTCTGGCCGGTATGCTGACAGCCGAAATGGGAGGAGCGCTTAAAACAAGAAAAAATGCCGGCAGGGTATTGAATCAGGAGTAAAAACACCAGTCCTGGCTTTAGAGCAATTCCGTCTGTATATCAAGTATCTCTACTGTCCCGGCGGATTCAACGAATTTGACCACTGCCGAGAGCATCTGGTGGGCATGGGTCTGGTCATTGGTCACACAGGTCACCCCAACAGTGGAGTGCTGCCATTTATCCTGCTTGTCAACCTCGGCCACCGCCACGTTAAAGCGTGACTTCATTTTGTCGATAAGGCTTTTTAATATCCTTCTCTTGCATTTCAGCGACGATGCCTCACCCATAAACAGTTCCAGTGTCAAAACCCCTATAACCACTATCCCACCACCCTTTTGTAATAAGACCTAACACCATTATAGCCGGGCTGTCGAAAAAGTCCAGATTATTGGGTAGTATCGCACATTTGCACCGGTGCAAACTTGTGCTAAAATAGTATTACGGTAATTATGAAAATACTTTACATAAAATAAAATCGGGGTAAACAATTATGAGGGTTTTACTGGTAGATGACAGCCTGTTCGTACGTTCATGCCTCCGTAGAATTATTGAAGGGGCGGGATACATAGTGGTGGGGGAAGCCGGAAACGGCAGTGAGGCGGTGGAGGTTTACACCAGAACCCGCCCTGACGTAGTGACAATGGATATAACCATGCCGGAGGTTGACGGGCTGGAAGCAATAAAAATAATTAAGGAGATAGACTCTGAAGCCAAAATTGTGGTTATTACCGCCATGGGGCTGGAGCCAACCATGAGGGAGGCCTTTTCCAGGGGCGCCAGGGGTTTTATTACAAAGCCCTTTCTGCCTGATAAAGTTATCAAAGAGCTGGAAGCCGTTACCTCCGCAGGCAACAAAACCACAGGCCGGAATTAGGCAAACAGTCGAGTGAAAAAAATAAGCCCCGGGCAGGGGCTTTTACTTTTCCGCCAAGTTCCAATCATATCGTCCTTTTGTCAAATTTAAGGCCGCCGTTTCCACCCTCCAGGCCCACCACGTCACCGGGGGCCAGTTCGGCTGTTACAATCATGCGGCTCAACGGTGTTTCCACCTGCTGCTGCATGATCCTCTTAAGGGGCCGGGCCCCGTAAGCCGGGTCATAGCCCTTGTCAGAAAGGTAATTCAGTGCGCCGTCATCCCATTGGAGTTTAATACCCGTGCCGGCCCGAATCCTGGAAGCCAGTTTTTCAAGCAGCAGGGAGGCGATTTTTCTGACATGCAACTGGTTAAGGGCATGAAAGACCACTATCTCGTCAACCCGGTTGAGAAACTCCGGGCGGAAATGCTGACGAAGTATCTCCAAAACTTTTTCTTTCATCCGGTCATAGCTTCCGCCCTGTTCCTGCTGGGCAAGTATTTCATGGCTTCCCAGGTTGGAGGTCATTATCACCACAGTATTCTTGCAGTTCACCGTGCGCCCCTGCCCGTCGGTCAGCCGTCCGTCGTCCAGCAGCTGCAGCAGAACATTGAACACATCAGGGTGGGCCTTCTCAATCTCATCCAGCAGCACCACCGAATAGGGCTTGCGCCTTACAGCCTCTGTGAGCTGTCCGCCCTCCTCGTAGCCGACATAGCCGGGGGGAGCCCCTATAAGCCTTGCGACCGTGTGTTTTTCCATGTATTCGGACATGTCCAGCCGGGTCATATTTCTTTCGTCATCAAACAGCGCCTGGGCCAGGGCCCTGGCCAGCTCTGTTTTTCCAACCCCGGTGGGACCCAGGAAAATAAAGCTTCCTATGGGGCGGTTGGGGTCTTTTATGCCTGCCCTTGCCCTGAGCACTGCGTCGGCCACCGCCCGCACCGCCTCGTCCTGGCCGATGACCCGCCTGTGCAGTTCATCATCCAGGTGGACCAGCTTTTCCTTTTCCCCTTCCATCAGCTTGCTGACCGGAACGCCGGTCCAGCGGCTGACAACCCGGGCGATGTCCTCTTCGTCAACCTCTTCCTTAAGCAGCATGCTGTGCTTCTGTTTTTCCGCCAGAATCTCCTCCTCGGACTTAAGCCGGCGCTCCAGGTCGTTGAGCCGTCCATACCTAAGTTCGGCCAGGCGGTTAAGGTCATAATCCCTTTCGGCCCTTTCAATTTCCTGGCGTGTTTCTTCAATCTCCTTTTTCAACTGGCGAACCCGGGAAATGGCCTGTTTCTCCACCTGCCACTGGGTCTTCATGGCGTCGGCCTCCCTGCGCAGTTCCTCAAGCTGATCCCTTATCTTCCTAAGACGCTCCTGAGAAACCCGGTCTTTTTCCTTGTTTAAGGCCGCCTCCTCAATTTCCAGCTGCATTGTGCGCCGGGTTATGTCATCCAGCTCGGCGGGCATGCTGTCGATTTCAGTGCGCAGCCTGGCTGCGGCTTCATCCATAAGGTCGATGGCCTTGTCGGGCAGGAAGCGGTCCGAAATGTACCGGTCGGACAGCGTGGCGGCCGCCACAAGTGCCCTGTCCTGTATACGGACCCCGTGGTGCACCTCATACCTTTCCTTAAGGCCCCTCAGTATGGAAATGGTGTCTTCCACCGACGGGGGGTTGACCATAACCGGCTGAAAGCGCCTTTCCAGCGCGGCGTCCTTCTCCACGTGCTTGCGGTATTCATCAAGGGTTGTGGCCCCCACAGTCCTTAATTCGCCCCGGGCCAGCATTGGCTTTAAAAGGTTGCCCGCGTCGACGGCCCCTTCCGCTGCCCCCGCGCCCACCACGGTATGCAGCTCGTCTATAAAAAGTATTATCTTGCCCTGTGACTGCTGCACCTCTTTTAGAACAGCCTTCATGCGCTCCTCAAATTCTCCCCGGTATTTTGCGCCGGCCAGCAGCGATCCCATATCCAGCCCAATCAACCTTTTTTCCTTCAGCCCCTCGGGAACATCCCTGGTCACGATCCTGCGGGCCAGTCCCTCCACGATGGCGGTCTTGCCAACCCCGGGCTCACCGATTAGCACCGGGTTATTTTTTGTCCGCCTTGACAGTATCTCAATAACCCTCCGGATTTCGTTGTCCCGACCAATGACAGGATCGAGCCTTCCTTCCGCCGCCAAACTGGTTAAATCCCTCCCGTAACGTTCCAGAGCCTCGTAGGTCTCTTCAGGATTTTCCCCGGTTACCCGCTGGCTGCCCCTAACCGCCCGCAGAGAATTCAGCAGTGAGTCCTTGGTCAGCCCCGCCTGCCTCAGCGCCTCCCTTGTATCAGGCTCTCCCTCTTCCAAAAGGGCGATGATCAGGTGTTCCACGCTGACATAGTCATCCTTCATCAACTGGGCTTCCTTTTCCGCTCTGGCCAGAACCCTGGCCAGAGCGGCCCCCAGGTGAAGAGACCCCTCATATCCGGTAACCATGGGAATTTTTTTAAGAAGGGCTTCCACCCGTCCGGCCATCTCCCCTGCCTTCACTCCGGACTGTTCAAGAATACGGGGCACTATTCCCCCATCCTGGGCCAGGAGAGCCGACAAAAGATGCTTGCCCGTTACTTCCTGGTGGTATCCGGCCGCAGCCAGCTGCTGGGCTGCGGCCAGCGCTTCCCTCGATTTTTGCGTATACCTGTTAATATCCATAATTGAGTGTCACCCCCTTTTAAGCCGTTCAATTTCTTCCTGAAGAATTTCCACGCGGTGGAGAAGTTCCACTATTATAGCCGCCCCGGGCAGATTAACACCGAGGTTCTTACGAATCCGCAGTATTTTCTGCAGCCTGTTCACCTGATCCGCCGGCACACACCCCATACGGACTTCCAGTATACCCATTTCGGCCAGTAAATCTGCGGTATCCGGGTGTATGCCCAGGCTTGACACATCAACCCAGCCGCCCTCTGCCAAAGCCGACGGGGTGTGTCGGTAGATCTGGATGTAAAACCTACTCACCGCCATCACACCCCTTTCCTTAGCCCGGCCATCTGCCTGTAAAGTTCCTCTTCCCGGGCAGAAATGTTCGCCGGTATATCAATCTTCACCCGGACATACAAATCCCCATGCCCATCCCCGGCCGACAGCCCCTTTCCGCGCAGTCGCAGCCGCCTGCCGGCGCCGGTGAAGGGAGGCACTTTCATTTCAACCGGGCCGTCCAGGGTGGGGACAGTTACCTGATCGCCCAGCACTGCCTGATCCGGCCACAGCACAATGTCTGTTTCCAGGTCGGCGCCATCCACTCTGAATAAAGGGTGCGGCAGAAAACGCACTTTGAGATAAAGATCCCCCCGGGCTCCACCGTTAAGGCCCTCACCGCCCTGGCCCTTTAATCGTATGCGGCTGCCGTCCCGGACCCCCGGAGGTATCTTTACCGTCAGGTTTTTTATGCTGCTTTTTACACCTGTGCCCCCGCACTGCCTGCAGAAGTCATCATATTGGCAGCCGTCTCCGCCGCACTGGGGGCAAATTTCCCGGGCTGAAAGCTGAATTGATTTTTCACCGCCACTGTATGCCTCCTCCAGGCTCAGATCCAGGCCGCTCTCCATATCCCGGCCCCGCACCGGCCCGCGCCGCACCGTACGCCCGGCCCCGGTGAAGGGACCGGCCCCGCCGAAAAGGGTTGTGAAAAAGTCGCTGAAACCGCCGGCCCCTCCTCCGGTATAAAAATGGAATCCCTCCATGTCCGGAGGCGGCTGAAAATTGTCCCCGGTCCTCCAGTTGGACCCAAGCCGGTCGTATTTGGACCGTTTCTCGTGGTCACTCAGCACCTCGTAGGCCTCGTTGATCTGTTTGAACTTTTCCTCGGCCCCGGCCTTGTCCTTATCCGTATGAAGGTCCGGGTGCCACCTTCGGGCCAGCTTCCTGTAGGCCGCCTTTATTTCCTTTTCCGAGGCATTGCGGCTCACACCCAGTATCTCGTAATAGTCCTGAAATTTTACACTCATAATCACTCATTCACCTGCCCTGAGGCCACCCTCACAGTGGCCGGACGCAGCAACTCTCCGCCGAAACGAAAGCCCCGTCTCAATTCCTGGGCCACATGACCCACCGGATATCCGGAATTTTCCTTGAAGCCTATTCCTTCATGCTCCTCCGGGTTAAAGGGCCTGCCCATACTTTCCACCGGCTCCAGCCCGTGCTGCCTCATAACTTCATAAAGCTGCCGGTAAATCAACTGCAATCCTTGGAGCACATTGGGATCGCCCAGCTGTCCGAAAGCCCTCTCCATGTTATCCAGCACGGCCAGGAGGTCCTTTATCATTTCTTTTTTCCCTTCCTCTGACAAGGACCGGTAATCCCGCTCAACACGCCTTCGGTAGTTGTCAAAGTCCGCCAGAGTCCTTAAATGGCGGTTTCTTTCCTCTTCCAGCTCCCGGCGCAGGGCTTTGGGATCACCCTGCGCCTGATCATATCCACAGCCATTCATAACAGCCTCCACTTTTTTACCTTTCGGTAAACTCGGCGTCCACCACGTCATCCCCCCGCTGCCCGGGGGCGCCGTACCGGCCTCCGCCATAATTAGGCGCTCCTCCATAATTACTTTCTCCTCCGCAGGTCCCCCCTGCGCAACCGCCCGCGGCCTCTCCCGCCTGCTGCTGATATGCCGCCTGGGAGAGGGAGTGGGAAGCCTGCTGAAGATCGCTCTTCAGTGAGCGGACACGTTCTATAGGCGCGTTTTCTTTCAATGCCCCTTTCAAGTCATTAAGCAGCTGATCGATACGGGCCTTCTCGTGTACGGGCACCTTATCCCCCAAGTCCCTCAGCTGCCGTTCCACCTGGTACACAAGGGAGTCGGCCTCATTGCGGGACTCCACTTCCTCCTTGCGCTTCTTGTCCTCTGCAGAGTTTACCTGGGCGTCATGCACCATGCGGTCTATTTCAGACTTATCCAGGGAAGTGGAGCCTGTGATGGTGATGGTCTGCTCCTTGCCACTGGCCTTGTCCTGGGCGCTTACCTTCAGAATGCCGTTGGCGTCTATATCAAAGGTCACCTCTATCTGCGGCACCCCTCTGGGGGCCATGGGGATGCCATCCAGTTTAAACTGCCCCAGAGATCGGTTATCCCTGGCCATTTCCCTTTCACCCTGAAGAACATGGATGTCAACAGCCGGCTGATTATCGTCGGCGGTTGTGAATATCTGGCCGCGCCTCACCGGGATGGTAGTGTTGCGCTCGATTATCCTGGACATCACGCCGCCCAGGGTTTCCACGCCCAGGGACAATGGAGTGACGTCAAGGAGCAATACATCTTTTACCTCACCGGCCAGAACGCCCCCCTGTATGGCTGCGCCCACCGACACCACTTCATCCGGGTTGACTCCCTGGTGGGGGTCTTTGCCTCCCGTCAGCCTGCGGACCAACTCCTGAACTGCGGGTATACGTGTGGAACCACCCACCAGGATTACCTCGTCTATATCCTTTTCCGTAAGTTTTGCGTCCGACAGCGCCTGAAGTACAGGTCCCCGGCAGCGCTCCACCAGATGGTGGGTCAGGTCGTTGAACTTGGCCCTGGTCAGTTTCATATCCAGGTGCCTGGGGCCGGAAGCGTCGGCAGTGATAAAGGGCAGGCTTATCTGGGTCTCCATGGTGGCGGAAAGCTCCATCTTGGCCTTTTCCGCAGCCTCGGTCAGCCTCTGCAGTGCCTGTTTGTCGCTGCGCAGGTCGATGCCGTAGTCCTTCTTAAACTCTTCGGCCATCCAGTCCACAACAGCCTTGTCAAAATTGTCTCCTCCAAGGTGAGTGTCACCATTGGTGGACTTAACCTCGAATACGCCGTCACCCACCTCCAGTATCGAAACATCAAAGGTCCCTCCGCCAAGGTCAAAGACCAGAATCGTCTGGTTGGCCTTTTTGTCCAGTCCATAGGCCAACGCCGCCGCTGTGGGCTCATTTATTATGCGGAGCACGTTCAGCCCGGCAATCTTGCCGGCGTCCTTGGTGGCCTGCCGCTGGGCGTCGTTGAAGTAGGCCGGAACGGTAATCACCGCGTCGGTTACCTTCTCGCCCAGATATTTTGAAGCGTCATCCGCCAGCTTGCGCAAAACCATTGCAGAGATCTCTTCCGGAGCGTATTTTTTTCCGTCAATCTCAAACCTGACAGCATCGTTGGAACCGGACACCACTTTATATGGAACCAGCTGGCGCTCCTCCGCCACTTCGGAATACCGGCGGCCGATAAAGCGCTTTACGGAGTAAAGCGTATTCTCGGGATTTAACACCGACTGGCGCCGGGCCACCTGGCCCACCAGCCTTTCCCCGTCCTTTTTGAATGCAACCACCGAGGGGGTGGTCCTCGACCCTTCGGAATTGATTATCACTGTGGGTTTTCCGCCTTCCATAACAGCAACCACCGAGTTGGTGGTCCCAAGATCTATTCCCACTGTTTTTCCCATTGATCAAACCTCCTACATCAAAATTCATTATATTTATTATTGATCTCACCAGTACCCAATATAGCTTTAAATTGATTTTATTTAGCTATTCCCCCTTAAAAAAATTTGGGCCGTACTTATTTAACGGAAACCTGACCTTCACTTTGACCTTCCTTGACTTTAATATAATACAAGTATTACCTCCTGTCAATAATGTTTTCACTTTTTCTCAGATTCCTGGTATCATCAGAATATAGACAAGACAAGCATTCCAGGAGGCAATGAAATGCCAACTGACTGAAAATAAAGAGTGGTTAACCATACGTATCGTAGACCTTAGAAGCGACACAACAACCCTTCCATCCCTGGAAATGAGAGAGGCCATGGCCCGCTCACGGGTGGGCGACGACGTTTATGTAGAGGACCCCACCGTAAACCTGCTGCAGGAAGAAGCGGCGCGCTGGTGGGAAAAGAGGCTGCCCTTTTCGTCCCCAGCGGCACCATGGGCAACCATTACGAAGTTGGAGCTCCCGCCATGTGGGCCGGGGTTAGCGTAAAACCAGTGGACGGACTGCTGGCGGAAGGAGGAGTTGAGGCACTGCTGAAAGCCCTGCGCCCCGGGGACATACATTTTCCAGCCACGCGCCTGGTATGCCTGGAAAACACCTTTAACCGGGGCGGGGGCACCGTTATGGAACCCGAAACAATGCAACTTATATATAATGCTGCGAAGGAGCGGTCATTAAGCGTTCATCTGGAGGGGCCCGTATCTTCAACGCGGCCGCAGCCCTAATCAGGGATGTGAAGGACTTCACCTCCGGCTGCGATTCCGTGATGTTCTGCCTCTCCAATGGACTGGGAGCCCCCGTCGGTTCAATGCTGGCCGGAGGCTTTTCCGAATTGCCGGGAATAGAGGTGGACCTGGACCAGGTTCAGACCAATATAGTGGTGCTTAATGTAATCGGACAGCCTGCCGCCGGGCCGGTTTCAATGCTCAGGGAAAATGGCATACTGTGCTCCACCTTCGGGCCAAGCCTTATCCGCATGGTCACACACCTTGATATAAGCCCGGACGACATTGAGTACACCCTTGAGACAGCACGGCGGATGCAATAATAATATAACTCATCAGGAACCATTCCTCAATGTTATGTTAACCAATAAATGGTAAGTCTGTTTTGTGGAATTAAAAATGGCATAACAATGGAATGCAAACCAACAATTAATTAATGAATTAAATTTCATGCCGTTTTATACTTACAATGGAGGTGATCGGCATGAAGTTTATCAACATCTTCAAAAAGTTCCTGGGTATTTTCTTCGAAGGGACTGAAACAGTAAAGCTGGACCTGATCCTTCCAGAGCTAAAAAAACCGGAGGTCCATAAAACGGAGTATTAATAGCAGCATCCCGGGTGGGATGCTTTTTTTATTATCTAAGAAATTATGCTTTGTGGGTAACTTTTCAGTAATCTTAAAATCGTTTGGTCATTTTTTTTGTTAATCATATTTACTGCACTGCAGGCATATTGATATACTGGTTACCCATTAACCGATCCCTCCCCCCTATCTTCAGGGTTATGTAAACTATTTCTATCAGATTGAATGGTAATTTTTTGCAAACAGAAAGAGCCTGACGGCTCCCTCATAAACCCCATGTACTATCCTTTCAACCTGTTCACCAGCAACTCCGCACCTGTACCCACATTTTCCGGGTGGCTTTCTTTAATAAGTGTTATAAATTTATCCTGTGGAATATTTGTGATCCTGCTTGCAACCGCGGAGAATTCCTTTACCAGTTCCTCTTTTTGCTCCCTGGTCATAACCGGACCCTCAAAAATAATTACCGGCATTCTACCCCCTCCTTCAGAAACAGATAATATATTCAACCTATGGAGCCCCCGATTCAAAAACCGGGCTGTACAGAGCCCCTCTTGTTCATGCTACCTAAGATTGCCTTTTTCGTCGTATCTTACAACAAATATGTCTGCGCCTCCGTTGCTGCCTCTTGTAAACATATCCTGACCCGGGTCGAAGTCCACTGTTTCATAAAAGCACCCGGTGGCCACAACACCCCCGGACGGGTCCACTGCCAGCCCTGTTCCCAGGGTTGAGTCTTCCGGACTGGTTGCCCTGCCTCCAAAGCTTAGCGCCCACTGGAAGTTACCTCCCGGTCCGTATTTTGCCAGAAAGAAATCGCTTGCCTTGGCCGGGGTTCCTTCGGCGGTCAGCAGCCTCTGACCCTGCCCCGGGTCGAAGTCCACCGTCCCCCAAAACCACCCGGATACATATACCTGACCGGTTTGGTCAACCGCTATCCCCTGTCCTCCGTCAGAGGCTGTGTCCCCCATTCCCACAGCCCACAGGTAGTTACCGGAGGAATCATACTTGGCCACAAAAATGTCACCCTGCCCCTTGCTGGTGAGATCGGCCCTGTCGGAGCCGGGGTCGAAATCAGCTACTCCAGAGAAATCCCCTGTCAGGTAGATATTACCTTTACCGTCCAGGGCCATGCCTCCGGGAGCCACCTGATCGTTGCCGCTTCCGCCCAAGGACTTTGCCCAAACCAGCTCACCGTTCCCGGAATTATACTTAGCCAGGAACGCATCCTTACCCCCGGCCGACACGGCATTGAAGCTGGCTGTCTGCTCAAAAAAGCCCGCCACATAGCAGTTGCCGCTGCCGTCTACGGCAATGGCCTGCCCCTGGTCCTGTCCCTCGCCGCCTGCGGATAAACCCCACCGGTAGCGGCCGTTTTTATCGTAGGACGCCACGAATATATCGCTTGAAAAACCTCTGCCCTGTATAGCAGCCATTGCTCCACTGGGGTCCAGGTTCATATATCCGCTAAAGTGGCCGGTAACGTACGCGTTTCCCCTTGAATCCACGGCCACGCTTATACTCTCCTCGTCCCTTTCGGAGCCGAACCCTATGGCCCACAGATATTTGCCGTCATTGCTGTACTTTGCCAGGTAGCAATCCTTATTGCCCTTACCCTGCAGGTATTTAGAATCCTGGCCCGGGTCAAAATCAGCTTTTCCACGGAAAAAGCCGGTTATGTAAATATTGCCCTCCCGGTCCAAGGCAAATGAATTAGGCATGTCGGAGGTGTTGCCGAACTTTACAGCCCAGACCAGATTCCTCCCGGAGTCATACTTGGCCAGGAAGCTGTCCCCGTGAAAACTGCCGCCCAGCTTATAGTCATCGGGCCCGGGGTCGAAGTCCGCTGTCCCGCTGAAATACCCAGCCACGTATACATTTCCCTTCCCGTCTGAGGCTATGCCTTTTCCCCAGTCGGAGTAGGGACTGCCGATGCTGAAAGATGCCGGGCCCCGCTTGGCCGGGCTGCTCTGGCTGTTAACAGGAGATGGAGCCGGAGTTGTATCTTCTTTGGGCTTTAACGTCACCGGAGCCGTCTGGTCAACTATATTTATTACATAAGTCTCTCCTTCTGCCGCGAAATAAACCGCCTTGTCAAGGTTTTCACTTATAAACCTGAGAGGCACCAATGTCCTTCCGTCCGCTATTGCGGCAGGAGCATCCAGTCGGACAGATCTCCCGTTTACAATGGCCTCGGCCGAGTCAATGGTCAGCTCGATGTTTTTACTCCCAAGCCGCAAAATAACCTTCATGCCATTGAAGCTCACCGCCGCCCCCAGGGCCTCACTTACCTTACGGACCGGGACAAGCACCCTGCCGTCCACCATTCTGGGCTGCACATCGAAGGTAACAGGCGTGTTGTTGACGTAAATCATAATTCCGCTGAAACCGCTCTCTTTTAATACAGCGGCTTTCCATTTGACCTGCATTTCTTCCTGGGCGGAGCCCGCCGAAGAAAACTGAAGCCTGTCCGGAATTGATCCGGCCGCCTGTGCACCGGACGGGAATCCCATCAGGTCCGCCGCGCAGGCCAAAAAAAACACCAGACCAGCAATCAGCCCCACTCGCATTCTAAGCCTCTCCTTTACAGTAAGCTGCCATCCAGCCAATACCTTTGTCTGACCTTATTATAGTTTGATATCCCGCCCTCTTCAATGGCCAACAGAAAAAATAGGAAAAGCCCCCGGGGTAGACCCCGCAGGGCTTGCCATCACTGGAGCTGACGGGAGGATGGGAACACCCGGCCTGCCCATTGCCCGGGCAAGGCCTCCCGGGTTATTGCGTTTCTTTTCCCTGTGGAGGGTTATAGCCATCAAGCAATGCTTGTTTTGTTACGCCAATAGTCACAAGTTTATTGGCCTCTATGGCCTTTTGCAAATAATCCTGGGCTTCTGTAAATTTACCAACCTTTTTATCATTAATATAACTTTTTAAATTATCTATAGAGCCTTGCAAATATAAAACAGCTGTCACCATGATTTGCTTTTCATGAGTATACTGCTTTGCTATATCCATATTCCTGGCATCCCTGAACAAATCCAGATTTTGCTGACTTAGTCTTTCTAGATCATTATAGCCTGTAGCAGCCATGGTTCCATTGCTGATATCCTTTATTTCAGATTGATATGAAGTTAAAACATATTGAAAAGCCTTCTGTACCTGAGCAAAAGATTTAACCGCCTTTTCCGCTTCCTGCTTTTTCTGTTGCCCTTGTGTTTGTTCAAGGGTTGGCTGGGTTTGCCTGGTTTGCTCCTGTGCCGCTGGAGATTCCGGCATTACTTGTTGAGTCTGTTTTCCAGTATTTCCAATGGAATTTTCGGTTTTTTTCGCTGAAAGCCAAACTGAAACCCCACCCGATATAAGCATAACAGCAACCATAAACAGAAATACTGAGCCAACAATGTTGCTTTTTTTGTCTTTATTATCCACTCCCTCTTTAATTTTCCTGGCCTCCAAAAGTAATAAAATTCCTCCCAGCCCCAAAAAACCGCCTATTGCGACAAGTATTGGCGCAAAATATTGCAACTCGTACCCTCCCGGATTTTTTTCCAGTATAACATATTCCAGTTTTATTTTCTAATTTAAACCCAATGGGCGCCCTGTTTAACAAAAGGCCTCCGGCAACTTGCCGGAGGCCTTCGCATTACTGGAGCTGATGGGGGGATTTGAACCCCCGGCCTGCGCATTACGAGTGCGCTGCTCTACCACTGAGCCACACCAGCATCACTTATTTAATAACGCGCACTATATATGATACATCATGGTCATATCAAAGTCAACGACGTTAGCAGTGCCTGCCTGGACCATATTCCGGCACAGCAACATACGGTATCCATACCTCGTTGGAGTTGGCGCCAAACAGTTTGTGGATGCGTAATATGTAAATATAAAAAGCAAAGCCCGCTTGCTCAGCGGGCCGATCAATCAGTGGATGGTGGCGTACAGCGCATTTTCGTCAGGGTCATACCTGGCTTCATATTTGCCTTTTTTATTGATTCCGAAATAGTTGAAGAAACCTTTGCCAAAAACCTTTGTTTTGCGCATTTCAAGGCCGCCTTCGTCTACAGCCTTGATCCTTATGGTTTTGGTGTCCCTGTCATAAGCCAGCTCGATTTTGTTGCGTCCTATCTTTTGCCTTGCCACGTTGTTTAGCACTATTGATGATTTGGATATTGAAATGACAGGCATCTTTTCCATTCGCTCGCCGCGTGGCTTATAAACCTCAAAACCCATAAAACCAACCCCTTCTTTTTTACTTTATTATTTCCATCACTGGCAATTATTAATACATGTTTTACCGGAAAAGCCTTAAATTAAAAAAACAGGGAGAGATAAAACAATGTGGGGGCAATATGGAGATATAATGCTGGTTCATGGAGATAATCTTCTGTCAGAAGCAATACAGAACTTAACACAGAGTTTTTTCTCACATGCGGCTCTTTGCACTGAACCGGGGAAAATAGCCGAGATGACAAGATTGGGGTTTCAATACCGGGATAACCACTACCTTGAAGGCGCCAGGCCCTACATTGTACTGCGTCACAGACTGTTATTCCCCGGCAGTTTTAAAGCCCATTCCTATGTTGAAAAAATGCGAAGCTGCATATCGGTTTTTATAAAAAAGCCTCCCCGGTATGACTTTTTTGAAATACTGAACCAGGCCCTTACATTTTTAGTGCACAGAGGGGACCAGTTAACAATAAACGGGGACAGCTATATCTCTTTTAATATGCTGCTTTCGGTCAGTGAAAGATTAATATGTTCAGCGCTTATTGACAGTGTATACGAGACGGCGGGAATTGACCTGTTTCCGGGCCGCATTCCCAGACACACCACCCCGGCCGACATTTACAAACTTTCCCAGCAAAATCCGCCCCACCTGCTGAAAGTATACAGCAGCCCGGGGGTGGAAAAAATAATGGGCTCTACTGAGCCCTTCCCCGGTTAATCATATTCAAGAAAATTGATTCCCTCAAAGCCCAGGAGTTTCCTCTTCCAGTCCAGGCCGCTTCCGAACCCTCCAATGCCTCTGTTATGGGCTAAAACCCTGTGGCAGGGGATTACCAGCAGCACCCTGTTCGAACCCACCGCACCGCCGACGGCCCTGGCTGCCCGGAGACTGCCTATGTCCGCGGCTATCTGCCCGTATGAGGCTGCCTGGCCCCATTTTAAAGAATATACCCTCTGCAGAACCTTTCTCTGAAAGGCTGTGTAACAACTCCAGTCCACGGGAAAAGAGAGGCCCACCTTTTTGCCGCTGAAATAGGACTGCATTTCAGCCTCCAGCTCTTTGGGATCAATCACCCGCCCGGATTCCCCGCTTGACTTGCCCGGAATTTCGGGCAGTTTTTCAATTTCACGCCTCAGCTCATTTTCAGCGTCATACAGCGTAGGCGCCGGAAGGTTTAAAACAACAAGCCCCTCCCCGGTCCAGCACAGGCCGGAAAAGCCGGCCCCTGTTTCTATGATGGCGGTATTCATGCTTACCTCCCCAGATATAAGATCAATCCGCGAAAAGAGTGGTGGAGAGATACCTTTCCCCTGTGTCCGGCAGTACCACCACCACCGTTTTCCCCCTGTTTTCACTGTCACTGGCAATCTGCAATGCGGCGTGTGCCGCAGCCCCGGAGGAAATTCCCACCAGCAGTCCCTCTTCCCTGGCCAGTATCCTGGCGGCGCCGGCGGCCTCTTCGGCAGCAACAGGGACTACCCGGTCAAGCAGGCCCATATCAAGCACTTCCGGTATAAAGCCGGCCCCTATACCCTGTATCCTGTGAGGGCCCGGAGGGCCGCCGGAAAGAACGCCTGACTCCCTTGGCTCCACTGCGATAACCTTTAAATCCGGCTTTCTCTTCTTCAGTACACTTGCCACACCTGTAATTGTTCCTCCCGTACCCACACCGGCCACGAAAAAATCCATATTTCCGCCGGTATCCCTCCAAATCTCCTCGGCGGTTGTGCGCCTGTGCGCCTCGGGGTTGTCGGGGTTGACAAACTGCCCGGGCATAAAGGAGCCGGGAGTTACGGAGGCCATTTCTTCGGCCGCCCTGATTGCCCCCGGGATGCCTTCGGGTCCGGGAGTCAGCACTATTTCAGCGCCATAAGCCTTTAACAGGTCCCTTCTCTCCTTGCTCATGGTTTCCGGCATGGTAAGTATAAGCCTGTACCCCTTTGAGGCGCACACCATGGCCAGGCCGATTCCGGTGTTGCCGCTGGTGGGCTCTATTATGACGCTGTCCCTTTTAAGCAGCCCCTTTTCCTCGGCCCTTTCAATCATGTTGAGGGCTATCCTGTCCTTAACGCTGCCTCCGGGGTTGAAATACTCCAGTTTGGCCACCAGATCGGCCCCGGCCCCCCGGGAAAATTTCTTCAGCCTTAACAGCGGGGTGCACCCCACCAGATCTGTTATTCCATCGGCTATTTTCACCATTGCATCAACCCCTGACTTATATGTCTACAGTTATTTCTAACAATTTAACACTTTTAAATCCGTGAAGTCAAATGGAGAAAAAAAGACCCCTGCTTTTGATGCAGAGGTCCTTTGTGCTTATACTCGGTTTATTACATCATGCCGCCCATGCCGCCCATGCCGCCCATGCCGCCCATGCCGGGCATATCCTTATCCTTATCGGGCTTTTCGGCCACCAGTGTCTCGGTGGTAAGTATCATGGCGGCTATGCTGGCAGCGTTCTGCAGCGCGGAGCGGGCAACCTTTGCCGGGTCCACGATACCGGCATCCACCATGTTGTTGTACTCACCGGTAAGTGCGTTAAAGCCGACTCCAGACGCTGAGTTGCGGACTTTCTCAACAACGACCGATCCTTCCACGCCGGCGTTGTTGGCGATTTGACGAAGTGGCTCCTCAAGGGCCCGGCGGACGATATCCACACCGGTTTTTTCATCCAGGCTCACAGTTTCGGTCCCGTCAAGGGCATTGATGGCCTGAACGTAGGCAACGCCGCCTCCGGACACGATGCCTTCCTCCACGGCGGCCCTGGTGGCGTTGAGGGCGTCTTCGATGCGGAGCTTCTTCTCTTTCAGCTCCACCTCGGTGGCGGCGCCGACCTGGATAACGGCCACTCCGCCGGCCAGCTTGGCAAGGCGCTCCTGCAGTTTTTCACGGTCGAAGTCGGAGGTTGTCTCCTCAATCTGCTTCTTGATCTGGGCGACCCTGGCGGTAATCTTGTCCTGGCTGCCGGCTCCTCCCACAATGATGGTCTCTTCCTTCTTGACCCTCACCTTGGAAGCGGTTCCCAGCATGTCCATGGTGGCCTTATCCAGCTTGAGGCCGAGGTCCTCGGTAATCACTGTGCCATTGGTGAGAATGGCGATATCCTCCAGCATGGCCTTGCGGCGATCGCCAAAACCGGGGGCCTTGACGGCAACACACTGGAATGTGCCGCGCAGCTTGTTCAGCACCAGGGTTGCGAGGGCTTCTCCCTCAACATCTTCTGCAATTATAAGGAGAGGCTTGCCTGCCTGAACCACCTTCTCCAGTATCGGCAGCATGTCGGCCACGGCAGACACCTTTTTGTCGGTGATAAGTATATACGGGTCGCTCAGGAAAGCTTCCATTTTGTCAGTATCGGTGATCATGTAGGGAGAAATATAACCACGGTCGAAATTCATTCCCTCGACTACTTCCAGGGTGGTGCCCATTCCCTTGGACTCCTCAACAGTGATAACCCCATCCTTGCCCACTTTTTCCATGGCGTCTGCAATCAGCTCTCCAATGGAGGCATCGTTGGCCGAAATGGACGCCACCTGGGCGATGGCCGACTTGCTTTCCACGGTCTTGGCGGAGCTTTTTATAGCTTCGACAGCTTTTTCAACCGCTTTCTCGATACCGCGCTTGATAATCATGGGGTTTGCGCCGGCCGCAACATTTTTGAGCCCTTCGCGGACAATTGCCTGCGCCAGCACAGTGGCGGTGGTGGTGCCATCGCCGGCCACATCGTTGGTCTTGGTGGCCACTTCCTTCACCAGTTGTGCGCCCATGTTTTCAAAGGGGTCGGTAATCTCAATCTCTCTGGCTATAGTCACACCGTCATTGGTGATCATGGGTGCCCCGAATTTTTTCTCCAAAACCACGTTGCGCCCTTTGGGGCCCAAAGTAACCTTTACGGCTTCCGCCAGGGCGTTGACGCCCCGCTCAAGCGCACGACGGGCATCTTCGCGGAAAATGATTTCTTTACCTGCCAATTTTATAACCTCCTCTTTAGTGGGGAATTTAGTGGGGAATATTGATTATTTTTCAATTACGCCCAGTATGTCAGCCTCACGCATAATCAGATACTCGACATTGTCAATTTTGATCTCATTGCCTGCATACTTGGAGAAAAGAACCTTGTCTCCCACTTTCAGGTCAATGGCTACCCTTGTACCGTTATCCAGGAGACGGCCGGAACCCACGGCAATCACTTCACCCTCCTGGGGCTTCTCCTTGGCGGTATCCGGAAGTACTATCCCTCCCTTGGTTATTTCCTCACTGGGCAGCGGCTTCACAACTACCCTTTCACCTAAAGGTCTGATCACTTGAATACCCTCCTTTTGTATGTTTAGTGTTATTTTACCCATTGTTAGCACTCGATATAACTGAGTGCTAATACTCAAGTAATATAATATAAAACGAAAAATTCAAAAGCAACTTTCCAATACATGCAAAAATCCCCCTTTACGGGTGATTTAAGCCAGAAAAAGCTACCATATCTTTATTTTTCTCCTTCTCTGCCACGATTTGACCATTTTCCAAAATCCCAGGTATTAACTAGAAATATTTTCCCCCCGGTCAATTTCTTTTATACGGATTTATTGCTAATTTTTTGTTGAATCAGGCCCCGCACTCCCCACCTCTGCCGGTCAGTATTTCCAGTCCGTGGGGTAGCGAATCCATGATTGCCTCCAGGCACTCCCTTACCGCTTTCTGGCTGCCGGGAAGGTTTATGATAAGCGTGCGGTGCCTTATACCCGCCGCGGCCCGGCTCAACATCGCCCGCGATGTCTTTTTGAGGCTGACCGCCCTCATAACTTCGGGAATTCCGGGAACTTCCCTTTCTATCACCGATTTGGTTGCCTCGGGAGTATTGTCCCTGGGTGAAAGGCCGGTGCCACCGGTGGTTAAAATAAGGTCCAGCTTCTCCCTGTCCACCATGTCTATAAGAGCCTCAATTATTGCGTCAGTATCGTCGGGCACTATTCTGTATGAGGCAGCCTGCCAGCCCTGACCGGCAACTATTTCCCTTATGGCCTTGGCGCTTAGATCCTCCCTCTTTCCCACCGAACCCATGTCACTGGCTGTGAGAATACCTACCCTGTACATGCGTAAGCCCCCCTGCAAATTGATTTGTTGCGCTATGAAAACAGTACGGTTAAAATGGATAAAAGCCGGTCTGTTACTTTAAACACTGCGTCTAAATATCTCCGGAGGAAAAATATGAGTTACACAAGTCCTGTAATTATAAAGAGATATAGCGGGCAACATTTTGACACATGCCGGGACATGGTGGTCAGGGAAGTGCCTTTCACAATTTTCGTCAACGATGAGGAGCTGGTTACACTGGTCTGCACCCCGGTCAACCTGGAGGAACTGGCTGCGGGCTTTTTGTGTTCGGAGGGTATTTTGCGTCAACCCCGGGACCTTAAAGGTATTACGGTAAATAAAAACGATGGCCTGATTTGGGTGGAAACAACCTCCCCGGCTCCGGCCACCGGTAATTTTCTCAAACGCTACATAACAACCTGTTGCGGCAAAGGGAGGGCCTCTTTTTATTTCGTCAATGACGCCAGGGGCATAGATCCAATCGCCGGGGATTTAAGGCTGTCCGCAGCCGGCATAACCGCCCTGTCCAAAGAGCTGGAGGAAAAGGCGGAATTGTTCCGGCAGACCGGCGGCGCCCACGGGGCGGCCCTTTGCATCCCTGGAAAAATAATAGTCATGTATGAAGATATCGGGCGGCACAATGCAGTGGACAAAATATTGGGCCACTGCTTTTTGAGGAAAATCGCCCTTTCCGACAAAATTTTAGCCATAAGCGGAAGGGTCTCCTCGGAGATATTGATCAAGGCGGCCCGAATGGGTGTGCCGGTGCTGATTTCCAGGTCGGCCCCCACTGATCTTGCCCTTCAGATGGCTGACGAACTGGGTGTAACCGTAGCCGGTTTCGTACGGGAAAACAGGCTAAACCTGTACACCCACCCGGAAAGGGTTGTTACTTAAAGGCCGGGGGTTAAGGTCAGAATACAGGAGTCAGGAGTCAGAAACCCTGGATTCCCCCCTATTTCACTCCCAGTATTTATCGCCCTTCCCACATTATCTTCCCGCAGTCCCTCAAATCGTACCCGCCCAGTTTTTCCACCGCCGATCTGAATTCATTCATCCCCATCACTTCCAATATCCTTGAGATATAGAGTGTGTCCATGTATTCTGCTGGTATGCACAGGTCATAACGCTCCTCCGCCACACTGATGAAGTCAAGCCCCAATGACCCGGCCGCAGCCCTGATGCCTATGCCGGCATCTGCAGACCCGCTGGCAACGGCCGCCGCCACCGACATGTGAGTATATTCCTCCCGTTCATACCCCTGTATTCTTCCGGGGTCAATCCCCAGCTCCCTCAGCCTGAAATCCAGCAAAACCCTGGTGCCCGCCCCCCTCTGGCGGTTTATGAAGTTTATTCCCTCCCGGGCCAGGTCCTGCACACCCCTGATGCCCTTTGGATTGCCTCTGGCCACAATAAGCCCCTGCTCCCGGTACACAAGATTTACCAAAACCATTTTTCTGTCCGGAAGCAGCCTTTTTATGTATGAAACATTATAATCACCTGTCTCCTCGTCCAGAAGGTGAGTCCCAGCGCAGTGAGCCTCACCCTTTCTAAGGGCGGCCAGACCCCCCAAACTTCCCACATGGGCCGAGGAAAGGCTGGCCCCGGGATGTGCCACCTTAAGGTAATTGGCAAGCACATCCAAAGCTATATCATGGCTCCCGATGACCACTGTGGTCTCCCGCACTTCCTCCATTGGCCTGAGAAGCTCCACGGAGGCTCTGTCACCCGCGTTGTAGCCCTCTGAAAGGCCCGGAATCCTTAAAATACCGTCCGCCCTTATAAGGGACATGATGACTCCCGCCCCTCTGGATATGGGAGTGGCTATAACCGTTTCTCCCACCTGCCCCAGCTTAACCCTGACGAACTCCTCTACCCCCAGAGAGGAAACAATCTTCCTGGAAACCACGGCGTCCATAAACGGGCGGGACGGAGGGACAGAACCGAGCTTTCTGTATATTATGGGGCGGACAAAAAGGTCCATGCCGAGAATGGCCGATACCGGATATCCGGGAACTCCCACCACCGGCTTCCCCGCCACCACACCCAGAATGACAGGTTTACCAGGCTTTATGGCCACCCCGTGGGTGTGAACTGTTCCCAGCTCCCTAATCAAATCGGCGGTAAAATCCTCTCTCCCCGCCGAGGAGCCCGCGTTCACCAGAACAACGTCACAACGCCCCACAGCTTCAAGGACCTGCTGCTTAAGAATGTCATACCGGTCGGGCACTATCCCGAACCGCACCGGCCTGCCGCCCCACTCCTCCACAAGTGATGCAAACATGCGTGTGTTGTATTCAATTATATCCCCGGGCCTCAAATCCGATCCGGGCTGCACCAGTTCAGTCCCCGTGGGCAAAAGCGCCACCGTGGGCCTGGGGTGAACATGCACCGAGGTGATCCCTCCCGCCAGCATACCTCCTATATCTATGGGGCGAATGCGGTGGTTGGCGGGGACGATCATTTCGGTGGCCACCATGTCCTCCCCTATTACCCTGACGTGCTGCCACGGCGTGGCGGCGGAGGTTATTTCAAAAACCTCCCCGCTTATAAAATGAACATCCTCTATCATTATTACCGAGTCACATTGATCCGGCAGCGGGTCCCCTGTGTCAACCACAACCGCACCCTCGCCCAGCCTTATTTGTTTGGGGGTTTTTTCAGAAGCCCCAAAGGTATCCGCAGACCTCACGGCGATTCCGTCCATGGCGCTGGCGTGGTAATGGGGAGAAGAGTTTAACGCGAAAACCGGAGCCGCGGTAACCCTTCCGGCGGAATTTTCAACCGCTATATTCTCGGCCTCCCCAGGCTTCAGCGCCCCGGCCTCCCGAAGCATTTCCAGGTATCCCCGAAGCGCCTCCTCAAGGGGGCGGTCCGACAGGTAAACATCCCTTTTCACTAAAAACACCTCTATTAATCTAATTCTGAAAAACTCTTCCGTCAGAAGCCAGAATACAGAATCCAGAATTTAAAATCACTTCGGTTAAATAATTTTTACCCTGACCATATCCCCGGACTCAATGCCTTCCATGTCCCGTGGTATTATGGCCAGGCCGTCCGCGCTGGCCATTGTGGCTATGAGACCGGATTTGCCCAGCACGGGGTCCGCCAGTAGCCGGCCCTCACACTGCCGCAGGGCAACCCTGACAAAATCCTCTCTCCCGGCGGCAGACCTTATATTTCGGGTAATGCTGGCTGCAACCGGAAATTCCAGCAGAAACTCATCCCGGTTTGAAGGATACCCACCCGCCCTGATCAGAGGCTCCACCAGCAGCATGAAAACCACCATTGCAGAAACCGGGTGACCGGGCAGGCCGAAGACCGGCTTTCCGCCCACCACCGCGCCGATGGTGGGCTTTCCCGGCTTTACCGCAATGCCGTGAAATAAAATGCCCGGCTCCCCCAGAGACTCAATGACCCTGGCCGATACATCCCGCACCCCCACCGAACTGCCCCCGGAAAGGAGTATTATGTCCGAACGGTCCTTTACGGACTCCATGGTCTCCCTCAGCCGGCCATAATCATCGCCCACAATGCCGCACAGTTCGGGGGCGGCGCCCGCCCGGGCGGCCAGGCCGTAAAGGGCATAGCTGTTTATATCCCTTACCTGCCCCGGCCCCGGAATTCGTGACGGCTCAACCACCTCATCACCGGTGGAAATGATGGAAACCCTAAGGGGCTCCTCCACCTCCAGCGCGGTCACGCCGCAGGCAGCAAGGGCTCCCATCTCATGAGGCCGGATTATGCGGCCCCGGGGGACTATCACCTCTCCGGAGGATATATCCTCACCCTTTTGAACAACATTTTCCCCTGGCGCCACAGGCCTGGTAACACCAATAGTTTTTGCGTCCAGTTCCTCGGTGTATTCAACCATTACCACGGCGTCACAGCCCTCCGGAAGCATACCACCGGTGGGAATGCGACAGGCTTTGCCCGGCACTGCCGGACCAGGCGCGATCTGGCCCATGAGCACCTCCCCGCCTATGTCCAGGTATGCAGGAAGGCTCTCTGAGGCCCCGAAAGTATCCCTGGCCCTCACAGCATAGCCGTCCATGGTGGAGCGGCTGAAGCCGGGGACATTGTCCGCCGCAATAATGTCTCTATATGCCCTGCAGCCCAGGGCCTCCTCCAGGTCAACCACTTTCACCCGCCGGGGTATATTCATGTGACGGGCGATTTCACGGTATGATTCAAGTATTGTCAAGGCTTTAAACAGTTCCAAGTGTTATCATGACCTTTCTTTAAAAGCATCCCAGCTCACAGGCATGTATCTTTATTTTTAACTGGTTGCAGGCCTCGCCTATGTCCTTCAGGCCGACCTTGAGCTCGCCGGCCAGCTTTCTTGCCGCTGTGCAGGAGAGCCGGCCGTCCCTGGCAACCTTTAATACGGCCTCCCGTATTTCGTTCTCCCTGGCAACCGACATAATCATTCCCCCAATTAATCTTTATAATAGATGTTTTGACGAAATTATATATTAGAATATGGTTTTTTTAAATTTAAATCAAGGAATTATTTTCCTGACTAAGCCAAATAAGAAATTAAAAACTCCTTCGGATGAGACAAATAATAAGACCCGGCTACGTCTGCCGGGTGTTTAATGAATATGCCGACTGAAGAAAGTCGGCCACTCCCTTAAAATCTTCCAGTCCGAAAACCGGAACTCCCAGGTCCCACCGGACATCGCTGACCAGGGCTATAAGCTGCGCCGGATCAGATACCAGCTTTTTTGAGTGTGCTCTCCGGCTAACCTCTATTTTAGGCTTTTTTCCCCTCTTATACCCCTCCGTAAGGATTATATCAACATCTCCCATCATTTGTGCCAGTTCGTCCAGTTCCAGTTCACGGTCCAGCCTCCTGAACAGACCAACCTTCCCCGGAGTGGAAATGGCCACCATGTCGGCGCCGGCCCTGGAATGGCGCCAGGTGTCCTTTCCCGGAGTGTCGATTTCAATATCATGAACATGGTGTTTTATAATGCCCACCCGTATTTTCCTGGCCTTAAGCTCCCCGATCAGCTTTTCCAGAAATGTGGTCTTTCCTGATCCCGACTCTCCCACCACGGAAACAACCGGAATATTATTCATGCGGATATCTCCTCTTTCGTTTAACCCAAGGTATCTATTATAATATCACAAGACAGCACTTCATTATAAGCAGTTGGCGATAAGGTGTAATTATTACAGAGTCTTTGAAATCATTTGACCCGGTATAATGAATTTTAGGCTGGACAAGGATGTATAGCGTGAAAATTTCTGGAATAATACTGGCGGGCGGAAAGAGCAGCCGGATGGGAAAGAACAAGGCACTGCTGGAGGTTGGGGGCTTAACCATGATTGAGAGGGTTGCCGGGGCAATGTCAGGGGTATGCTCCGAAATAATAATCGCCGGTGAAAACTCCGGCACCCTTGAACACCTGGGCTATCCCACAGTCCCCGACATCCACCCCGGGTACGGCCCCCTCTCCGGTTTACACGCGGGGCTTAAGGCGGCCAAGAGCTGGTACAGCTTCGTGTCGGCCTGCGACATACCCTTTCCCAGCGAGAAGCTGATGAAAAGAATCATTTCGGAAAAGGACGGCTTTGATGTCGTCATGCTAAAGCAGGGGGAGTTTTTCGAGCCTCTCTTCTCGCTCTACAGCAAAGCCTTTATCGATGCGGCCGAAATATCGATAAAAAACGGTGTTTACAAGGTGACCGCCGCCCTTCAACATGTAAAGTGGAAGCCTGTAACCGTAAGCCCCGGAGAAATACCCGACCTCGCAAAGTCCCTTACCAATGTGAACACCCCTGTGGATTACGAAGAAGCGAAAAAATGCTTTGAAGCCGAAAAAAGCTCCTCCGGCTAACGCCGGAGGAGCTTTTTTAATGTCATGCCTTTTCCACTTTAACTGCGCAAACCTTGAGCTCCGGTATCTTGGCTATTGAATCCCGGGCCGGGTTGGTCAGCTTGTTTATGGGCACTTCCGGGAAATGGAAGGATGTAAACACCATTCCAGGAGTCACCACATCGGTGACGCTGGCCTTAAGCACAACACTTCCCCGGCGGGAGGCAACCTTGACGTCGTCTCCCTGGCAGATGCCCAGCCTTTCTGCGTCCGCCGGGTTTATTTCCAGGCTTTCCTGCCCGTAGTGCACCTCCAGCGCCCCTGTGCGCATGGTCATGCTGCCGGTGTGGTAATGGTAGTACCTCCTCCCGGTATTGAGCACCATCGGGTATTCATGGTCCGGCAACTCCGCGGGCGGCACGTACTCCACCGGGTTGAACTTGCCAATCCCCCTGGAGAACTTGCCCACGTGAAGCACCGGAGTGCCCGGGTGGTCCGGGGCGGGGCAGGGCCAGTTGATGCCTCCCTGCTCAAGCCTCTCATAGGATATCCCGGCGTATGAGGGGGTTACCGAAGCTATCTCTTTCATTATCCCGGCGGGTGATCCATAAGACATGGGATATCCCATGGCCGTGGCAACATCGCAGAGAATCTGCCAGTCGGCCCTGGCGCCGCCCACCGGCTCAACGGCCTTGCGCACCCGCTGCACCCGGCGCTCGGTGTTGCTGAATGTTCCGTCCTTCTCCGCAAAGCTGGCTCCGGGCAGTACCACGTCCGCCAGCCGGGCGGTCTCGGTAAGGAATATGTCCTGCACCACCAGGAAGTCCAAATTTTCAAGGGCATGGACCACATGGTCCGCATCGGGGTCCGAGAGCACCGGGTTTTCACCCATTATATACATGCCCTTTACAGTCCCGTGGGAAGCCCCTTCCATCATCTCGCCAACGGTAAGTCCAGCCTTGGAGGGAAGATGTTTTACTCCCCAGGCCGCCTCGAACTTGGCCCTTACATCCTCCAGGCCAACACCCTGGTAGCCGGTGAGTACCCCTGGCAGCGCGCCCATGTCACAGGCTCCCTGCACATTGTTCTGGCCGCGCAGCGGGTTGACGCCGCTGAACTCCTTGCCTATGTGCCCGCAGAGCATGGCCAGGTTGGCAATGGCAAATACGTTGTGGGTCCCGCAAATATGCTGGGTCACACCCATGGTGTAAAGTATTGTTCCATTTCTAGCCAGGGCGTAGCCCCTGGCCACCTCCCGTATGGTTGCCCCAGGTATTCCGGTGATGCCCTCGACGTACTCCGGAGTGTATTTTTCCACTGTGGCCTTAAGCGCCTCGAAGTCTTCGGTGCGGCTGGCCACAAATTCCTTGTTGTAGATGTCCTCCGATATTATTACGTTGGCAAAACCATTCAACAACGCTATATCCGACCCCGATTTAATCTGCAGGTGGTATTGCGCCATTTCGGCCACGCTGGTCCTCCTGGGGTCGGCCACGGCCAGTATTGATCCTCCCCGCACCGCCTTTTTGACCTGCAGTCCTATTATGGGGTGGGACTCAAAGGTATTTGTTCCTATGGCCAGTATAAAATCGGCCCCGGCAATGTCCCTGATGGGGTTGGTCATCGCCCCGCTTCCGAATGCCGTCGCCAGACCGGCGACAGTCGGAGCGTGTCAGAGACGGGCGCAGTGGTCGATATTGTTGGTGCCGAACACCGCGCGGGTTAATTTGCTGAGCAGATAGTTTTCTTCGCTTGTGCACCTTGCGGAACTGAGGACCCCAATGGAGTCGGGGCCGTATTTGTCCCTTATGGCACCCAACTTTTGGGCCACCAGGCTTATAGCCTCCTCCCAGGTTGCCTCCACAAGCTGCCCGTCCTTTTTAATAAGCGGGCTTTTCAGGCGGTCGGGGTGGTGTATGAATCCGTACCCGAACCGGCCCTTGACACACAGTGCGCGGCCGTTTACATCCCCGTCGCAGGAGGTAACGCCAACCACTTTTCCGTCCTTCACATTGAGATCGAAGCTGCAGCCGGTGCCGCAGTATGGACAGGTGGTGCGCACCTTTTTAACCTCCCAGGTGCGGGCCGACGACCGCAGCCCCTTTTCCTGGAGCGCCCCGGTGGGGCAGACGGAAACACAGTTGCCGCAGAAAACACACTCAGACCCGGCCAGGGAGGTGTCCATGGCCGGGGACACCTTGGTTTTAAAGCCCCTGTAGGTGAAGTCCACCACGCTGTTACCCTGTATTTCGGCGCACATGCGGATGCACTTGCCGCAAAGTATACACTTGTTCATATCCCTTACCATAAAGGGGTTGTCATCCTCCAGCGTATAAGAGTGCCTCTCGCCGGAAAACTGAGATCCGCTGCGTATTCCATACATGTAGGCGTAGTCCTGGAGCCTGCAGTCCCCGTTCCTGCCACAGGTGAGGCAGTCCTCGGGGTGATTGGCCAGTAGAAGCTCCAGTATGGTCCTGCGGGCCTCCAGCACGGAAGGCGTGTCGGTCTCCACCGCCATTCCGTCCCTGGCTATGGTGGCGCAGGATACTGTCAGATTTTTTGACCCTTTGGTCTCCACTACACAGATGCGGCATGATCCGGGACGGCTCAGCTCCGGATCGTGGCAAAAAGTGGGGATAAATACGCCCAGCTTCCGGGCTGCGTCAAGGATTGTGCTGCCCTGGGGCACACTTACCTCCATGCCGTTTATTACTAAAGTGACATCAGCCACCTTGCCACCTCCTTCAAGAAATAATCAGTTATTGCGATCATTTCCCTTCCAGTTTTTTAATCTTGTCCATTACCCCTTCCAGCCCTAAGGCTTCGGCCCAGGTAACCTCCTGGAAGCTGTCACCCTTCTTCAGCACCGGGGCAACGGGGTCGTCGCAGTGCAAAAGCTCCATTCCCAGGCGGCCCTTGAGGCAGAGGGGCCTGCCGGGTCCGGGCGATCCCGCGCTGACACCGATAACCTTGCCGCCCTTGATGTTGAGGTCGAACCGGCACCCGCTCTCACAGAAGGTGCAGGTAACGGGCCTTTTGACAATCTCCCAGGTGCGCCCCCTTCCGGCCAGGGGCTTGTAAAGAAGGGCCCCCACCGGGCATACCGCCACACAGCGGCCGCAGTACACACAGTCGGACTCGCCCAGGGTGGTGTTCATGGGAGGCGCCACCTTGGTGTTGAATCCCCTGAAGGCGTAATCTATAACCGCCCTGCCCTCCACCTGGGCGCAGGTGCGGACGCACTTTCCGCACAGTATGCACTTGTTCATATCCCTTATGATATAGGGGTTGTCTTCCTCTATGGAATAGCTGTGCTTTTCACCCCCGAAGCCGTCGCTTTTTACGCCGTACATAAATGCGTAATCCTGCAGGCGGCAGTCGCCGTTTTTCTCACAGGTGAGACAGTCCATGGGGTGATTGGCCAGGATCAATTCCAGTATGGTCTTGCGGGCCTCCACCACGGCCGGGGACTCGGTCTCCACAACCATTCCCTCCCTCACCGCAGTCATGCATGACGGTGTAAGGTTTTTTGATCCCTTTACCTCAACAACGCAGATCCTGCAGGAAGCCACGCCGGGCAGATCAGTGTCGTGGCAGAAGACCGGGATGAAAATCCCAAGCTTTGCCGCCGCATCCAGCACAGTGCTGCCGGCGGGGACACTGACCTGCCGCCCGTTTATGGTCAGGCTGACATTGGCCATGTAATTTCACTCTCCTTCTCCGGCGGGCCTATTTCTTCTCCACGGCGCCGAACTTGCACTTCTGTATGCAGTTGCCGCACTTTATGCAGGCGCTGACGTCGATGACATGGGGCTGCTTCTTTTCCCCGGTGATGGCGTTGGCCGGGCAGTTCTTGGCACACAGCCCGCACCCTGTACACTTTTCGGCGTTGATGGCGTACACCAGCAGCGCCTGGCACTCTCCGGCCGGGCAGCGCTTGTCATTGATGTGGGACTCATACTCATGCCTGAAATACTGCAGTGTTGAGAGAACAGGATTTGGAGCGCTCTGTCCCAGACCGCACAGTGAGGTCTTTACGATAACCCTGGACAGCCTTTCAAGGGTATCTATATCTTCGGGCACACCCTTACCGTCGCATATCCTGGTAAGTATCTCCAGCATACGCTTTGTCCCCTCGCGGCAGGGGGTACACTTTCCGCACGACTCGCTTTGGGTAAATTTAAGGAAGTACCTTGCCACATCCACCATACAGGTGGTTTCGTCCATCACCACAAGGCCTCCAGAGCCCATCATGGCCCCCACAGCGCCAAGGGAGTCGTAGTCTATGGGCAGGTCCAGGTGCTCGGCAGGCAGGCAACCCCCCGAAGGTCCTCCGGCCTGTACAGCCTTGAACTCTTTTCCGCCCAGTATGCCGCCGCCCACATCAAATATGATCTGGCGCAGGGTGGCGCCCATGGGCACCTCCACCAGCCCCACGTTGTTCACTTTCCCGGTAAGGGCGAAAATTTTAGTTCCTTTGCTTCCCTCAGTGCCAATGGATGCGTACCAGCTACCCCCCTCATTTATTATGATGGGCACGTTGGCAAAGGTTTCCACGTTATTCAGCGTGGTGGGCTTATCCCACAGCCCCTTATCGGTGGACCTGCCCACCTTGAACCTGGGCATGCCCCTGTTGCCCTCGATGGAGGCCATCAGCGCGGTCCCCTCGCCGCAGACGAATGCGCCGGCCCCGGCCTTTATTTTAATATGGAAATTGAATCCGGAATTCAGAATATTGTCACCCAAAAGTCCGTACTGCTCGGCCTGGGCTATGGCTATCTTCAGCCGGTGTATGGCCAGGGGGTACTCGGCCCTGACGTAAATGTATCCCTCATCGGATCCGGTGGCATATCCGCAGATGGCCATGCCCTCCAGCACCGCGTGGGGATCCCCCTCCAGCACGCTGCGGTCCATGAAGGCTCCCGGGTCGCCCTCGTCGGCGTTGCAGATTACGTACTTCTTGTCGTTCTTTGCGTTGAGCGCCCCCTGCCACTTGGTGCCGGTGGGGAAGCCCGCGCCCCCGCGGCCCCTTAAGCCGGAGACCTTGACATCATCCACCACTTCCTGGGGAGTCATGTTGAACAGTACCTTAACCAGTGCCTTATAACCCCCGCTGGCCACATAATCGGAAATTTCCTCGGGGTTGCTGTGACCGCAGTTGCGCAGCACCAGGCGCTGCTGGCGGGCATAGAAAGGAACGGTTTCATAAGTCCTGGCCACTTCCCCGGCAATGGGATCTTTATACAAAAGCCGCTCCACCACTTCTCCGGCCATCAGGTCCCTGGCAACTATCTCAGCCACGTCTTCCACCTGAACCCGGGTGTAGAAGGTTTTTAAAGGCTCTACTATCAACAGGGGACCCTGCTCGCAAAAACCGTGGCAGCCTGTAATTTTTATTTGCACCTTATCAGTCAGTCCGTTGGCAGCCAGTTCCTCTTCCAGCCTTTTATCCAGCTTGAGAGATCCCGAGGACACACAGCCGGTGCCTGCGCAGATCAATATCTGGCGCTTTTCGGTTCCCGCCGTCAGGTGGATGCTGGACATAATTTCGGATCTTTTTTGTTTGCAGGCCTCATCCTGATGGCAGACGGGCCCCTCTGTACGGCACTTTATATAATCACTACAGGGAGTTGCCGGTGTGTGCCTGCATTGATCACAGCAGTATTCCATCAAGTTATTCATGTGGCGACCTCCTTTCTACTCGTACTGCCCAAGTGTTTTCACCGCTACATCCGGCGTCAGCCGGCCGTGGGTGTCATCATTGACCATCAAAACCGGGGCCAGCCCACAGGCGCCCAGACAGGATACCGACTCCAGGGTATAACGCAGGTCTGCAGTGGTCTCGTTTATACCAATGCCAAGACCCTTGGACACCCCTTCAAAAACCTTGGACGCCCCCCTGACATGGCAGGCTGTACCCTGGCAGATGCGAATAATGTTACGCCCCCGGGGTTTAAGATGGAACTGGGCGTAAAAGGTGGCCACCCCAAAGGTCTTGCTGAAGGGAATCCCCAGCCCCTTGGAGATCTGCTGCATAACCTCTTTGGGCAGGTAGCCGTAAATATCCTGGGCCTCCTGCAAAATAGGTATCAGCGCGCCCTTAGAGGTTTTGTACTTTTCCAGCGCCTTCTGCAGCGATTCCTGCCTGGCGCCGTCGTCATTTTGTCCGTGTCCGCACTTGCAAGTCAAACTTATAACCTCCTCTCAAATACTCTCCCTTTTTACAGCACCTCTGAAGGGACGGAACTTGTCCCCGCTACCGCCATTCTCCCGACACAGGGCGGATACCCCTCCCGTCCCCTTCATACCTTTTAATTACCCGCTTCAACAACCCTTTTTTCGGTGATTATGATGTGCACCGGAACGTCCAGTGGGCCCGGAAAAACGTTTTCCACCACCTGGAGCTCAAAGGCGGGGGCCAGGTAAACCGTCCCCGGGCGGGTGCGGGGCAAAAAGCGGTCATAAAAGCCACCGCCGTAGCCCAGCCTGTTGCCCCCGGCGTCAAAGGCCACTCCTGGCACAATCACCAGATCCAGCTCCCCCGGGTCCACAGGGCGCGCACAGTGCTCCCGCGGCTCCAGAATCCCCCAGGCCCCCGGTACGAGGTCCCCTGGATATTCCAGAAGCTCCGAGGGTGTCAGCCTCTTCCCCTTTATGTCGGTGATGGGCACCGAAACCCTTTTGCCTTCGGCAAGGGCATGTTTAATCAGGTTTTCGGTCCGGACCTCATTCCTGAAATCCACATAAACCATGAGATGGCTGGATTTGCAGTATATCTCGGAAGCCAGAATACTGTCTATGATGATTTTGCTTTTTTCCTGAACCGAGTCCTGTGACATTGATAATCTGGCCTTAAGGACACCCTGTCTAATTTCGCTTCTGCTCAAAAAAACTCCTCCAACCAAATCAAATCACAGCTTTTTAAAATTCGCCAAAATTAAAACAATATCCTGCTTATTTAAGCAACACCGCCCCCGATTAGTTTTTTTGTTTTCTGATTACAAAAAAAGTGGGCAGATTCCTACCCACTCAATTATTAAAAATATTCAGCACTTAATCTTTCTTGCCGGAGCGCCTGCAACAGGAGTTTTTACAGCTCGTAGACCTCCGAACCGTCAAGTATCCTGATTCCCTTTTCCTGAAGCACCCTGATGGCCTCATCAATCTGCTCCACCCTGAAAACCACCAGGGCGGCTTTTGATGCCCTGGTTAAAAAAGCGTAGAGGTACTCAATATTGATGCTTGAATCCCTTAGATACTCCAGCGGATCGGCCAGGCCGCCGGGAATGTCCGGTATTTCCACAGCTATGACGTCGGTTGAGTTGACCGAAAAACCGGCTTCTTTAAGAACACTGTACGCAGTGTCGGGGTCGTTGACGATCAGGCGAAGTATCCCGAAATCAGTGGTATCAGCAATGGAAAGTGCGCGTATGTTTATGCCGTTTTGCCCCAGAACGTGGGTGACCTTGGCCAGTCGCCCTGACTTGTTCTCCAGAAAAACCGAAATCTGCCTTATTTTCATGCCAATCGCAACCTCCTTTATTATAATTCCCGTTTATCAATAACCCTTTTTGCCTTGCCCTCGCTACGGGGTATGGTCCTGGGCTCCACCAGCCTTATTTTTGCCGAGATCCCCAGCACACTGGCAATACGGTTTTTAAGGCGGCCCTCTATGTCCTCAAGCTGACGGACCTTGTCGCTAAACATTCTTTCGGAAATTTCCACCCATATCTCCAGATCGTCCAGGTTGCCCCTGCGGTCCACCACCAGAAGGTAGTGGGGCTCGGTTTCACCGAATTCCAGCAGAATGCTCTCCACCTGGGACGGAAATACATTGACCCCCCGGATGATCAGCATATCGTCGGTGCGCCCGGTAACCCTCCTCATCCTGACATGGGTCCGGCCGCAGGCGCAGGGCTCGTCGGTCAGCACGGTTATATCCCTGGTCCTGTAGCGGATAATGGGGAACGCCTCCTTGGTCAGGGAGGTGAACACAAGCTCTCCCGGCTGGCCGTAAGGAAGCGGCTCTCCGGTGTCGGGATCTATTACTTCCGCCAGGAAATGGTCTTCAAAAATATGCATTCCCTGCTGGCACCGGCACTCCATTGACACGCCGGGCCCCAGAACCTCGCTCAGGCCGTAGACGTCGTAGGCTTTTATATTAAGCTTGGCCTCCAGCTGCTGCCGCATTCTCTCGGACCATGGCTCAGCGCCAAAGACCCCGGCCTTTAAAGGAATCTTTTTAAAATCAATCCCGGTGTTCTCCCCCTCCTCGGCAAGGAACAGCGCGTAGGAAGGTGTACAGGCCAGTATTGTGGTGCCGAAGTCCTGCATCAGCATCAGCTGGCGGCCGGTGTTGCCGCCGGAAATGGGAACCACCGTGGCTCCCACTCTTTCAGCCCCGTAATGAGCTCCCAGCCCGCCGGTAAAAAGCCCGTACCCGTACGCGATCTGAATCACGCTGCTCCTGGTGGCCCCAGCCATGGTAAGAGACCGGGCCATTAAATCAGCCCAGGTATTGATGTCGTTTTTAGTATAACCCACCACAGTAGGCTTGCCGGTGGTCCCCGATGAGGCGTGTACCCTCACCACTTCATCCATGGGAGCGGCGAACAGCCTGAAGGGGTAATTGTCCCGCAGATCCTGCTTGACAGTGAAGGGGAGATGTTTTATGTCGTCCACCGTTCTTATGTCCGAGGGTTTAATCCCCTTCCGGTCCAGAGCGTTTTTATAAAAAGGCACATTGTTGTAAACCCTGTTCAATGTATTTATCAAACGCTCCAGTTGCACCTCACGCAGTTTCTCGCGCGGCATGGTTTCAAATTCCCGGTCCCAGTGCATAGTTAACCCCTTTCAATGATGTCTGCCTCTAATTATTTTATTTTTACTTCCAGAAGCCAAAAGACGCCGGTCAAATTGACTGTCTGAGTTGCCCCCGAATACAGATATTTTCAACAAAACGGGTGATAATCCTTCCGTGTATTTAAATTACTTCCAGATCCGGGCCTCTTTCCAGCTTCAGTTCAAAATAGCTGCGGCCTGTAATATCCCTTCCCCGGCAGTCAAAGGCTATTCCGGGAATAATTATCAGATCGGCCTTATCCCGGTATTCTTTAACGACTTCCATCATGTCCCGCACCGTCAGAAGGCCCGCGCAGCCGATAGAACCGCCGAAAAAGCGGTTTTTTACCGCCACTGGCAATACTCCCGGACCTCCGGCGGCTATTTTTTCCATCCCCACTTTAACAGCCGGGTATCCCAGCTCCGAGGTCAGCAGCACCGCTTCCGCCGCTCTGCGCCTCTTTACAGCCCTTATAACGGATTCCGGCGTGGCCGGGTCTATATCAAAATCCATCACCAGCCCCGATGACTCATTTCTATCTTTTATGATTGAAATAAATTTTTTACCCTGCTGCCCGGATATTTCCAACCCGGGGTTTTTCCCCGCCAGAACGGCTTTAAAGGCATCCACCCTTGAAAAAACCGTTTTCCCGTCAACACTGACTATAACATCACCCGGGGCAATTCCCGCCCTGAAGGCGGGGGAACCGGCCACCACCCCGGTGACACGGGCTTTCAGATCCTCTATCAGCGGCGGCTCAAGAGTGACGGGAACCCCCACCTCCCACCTGATACCACCAATGAAGGAATTTAGCTGTTCCATCAGTCTCACAGGAAATCTCATTTGCGGAGGCGCCGCTGCTGTGTAGCCCGGCATGAATACCCTAACCGTTTCAGCGCCAAAGCGGTCAAAAAATTTTATTGTCCCGGTGAGATCGTCCCATCCGGTCAAATGCGGCATGGCCACTATGCTTCCGTGGTAGGAAACCCGGTATTCACCCAGAAGGATGGCCGACTTCACTGCAATACCGGCCCGGGGATCGTCCATTAAATACCTTCTGGCCGTTACATCGGCACTGTTCAGGGAAAGTAAGACCTCCACATTTCCCAGCCCGGCCAGGAAATTCACAGTCTCTCTGTCAAGAAAGCTGCCGTTGGTTGTAATCTTCAGCCTGGCATAAGGCATTTTTTCTCTGATAAGCGCCAATATTTCTTTTATGCGGAAATGCAAAAAGGGCTCCCCTTCCATCAGCCTGGAAACCGACTCGCCTATAACCACCGGTTTCCGGGGGTCCATCAGGGAAAGCGCCTCATTGACCAGTTCCATGGGTATTGGAGGCATATTGAAGGATTTTACTCCGGGAGGGTTCTGTCCGTGGCTACAGAACTTGCACCGTACGTTGCAGGTCGAAATGACCGGCAATATGTTGTAAAGCGCAGCATTTTCCAGTAGTATTCCTTTTATGAACGTTTTCGACAACTCTTGCGGAGTAATTTCACCCACAGATATAAATCCCTTCAATCAAGTTATTAACAGACTTATCCACATTATCCACAGAAAAAGTATTTATCTGTCGGCGAAAATAAGATTTAACCACCAGCGCGAATCCCTTGCAAAGCTACACAAACAGTGGCTTTGACGCCTGTTTGACAGTTTTTTTTGTCACTGCCGGCGGTTAGACCATACTGTTGATATTGTTGAATATACTTAACAAACTAAAATTTCTAAAATATCAATCACAGTACTGTTCCAACTCCAGACCGGGCACCGCATTGAGCGTCAGGCCGGAAAAATCCCCTCTTAAGTACCTGTAATAGGCCGCACAGGCAATCATTGCCGCATTGTCGGTGCAAAGCGACAATGGCGGGCACACCAGCCGGAAGCCGTACCCGGAGGCTCTTTCCGCCATGCTGGAGCGCAAGAGCCGGTTGGCGGCCACACCCCCGGCCAGCAGCAGCGTTTTGGCCCCGTGCTGTTCGGCGGCATCCATTGTTTTATGCACAAGCACGTCCACCACGGCCTGCTGAAAGCTGGCCGCCAGGTCGGCCCCGTTAACCTCCTCACCCCTCTGGGAGGCCCTGTGAAGGTAATTTATCACCGCCGATTTAAGCCCGCTGAAACTGAAGTCAAGGCTTCCCTCCTCCAGATAGGCCCGCGGCAGTTGAACCGCGTTTCCATCGCCGCCGCAGGCCAGACTGTCAACAAGGGGGCCGCCGGGATATCCCAGTCCCAGTGCCCTGGCCACCTTGTCAAAGGCCTCCCCTGCCGCGTCATCCCTTGTCCGGCCCACCACCCGGTAGCATCCGTGCCCGTTCATCACCGCCAGGTCGGTATGGCCACCGCTCACCACAAGGCACACCAGGGGAAACTGCAGATGGGGGTCCACCAGGAAATTGGCGTAAATGTGTCCCTCCAGGTGGTTGACGGCTATTAGCGGTATGTCCAGGGCGTAGGCCATGGCCTTTGCCGCCGAGACTCCCACCAGCAGCGCCCCCACCAGTCCCGGCCCGTGAGTCGCGGCCACGGCATCCAGGGAGTGAAAATCAATCCCGGCCGTGTCAAGGGCCTCCCTGATTACCCCGTTTATAAGCTCCAAATGCTTGCGGGAGGCAACCTCCGGTACAACGCCGCCGAATTTTCTGTGAACATCGATCTGGGAGGACACAATGTTGGAAAGAACTTCAACCCCGTCCCTGACCACCGCCACCGAGGTCTCATCACAGGAAGTTTCAATTGCCATTATTAATGCCATAATATCACCCGTTTAATATTTCTATCCTGTCAAATACAGTTATTATACCCTAACCCGGCATAGCCGGAACCAATAGGATCTTATTAAACCCATGTCGAATTACTGTGCAATCATAACAGCGACGCGGGGGAATGTACGATGTTACTTACCGAGCGTTACAAAGACAAGATTGACGGAGTACTGGCATGCTACGATCGGATTGTGATCCATGGCAATATTCCAGTGCTTTGTTTCGACGGCGGTATGACATCGTACTTATATCAAAACAACATCAAAATCTTTGACTACCCAGATTGGGCCAACGCGTTGCGCGAAGAACTTCGCGAGCATGCCGAACGGATAGCCAAGGAAAACCGACTGGAGGTTGAATTTATACGTAAGATCGACGCCTTCCGAAAGGACGACCGTATCCAATCGATCATCAAGGAGCGTGGGGCTCACCCGGGTCTGGTCCACATCTTTTCGGCCATGGAGACGTGCACCAGTTACAAACCATGGCATGACAAGCAAACGGGTAAAACGTTCGTGAAAACGGACTCCGGAAAATGCCTGCATTACTACTTTTACTTCATTGATCCGGACTTCGGGCTCTGTTATCTTCGTGTCCCCACG
>JBMOPC010000034.1:0-16360 GCA_049323915.1 Bacillota bacterium
GCAGGGGACACCGCTGCAGATCATTCTGGCCATAGTTACGGCCACCATAGGAGTTATCGGCCTTGGAGCGGCGGGAGCGCGGTATTTGTTCACCAACACAACCCGTCTGGAGCAGGTCCTTCTCTTTGTCGGGGCGCTATGTTTAATCAAGCCGGGTCTGGTAACGGACATAGCAGGCTTAACCTTCCTGATCCCGGTAATAATTATGCAAAAACGGCGTGCAGGCAAGGAAGCATCTGCCGCGCCGGCCACCGGAGAAAAAAGCGGACTATGATTTGGCCAGGCATGCTTTTTGCGTATGTTTAAGATGGCAGACTACCCCGGCAAACCGGTGGTAGATTACTGTAAACAGAATTACTACGGGAGGGGACATCTTGTCTGAAAGCAGTAAAGCAAACAAACTGATGACCCTGAAGGAGGCCATCGGCAAATATGTCAGGGACGGCACCAGCATAAGCTTCGGAGGATTTATAGGCCGGGACTGCCTGGCGGCGGTGCACGAGATAATACGGCAGGAAATCAGGGACCTGGTGGTAATAGACGACAGCAAGACAGACGTGCTGGATCTGCTGGTGGGCGCGGGCTGCGTCAGGCGCTGGGAGGGCGCCTACGCCGGCTACGGCTCCATCGGCCTTGGCAACAATATCAGGCGGGCGGTTGAGCGCGGTATTCCCGCCCCCATAGAAATGGAAGACTGGTCAAATGCCGCTGTCAGCATGCGTTTTCTGGCCGGAGGGCTCAACCTCCCCTTTATGGCCACCAGGTCCTTACTGGGCTCCGATATAATAAAGTACAATTCCAGGATCAAGGTGATTGACGACCCGTACAGCGGGACCCCGGTGGCGCTGGTTCCCGCCGCCCGTCCCGATGTGGCCGTAATCCACGCCCAGAAGGCCGATGTGATGGGAAACGCCCAGATCTGGGGATTCACCGGAAATGACGAAAACAAGGCCAGGGCCGCCAAGCATACCATCATAACATGCGAGGAGATTATTTCCACCGACCAGGTGCGGAGCCAGGGCAACATGACGCTTATTCCCTTTTACTGCGTGGATGCAGTGGTGCATGTTCCCTACGGCTGCTTTCCGCAGTCCTGCTACGGCTATTACACCTATGACGTTCTCTTTTGCGGGGAATACCACGAGGCCAGCAAGACAAGGGAAGGGTTTTTAAAATGGCTCGAGCGCTATGTTTACGGCTGCAGGGACCATACCGATTACTGCGAGCAGGTGGGCTGGGAAAGGCTCGAGTCAATGACCCGCCTGGAAAGACAGTTTAACAGGATATGAGGGGGTGTAAAAAAACATGCATGGGTCAAGTGAATTTATAAAGGGAAAGAATTACACCGCCTCGGAACTGATGGCCATCACCACGGCAAAGGAGTTTAAGGACTGGGAAGTGGCCTTCGTTGGCATAGGGATCCCCCTGGTGGCCGGCATACTGGCCAAAAGGCTGCACGCCCCCAACCTGAACATTGTTTACGAATCAGGGTCCATTGGGCCGGAGAAGTACAGGGTGGACTTCAACGTGGGTGATTCCTCGGCCGCAGACCAGGCGCTTTGCCTTACCTCCGAATGGCACGTTTTCGGCGACCTGCAGTGCGGATATTATGACATTGGGGCCCTGGGAGGCGCCCAGATTGACAAATACGGCAACCTGAACACCACCGCCATATTCGGCGACGGGGACTATTACCACCCCAAAGTCCGGCTGCCCGGAAGCGGGGGCGGAAACGACATAGGGTCCTCGGTGGGGCGGGTGGTTATAATGATGCGGCTGGAGAAACACCGCTTTGTGCCGAAGGTTGACTATGTAACCACTCCCGGATTCCTTGACGGGTCGCCCGGGGCAAGGGAGAGGGCCGGCCTTCTGGGGGGCGGCCCGGTGGCCGTGGTAACCAGCAAGGGGGTCTTCAGGTTCCACCCGGAAACCAGGGAGATGTACCTGGACACAATTTATCCCGGGGTTGAGGTTGAAGAAATAAAGGAAAGTGTGGGATGGGATCTTCAAATTTCCAGCGGCTTGAAGGCGGCCCCGGACCCCGTTGAAAGGGAGCTTTTGGCCCTCAGGTCCGCCGACCCGGCCAACCTCATTCTGGGCGGGGCGGAATCCAGGAGGAAACTGTCCGGGCCGGACCAGTTTGTTGAGCTTACCCTAAAATACGCCAAGATGTGAACTCAGTTAAAGGATCCGGACATTCCGCCGGGTCCTTTTTGTTTTGTTAAATAATTAGAATATTATTGACAATTGCCTGATGTTATGTTTATGATAAGTGTATATTAAAAAATGGTATATATACCGCATAGTGGTACGCTAAGGGGGTAGCGTTTGAGTGAAGTAAGGGCTATAACAAGAGCTGCTGAAATACTTGAGGCACTCCGGTCGGAAAAGGAGCCGCAGAGCCTTGCGTCTTTGCACCACGCCCTGGGACTGTCAAAGACCACCCTTGCCAGAATACTGAACACACTGGAGATAGTGGGGTATGTTGAAAGAGACAGGAACCAGCAAAAATATACTCTGGGCATGAAATTTCTATACTATGGCTATGCGGTGTCCGAAAAGCTGACGGTTAAGCAGGTGGCGGCCCCGGTTCTGAAAAGAATACGGGATGCCTGCCTTGAAACAGTGTATATCTACATACTTCACAATAACAGGAGGCTGTGTGTGGACTGCCTGCAGGGAAAAAGCGCCGGGAGATGCCGTAACCGGCCCGTCCACCATAATTCAGGCCATTGCCCAGGGCAGACAGGCGGCCTCCTCCATCGACAAATATCTGGGAGGAAGCGGAAGCCTGAAGCAAAGCGGTCCGGAGTGCCCCCCTTGCAGTGTAATGGAAGCGGCCCCCAGGGGAACCCCCCGCCAGGGACTGGAGGTATTGCCCTTAAATGACCGGATTGACGGCTTTAACCTGGTTGAAAAGGGATACGGCGGGCCGGCGGCGGGAATGGAGGCGCAGCGCTGCCTGTCCTGCGACATGCGCGATTACAATGTAACCGTTAACTCTGCTGCATGCAAGGAATGCGGCTATTGCAGGGAGGTTTGCAGCCTGGGCGTTTTTGAAGTGTCCGGATCTTTCAACCCATCAGGATACAAGCCCATGACGGCCTCGAACAGCGAAAAATGTATCGGCTGCCTCAGGTGTCTTATGATTTGCCCGGATTTTGCGATAAGCATTGAGAATAAAGCCCTGACCTGAAATATGCAAAATCATGGTTTTAGTCAAAATATATGCGCCAAGTTTTAACCGCTTTAGAAAAGCGGTTTTTTTTTGATATAGGAAATTATGCAGAGATGCATTCTTTGGATAATAATTTCCCATACACGGGGGTTCCAAGGGGGAGTGCCCCCTTGCTTCAGTGGGGGTAGGACGTCTATACCGTCCGAAGGGGCACAGCCCCTTTTGTTCTGTAAATAAATTAAATTTCAAAATCTTGTGTAAAAGGTTGACCTGAAGGAAAAGGGTTAATTATAATTGTTTTATATATAAAAAATGATTTCATATATGAAACATAGGTTGTTTATAATTATTTTTCCGGAGGCAGGTAAACATGTATGACGTTAAGATTGGAGTTATTTCCACGTACCCCGAGCTTTCCAGCCTTATACTGCAGCTGGCGGGCAATATGAATCTGAGCCTGGAGCTGAAGGAGGGAATACTGGATGAGGGGGTTTCATACGCCTACCAGTTTGAGAGGAATGGCCTGGATGTCATCATCAGCCGTGGCGTGACCGGGAGGATGATAAAAAAGCTGGTTCCTTTGCCGGTGGTGCTGATTAACATCAACTCCTTTGACATTCTCCAGGCGCTTTATAAGGCGAAGGGAATGGGGCGGAGAGTGGCTTACCTTGGCCACCGCCTGCAGGATTTCACCCCTGAGTTCGAGAGCATCACCGAAATGCTCGGTATGAATGTGGGTTGCTACCCTTATAAAAGCACATATGAAATGAGAGAGCAGGCTGAAAAGATAATCAGGGACAAGTCAACAGACGTTGTTGTCAGCACCGGCCTGTGCGTGTATGAAATGGCCAGAAAGTCGGGAGTCAACGGTGTTCTGGTGCAGTCTGGCTATGACGCCATCAACGGCTCGATAAAAAGGGCGCTGGAGCTGGTGCAGAATATCCGCGCCGACCAGGCCCGCTCCCAGAGGTTCAGGTCGGTGCTTGAATTGACAAACGACGGTATTTTAATACTGGACGAAAAAAAGAAAGTTTCTTTTATGAACCCCTCCGCTGAAAAATTGTTGGGAGTTGAGGCCGGGCAGGTGGTGGGGCGAGGTGTTGAGGAACTCCATGAGTCACACTTGCTTGGGCCCCTTTTCAATAACAGCGGTCAGATGTCCGAGGTGTGCGAAGAGGTTAGGCAAAAACAACTCTGGGTCAACAGCATGCCCATTAATATCAAGAATAAGGACCAGGGGCTGGTTATCACCTTTCAGAGCGCCGACAGTATACAGGTGATGGAGCATAATCTCCGCAGGCAGCTCTTTAAAAAAGGCCTGGTAGCCAGGCACACATTCAGCGACCTGATTGGAAAAAGCAGTCTGCTCAAAGAAACGGTAAAGAGGGCGAAAAAATTTGCGGCCGCCAGCGCCACGGTGCTGATAGGCGGTGAAAGCGGCACTGGAAAAGAATTGTTCGCCCAGAGTATACATAATGAAAGCGGCAGGAGCAAATACCCCTTTGTAGCCGTAAACTGCGCCGCAATACCTGAAAACCTGCTGGAAAGCGAATTGTTCGGCTATGAGGAAGGGGCCTTCACTGGTGCGAAGAAGGGCGGCAAAAGCGGGCTTTTCGAGATGGCCCACGGAGGGACCATATTTCTGGCTTTTTCTTCATATCTTCCCGCCATGGCCGAGGGGAAAGTGGTGGCCAAGATTGGGGAGGCTGAGTACTTCAAGGAGCCGGTGAAAAAGGTCCGGACCCTCGCATACACCACAACTGCTGCATACGTGCTGCTGGTGGCCGCCGACTCGCCATATAAAACAGTAGCCGACTTAAAGGATAAGCCGGTCAGGTATATCACCTACCCGGTGGGCTTTACAGCCAGGTATGTTCCCGAAAAAATTCTGGAAGCCCACGGCATAACATATAAGAGCATCGAGGCAGCCAAAGGGAAGGTGGACGTGGTGGGCAAATACCAGGAGGCCTGCGATATTCTGTCCAAAGGACAGGCCGATGTGATTGCCTATACAATGGCTGTGAACGCCCAGTCGGCCGCGCTGTCCGAGCTGGAATCCCAGAAGGAATTCAGGATTCTGAAATTAGATGAAGGCTTGGTGCCAAAAATAACCAATGAGGTTCCCCTGGTGGTCAGCACTATTCCCAAAGACCTGCACAAGAGCATAAAAGAGGACACCAAGGTCCTTTCCGACATATCCACCTGGGTTGTCAGCGCAGATATGCCGGACGAAACGGTCAGAAAAATACTGGATGCCCTTTTGAAGAACATGGACACCATGGCCCAGGTCGGAAACAGCGAGTTTAAGGGCTTCACAGCCAAAGATCTGGCCAAGCTTTACGGCAAGGGCAGGCAGATCCCGCTTCACCCGGCAGCCGAGAAATACTTTAAGGAAAAAGGTGCGATTTAAGCCCAAGCCTCTTTTATATGCTGAGTGCCGGCAGCAGCCGGTATTCTGACAGGCTTCCCCCCGGTACAGCATCACATGTTTTTCTTGGCCGTTTCAACCTGCCGGGCGGGAAGCTTTTTTCTCTTTTTGGCTTCGAAACTTACCCGTGCTTTTTATAAAAAGCTCTATAAAGGGAGGGTTGTTTCCAGTGGATAGAAATCTGGGAGGAATACCGGGAAAAATAATTGGCATAATAGGCGCCGCCCTGTCAGTTTTCGCTCTTCAGATAGTGGTTGTGGGGCCAGTGTTGGGATACGCTCTTTCGCTGGCGATATTTCTGTTTTTTGCCCTGCCCCTTACGTTTATAATATACGCCGGGGGCAGCAGCCCCTTCCTCAAAAAGATAAATGCCCTGGATGTGGCTTGGGCGGCGGCGGCGGCGGCATCCTTAGGCTATCTCATCGTCAACGCCGATCATATTCTCACAAGGGTTGAATATGTAAGCCCTCTTTCAACTGTTGAGTATGTCATGGGGATTATCGCCATTGCGGCTGTGCTGGAGGCCACCCGCAGGGCCATAGGGCTGCCCATGGCACTCATCGCACTGTTTTTTTTCGCCTACACAAGCTTCGGCGAGTATTTGCCCCCTCCGTTCGGACATTCGGGCTTTCCCCTTGACTGGGTAATCGACACCATGTACCTGACCTCAAAGGGGATATTCGGCAGCCCTCTCTGGATTGTGATAACCCTGGCGTTCCCCTTTATTTTTTACGGCGTAATTCTTGAGCAGCTGGGAATTCTCAAGTCTTTTCTTGATTTTGCCAACAGGCTGCTGGGCAGGTCTCCCGGAGCACCGGCCAAAACAGCCATCGTGGCAGGCACCCTGGTAGGAATGGCCAGCGGGATGCCTATGTCCACCACATATTTAATAGGTTTCCCCACAATCCCTGAAATGATAAAGGTGGGCTACCCTCCGCGAACGGCAGGGGCCATCGCGGCAGTGGTGGGGACTGCGGCGCAGCTGATGCCCCCCATGCTGGGTGTCGCGGCCTTTATTGTGGCGCAGTACATGGGTGTGCCTTATATCAAGATCTGCCAGTACACGCTTCTCCCGGCGCTTCTTTTCTACGCGGTCTTCTTTGCCACCATTCATTTTGAAACCAGGCGACTGGGCATCAAGGCCGTTGAAATACCCACAATATCATACAGGCAGATAATGTTAAACGGTTTTTACATATTCTTAATCACCATGGCCGTGCTGCTGTACTTCCTGTTCAAATTCTATCCCGTGGGGCTGGCGGCTTTTTACGCCTGCTTAATCGCTCTGGGGCTGGGGGTGCTGAGGAAAGAGAACCGGCTAAACTTCCAGACTCTGTACGCAATATTGGCCAGGACCGGCAAAACATCGGTCTATATTGCCATTGCCTGCGCTGCTGCGGGAATAATAACCGGCTTTTTGGTGGAGACCGGACTGAATCTTAAATTTGCCAACATGGTTATCTCTTTCGGCCAGAACAACCTGTTTATAGCTTTGCTGCTTTCGGCGCTGGCCATACTGATAATGAGCATGGGCATGCCCTCCATCCCGGCCTATATCACCAGCATTGCCATATTCGGGCCGGCCCTTATCAGCCTGGGGGTTATTCCCGCTGTGGCTCATATCTTCTGCTTCTATTACGCAACACTCTATTCAATCACTCCTCCGGTGGCTTTTGCATCCTATGCCGGCGCCCAGATAGCCAAGGAGGACCCCATGAAAACCGGATTCGTGGCCTGCAGGCTGGGTATTATGACCTATGTGATACCCTTTATATTCGCCTATGACCCCGCATACCTGCTTCTTCCCGAATACTGGAATCTTTACGAGGTATTTCGCTTATTAGTGTTCGTAATTCCGGGGCTGCTTATCTTCGCAGCCGGGATCAGCGGGTACCTTGTCAGGGTCATGGGCCCCGCCGAAAGAATGATTGCGCTGGCCTCCGGCCTGCTTTTGCTGATGCCGGTCAGCGTGTTTGACTATGTGGGGCTGGCTCTGTTTGTGTTCGTAATTGTCAAGCAGGGAGTGGTTGGAAAGATTATGGCATCCCGCGCCGAAGTCAAATAATAAAAGCCATGCTGAACTATTGTTTTATTCGGTAACGGGATAGTTTCAGGTTGAAACGCATATCAGGAGCATATGGCCCACTAATTTGCCCAGGCTAATATATTGCCACATAAACACATTATCGGCACAGAAATTGCTTAAATTTGTATGTGCTATAGTATTGTGGTGTAAAGCTTAATATTAGCGAGTGGGGGGTGGGTTATCCAACAAGGATGATGCTGGCTTGTTTGTCCGTAAAACTACAAGCCAGATAAATAACTAGTAGATAGGAGGTTGGATTGTGCCTGATTTTGCTTATGATATAAGGGATTTGAGATTTATACTGAATGAGTGGCTGGATATGGAAGAAATATTTAGCCTCGAAAGATTTAGTGGTAATTATGACTCCGGTGATGTTGATTTTATATTGAATGAGATTTACAAACTGGCAAAAGAAATGATATCCCCCATTAATAGCGAGGGAGACAAGATTGGCGTCAAATTTGAGGATGGAAAGGTGAAGGTCCCCCAGGGATACATCAGCGCATACAAATTCCTGCAGGAAAACGGCTGGGGGTCCTCCAACGAGTCACTGGGATCCGAAACTCCAATGCCGCTTACTCTTTACCGGGCCTATAACGAAATGCTGACAGCCGCCTGCCCGGCCCTAATGTCATACATCAAGCTTACCACCGGAGCGGCAAATCTCATTTACAGGTTCGGCAAGGACAAGGACAGGGAGCTGTTTTTGGAAAAAATGCTTAACGGGCAGTGGGCGGGAACCATGTGCCTGACAGAGCCCAATGCCGGATCAGATGTGGGGGATGCCGCCACCAGGGCATACCCCACCGGTGACCCCCGGATTTATAAAATAAAGGGCGCCAAGATGTTTATTACCGGCGGGGAAACCGATATAACCGAGAACATCATCCACATGGTGCTGGCCCGTCCGGAGGGGGGGGCGCCGGGGTCAAAAGGGCTGGGGCTCTACATAGTTCCAAAGATATGGGTTAACGACGACGGCAGTCCCGGGGATCCAAACGATGTTATATGCACCGGCGTTGAGCACAAGATGGGGCTTAAGGCCTCGGCAACAGCTATGATCAGCTTCGGCGAGAATGACAGCTGCCGGGGTATTCTGGTTGGAGACCCGCCGAACAGCGAAGGGGCTTCCAACGGGCTGGCAATGATGTTTCACATGATGAACGAATCCCGTATAGGCACCGGCCATAACGCCCTGGCCCAGATGGCGGCGGCCTATTACTTTGCCGCCCGCTACGCCGGCGAGAGGATACAGGGGCGCCCGTTCACCAATCCAAAGGCTGGCCGAGTGCCAATCATCCAGCACGAAGACGTCAGAAGAATGCTTGTAGAAATGAAGGCCCAGGTGGAAGGCATTAGGGCAATGATACTAAAGGGCTTTTTCTATCTTGATATGGCGGAATACGGGGGCGACAGCAAGAAGGCCGAAAAGTTCCACGGCATGGCCGAGATACTGACCCCTCTTATAAAGACATATGCCAGTGAGACCGCCTGGCAGATGATAGGGCAGGCCATACAGGTGTATGGCGGCGTGGGCTACACCGAAGAGTACCCAGTCTCCCAGTACGCCCGGGACGTGAAAATACTCTCCATCTGGGAGGGGACATCTTTTATCCACGCCATGGACCTGGTGGGCCGCAAAATGAGGATGAAGGGCGGAAAGACCTTTGGCAGCTGGATGGAAGACAGGAAAGAGTTTCTGGACAGCAATAAAAACGCCGGAGGTTTCGGGCGGGAAATGGAAAACCTGGATAGAGCCTTCCGCTGTGTGGAAGAAATAAGGGGCCTGTATTCTTCCTATTATGAGAACCTTGCTGAAAAGGGCCGGCTGATACCGCTTTTCGCGCCCCGGGTGCTGACATGCTGTGCCCAGCTGTTTGCCGCCGAGTGCCTGATGGACCAGGCACTGGTGGCCAAAAGGAAAATAGAGGAGCTGGGGCCGGGCCACCATGACTTCAATTTTTATAGCGGCAAGATATCCACCGCCAGGTATTTCGTAAACAATATACTTCCAAACGTCTATATGCTTGCGGACCTTATCAAGGCTGAAGACGCCAGCGCACTGGAATGTCCGGAGGAGTCACTGCTGGTGGGCTGAATGGAAAAGGGCCGGGATTGCGGATAATTAAGGAGGTTATTGATATGAGAGAGGTCTTCCTGGTGGAAGGTGTTCGTACCGCCATTGCCAAGGCCGGGAAAAAGTCCTGGTTTGCCAATATAAGGGCCGACGATCTGGCGGCGCTGGTGATTAATGAGGTATTGAGGCGGGCCGGCATCACCGGTGAAAAAAGGGCTCAGGTGGATGACATAATGCTGGGCGGGACCATGCTGATGAAAGACATGGGGGCAAACATCGGCAGATACGCGGGCATAATGGCCGGAATGCCATACAGTGTGCCCGGCTGCACTGTTGACCGCATGTGCGCGTCGGGACTACAGACCATTGCCTTTGCGGTGTCCAATATCGCCATGGGCTGGGCCGACCTGATTGTGGCCGGGGGCGTTCAGCATATGACCAGAGTACCCATGGGCACCGGGTCCGATCACAATCCAAGGCTGGGCGAATTCTGCGACCCCAACATGATATCTATGGGTTACACTGCGGAAATGGTGGCCCGCAGGTTTAACATCAGCCGTGAAAAACAGGACCAGCTGGCGGTGGAGAGCCATGCCAAGGCCGTCAGGGCGGCCGGGGAGGGATTGTTCAGGGAGGAAATGCTTGCTGTTGAGGCCGATGTGCCCACCGATGACGGGGGCACCGCCAGGATGATGGTTGACAGGGATCAGGGAGTCAGGCCGGGCACCAGCATGGAGACGATGGCAAAGCTGCCCACGGTGTTCATGCAGGACGAAATGGCCACAGTAACCGCCGGCAACTCCAGTCAGACCAGCGACGCCGCCTCGGTTGTGCTTGTGGCCGGCAGGGACAAGATGAAGGAGCTTGGGCTCAAGCCCAAAATGAAGCTGGTGGCTTACGCGGTGGCCGGCGTAGACCCGGCACTGATGGGGATCGGCCCGGTGGATGCCATTCCCAAGGCGCTGAAACAGGCCGGCATGACAATAGACCAGATTGATCTGTGGGAAATAAATGAAGCCTTCGCTTCTCAGACGGTGTATTGCGCGGAACAGCTGGGAATCAGGAATCACCCCTTGTTTAACCCCCGCGGCAGCGGGATTGCCCTGGGGCACCCGCTGGGATGCACCGGCGCCAGGATAGCCACCACACTGATGCATGAAATGCCGTACTACGGCGCAAAGTATGCGGTCGAAAGCATGTGCATAGGCCACGGGCACGGTGCGGCCGCAATTTGGGAATGGGTTGGATGATTATAAATTGAAAGCTGCAGACGGGGAGTTGTAATCTTATGAAATATCAGGAAGAGTACAAAAGAAAGCTTGTTGCGGCCGACCAGGCTGTAAAAGCGGTCAGATCGGGAGACTGGGTCGCGTACAGCCACTTCGCCTGCACCCCAAAGGTGCTGGATGAGGCACTGGCCGCAAGAAAGGACGATCTGACTAATGTAAAGATAAGAGGGGTGTGTGCTACACACCCGGTCAAGGTTGCGCTGTCGGACCCCGAAAACAGGCATTTTATATACAACAGCGGCTTCTTCAGCGGCAACGACAGGAAATTGCAGGACCAGGGATTGTCTTTTCACATACCGGGGCTGTATGCCGAGTCCCCTGTCAATATCCGTGAAGGATACGCCGATTCTCCCGCTGTTGCCATGATAGTGACCACGCCCATGGACGAAAACGGCTTTTTCAACTTCAGCGTATCCAACTCGTACGAGCGGGCGGTTTGTGAAAAGGCAAAAACAGTGATAGTGGAAGTCAACAAAAAAGCCCCCCGCTGCCTTGGGGGCGCGCAGGAATGTGTCCACATTTCCGAGGTTGATTTTATAGTTGAAGGCAATAACGACCCGCTGTTCGAAATACCGGCGCACCCTCCCAGCGAGGTGGATATGAGGATTGCCGGACTGATAGTGGAGGAGATAGAAGACGGGGTCTGCCTGCAGCTGGGTATAGGCGGAATGCCCAACACTGTGGGCAAAATGCTGGCGGACTCCGACTTGAAAGACCTTGGCGTACACAGTGAGATGTTGTGCGGCGCCTTTGTGGACCTGTATGAGGCGGGGAAAATAACCGGGGCCAGGAAGTCAATCGACCGGTACAAAATGGTGTTTACCTTCGCCCTCGGAGACTCCAGGCTGTATGAATTCATTCACAACAACCCGGCCTGCGCCATTTACCCGGTGGACTATACAAACTCGGTCTTTACCATCTCCCAAAACGAAAAGCAGATATCCATCAACAATGCCATACAGATAGATTTATACGGCCAGGTAAGCTCCGAGTCCTCCGGCTCCAGGCAGATTTCAGGAACGGGCGGCCAGTTTGACTTTACCTATGGCGCTTTCCGGTCAAGGGGCGGCAAGGCTTTTATCTGCCTCAGCTCAACCAAGGTGGTGAAGGGCCAGGTGGTGTCGAGGATAGCTCCTTTTATCACCCCCGGAAGCATAGTTACCGTTCCCAGAACCGTGGTGCAGTATGTGGTAACCGAGTACGGCAAAGTCAATTTAAAGGGCAAGTCAACCTGGCAGCGGGCCGAGGCGCTGATAGGCATAGCCCATCCCGACTTCAGGGATGAACTGGTAAGGCAGGCAGAGAAAATGAACATATGGACCCAGACCAACAAAATAGAGTAATAGCCGTTGAGACAGGAGGGATGCTGCAAATGACTGGTATTAACACAATTTGCGTGGTGGGGGCCGGCAACATGGGGCACCAGATAGCCCTTTCGGCTGCCCTTGCCGGCTATACTGTGACATGCACCGATATAAACAACGAAATATTGAAGAAGGCTGAAAGTTTTGCCGACACCTACCTGCCTGAGCAAGTGGCCAAGGGAAAGCTCTCCGGGGAGGATGCCAGCGCCGCCCGGGCCAGGGTGACTTTCACCGGCAGCCTGACTGAGGCGGCAAAGGATGTCGACCTGGTAATAGAGGCAGCTATAGAAAAACTGGATCTTAAGAGAAGCATTTTCGCACAGCTTGACAGAATCTGCCCCCCGCATGCCATTTTGGCCACAAACAGCTCATACATAGTAAGCTCCAAAATTGCTGACGCCACCGGCCGGCCGGATAAAGTCTGCAATATGCATTTCTTCAACCCGGCACTGGTGATGAAGCTGGTGGAGGTGGTCAAGGGCCCCCACGTGTCCGGGGAGACCGTTGCCGCCGTGATCGATGTCTGCAAAAAAATGGGTAAGCTACCGGTGTTGCTGCAAAAGGAGATTTACGGCTTCCTGGTGAACCGCATAGTTTCCGCCATCAAGAACGAGGCTCTGCATATTTACGACATGGGTGTGGCCTCTCCACAGGATATCGACACCGCTGTTGTCCATGCCCTGGGGCACCCCATGGGGCCGTTCAGGCTTCTGGATCTTACAGGCATTGACCTTACCTATTATATAAGCATGGAGAGGTACCAGGAGACCGGTGATCCAAAGTATAAGCCGTCACCGATAGTAGTTGAGAAATTCATTAAAAAAGAGTGGGGGCGCAAAACCGGCAAGGGTTTCTACGATTACTCCGGGTAGCCGGAAGGTGGCTTCCCGCCATTTGGACAAAGAATTCAGGAGGGAGGAGGTTTAGAAATGAAAGAGGATGTTTTTATAATAAGCGGGGCCAGGACGGCCATTGGCCGCTATGGCGGCAGCCTCCGCCTGCACACCACCGGCCATCTGGGCGCCCTGGCAATAAAAGAGGCCGTGCAAAGGGCCGGAATACAGCCCGGGCAGGTGGAAGAGGTTTTCATGGGGGAAGTCAGGCAGAGCACCGAGTCCGCCAATATGGCCAGGGTGGCCGCGCTTAGGGCGGGCATACCCACAGAGGTTCCGGCCTTTACCATCAACCGGCTGTGCGCATCGGGCATGGAGGCCATATACAGCGGCTACCTCCGGCTGGCTTCCGGCGAGGCCGGCGTTGTGGTGGTGGGGGGGGCGGAAAATATGAGCAGGTCTCCCCAGTATATACGAAACGGAAGATGGGGCGACGGCCCTCTCGAACTTGTTGACTCAAATGTGGAAGGGGCTTCCAGGGCGCAGCCCGTGGAGGTTTACGGGCCAAACCTGGGGATGGGGATGACCGCCGAGAATGTGGCTGAAAAATACGGTGTCTCCAGGGAGGACCAGGACATTTTCGCACTGCGCAGCCAGCAACTGACCAGCAAGGCAATAAATGAAGGAAAATTCAAGGAAGAAATTGTTCCAGTTGAAGTCAGCTTCAAGAAAAAGGTCAGCATTTTTGACACGGATGAGCATGTCCGCCCGGAAACCACCCTGGAGGCGCTGTCAAGGCTGAAGCCGGCCTTCAAGCCCGGCGGCACCGTCACGGCCGGTAACTCCTGCGGCAGAAACGACGGGGCGGCGGCCATGGTGCTGGCGTCCGGAAGACAGGTCCGGGAGATGGGGCTCAAGCCAATGGCCAGAATAGTGGGCTTAAGCGCGGTGGGCGTTGACCCCTGCTACATGGGCATAGGCCCTATACCAGCCACCAGGAAGATTTTGAATAAACTTGACCTGAAGCTGAAGGACATGGACCTGATTGAGCTGAATGAGGCCTTTGCCTCGCAGGCGCTGGCCTGCATAAGGGAGATGGGGCTGGATATGGACCGCACCAATGTAAACGGGGGGGCCATAGCCATGGGGCACCCGCTGGGGGCAACCGGCTGCAGGCTGGCCGTATCGCTTTTGTATGAGATGAAGAGGCGAAGCGCCCGGTTGGGTCTGGCCACCCTCTGTGTCGGCGGAGGACAGGGCATGGCCGCCGTTATCGAGAATGCATAAAAAACACCCGGGGGAGGAATAAGAATGAGTTACCAAAACCTGCTTCTTGAAAAAGAAGGGCATACAGCTTTGATTACTTTAAGCCGGCCGGAGGTGCGAAACGCCCTTGATTCCCTGACCTGGTCGGAGATACGCAGGGCCATAAAGGAGTGCCGTTTTGACAGGGATGTGCGGGTGGTGATCATAACTGGTGCGGGCGGTAAAGCCTTCGCCTCGGGAGCCGATATAAACTCGCTCAGGGATCGTGAGGCCCTTGATGTACTAAAGGGCGAGGCCCAGGACGCTCTGAATGACGTGGAAAATATGGAAAAGCCGGTGATAGCCGCCATTGACGGCTTTTGCCTGGGCGGCGGGTGTGAGCTGGCCATGGCCTGTGACATAAGGATTGCCACCAGCCAGTCCAGATTCGGACAGCCGGAAGTAAATCTGGGCATAATTCCCGGGGCCGGCGGCACCCAGAGGCTGCAGAGGATTGTGGGGCCGGGCAAGGCCAAGGAGCTGATCTTTACCGGGGAGATAATAAGCGCCCAGGAGGCCGGGGAGATTGGACTGGTCAACAAGGTGGTGGATACCAGGGAAGATTTGTTGTCCTGCGCCAGGGAAATGGCCCGGAAAATAATAGCCAAAGGGCCGGTGGCGGTCAGCTTGGCCAAGATGTCCATAAATCTTGGATCAAACACCGATATCAATTCCGGGCTTCTTTTTGAAAAATACGCTCAAACAATAGCTTTTTCCACCGAAGACAGGATAGAGGGAACTACCGCATTCCTTGAAAAAAGGAAGCCCGCCTTTAAGGGTAAATAGCAAAAACCCTCTGGATAACACATAAAACCCTGTACCATGTTTTATAAAGCCGGGCTTTCTGATAAAATTGACAAAACAAGGCCCTGCAATATTAAAAAGTCTTATAAAAAATATTGTCCAACGGAGATGCCGCCATGGAGGACAAAAAATCTTCAGTTCCATCTGTCGAATTCGCCGCAAGGATACTGGAATTCCTGAGCCGTTACAAAAACCGCAAAAGCACCCTTACGGAAATTTCCCATTCATTATCAATCAGTAAAAGCACGTGCCTGAGAATACTTCGTGTGCTTCATGAGTACAGGTTTGTTCATTATGATGAGGAAACCAGAAAATACAGCCTTGGGGAGTATCTTGTAATACTGGGGGCAAGGGCGGCGGATTTTTCAGACAGGCTTGCGCTTTCCCGGCCCCACCTGGCAGACCTGTGCAGGCAGACAAACCTCACCAGCGTTCTGGTTGAGCCTGCGCTCAACAACAGGATCATGTATGTGGCCAAGGAAGAGCCTGACGTAAGTATAAGGATAAATGTCACCCTGGGGCAGTATTTTCCAATCACCGGGGCCTCCTTCGGCAAATGCTTCCTGGCCTTCATGGATGAAGATGAAGCCGACCGCATCATCCGGGAGAATGGGATAAAGCAGTTTACATCAAAAACCATTACAAATGTAGATGAGTTCAAAAGCAATCTGAAAGTTGTGCGCCATCTGGGTTACGCGTACAGCTCCGAGGAGCACACCCAGGGGGTCAGCGCTGTTGCAGCCCCGGTTTTTGATTTTAACGGAAAAGTCATCATGGTGGTGGCCTGCCTTGGCACCCTGGCGCTATTAAACCAGTCCAATGTGTCAGAGGTAAAAGATGCGGTGCTTAACGCCGCCGGACGGATAATGAGAAGCCTGGGGGTGGCGCCGAGGGCATAATGCCCCGGGCTTAAAAAGGTCCTTTTGGAATGGAGGGACGGAGATGGATTTCAGCTTTGATGAAGACATATTGCTTATGGCAAGGACGGTAAAGGAC
>JBMOPC010000035.1:0-16242 GCA_049323915.1 Bacillota bacterium
TACCATAAATTGTAATTATATAAAAATTGTGTATAATATTAGGCTGGACAAAGGTTGACAAGGCATAATTTATTAAAAAAAATTGTGCCGCCAACTAAGGGTTCACTCATGTAGGGAACCAAAATCGTCCATGTCTGGGATATAAAAGATATGAGCGTAATGAAGGGTGGCACTTTAAAAAAGTGGCCGCCCTTTTAATTTTAATAGTACTTATGAGTTCGGCTTCCGGGAAGCCGGCGGGCACGGAACTGAACGCGGGTATAGCACCGTCGGTGGCATCCGTCGCCCGCCGCGATCCCGGCTGGGGCAGCGGCAGCGCCGCAGCCGCTCCAATACGCTCCTGCGCGTCTGCACCAGAAGAAGCCATGGGGTTTATAACACCGGCTGAGATTCACTTATTGATGAGTGAGAGGTTTCCCTTATGGATATGCACAACTTGCTCAATTACTTGTCCAATCTGATGGATTTGGGTTTAAGCGGACATCATAGCCGGGTGACCTTGTACTCAAAGCAAATCGCCAGTGTAATCTGTCCAGATCTGATAAATGAGGTGATCCTCGCCGCGTCAATTCACGATATAGGCAAAATCGGCATTCCGGACGAAATCCTGTTGAAGCCCGGCCCTTTGGCCAGGAACGAGTGGGAGTTGGTCCGGCTGCATCCCTTAATCGGGGCGCAAATACTGCAGAGAAGCATCAACGACAAGATTAACAGGGAAATAATTGCTGCCGTAATGCATCACCACGAACGGTGGGACGGCCTGGGTTACCCATGCGGCCTGAAAGGAAAGGACATTCCATTTCTATCAAGGATTCTGGCTGTGGCGGATTCTTTTGACGCCATGACATCTTTCCGCCCGTACAAGACCTCTTTGGGCAGGGAGGAGGCGTTAAAGGAACTGCAAAAGCATTCGGGGTCACAGTTTGATCCGGAAATGGCGGATGTCTTCTTGCGGATCATGCAGGGCGGGGACAAAAACGCAGGCGATAATGAGCCTCACAGGTGCGCGAAAGAGGGGGGCGTGTCAGGAAAAATGGATGAAGTCTTTGAGCGGATAAAAAGGTATGCCGCCAGTGGAAATCTGAAGGAAATCTTTGCTCTGCTGGCGGGAGCGCAGGATCCGGCTGTCAGGGAGGCGGCATATGTACAGGTGATCCGGCTGAAGAGCCCCGAAGTGGTGGAAAACTTTATTTCCCTCCTTTCCTCATCCGAGGCCCACCTGCGCAATCTGGCGGTGGAGGGCTTGCAGGAGCTGGGCGCCGGGTATATAGACCATCTGGAAAAGTTGCTTTGCGATCCCGACCCGGATTTAAAAATACTTTGCTTCAACATTCTGGCCGGTGTCAAAAGCGAAGCGGCGGCGGATCCGGTGCGCCGGTTTCTTGAACGCGTTGCGGCCACGGGGGAAAAGGAACAGGAAAATGTGCTGGCGGCAGCCCTGGAGTGCATGGGTGAACTGGGCGGGCCGGGAGACGCCGCCCTGCTGGATAAAGTGGCGGCACTGATCGAGCGGGGGGGCGGGCATCCGTACCTGATCTATACCATGAAACAGGCAAAGGTGAAGTTATGGGCGATCTAACCCTGACCCCGGCGGAATTTCACCGCCTTGCGGAATACATCTACCTCAAGACTGGCATCAGGTTTGAGTCCGGTAAGGAGTACTACGTGGCCAAGAGGGTGGAAAAGCGCATGCGGGATCTTGAGCTGGCCAGCTTCGGCCAGTACTTCAACTACTTACGCTTTCAGTCCTCGGGGGCGGAAATTAAATTCCTGGTTAACTCCCTGACCGTCAACGAAACGTATTTTTTCCGTGAGTACAGCCAGCTGAAGTGCTTTGCCGAAGAAGTCATTCCCATTTTAATCCGGGAGCTGAACGGCGGCAGGCTGAAGGTCTGGTCCGCCGGCTGTTCAACGGGCGAGGAACCCTATACGCTGGCGATTATCCTGCAGGAGATGCTTGCGGATACCGGCATTTGTTTTGAAGTGTATGGCACCGATATCAATTCATCGGTGTTGGAAGCGGCCGAACAGGCGTTTTACGGCAAGAGGTCGGTTAAGGACGTGCCGGTGGATTATCTGCAAAAGTACTTTCATTTTGACGGCGCCGGCTACCGGGTCGTCCCCGACGCAAAAAAGCACGTCCACCTGTATCAGCTAAATTTGAGCGACGGGGAAGCCATGGACCGGATGAGGGGATTCCACGCCATTTTCTGCCGCAATGTCCTGATATACTTTGATGATCAGTCCAGGCGGGAAGTGGCCCTCAGGTTCTACCGCTCCCTTGAGCCCGGCGGGTTCATCTTCCTGGGCCACTCCGAGTCCATGAGCAGGATAACTCCGATTTTCAAACTGCGCAGGTTTAAAGAGGCCATTATATACCAGAAGTAAAGCAGGGGTATCGGGTAATGTTTATCGTCTTGGCATTTATAACTGGAATAGCTTTTGGATTTATTATTGATCGTTTCTTAACAGCCATTAGAGTTAGGGTGAGAAACCGCACCCAGGCCGCCGGCGACGTGGAAGCAAAGGTTGTCAATCAGCTGCTGAGGCTTTTGCCGGTGGTGCGGGGCAGCCTGGAGGAATCCATCCGGGCCACCGAAGAGGGGGTTTTGAGCGCCGCCGGGGCGGTGGGGGAAGTAACGGCCCGGGTGCACAAGGGCCTGGACGACCTGGATGCGCTGCTCAAAGCCCAGCAGGAGGGCCGCAGCCAGCGGGAAGAGGCGTTTTACCGGGTTTTCCAGGGGCTGGACGAAGGCCTCGGCCTGCTGCGGGAGCGCATGGGGGCGGCGGAGGAAATGTTCAGGCTGATCTTCGAGATGGAGCAAAAGGCCAGGGGCGAAAAGCTATTTACCATTTTAGATGAACTGAAAGAAATATCTTCCAATATTCGCCTGGTGGCCCTGAACGCCGCCATCGAGGCGGCCAGGGTGGGGGAGGCCGGGCGCGGCTTCGCGGTGGTGGCCGGAGAGGTGCAGCGCCTGGCCGGCCAGTCAGAAAAGGCGGTGCAAAGCGTCAACCAGTTCGGCCAGGTGTTGTTTAAGGACATCAGGGACAAGATGGCCGACGTGGAAAAGCAGGCCGCCGCCTTCAGGCAGGCCGCCGCCGGGCTTGTGGACAGCCAGAGTGAAGTTCGCAACCTGGTGGCCATGCACCGGCAGTGGGACGAGGCCACGGCGCAGGACACCGCCAGGATTGCGGCTGAACTTAAAACCATAGACCGCCACCTGGATGAGGGCATCACCGCCTTTCAGTTTCAGGACGCGGTGGCCCAGCAAATTTCCCATGTCCGGGACATATTGCTGCGGGTGGAGGAACTGTTGTCGGGCGGTGAATGCGACGGGAGCCTGGATATCATGAAAGAACTGGAAGAGATGTACACCATGGAAAGCGAGCGGACAACCCACCGCCGGGTCATAAGGCCGGATGCCGGGGCTGGCGACGGAGGCGGAATGGCGGGCAACATCGAGTTTTTTTAAAGTAGCGGGTTAAAAAATGGAGTTTTTGACTTATTGCCAACGGCTCTTAACGAGCTGACTGAACATTTTTAAGGAGGTATGGTAAATGGCACAGAAAAACTTATCCCCGCTGCCCCAGGACAGCCTGCAGTCTGGGGTGAAAGAGGGCATTAAGACCACCGGGGAGGACAAGGACCTGCAGAAGAAGATGGAACAGCAGAGGAGGCAGGCCCGGACCTTCGCTAAGCAGCAGCAGATCGCCGAGCGCTTGGCGGCGGCCACCGGGCAGATGTCCTCCAGCGTGCAGGAGGCCACCTCGGCGGTGGAGGAACTCCGGGCGGCCATGGAGCAGATATCCACCGGGGCGCAGGAGGCGGGCGGGGCCACACAGGAGTCCATGGCCGCCATAAACCAGATCGTGGGCAACATCAAGGCCAGCGCCAAGGGGGCCGCCGAAGCCCTGGAGCGGGGCCGGGCGGTGCAGCAACTGGTGAACCAGAACATGCGGGACATCGCCCGCATGGTGGAGGGAGTCAACCTCTCGGCCGAGCGCAATGCCGAGTCGGCGGCCCTGGTGGCCCAGCTGGAAAAGCAGGCCGAGAACATCGGCAATATAGTGAGCACCGTGGTCAAGATCGCCGACCAGACCAATCTGCTGGCCCTCAACGCCGCCATCGAGGCCGCCCGGGCCGGCGAGCACGGCAAGGGCTTCGCGGTGGTGGCCGACGAGGTGCGCACCCTGGCCGAGATCTCCGAAAAGGCGGCCAACGATATCCGGGAACTGGTCAATACCATCCAGGGAGAGGTCAAGGTGATCGCCGAGGCCATCAACCAGGTGGCGGCCACCGCCCGGGGCGAGGCCGGGAAGGGCAAGGAGATCAACGACAACCTGGTCAGGATGAGTCAGGGTATGGACAACGTGGTCAAGTCGTCGGTGGAGATCGACAGCCTTTCGATGAACTTGGAAAAGGACGCCCTGGAGTTCCAGAAGGGGGCCTCGGACATAGCGGCGGCGGCAGAAGAACAGGCCGGTGCTGCGGAGGAGTCCCTGACCGCGGTGGAACAGCAGGCCAAGGTAATGGGGGACATTACCTCCTCGGCGGAAGAGCTCTCGGAGATGGCCGACAACCTGCGCACCTCCACCGATATCAACAAATCCTCGGAGGAGCTGGCTGCCGCCTCGGAAGAACTTTCCGCCGCCGTAGAGGAAACCAACAAGGCCTCCCAGCAGATCATGGAGGCCTTGAACCAGATCTCTATAGGTGCCCAGCGCCAGTCCAAGGGGGCCGACGAATCGGGTGAGGCGGCGGCCAATATAGACGGCATGGTTAAGAACGTGGCCGAGATGGCCAGGCGGTCCATGGAAATCACCGGCAACCTTTCGGACATACTGGTCCAGAACAAAGTTGCCACCGACGCGCTGATCCGGGGCATCGGAGAGGCTCTCCAGTCCAACCAGCAGAACGTGCAGAAGATCAAGGAACTGGAGGTAATCACCCGGCGCATAGACAAGATCGTGGACACCATCGTGAACGTGGGCATCCAGACCAACATGCTGGCGGTCAGCGGGGCCATCGAGGCGGCCCGGGCCGGGGAGTTCGGCAAGGGCTTCGCGGTGGTGGCCTCGGACATCCGCAACCTGGCCCAGGACAGCACCAAGAACGCCGACCAGATCAAGGACCTGGTCAAGGCCATCCAGGACCAGGTGAAGATGGTCATCGACGATGTGGTGCGGGTAAGCGAAAGCGCCGCCGAGGAGGTCAAGCGGGCTGAGAAGACCACCGACGACCTGGTGCAGATTGAGAGCGACATGAAGGCGGTGCTGAAAGGCACCGAGGTGATTTTGCAAAACGCTGACCAGATATCCGTGGCGGTGGGCCAAGCCAGGAAGGCGGTGGAACAGATTGCCACGGCGGCCCAGGAGGCCAGCGCTGCGACCGAGGAGGCGGCTTCGGCGGCCAAGCAGCAGGCGGCCGGCATGCGGGAAATGGCCCGGGCCATTGAAGAGATCGCGGCCCTGGCGGACGAACTGCAGCAGGTATAAAAGGGGTGCGCGGCCTTTTTAAGCACCCTTGAAGGGAGGATGGCCCATGGAAAACACTAGCGGCCAGATAGTCACCTTTTACTTGGACAAGGAGCTTTTCGGCATCGAGCTGGAGTACGTGAAGGAAATCATCCGCCTGCCGGCGATGGTGCGGGTGCCCGGCACCCCCCCTTATTTCTCCGGCCTGGCCAACCTGCGGGGCAACCTTTTGCCGGTGATAGACGGGCGCAGGCGGTTCAGCCTGCCGGACGCGGAGGAAACCGACGCCACCCGGGTGGTGGTGCTGGAATACCGGGGGGAAACCATAGGCTACATAGTGGACCGGATGTCGGAGGTAATCAACCTGGAAAACACCACAGAGGATTCCCTGCGGGGCGCCCGGGGGCGGGAGGACCTGATCTCCAGGGTAATAAAAATGAATGACGGCAGCGCCATGGTCATGGTGATCAATATTGAGGTGCTGTTTCCGCGGCTGGAGGAGGCCGGGTCCGCACATTACTCCGAGGCGGCGGCGGGCCGGGAAGGGAAAAGTGAGGCCGCCGGCCGGGAGGAGTTGAAGCAGTTCGTAGGCTTCAGGCTGGCGGACGAGGAGTACGCCGTGGCCATCGAGACGGTGCAGGAAATCGTCTGGGTGCCGGACCAGATTTCCCGGTCCCCGGGCTTCCCCCATTACATGGACGGCCTTTTCTCACTGCGCCGGCGCACCGTGTCCATGTTGAACCTGCGGCGCTTCTTCAGCCTTCCCGACGTCCCCTACGACGACCGGGCCAGGGTGCTGGTACTGAACCTCAACAACAACGGAAAAAAGACGGTGTTCGGCCTGGGCGTGGACGCCATCACCGAAGTCCTGCGCTTTACGGCGGAAGAGATCGAGCCACTGCCGGAACTGCTGAGGGGAGAGGCCACCAGGAACCTTACCGGGGTTTGCAAGCTGGGCGAAGGGAAAAGGCTCATATACCTGCTGGATCCCCAGAGCATCCTGGCGGAGGGCGAGATCAACCTGGAAGGCGCCAGCGATGAAGAAGGGGAGGTGTCATCGGAACGGAGAATGGTCAGCGAAGAGCAGTTTGTCATCTTCCACCTGCAGGAGGAAGAATACGCCGTCACCATCCAGAGTGTGAAGGAAATCATCCGCCTGCCGAAAATCGTCAGGGTGCCCAAGGCGCCGTCCTACGTGGAAGGCGTGATCAATATCCGCGGCAACATACTGCCGGTGATCAACCTGAGGCTGAAGCTGAACCTTCCGGCCAGGGAGAGCGACGACCGGTCCCGCATCGTGGTGGTGGATATGAACGGTGTCTCCACCGGGTTGATCGTGGACGCCGTGCGGGAGGTGCGCAAAATTTCCGCCGACCAGATCGCCCCCGCCCCGGTGATCCTGAAAGCCCACCTGGATACCAATTACCTGCAGGGCGTGGTCAAGACCGCGGATTCGCAGCGGTCCATCCTGCTATTAAACCTGCAGAACATTTTGACAGGCGCCGAAAAAATGGAAGTTGCGAAGGTAGTGGAGGAAGCTGTGGGGGGAACAAAGGAAGATGTTCAGGAAGACACGGGTGCTGATAGTTGACGACTCCGCCCTGATGCGCAAGTACCTGCGGGAGATTATTGAAGAAGACCGGGAGCTGGAGGTGGCGGGGGCGGCACGGGACGGCCGGGAGGCGGTGGAGCTGAACCTTTCCCTGGAGCCCGACGTGATCACCATGGACATAAACATGCCGCACATGGACGGCCTTACGGCCATCCAGCACATTATGGCCCAGAGGCCGTGCCCGGTGCTGGTGGTTTCTTCCCTCACTCAAAAGGGGGCACTGACCACCTTTGAGGCCCTGGAACTGGGGGCGGTGGACTACGTGCCCAAGCCGGACGGCACCGTGTCCCTGAACATAAAAAACGCGGCCCGGGAGATCCGTGACAAGATCAAGGCCATCCGGCGGGTGAGGGTCGGGGCACAGAAATTTAAGCGCAGGCCTGGTTCAGATCTAGTCGGGTCCGCCCCGGCCGGGGCCCCGCCCGTCAAACCCAGCAGGCCTGTGACTGCGCCCGGAGAAAGCGAAAAACTGGTGTTAATCGGTGTTTCCACCGGGGGACCGAAGACCCTGATGGAGATCCTTCCACATCTGCCGGTTGATTTCGGCGCCCCTGTGGTGGTGGTGCAGCACATGCCCGGCAGCTTTACCCGGCCCTTCGCCGAGCGACTGGACCGGGAGTGCCGGATCGAGGTCAGGGAGTCCGCCGAGGGCATGCCCCTTGTCCCCGGCCTGGCGGTGGTGGCCCGGGGGGGAGTGCACCTGAGAATTGACCGCCGGCCCGGAGAAAATGTCTGCCGGCTGAGGCACTCCCACCGGCCCGCCGACGCCCTTTACAAGCCCTCGGTGGAGGTGGCCTTCCGTTCGGCCCTGGAATGTTTAGAGGCCAGGGAACTGGTGGCGGTGCTGCTTACCGGCATGGGCGACGACGGGGCCGACGCCATGGTGGACATAAGGCAAGCCGGGGGCCTGACCATAGCCGAGGCCGAAGAGACGGCGGTGGTCTGGGGCATGCCGGGCGAGGCGGTAAGAAGGGGCGGCGCTGCGGTGGTTTTACCCAACTATGCCATCGCCGGAGCCCTAATCAATGCCGTGCACTGAATAAAGTAAATCGAGAGGGTGAAGGCCATGTCAAGGATCCTGATTGTGGACGACTCATCCACCGTGCGCCGGTACTGCCGCGAAATGCTGCAGGAAACCGGGCACTGGGTGGAGGAGGCCGCCAACGGCTACGAGGCCCTGGAAAAGGTTTACACCGGTAAGTTTGACATACTGCTGGTGGACGTGAACATGCCGAAGATGGACGGCTACAGCTTCCTCAAGGAAATTCGCCGGGCCAAAGACCTGGAGCCGGTGCCGGTCCTGATGATCACCACCGAGGCCGGGGTGGGGGATATGGACCGCGGCTTTCAGGCTGGGTGCAACATGTATTTGGTAAAGCCCGTTGAACCGGCGGAACTGATGGCCTACATTGAGATACTAGGGTGATCTGACATGTCCGATCTGAAAAAAATTTTTCTGGAAGAAGCCGACGACCTGCTGACCCAGATCGAACCACTGGTTCTGGAACTGGAAAAGGGAGTGTCGCCGCCCCTGCTGGACGAGCTGTTCCGGGTGGTGCACACCCTGAAGGGATCCGCCGGCATCGCCGGGGTCAAGGGGATAGGTGAACTGACCCACCGCATGGAGGACCTCCTGGACGGGCTGCGGAGCGGGGAGATAGAGGCCAGGTCCGGGCTGGTGGACTTGCTGCTGATGGGTTTCGACTATGTCAAGGCCATGGTGGCCGACCTGGCCGGCGGGCACGACCTCCCACCCCCGGAGGAACTGCTGGGGGAAATCTCCACCTTTGCCCGGGGCGAATCTTCGGTGACCCGGCCCATAGAAGATAAACCGGACCTGCTGAAAACGGGGGCAGTGAGACCGGCCGCTGCCACGGAGGCGGCGGAGAATACGATCCCGGAAGAAGTCGGGCGCCTCCTGCAGGACGGCTTGCGCCAGGGTAAAAATGTTTATCACCTGACGCTGAATTTTAGCCGGGATTTCTTCCGCCAGGGACATAATTTAAGCTACCTGCTAGAAGACCTGGCCGGCCTGGGGGCCATAGCCGGACTCAAGGTGGACGGCCGTCGGGTGCCGGCCCTGTCCCATCTTAATCCGGAAGACTACCACCTTATATTCACCCTCTACCTGGTTACCGGGGCCGACCGGGAGGCGGTGGAAGAGACTTTCGTCTTCGTGGTCAGTGAAGAAAATAGGGTGGTGGTAAGGCCCGTAAGTAAAGACGAACTGAGCAGGGTGGCGCCTTTAGAAGCCCCGGCCTTCGCCGGAGGCCCGCCCGCTGTTGGGCAGGATCCACATATCCCTGGGCAAAAGCTTACCTACGTGGTTAACGTGCTGAGGCAGCAGGAAAAAGCCCTGAGGCTGGCTAACGAAGAGGTGTTGCCTGGACTCCTGCCGGTGGCGCGGCGGATCCTGGAACGGCTGGCCGATCAAGCCGGCCTTGTCCGTGGTCAGGGTCCGGCGGCAAGCGTGCAGGAGGAAAAAAAGCTCCTTTTAAAGATGACGGGTGCGCTTCTGGCAGCCCTGAATCCGGAATCCGGGACCGGCCCGGCGGGATCCCCGGCCGCTCCCAAGGTTTCCGGCCCGCCGGCGGACGCCGGTCAGCCGCAGGGATACCAGGGGGGCAGCCCAGTCCGGGAAAGGCGGCAGAATGCCTTCAGGGTGCAGCGGGAGACCGCCGATGCCCTGATGAACCTGTCGGGGGAGCTGATCATCGCCAAAAACAGCCTGCCCTACCTGGTCAAAAAACTGGAGGCCCTGAGACTGGATGAATACGCCCGGGAGCTGAAGGAACGCTACCTATACGTGGACCGCATTGCCCGGGAGATGCATGAACGGGTTATGGATATATGGCTTCTGCCGGTCCAGGAGGTGTTCAGCCGCTTTCCCCGCTTTGTCCGGGAGCAGACCAAAAGGCTTAACAAAAAAGTTGAGGTGGTTACCTCCGGGGGCGACACCCGCCTGGACAGGAACATCATCGAAGAAATTTACGAACCCCTTCTGCACCTGGTACGCAACGCCATGGACCACGGCATTGAAGAAGTTGAGGAGCGGCAGATGGTTGGTAAGAACCCCGTTGGTGTCATCCGCCTCACTGCCCGGCGGCAGGGGGAAAGGGCGGTCATCCAGGTGTCGGACGACGGCCGGGGCATTAACGTAGATACCCTGGCTGAAAAAGCCGTGTCTTGCGGGATGGTTTCCCGGGAGCAGGTGTCCGGTATGACCGGCCAGGAAAAATTAAGGCTGGCCTTCCTGCCTGGGCTGAGCAGCAAAGAGGGGATTTCGGATCTTTCCGGGCGCGGCGTAGGCATGGATGTGGTGGAGAACACGGTCAAGCGCCTGGGAGGGACAATCCAGGTGGAATCCTCACCGGGACGGGGAACCACCTTTGTCATCAGCCTGCCCTTCACCATGGCTACCAGCGAGGTGCTGATGGTGCGGATCGGCGGCGGCATTTACGGCCTCCCCCTCTCGGCGGTCAGGGAAACCGTCCGGGTGGAGGAAAAGGACATCAGGACCATACGCGGCCGGCCCGTGGCCCTGCTGCGGGGGGAGATCATCCCGCTGCTGCCGGGGCACCTTTTTCTGGAGGGCCAGTCTTCAAGGCGGGGAGAGGCGGTCCTGGTGGTAATGTGGCAGAAAGCCGCTCTGCCAGTGGATGCCGTGCTGGGCAAAGAGGTGATCATCGTGAAGCCGCTGGCCGGGGAATTGAAAAGGCTGTCCGTTTTCATGGGGGCCGCGGTGTTGGGGGACGGGCGCGTCTTGCTGGTACTGGACCCCGGCGAACTTTTACGCCTCGTAATGAACGGCCAGGACAAGGAGGGAATCCGCCTTGCGGGTGGAAATTGATTTGCCGCTGTTATTGCCCTACGTGGAGGAAATCAGACAAAGGCTGCTGGAGCAGGCAGCCGGGGCAGAAAAGATAATCTTCACAAAACCTGGTTTGGATGCTGCAGGTTTTCAGTTGATCATGGCTGTACGAAAAGAATTTCCCTCTCTGAAAATTGAAATGGAGCCGGGGCAATCGGGCAAAATATACCATCTGCTCTTGCTTAAAGAGGTGAATTCAGATGTATAAAGTTATGGCGGTGGACGACTCTCCAACTGTGCTGGCCAGCATCAAGCTGGCCCTGGAGCGCCGCGGGTACGACCTGCATACTTCCCAGCGGGCGGAGGAGGCGCTGAAGCAGTTGAACAGCGAGAAAGCGGACCTGGTCATTACCGACCTGAACATGCCCGGCATGGACGGCATAACCTTCATTAAACAGGTGCGGGCAAATGCTGTTTACCGCTTCACCCCAATTGTCATGCTGACCACCGAGTCCCAGCAGGCCAAAAAGGAGGAGGCCCGGAAGGCCGGGGCTACCGCCTGGATTACCAAGCCCTTCACCCCGGACCAGTTGGAGATGGTGCTGAAAAAGCTCTTGCGCTGACTTGCCGGGTGTGGTAAATACAAATTCGCGAGGATGTTAGTATGCGTATTGTTAAGAGGTGCTAAATATTATGAGAATAGGCATCGCAGGCCCTTTCGGCACAGGCAAGACGGATATAGCGACTGAAATTTCCAGTCGATACGGATTGCCCTTGATCAAGGACAACGCCAAGAACCTGGCCCGGGTATGGGACATAGAAGATTCTCTGGACTTAATCGGGGACAGTGTAAACGCGAAGCAGTTTCAGATTGCCCTGTTGATGAGCCAGCTTTATCAGAAGCAACAGAAAAAAGTCTTTGTTGCCGATATAACCACCTTTGATTTCCTGGCGCACTGGAGCCTGTACGGTTTGGACGACGGCTCCCGTTTCGACGAAATGTATCGGAAGATATGCAGCCAGAAGTTATATGACATGGTGATATATTCTTCTCTAGAAGGAGTTTCTGACGATAACGATGACATAATTATGGCCTCTCTCAAACAAAAGATAGACGAAGAAACGAGAAAAGCGCTGGATAGCAACCCCTCGGTCAAGGTAGTCGTTGTTCAAGGGAACATTGGCCAGCGCATTGAAAGTTCGCTGAATGCGGTGGAGCGTTTAAGGGAAGAGCTTAGTTATTCAGAAAAAAGCATTATCGAAGAAATATTATCTGAGCCTCCCCATGTCTAGCCAGGGGGTTCCCGGACTCCAGCGCATGAGTATTTGCGTTAGCCGGCCTCTCCCTGCCGGACTAACCTGACAGGGCCTTAGCATGTTGCATCATCCAGGCAAGGTGGGCGAGGCGAAGATAAAACGGCCCCCGGGGTAGGGGGCCTGCTATGTTACGGATTCTCAAAATAATCGTCAAGTAGTTGAGGGTCATATATATCAATATACATGTATACAAGAGAATCATCGTTCTCTTCTTCATATTCTGATTTTAATCCCCGTGTTTGTCGCCAAAACGAAGCAAATTCGTCACAGTAGGTGGCGGCAACAAATTAAAATACTTCCCGACAATAGCCTAATCGCTTCTGTATAATGACGGCGAATTAGGCTATTATGGTTAAGGGTAAAAACAAACGCGGCTTCATCCGGTACAAACCTATGGACAGTAAAGGACGGAGATAAGATGACTAAGCAAATGGACCCCGCAAGAGCAGCTCGTCTCTTAGAGAAATGGTTTCATTTTTATGGCATGGATGACCCTGACGCATGGCCGCCGGAAGATTACCCACAGGTCAAGAGCGCCTACAAGGCAATGCAGTTGGCCGTCGAAGTGCTCCGCGGGAACATGCCAAGCGAGGTGGCGGGAATTCAAAAGGCTATCGCGCAACTGGAACTATGGCCGACGATTCACATCATGGATGACCCGGCGGATTGGAACCCTATGGATTTCCCATTTGTTCGAAACGCATTGGAGGCCATTCACTTTGCCGCAGCATTCCTCAAAGAACAGCAAGCGGACGGTTCATCCTAGCATTGGCAGCACGCCAAAAGAAAAATACTTTCGGAGCTACTTCATGATCAGAATACTCCCCTTAGGTAAAAACTGTAAAAAATATTTGAGGCGGCATGGGTCAGAGCGCCCCAAGCTTAACTTTACCTGTGAAAATGAGGAGTGTAACCACCGGGTTCTCCATGAGCATGGCCATTATTATCGAACGGCTGTAACCAAGCACCAGCAGTTCAGGATTCCCATCTACCGATGGTGCTGTCCCGAGTGTGGGCAGACTCTTTCGATTCTGCCGGATTTCCTTGTGCCCTGGGGACATTTTGTGACCCCTGTTCGGGAAGCCGCGATTTAAACACTCCCAGGCTAACCGGTTAATCATCTCTGAAGCGTAAGGCCCAAGGGAGCGGCTTTGGGCGTGTCGCGCAAGGTGTTGTTTCCGCTAAAGCAGGTGGCGTCTGCCCCAGAATCATTAAGCGGTGGTGGAACCGCCATTTCCACAAGGCGAGTGACGCTTCCCAGTGGGTCGCCGGGGAACTAATTCAGGCCGGTGTGAATGAAGACCTGCTGCGGCTGCATTCTCAAGGCGTGAATCCAACTCCCTTGGATACCGTGCGCTGGTTCACTACCCTGGTTCAAAAATATCTTCACACGCTTGGCCAAAGCTCATCCTCCCTGATGGGCTGTTTTAGCTTCCTCTCGGGCGGACAAGCTGAATATGCCGCCCCAGAATGAGCATGGTAACCGCTGAGATTGTGCACACTGACCGCTGAAAATGTGCATGGTTGCCGCAAGGATTGTGCATAAGAAAATAGCATCTGTATGCCTCTTTATAATGGATTTATGTGTCGGAATTTCGGCGCAAATAAATTCATAGGAGGTCATGCAGATGACCAATTACAGAGAGATCCTGAGACTCGGAGACCTTGGGATCAACAAGCAGGACATAGCAGCCGCCTGCCAGTGTTCAAGAAATACTGTGGCAAGTGTTCTGAAACGTGCAGCGGACTGTGGCCTGGACTGGAAGCATGTGCAGGAATGGAGCAACAAGGAGCTCTCAGAGAAACTGTTCCCGCCCAACGTGGCAAAGGCAAGCTACAAGATGCCGGACTATGAGTACGTCCATCGTGAGATGGCCAAAAGCGGTGTCACACTTGGTCTGCTGTGGGTGGAGTACTGCGATCAATGCCGTGAGGCTGGCGAAATCCCGTATAAATCCACCCAGTTCAACAAATATTACAGCGACTATGTCCGTAAAACCAAAGCGACCATGCACCTAAAGCACAAGCCCGGCGAAGTTATGGAAGTGGACTGGGCCGGTCAGAACGCCTTCATCGTCGACACGGATACCGGAGAACTCATTAAGGCGTATGTGTTTGTAGCAGCCCTGTCGTATAGCGGTTATGCCTATGTGGAAGCATTTTTGTCACAGAATCAAGAGTGCTGGACGACAGCTCATGTGAATGCCTATCAGTTTTTCGGTGGTGTTAGCCGCATTCTCACTCCGGACAACCTGAAGACCGGCGTAACAAAGGTCTCTAAAAGCGAAACCGTCATCAACAAAACATATCAGGAACTTGCCGAGCACTATGGTACAGCCATTATTCCTGCCCGTGTCAGGGCACCCAAGGACAAACCAACGGTTGAAGGTTCAGTAGGTATTATCTCCACATGGATACTGGCAGCTCTGCGAAACCAGCAATTTCTGTCTCTACGCGAGCTGAACGAAGCGATCCGGGAGAAGTTGATTGAATTCAATAATAAGCCATTTCAAAAAAAGGATGGCAGTAGAGCGATTTTATTTGCGGAAGAAAAGCCGTTTTTGCTTTCCTTACCTGACAGGCCGTATGAACTGGCGACATGGAAGGTTGCCACTGTACAGTATAACTACCACGTAAGCATAGATTTTCAAAACTACTCCTGTCCTTACGAATACATCAAGCAAAAGGTGAATGTCCGTCTTACTAAAAATGTGGTTGAAATATTCTTTGACAGCAATCGCATTGCTTCTCATCCCCGGCTGCATGGACGCCCCGGTCAGTACAGCACAAATGAGGTTCATATGCCGCCGGATCACCAGAAATACATCACGTGGAATTCGGAACGGTTCATCAACTGGGCGAGCAAGATAGGAGAAAATACCACTGCAATCGTCCGTTTCTTCCTGAGCAGTTATAAAGTTGAGCAGCAAGGCTATAAATCCTGTATGGCACTGCTAAAACTGGTGGACAAATATTCTGCTCAGCGTTTGGAATCTGCTTGCGCGAGAGCATTATCTTATAACCGCACGGCTCAGCTTAAAAAGCGTTCAGGCGATTCTTAAATCCGGACAGGACAAGCTTTCTGAAAGCGAACCTTCCCCCGAAACCGCATCAGTAGCCTCCAAATACGGTTTTACTCGCGGTGCCGAGTACTACAAAAGGAGGGATGACTGATGCTGAACGAAAACACTGTATCCAAGCTGCAGGAAATGCGGCTCAGTGTCATGGCGCAAGCGTTTCGTGAACAGATGAAGGATGGCAGCTTTACCGGAATGTCTTTTGAAGAACGCTTTGGGCTGCTGGTCGATACCGAGTGGGCTGCTCGTAAAAGTAACCGCATGATCAATCTCATTAAAAATGCGGGCTATGCCATCAGCACCGCCTGTGTCGAGGATATCGAATACCACCCCGACCGAAAGTTAGATAAGGCGCAGATTACCAGGCTTGCTGCCTGTAACTATATCCAGGAATACCACAACATCATCATTCTCGGAGCCACTGGCAGTGGCAAAACCTTCATCTCCTGTTCTCTGGGAATGGCAGCCAACCGTAACTTTTACACCGTCAAGTATGTGAGGCTGCCAGATTTACTGAGTGAACTGGCCATAGCTCGCGGGGATGGTTCCTACCGCAAGGTCATTAAGCATTACAAGCAGGTAAAGCTCCTGGTTCTGGATGAATGGCTTCTGTTCCCGTTAAAAGAAAGCGAGGCCAGAGACCTTCTAGAAATAGTTGAGGCACGGCATAAAAGAGCGTCCACCATTTTCTGTTCTCAATTTGATGTTGCTGGATGGCATCTCAAGATCGGCGAGCCAACTCTGGCCGATGCCATCTGTGACCGGATTGTGCACGACTCCTACACGATTATGATCGAGGGTGACTCCATGCGGAAGAAGAGGCGTATTCCTTGGCCAGGCGTTCTGAGATTCCGGCTACGTGGGCGGTTTCCGCCAAACTCAAGCCTTTTTGGATGCACAGGACAACCCGGGCGAAATCCATAATGTACCGTTTTATGGAGGTTGTT
>JBMOPC010000036.1:0-15891 GCA_049323915.1 Bacillota bacterium
CCTTTATTTCTGGGTCCTTCAAGTTTTTCTAAAAAATGTTCTTTCTTAACTGCCAATTCTCCCTTGCCGTTTTCAGAATCTTTAAACTATCCCCTTCTGGCGATTTTCACATTGACATAGGACGTCCTGAACATTAAACAAAGGGCACCCGGTGCCGGGGACCCCTAACCCCGTGCACCAGGTGCCCTCTTTTTTCTGCCCGTGTATCTGGTCGTTCCGAGGCCTTCGGGCAATATGTAGCCTTTGCAGCATGAATATGTGGTCACATATTACCCTTGGACCCGGCCAATATCTCCCTTAACTTATCTGTAACTTTGAACATTCTCATAGTATCATAGCGTTTTGCAATGAACGGATTATATAATATAAAACTTATACTACCTTTGAACGAACCACCGGCCCAATAACTAACTGCCGCAAATATCTGCCAAGGAATTAACTTCAACCATTTATAATTCCTCAGTTTAACATGCTTAACCGTATATTCAGCCATTGACCTTATTTGCCTGTCTATCATCCTTGCATCTTGTGCAATAAGAACAACATCATAACCAAACTTTCGAGATTGAGAAAAAAACTTAATCCATTCCTTTCTTGTATTAGCCGATATTTGCCAATCACGAGCGTTAAAGTAAACTCCTGCCTCATCTATTATTAAAAGAGTATTCCCTTCTTTTCCATAGTAACCATAATCAAAAGACATTTTTATTAGCTTTAAAGGTGTTAATTCATCATCATCAAGATATATCCACCTGTTATTTACACCCTTTTTGTAATCCTTCTCGCTAAACTTAACCGGAAAGTTAGCAACAACCATGTTATTTCTCAAAGAATATATTTTTGATATACCCCTTGCCATTGCATGATAACTCTTACCAGACCCAACAGCCCCGACGTATATTTCAATCATTTAACCACCCCTATTAACGCCATATATATAACCCTTTCGCTTGCACCGGCCTGATCCGCCGGCGGCCAGGTCACCCGCGGCAACACCTAAACCCTTGATAAATAATCATTCTGCCATCTATACATATTAGCCAATAATTTACGCTAAAACTTGCCGGCAATTTTATCCTATGTACCTGGTAAGCCTCAATATCCACCTTATACCGTACCAGGTAGCAACGGCTATCACGTATACGGCCAGCAAGGTGGCCATGGCCTGGAAGGGTATAAAGTAGTTTGCAATGCCCCAGTACGTGCTCAGGTCCCCCAGTGACCAGCTGAAGGGCGTATCCGGCAGCAATTCCATTATGCCTTGTACAACGTTCCCTATGGCCCTTAGTATCGCGTTAAATATGCCTATCATTACTTGGCACCACCCAACAACTTATTCGTTGAATAAACCAGCCCTATCCCGAAAATGATTAAAAAAGCCGACCTTACCCATAAGGCAAAAGTGCTCACAAAATCCGGCCAATCCAAAGTGAATTGAATAGGAGATCCCCCAGCTGGGTTATAAAACTGTACCTGTATGTCCGGCAAGTCTTGTGTCACCGTCAATGAACCCACGGCCCTTTGAATGTCCCAGGGCAGGCTGAAAGGAAACTTGTTGGTAAATGAATAAGTCAGGCCGGTAATAGGACTCCAGTCTATAGCCGTATTGGTGCTGGCATATTCATTAAAGGCTGTTTTAACCTTGGAAACTTCAGCTGTTAAAGGCCTTATCAACGTCCCCAGGAAACTAAAACCCTGTTCAAGGGTATCAGGATCAGGCATCAACGTCGCCGGCGTAGAAGTGGATAACGGCACCGTCTGGTTATAAATATTGACTATATTAACCGTTGGCGTCTGGATTACGTCTTTGCCCACCAGCTGGTCAGTTGTTTCAGGTATAGCCACAGTTCCAACCTTCGGACTAGTGTCCGGAATTACAACTTGCTGAAGATTATCTCCCCATACAAGCCGGGAATCATTATATGGATACTTATCAGAATCACTACCAACTGTATCATTATAATATCCATATGCAAAGCCACCGCATCTAACTGTTACATTTTGTCCTATAGTTCCTCTATCATTTATTAATGACATATATATATTTTTACTTTTGTAATTGATGGCGCTATACTTAAATCTCCACCACTTGGCCACCATAATTGATGTTCTTTATATGTAGAACCACTGGCATCTAACACAATATTTGTAATAGTTTCTTTAACAAGAGTTTCACCAGAATAATATTTACCAATTAATTTTATATAATCACCACCTGACAGTACAGCAGTAGAACTTGCCCATACCACCATTTTGTAATTAGCCGGGTATTGCTTTTGTGACAACCAAGTAAAATTTGTATTTAAAGACATTACTAACTTTGCATCAGCATAATTAGCATATCTTGAAATAGGAAATTCAAGGGCTTTCAGCGGCCAAGATGGAACATCAACCAAATTTACTGTTTCAGGCACTGTTATACCCTGAACCCAACTCCATACTTCCGGCGGCGCTGTCTCCAAATCCATTCTTCCCGTCCCACTGTCCACCTGTCCCTTTATCCAGCCGGCAACTGTATCCGATGCTGTATTCCAGAGATTTGTTATATCCTGCTGCAACTGCTCATTGGACAATATGACCAGCCCGGCCCCGCAGATAACCGCCGCCGCACCCAAAACGTACGGATTGGTAAGTACAGCCGACCCTAACATGGGGTTGGCCTCTGCCTGCATTGGCAAAATCAATACTATCAGTATTAACAGTATGGCAATTATCTTTTTCAATGGTTATTCACCCCTTTATGCGGCGTTCTCTGCCAGCTGTAATTTCTTACCGTTAGCAAGGCAAAGGCGTTTAACAACAGTCCCAAAAAAAAGTATGGTATCAATAAGATTAAACCAGGTAATGCGCCTGGTAATTTTTCCAGCACACAAGCCATAAAATACAAGAAAGCTATTAACATAAACCCTTTAACCGACAAACCATAAAAAAAAATCAAAATAAGGCTGGCCAGCCCAAAAAGTGGAAACGCTACATACAAAGCAAGCTCAAAATCCTTTATTATCAACTTTAAAAAATATTTGATAAAACACTGCCACTGCCCCCGGGCCCACCTTAAACGCTGGCTGACGCCCACCATAAAGCCCATGGGCTTTTCGTCCTGGATTGAGGCCTGGGCCACATACCTTACCCTGTATCCGGCCAGCCTTAATTTTATGCTGTACTCCAGGTCATCAGTTAAAGAATTAACGTCCCAGGGGCAGCCCTCAAGCACTTTTAAACGCATGGCCCAACCAGTGCCGCCAAGCACTCCGGACCTGCCCAACCTTTCCCGGCCCAGGCAGACGAACCTCATTATGAAGGCGAACATCAGGCTGTACCACCTGGTTTGCAGGTTATCCCTGGTATTCAGCGACTTAATGTATGCCTGGACCACATCAGCCTTGTATAGCCCAAGCATCAGGTTTTCAAAGTACCCTTTTTCCACTCTGTTGTCGGCATCTATTACGGTTACTACGGTGTTCCTGTCTTCTTCTTTAAGCAGCCTTTCAAAGGCCCACTTCAAAGCATGCTGCTTTCCGGGCTGTCCGGTTCGCTCCCAAACTTCCGCGCCTGCCATGGCGGCATTCCTGGCGGTTCCATCAGTGCAGTTATCAGCTATGACTATTACCCTTATTGGCACGTCCCCGGCCCAGGTCCCGAACAATTCCTTTACCGTATCTCCGATCACTCTTTCCTCGTTATGCGCCGGTATCAGTGCAACCCAGTTACCCAATCTGACAATATCAAGGAGCAACTTCCTGGCCGGCCAGATCCCCACCAAAAGGACTATCATCTGCCAGATAAATATCAGGGTAAAAATCAAGGCTATCCATATCATAAAGACACCTCCATTTTTTTAAAAAAAAACAGCGGGAAGCTGTTTTAAATCATACGGCTATAACTTCTTGTTAGGCCCTTCCGGTAAGCTTGCGGAAAATCCTCAGTCCCAGGGTAATGGCGGCCATGGCGCCCAGGATGGGCACCACGATGGGCAGCACTTCAGTTATTCCCTTGGTTGCTTCAGTTACGATGCTGGTAAAAGTGGCGGCATAATCGATACTCATGTAAAAATCCCCCTTTTTTTATTTAGTTTTTGCTTCCCGCTTGTTTTCACTTATTTAATCAGCCTTTTGATAAACCCATACGGCAATATCAGAAGATAGCCGGCGAATACCGTCATCAACCCTGTGGCAAAGCCATACATGATCTCACTCACTATTAACCAACCCCTTTATCACGGCCAGAGCGCATCCCACCCCCAGGACACAACCGGTTAAAAAGTTCATTGCCCCGGAAAACTGCCCAAAAATATTCTGAGCAATCACGGTGGCCGCTTCCGCCGTTATGCCTACAATCTGCACTTCGTATATCACTGCATCTTCTCCACTCCCAGGACGAAAAAGGACACGTCAACCCTTTCCCTGCCGGTTGATTCGTCCGTTTTGCGCCTGATGCTCTGGTTTACTTTCACCGCTAGCCTATCGCCCCTTTCTTCGCCGTTGAGCTTGTCCACCGGACAGACAAGCTTGTGGACCTTTTGGTTGTCGTAAAGCTTTAATGTCACAAAATCCGGATTTTTGGTGCTATCACACCCCATGTACTCACCCACAAAATACTGACCTGATTCCAACATCTTTTCATCCTCCTTTTTTCTTCCTTAAGCCACTGAATCCAGCAGATTAAATATTTTTGAGAAATCTACCACCAATTCTTCATCAAGGTAGCTTAGACTCTGATTCTCAACTATGCCCAACTCCTTTATCTCTTTCTTTACCCTGTAATACGTCCGGTTTGAATAGTATTTTCTTAAAGCATCCCACCCGAATCTATTGGCGTACATAAAGGCAAAGTACAGTCTTTGCGCCTTCTCTGCCTTGTACCTGGTGGCCAACTGTGTTAATATCAGCTCATGACCCATGATTCTTACCACCTTATCAGCCGGATTAAAACCTCTTTTGACCATAACTGAAACTATTTGTTTGGCCAGTGTTGGACTTGTCAAATCGGGTAATCTCATTTTTTTCTTAAAAAGCTTGATAACGCTTTCTCTGTGCTGTATGCCCCTGCCAACTATGGACCTAGTTATACCATCAACGCCTCTTAACGATATTTCCAACCTCATCCTATCCATGGCCGTCACGTTTCCCTGCTGCTCCAATTCCTTGTCGTACAACCTTATCCCCAAGCCCTTTGTCCAGCTGAAAGCCGTCTCATTTTCACCGTATATGGCCTTTTTGCCCCGGGGGAGGTTTAAGAGGTTGCCAAAAGCCTGTATGTACTGCTGTTTATTGCCCACTCCCTTAAAGTCATAGGCGTAGTCAATGCGGTAGGGCCTTCCCTCCTGGAGAAGGGGAATTTCCTGTCCAACGGCGTCACTGATCATTTCCTCCAGGTACCGGGCTTCATCCAGTACCCTGCCGAAATCCACCGGGATCACGTTGGAACCCTCTCCCCTTAGCTTTGGCAGACTAACTTCGGTTCTGAGGTACCCAGGCAGCACCACCAACCTTGCCGGCAGCTTATCGTGGACCCACTTGTACTGCCTTGAGCCGTCCGGGGCTGTCCTCTGGATTTCGGTAAAACCCCTGCTAACGAGCTTGTCAGTTTCTATTTCACCCTGAAACATCATCCCCAGGGTGTCCACCCCGGTTTCTAACTCCAACCCCTTTTTCACCTCCCCCAGTCCGTGAAATCGGACTTCGGTCATGTGTTACTATAGACCGAAGGGTTATTTCCCTCCCATTTTTTACCTTATTTCTCATTTAACGACCCGCAATTTGCCGGGGTGTCTTTCCACCGAAAGCCTTTCCTGTTCATTCATCCAGTTGTCAAGAGCTTCTTCCCGGAGAATTATCCGGCTTCCAATGCGAGTATGCGGAATTTTGCCTTTTCGGATTGCTTCACGTAGCTTTGTCTCTCCGATAGTCCCTTGAAAGTAGTTTTTAAGGGCGGTCTGGATGGTGTATTTCTTACGGCTGTTGGTATGTACCACCGGCCCTAACTTATAACCACATTGGTGACAGAATTTAGCCTCATCGGGAATCTCATGCCCGCATTGCTGGCAGTACATTTTCCGCTATCTCCTTCCATCCATCGAATTAGTTGTAATTTTTTAGGAAAAATAAAGGCAGCCCTAACTAAAGGACTGCCTTTTCTTTTCCTGGGCTTGAAACCATTAAATAAATTACATAAAAAGCCTGTCCCAACAGGACAGGCTTTTATAAGCATTAACATGTATGCTATAATGGTTTCAAACCTTTTGGCCTTGTGTCTTGGTTAGGCTCAAGATACTAGGCCCGCCGCCCTGGTGCTGGTAACACCGGGGCGGCATTTATTTTTTGCTAATAATATATCACCTAAATTATACCTGTACAATTATTTTTTTCTAATTTGTCTAAAAACCCCAAAATGATGTCTAAAAAAGTTAAATAAGACCTTGACTAATTTTTGAAAGTCTAATATTTTAAAAAACAAGATTTTCCAGATTGAATTTTAAAACTGGAGGTGGTCACATGGCAACTATTCAGTATAAAGGCAATAATAAATGGATACTTTACGCCTCGGACGGATTCAATTCTTCCGGAAAAAGGGTACGACCTACCAAAGTATTCAAAGGCACTGAAAAACAGGCACAAAAAGCCGCGATACTGTTTGAGGAAGAAGTGAAAAAAGGCAAGTATTGTGCAGCCAGCAAGGAATACACCCTTGCTGATTTCGTGGATATGTGGGTCCAGGATTACGGAGAAAAGCACCTGGCACCTAAAACCCTGGCCAGATACAAAGAAATGCTTGATAAAAGGATACTGCCGTCCATTGGTCATTTGCGGCTGGACAAGATAAAGCCCATGACGATTAACCGCCTGATTAACGACATTACGGAATCACCAAGGCTTGACGGTAAACCGGGTAAAATCTCAGCTAACACAGTAAAGCACCACTATATTTGTATTTCCGGTATTCTTCAGGATGCCGTTGAATGGGATGTTATAACGGAAAACCCCTGCCGGAGGGTAAAGCCCCCTAAAGTTGATTATGAACAGGGTCATTGTTACGATGAAGGACAGGTCTCCGCTTTACTGGATGCCCTTGAGTGCGAGTCTATAAAGCATAGGACCCTTGTCTACCTGGCTATTGCAAGTGGTGCCCGTGAGGGCGAAATAATGGGTCTGGAATGGGACCATATTGACTTTGGCAACAACACCATAACAATTACTCAGTCCAGCCAGTACCTACCTGAAAAAGGTATATTCTTAAAAACCCCTAAAAACAAATCCAGCGTTCGGACAATTTCCATGCCGGGTAATGTAATGGCCCTATTGCGTAATTACAGGAAAGAACAGTTGGAACACAAAATAAAGCTGGGGGAGCTGTGGAAGGGCAGTGACCGGATTTTTACAACCTGGGACGGCCAGCCTGGTTATCCCTGGTGGCCGGGAAGCTGGTTCAGGAAATTCTTAAAGAAAAATAATTTACCCCACGTTCCTTTTCATTCACTCCGGCACCTGTCCGCCACACTGCTAATCAAAGAAGGAGTCCCTTTGAAAAACGTCAGCAAGCGCCTTGGCCATGCGGCAATAGGAACCACCGGGAATATATATGCCCATGCCATGGAAAGTGTTGATAAGGCTGCTGCAAACAAAATGGACAAGCTGCTTACTGACAGATTGGCCAGGAATAACCCAAAGAAAAAGGGTTCTAAAGCAAAAAATTAATACTGTTATCCTACCGTCAAGTTGACACGTATCTTTAATACGTGTTATTATTAAACTGTGAGGAGAGTTGTAATTGAAAAGCTTCTCATCAAGAGAAATACTGAGAATATTAACTGATGACGGCTGGTATCATGTGGCTACTGTCGGCGACCACATGCAATTCAAACACCCTACCAAAAAAGGTAAAGTCACAGTGACGCACCCGGTAAAGGATATGCCAATCAAAACGGTTAAAAGCATTTTAAAACAGGCGGGAATAACATCTAGTGACTTAAACTAAGGAGGCGTTTAATTTGACTAAAGATAAATACATCTACCCGGCAATCTTCGATTATGCCGACGATGGTATTTCAATCGAATTCCCGGACCTGCCCGGTTGCCTGCCCTGCGCCCAGAACTCTGAAGAAGCATTTAAAAACGCCAAGGAAGCCCTGGGCCTCCACCTCTGGGGTATGGAGCAAGACGGCGATCCCGTTCCCGAACCAACGCCGGTAGAGAAGCTGCACCCTGGACCCAACCAGGTGGTGGGACTCATTGAAGTATGGATGCCGGCCTTTAGGGAATCTATTGAAAACAAGGCTGTAAAAAAGACTCTCACTATCCCCAAATGGCTTAATGACCTGGCCGAAAAGGAAAATATCAATTTTTCTCACTTGTTACAATCGGCAATTAAAAATCACTTAGGTATAGAAGATTATAAGCCTAATTTGAAAAAGCAGCCTTAAACGGCTGCTTTTAACTTTAGTATTTAAATGTCCAAAGAAACAGACTTCCAAAAAGTAAAAAAAATCGGAGTGGCAACCAAGTGGCAACCAAAATGGATTTTTATAAAACCGGGTGAAAATGAAAAACCCCGCAGGCCTTGCGGGGCTTAGTTTATATTGGCGTCCCAGGAGGGATTCGAACCCCCGGCCTACGGATTAGAAGTCCGTTGCTCTATCCGGCTGAGCTACTGGGACGTAATGCAAGCTACATGATAGCAAAAAAATTAATCCATGTCAATGGATTATGGTGGATATCTATTAAAAGACCACCACCCTGTTTTTCAGTATTTTTGCCCTGTACAGGGCCTTGTCGGCCAGTTCCAGGAGGCTTCTGGCGTCGGTGATTTCCCCGGAAGAAGTGGCCACCCCGATGGAGATGGTGACGGGAAGGCGATGGCCTCTGAAGGCCTCCTGCACCTGGATCCTCATCCTTTCCGCGATGTTCTGCGCCCTTTCCAGGCCGACCCCGGGCAGGAGGACGCAAAACTCCTCCCCTCCGTACCTGAAGGTCATGTCGTTGTTTCTTATGTTTGCGCCCATTATTTTGGCCACCTCTCTAAGTATTATATCTCCTTTAAGGTGGCCCATGGTGTCGTTGTATTTTTTAAAATTGTCGATGTCGATCATCAGTATGCTTATGGGGAGGCCGCTGAAAAGGCAATTCCTCATCTCCTGACTGAGGGCGATATTAAGTGACCTGTAGTTTCGCAGGCCGGTTAGCCCGTCCCGCATGGACTGCTGCTCAAACAGCCAGAGTTTTTGGGTAAGCACCCAGGAAAGCACTGCGGCAATAAAAAAAACAAGTGAACCGAAAACTATTTCAAAGATTGCCAAATTGTATACTTTTAAGGACAGGAAAACATAGCAGAAGACAGTAACGACACCGTTGGCTATGGTGGGCATAAAGCCCAGATGCGGGTTTCTCAGCATTACAAGCATGTACAGCAGCAGCCACAGCATTGTGCGGTAGTCAATCATGTATATGATAAACGTCATTGCCAGGGGGTTGTACACCGCTATGGCAACGGCGATTGCCTGTCCGGTAATGGTTTTTCTATATCCGTAATGCAGTATGTTCAAGATGAGTGATACTATGGCTGCGGCCATTATAAGGAGAGCTATGGCTAAAGAGAAGATATGAAAAAAGCTGTTTATGATCAACAGGCTGGACACTATCAGTAAATACGATATGAAGTTTACCCTGTTAACCTCCATACTTTTCCTTCCCCACGTGCCTACCACTATATTACTTATGACCCAAGCTATTATATTACCAAGTATATTATCAAAAAAAACCATAAAAATATATCATTTTACAAAAATTTACCTTTCTAAACTTTTAAAATTATCCAGGGAATTTCTTCCAAAATTAAAACCGGTTGAGGTGAGAAAGATCAACCGGTTTTTAATACTACCCAGCTATGCTTTTAAGTTCACCGCGAACAGGGCTGCCCCCAGAGCGGCGGTTATCACCGGGTCTCCTGGAATATGGAGCCGGCATCCCAACTGCCTTCCCAGGGCTTCCACCACTCCTTTGTTGCGGGCGACCCCGCCGGTGAAAACCACCTCAGGCTCCAGTCCTGTGCGGGAGGTCATGGAGGCCACCCTTGCCGCCACCGAGTCGCAAACCCCTGCCAGTATGTCTTCTTTTGAAGCGCCGGACGCTACGTGTGAGACCACCTCGGACTCGGCAAACACCGTACAGAATGAGGATATGCTGCAGCGGTTCGACGCGCCCAGGGAAAGGTCCCCCGCCTCTTCCAGCTTTACCTCCAGCGCCCCGGCCATCACTTCAAGGAAACGGCCGGTACCGGCGGCACACTTGTCGTTCATGGCAAAGTCGGCCACCTTTCCCCCTGGAAGGAGTTTTATCACCTTGCTGTCCTGCCCCCCAATGTCGATGACCGTCCGGGCCCCCGGGAACAGGTGGGCGATTCCCCGGGCCTGGCAGGTTATCTCGGATACCTCCCGGTCGGCGGAATATGTGACACGGCCGTAGCCGGTGGCCACTGTGGCGGCCACGTCCCCCGGCCTGAGCCCGGCCTTGTCCAGCAGCTCCGACGTAAGCCGTGCGGCCGCATCCTTCCCGCTGAACCCGGAGCGGGCGGCGGCCCTTCCCATCATTTCCCCGCCGCTGTTTACCAGGACCACTTTCGTAGTAAGCGAGCCTATATCCACTCCCAAATAATAATCCATAAATACCTCCTAACTGAATGTCTCCAGGAAGGCCTGAACACGGTTGCGGATGGGCTCCTCGGCATAGGCCCTGGGGTCGGCCATGTCGGCCTCCACCATCAGCCCCGGAACCCCGGTCTCCTTCATTACCTTCCTTCTTATGACCTCCTGCACCAGAGAATACGGTTTGCAGGAGCGGTTTGAGTGCATCACAAAGCCGTCGGCACTGTACTCCCGTATAAGGTCTATCAGCTGCTGCGCCCTGAATTCCGGCGACCGGTTCAGGAAAACCCCGGTGTAGGTTGCGGCGAGGCTCTCCATGGGGTCGCCGGGCTCCAGGTCAAGGGCCCAGCCCCCTGTGTAGGTGTCGGTGACAAAGCAGGCCTTATGTTCGGTAAACATCTTGATAAATGGGAAAAGTCTGGTCCAGATGGCTATGTTGTCCCATACCAGCCGTATTCTTTCCCCTTCCACCGCCGCCACTCCCTGTTTCACCCTCTGAGACACTTCCTCTTTCAGCCTGCGGTAGTAGTCCACCACGGGCTGCGTACCCCGCATGACCACTATGGGGGCCATCTGTATAAACAGGTCGGACCCGTTCAGCGGGGAGGGCCTCGCCGTGCAGAGGCGGCGGATTTCCTTCCAGAGGGAGACAGCCTCGTTGCTTAAACCAACTATTTTCCTCAGTTTATTTTCATCAAATCGCCGGCCGGTGAAACTCTCCAGAAAAGACACCGTTTCCTTAAGCTGCTCCAGCACATACTCCCTGGTATGATCTTCATAATCGCCCGGTAAAAACGGGGTGTCGATAGAAATCAGAGGCACGTTGAATTGGCGGGCCAGGGCTTCGTACCACTTAAGGACCGTCCCGCAGATATTGCTGCAGGTCAACAACAGGTCCGGCTTAGGAAGGCCTCCCATGGGGGCGAGGTCCGGGCGCAGTATGGACCCCAGATGGCTGCGTCCGTATGAGCACAGGTCCTGTGAATACCCGGCGGACTCGGCCGCCTGGCAGAGATCCCCGGAGGCCTTCCTGGTGCTGCATATGGCCCCGTACTGCTCGGGATAAACCGGGTGTATGTTGAAGGCCAGCAGAAGTTCCACCGGCGCCCCGCTGGTAACCCAGGCCAGGGGGCGCCGGAACATCCTGCCCCAGTAGCGGTGATACCTGGAAAGGGCATAGTACCTTGTCATGGTCTTTTGCAGGTACTTAGAACTGGCAAGGGGCAGGTGGCTGCTTTTTTTTGCCATGCAATATCCCTCCTAAGAGAATTTTGCAAAAACCCAAGGGGCTGTTCAAAAACGAGCACGGCTAGAAAGCACCGGTGGACGGAGCGGAGCGTACACGTAGTACGTGAGCATCCGGCCGGCGGGGCTGACGAAGTCAGGCGAAGTTTTTCAACAGACTCCTATATGCTTTCGAGAAACGCCTGCAGGCGGGTTCTTTCCTGGCCTCCGACCTCGGATCCCTCCAGTTCGAGCACCAGGGTCTTTATCCCAAGGCCGCGCAGGCGGCCGGAAACCGGTACGGCGTCCCAGGCGTGGGGGTCGCAGTATTTGCGAATCACCAGCACCGCCCCTCCGGCTTTACGTTCCAGGGCCATTTGCTCCAGGTGTTCCATGCGCTCCTGCAAGCCGCGGTTGCGGCACGGACAGGGCGCCATGCCTGTATAACGGCGCACGATGGCGTCAAGGGGATCGTCCCCATCTCTTGCCGGCGGCCCCGTATAGTGCCTGTAGCCGGTGCAGGTGTCATCGGCCACAACCCGGCCGCCCAGTTCCTCCACCATCTGGAACAGGTCGTCGCTTTCCATTACCGCCCCGCTTACCAGCACCCTCTGCCTGCTTCCGGGGTCGGCGGCCATTTCCTTCAGGGCCGGCAGGGCAAGCTCCAGCTCTTTGGCATACGTCCCCCTGGGCATCAATTGTCCCGCCCTTATGATGGCTGAAACCACATGGGACGGAAGCTTGGCGCGCAGCCCGTCCAGTTCGGCAACCAGCCGGCGTATCCGGTCACAGAGCGCCATGGCGCCTATTGTGTCCCCAGGGGCCAGAGGGGCCCCCGCCATGTCTCCCAGCCTTTGGGCCAGTATCTCAAGCTCCTTCCTGAAATACCGGCCGGCCCCGGGAGCGGCCAGCATCACCGGGGGAACAACAGTCAGCGTCTTTTCCCGGCCTGCTGTTTCTTCCCAGATCCCGCCAAGGCACTGCATGGTGTCGCAGGTGTGGGCGAAACCCACGCCTGCCAGGTCGCTCAACTGGCCTTTGAGCGACCTGGCCAGGCTTCCCCGGGCCAGTGTACAGCAAAAAGACGGCAGTTCGGCCGGGGTGGCGCTGATAGTTTGCGGCAGTATTCTCAAGGGCTCCATACCTGCTGCCAGCACCAGTTCTTCCGGCCAGTAACTGCAAAAGTAGCCGAAAAACCTGCTCCCGGGGTAGCGGACGGACCTTTGGGCACCCTTCAGCGCCGACTCTTCAATGAGCAGATTGATGTGTTGGTTTTCTTGAGAGCTTTTTTCCGTACCGTTCATACTTAGACCTCCTGTCATTGCTACAGTGAAGGCAGGCTGCCGGTTACCGCCGGGGCCGCACCGTTTAAAAGTGTGCTGAGGGCGCCCTTGAGGTGGCGCTCCATCTCCCTGCCGGCTGTCTCCTCATCACCTGATACGATGGCTGCGGTTATGGCGCGGTGCCCCAGGGCGCACTTTTTCCTGCGCTCCGGAGCCATGTGCAGCGCATAGGCATACTTTTTCATGATTATCCACATGGTGGAGGCCACGGAGAAGAGTACAGGGCTGTTTCCCAGGCGGCCCACCAGCAGGTGGTACTCCTGGTCCAGGTCGGTAAACAGCCTGTCGTCGTCCAGCGATGATTCCATCCTGGCGGTCAGCTCCTCCAGGCGGGTCAGTCCCTCCCCGGCGGCCCGGCGGGCGGCAAGCCTGGCCATATTTGACTCCACTATGACAATGGCCTCGTACGTCCCTTTCAGCGAGTCCTGGTCAAGCCCGTCCTCCACCAGGAAGCGGAAAATAATGGCCTCAAGGCTGGATTCCCTGTCCGGATCCTTTACAAAAACACCCTCTCCCACCCTCTTTTCCACTACCCTCATAAATTCGAGTACCCTCAGGGCTTCCCGCAGGGAGCCCCGGTTGACCCCCAGCTGCACGGCCAGGTCCCTCTCCCCCGGAAGCTGCTGTCCGGGCCGGTAGTGCCCCCCGGCTATCTTTCTCATCACCTGCCCGGCTATCTCTTCGTAGAGGTTTTTCTTTTTTATCTGATCAAACATGTACAGCCCACCCCGCTGATGACTGGTTTATTGGTTGATTGGTATACTGGTTGAACCAGTAGTTGATAAATTTATATCATTTACAGGGAGATAATGTCAAACTATTTTTTAATAAAGTGTGGCGCAACACTGCGGCTCTTTTGTTGCGCCGGCCAACGGCTTTGGAAAACTGTTTGCCCCGGTGAAAAAGGCCCTCTGACAACACACACCCGTATGATGGTTGTCAGAGGGGCCACTTTCTCTTAAAAGGAGCTGGGCGCCCCTTCGGACGGTATAAACGTCCTCAACCCCCCACTGAAGCAAGGGGGCAGGCCCCCTTGAAACCCCCAAAATGAGCCCTAGTGATACAACACACACCCGTATGGTGGTTGTCAGAGGGGCCACTTTAATGTAATATCTACATATAGTTGTTTTAATTTTCTGAATTAAAAACCGGTGATTGGGGTGGTACCGTGCATTTTACTAACTTCAACAGCGACCGGGCGTCAAGAGACATTTTTTTGCGGGAGGGCATTCTTCCGGCGGAAATTCACCCCACCCTCGCCGGGTCATGGATAAGATGCCGTGATAACGGGGTTGACCCTTTAATCGAGAGCGCCCCCCCGGCGAAAACCCTTATAGAAACTGACGTGGACAAAATACTGCTGGAGGTGGCCAGACCCTATTTCGCCTACTTCGGAAAACTGCTGGTGGTCAGTCAGTGCGCCCTGGCCCTCAGCAACTCCCGGGGGGTTATCATCCACGTGGAGGGATATAACAACCGGGAAATAAAAAGGCTTATGGAAAAGCACAATTTTTTGGTTGGCGCCGACTGGAGCGAAAAGGTCGTGGGCACCGGCGCCATTGGAACGGCCATCGAGGAAAAAACCAACGTGCTTGTCCAGGGTGTTGAGCATTACTCTTCCGGCTGGCATCCGTACAGCTGCGCCGCCTCTCCCATGTTTGACCACACCGGCGGGGAAATTATAGGTGTGGTGAACGCTTCCACCTACCACGGCCACCTGCACCTGCACTCGCTGGGCTGGGTGGCGGCCGTGGCCCGCCTGATTGAGTCCGATTTTAAGAGAAGGTACGCCGATATAAAATACTGCCGCCAGAGCCCCACCGGAAAAACATCCAGGCATTTTTTTCCCGACAATCCCCTGCAGCCGGAGCAGTTAAATATACTGGGCCGTTCAAGGGACTTTTTATTCGCCCTGAACACCGCCCGCAGGGTGGCCGGAACCGGCCTCAATGTGCTTTTAACGGGTGAGACCGGCACCGGCAAGGAGGTGTTCGCCAGGGCCATTCACCGGGACAGCAACCGCTCCGCAGGCCCGTTTACAGCCGTCAACTGCGGCGCGCTCCCCGGAGAACTGGTATACAGCGAACTTTTCGGGTACACCGAGGGGGCTTTTACCGGGGCGTCCCGCAAAGGGCACCCAGGCCGCTTCGAGCAGGCCCACGGGGGCACCATTTTCCTGGACGAGGTGGGCGACGCCCCCTGCGAGGTGCAGGTGGGACTTCTCAGGGTGCTTGAAGAAAAAATGGTTTACAGGCTTGGCTCTACCAAGCCGGTTCCGGTTGATGTAAGGGTGGTGGCGGCCACCAGCAGAGACATCCCGGCACTGGTCAGGGAAGGCAGGTTTCGTGAGGACCTTTACTACAGGCTGGCGGGCATTAACATAAAAATACCCTCCCTGCGTGAACGCCGGGAGGACATCCCCATTCTGGCAAGCTATTTTCTGGAAAAAACAGCAGGGATAACCGGTCCCCTCAACATTGACGGGGAAGCCATGGAAGCCCTTCTTGAATATAAGTGGCCCGGCAATGTCCGGGAACTTAAAAACCTGATGGAAAGGCTGGCGGCGTTGGCCGACGGGCCGGCGGTGACCAGGGAAACACTGCTGCAGTGGGGGCCCAATGACATCGGGAGCCAAACGGCCAATAGGCATTCAGAGACTGATTATTTAATGAAGGCCATTAGAGAATC
>JBMOPC010000037.1:0-7449 GCA_049323915.1 Bacillota bacterium
TGACAGGGGGGGTGGGGTCAGAGGGAACCGGGGTAGGGTCACACAGAACCGGGGTAGGGTCAGAGAGAGCCATAAACAATACTAACATAACAATACTAAAAGAACAGGACATTGATCCAGCAACCATTCATTCATCCAGCCATCATGATAAAGATAATAACGCGCGCGCGCGAGGCCACCGGGAGCAAGCGGTGGATTCTGTGGATAATGTGGATAATTCAATATGCCCGCGGGAAAACGCCGATTCCATTCAGGCAAACCGCAGTGTTATTGAGTCCCTTTTGAAGTCGGCGGGATTTGAGGGATCGCCGCTGGAAGTGGAATTCATGGGCCGTTGGCTTGACTTTTTTCCGGCTGAAATGATTGCATACGCGCTTAACAAGTCGGTTCTCAGCGGCAAAAAGAACCTGTACTACGTGGAGGGAATTATTGACAGCTGGCTGGAAAAGGGAATCAGAACTCTGGAAGAATCCAGGCGGGAAACCAGGTATGATAATTACATAAAATCCTTGGAGCCTTTCGGGTGACGAAATTAATTGTATATTTCAGTCTTAATTTCAAAAGCTTCTTTCTCCGGGCATGGTTCGGATGATCACTATCTCGTCACCCATAACGCTGACCCCCTTGATTTTAAAAATACTGCCATCGAGCTTGATGAATTGGTTGACCTGTTCGGGCGGATACCTGCCCGTAATGTCCTTCTTATCCTCGACTGCTGCTTCAGTGGCGGGGCAGGTGCAAGGGTATTTCACCGGGATATTTCCCTGCGTTCCCCAGCGACTGTGGATGCCATATTGCAGCAAGTATCCGGACGCGGCCGTGTAGTCTTTACAGCCTGCGGTCCGGATGAGGAGGCCATTGAGGATCAGAAAAAGGGACATGGCCTCCTGACATATCACTTGCTGGAAGCACTGCGGGGTGCCCCTGAGGTGGTCAGTTCCGGCAAGGTAGGCCTGTACCAGATACTGCATTATGTCACACAAAGGGTGACCGATGTGGCATCTTCCTTCCGCCATAAGCAGCAGCCCGCCTTCCGCGGTGTTATTGACGGTGAGGTTACATTCCCGGTTTTTAACCCGGGCCCGAAGTTCAAAGAATTTTTCCCAGACCGTGTACGGCCCAGGGTGAGCTCAAATGTGGATGATCTGGTTGCCTACGGACTACCCAAAGAAATTGTGGATGTGTGGCGGGGTTCAATCCCCGGTCTTAATGAGCTGCAGCAAGAGGCCATCAATGAATATGGCCTTCTTGACGGAGAACATATACTGGTCTCGGCGCCGACATCCAGTGGAAAGACTATAATCGGGGAGCTGGCGGCCCTGAGATCCTACTTTGACCGGAAAAGAAGTTTATTTCTGCTTCCCCTCAAGGCCCTGGTTAACGATAAGCACTCAGAATTTCTCCGTAAATACGGCGAATTTGGACTTCGCATCATCAGGGCCACCGGGGATCACAGCGACGATATTCCTGATTTGCTTCGAGGTCGTTACGATTTATGCCTGATGACTTATGAAAAATTCACCAACCTTGCCCTGATGAGCCCATACCTGTTGCGACAGGTTGGACTGGTTGTGGTGGACGCGGTTCAAATGCTGGCTGATCGTAACCGGGGGAGCAACCTGGAATTTCTCCTTACCCTCCTGAAGGTTCGCAGGTATGAAGGTTTAGAGCCGCAAATCATTGCCCTGTCCGCTGTCATTGGAGACAGCAATGGGCTGGAGCGCTGGCTGGGTGCCCGGCTCTTGCGTACGGAAACACGCCCGGTCCCCCTCATGGAAGGTATTCTTAAAACAGACGGCAATTTCCGTTTCCTGGACGAAGATGGAACTGAGCGCACTGTGCCATATATAGTATCGGAGCACCGCAGGGGGTCGAGCCAGGATTATATTATTCCACTGGTTCGCAGACTCACCAGAGATCGCGAAAAAGTGCTGGTTTTTCGAACCACTAAGGGCCTGACACGGGGTACAGCCGGATACCTCTCGTCCTCTCTGGGGTTGCCTGCAGCGGAAGAAGTTATTGCGGCTCTGCCGGCCGGTGATCCTTCCGCGGCCTCGGGCACTTTACGTCAGTGCCTGGCTGGTGGTGTCGCCTTTCACAACTCTGATCTGGACCGGGAGGAAAGAGCGGTTATCGAAGAGGCCTTCCGGGACTCTGAAAGTCCCCTGCGGGTCCTTGTCGCCACTACCACTGTGGCCATGGGGGTGAACACTCCCGCCTTTTCAGTCATCATTGCGGGACTGGATCACCCCGACGGCCCCTATTCGGTGGCGGAATATAAAAATATGGTGGGCCGGGCCGGTCGTCTGGGATATACGGATCATGGCAAATCCTTCGTAATTACTTCGGGAACTGCTGAAGAAATCAGCATCTGGAACACCTATGTAAGAGGACGTCCGGAGGATCTTTTCTCACGCTTTGCTGAGGCTGATCTGCTTTCCTTGGTAACCCGTGTCCTTGCCACCGTACAGGCAGCACATGCCGGGTCCATGAGCGAAGAAGACATCGTGGACTTTTTAGAGAACAGTTTCGCAGCATTCCAGTTAATGCAGCATTCTGGTGCCCAGCACTGGGATAGCCCAACCATCCAGCGCGCTATCCAGCAGCTAAAGCAGTACGGACTGATAGCTGAGGTTGAACACGGTTATTGTCTGACTGCCCTCGGCCGGCTTAGCGGTGAAAACGGAGTAGCGGTGACCAGTATTATTCGGCTGGTAGCAGCATTTCGTAATATACCGGTTGACAGGTTTACGGATGCCGCCATACTGGTGGCTGTCCAGGGTACCCTGGAGTTGGACGATATACTGTTTCCTGTTCACAAGACCTCTCATCAGGAACGACAGACATGGCGAAGAGCCATCCAAAACTATGATGTTCCGGCCCAGGTTTTAAATGCCCTTTATAATTCTGCGCGGGATGAAGTACACTACACGGTCAGGTGCAAACGCGCTGTATCGGTACTTATGTGGATTCAGGGAACGGAGCTGCAGGTTATGGAGGGGACATTATTACGTCACCAACGGGACCAGGACGCTGCCGGTGCCATTCGGGTGGTGGCGGATCGAACCCGTGACCTGTTTCCGATAGCTGCCCGGGTTGCAGAGATAATGAACACCGGACAGTTAGATTTTGGAGCACAGATTGAAGAACTGCTGGTACGGCTGGAGTTCGGCATTCCCCGGGAATTAGTGCCGCTGGCGCGTGTGGCGGGAAACAGGCTATTACGGGGAGATTACCTTGCCCTTAAACGATCGGGAATTTTAGCAGCAGGGAATATTGCAGCCAAAACTGATGATGAGTTAAAGACTATCCTACATGATGACCGGAAGGTAAGTGTCCTCCGGTGGGTTCAGAAAGTTTTAATTCAAGAAGCTGAAAACAACGTGCACAAATGACTGAAAAAATGACAGATACAAAAAAGCACAGATACAAAAAAGATACAAAAAAGTATTGACATTTATTTGCCTTATTGGTTATTATTTCTGTAAGTTCCATGGCTCCCTCCCACCCGGGAGGCACATACTGCTCGGGCAACGAGCAGGGCTGCGCGGTCTGTTAAAAACTGTGCGGCAGAGTTCTACCGCCCGTCCGGGCGGTACATACTGCCTGTTCTGCAGGTAGCGTTGCAGCCATTTCTGGCGTGGCAACACACTCCCTCCCCACCGGGAGGCCCATGCTGTCCCTTTCAGGGGGCAGGGTTTGCGGTACGTTTTTAGCGTACTCGGCAACAAAAAGTCCATGGGCGGAGTCAATCCCTGCCCCTTTAACACTGAAATCCGGGCGGCTTTGTCACCCTATCAATAACAGGTGGAAGGTCGCCTTTGTGTTTAAAAAAACCGGCTCCGGGCAAGTCCGGACGCCGTTGAGATAGAATGAATCCCCCGGTATCGGGGGATTCGCGTTTGAAATGGGGAAAAGGCCGCCGGCGGGCCCACCGAAAAACCAGTTGCGGGAGGTGACTGGAGCGGGGGCCGGCCGGGGCCCCGCGCTTCATACATTGGTATTGTTGATTGTAAAGACCTTTGTGAGGGAACCGGACTTCCGGAAAAGCGTGGTTTGCTTTTTTACGGCAGCGGTTCTGAAAACGGTTGGCCGTTCACTTATAACGGCCAGGGAAACAGGGGTGGGCATTTTCCAGCCGGTTCTCTACCGGACCGGAAAGTGGAGGTGGAAAAGCCCCTGGACGGGACTCCTGTCAGCCATCGTCGGGCTGATTGTGGCTCTTCTCACGGTTCCCCTGGAAAGCATCAACCTGCTGGGCTTTCTCCTGGAGGAGGCCGGCGGAAACCTGAGGGTATCCGGGAACAGCCATATCAGCCGGTGGGCAGTAAGGCGCAAGAGAGCGGCCGCGGGTCTTTAATCAAACCGCGGTCCAGAATAAAGTTCTGCCCTGATACCGGGTGAAAAGGGGGGATAGCATGTTCAGACTTGTTCAGAATCTTGCCCGAAGTGGCGAGCGGATCGAGAACCTGGTCATAGGCCTGGCGGACGCGCGGCAGGCGCTGCACGACACCTTTGAAGCGCTCAAAAGACATGAGGTGCTCATTTCTGGACAGGTGGCTGCGGAAAGAAAAAACAGCCAGCCGGCCTTTCCCAACGAAGATACCAGAAAGGCCGAGGTTGTGAGGCGCCTTGAGTCCGATCCGGAATATCAGAAAATAAAAGTGAAACTCCAGGACGCCCGGGTCAATCTGGCCTTCGCCGAGGCTGAACTGGAGAGGGCAAAGGCTGACCACGCAGGATTGGTTGCTATGACGGGGTTAATCACAGCGATGGTCAATACAGGTAAAATTGACGGCGTGGAGAGGTTTGTCCATGATATTCTGGGCAGCGATAACCTGAGCGATAAGTATCCAGCCCGGGACAGCGGGAAGGCTGGTGACAGTATTCCGGCGGGTCCTAACAGGGCCTCCGGTCAGACTGCCGCAGCCGGGCCGGATGGTGACGAACTCGAAACCGACGCATTTATGGTCCTCGAAGCCCGGGAGTCAAAGCCGGGCACGGTCAGGGGATACTGCCAGTCCGCGGACGGCAACAAGGTGGCCGTCTACGCCAAAAACAGCCATGGCCAGACCCTGGCCGGGGCGGTGGGAGAGTTTGTGCAGATATCCTACCGGAAAGGTGATAAGGGCCTGATCGCGACCAGCGTCAAACTTGTCAGGTAATCCCTGGCGTGATATTCTGGGAGGTGAAGGCGGGTGTTTGCCATGTCACAACCGGAAAACAGAGTTGACAGGATCTTTCAGGAGATTGAAAGTTTCACTGACGAGGAGATCCGGTTACTGCTGATGAAAATGGCCGACAGGATTGAACTGCTGGGATGGATCAAATCGGCTGAAACTTCATTCTCCGGGTGGGATAACCCGGAGGACTCCGTTTATGACCGGGTTTGAGCCAGGTAATGTAATTCTGGCGCCCTTTCCCTTCAGCGACCTGAGCGGAGTGAAAAAACGGCCGGCCCTGGTGCTGGCCGTGGCGGAAAGGCTGCGGGAAATGGTGTGCCTGATGCTTACTTCCCTGCCCGGCAAGGGCAGTCTGAACCATACTGTAACGGGTTGGCAGGCGGCGGGGTTGTTGAAACCAACCACCGCCAGGCTGCACAGGATTTTCACCATTGACCGGGCGCTGGTGCTGGGGAAGTTGGGCAGCATCGACGCCGGGAAGTACGAGGAAATCCTGGCCAAAGTGATTTCACTTTTAAAAAGGGGAAGGTTCTAAAGCCCTACCCGGGAGATATTAAAGGCGGTTTCCATAATGGAGGACCGTCTTTTATTTTTCCCAGAACCGGAAGATGACCGCTGTATGGGATAACAGAAAAGGCCTTACCGGCCTGCCCGAGTACTCTATGAAAGGAGGAAGGGGCGGGCCGGGAGGGCCCGCCCCGTACTTATGAGGGCTAAAAAAGTTGACATCATCACCTTAAAAGTGGTGAGGGAGTCCTCACTGCTCTACAAGCCAAGGAAAATCCAGGGTCCGGAGGATGCCTTCGAACTGATCAGGAGCTTCCTGGAGGATGCCGACCGGGAAATGTTCACGGTTATTTACCTGAACACGAAGAACGAACCCACGGCCATCCACACGGTAAGCGTGGGGACCTTGAATTCAAGCCTGGTACACCCCCGAGAGGTGTTCAAGGCTGCCGTGCTGGTAAACGCCGCAAGCCTTATACTGGCGCATAACCACCCATCAAATGATGTCCAGCCGAGCAGGGAGGACATTGAAATTACCAGGAAGCTGGTGGACGCGGGTAATATCCTGGGCGTACAGGTACTTGATCATATCGTTGTCGGCAGCGGCAGGTTCAGGAGCATGAAAAACGCCGGAATACTATAAGAATCAGCCTTTACATCAGCTGATTCTGTCTTGTGAAGGAGGAGAAATACATGTCCCACTGGACATCCGTACAAACGAATATACGGGATATATCGGTACTTGAGGAGGCTGCCAGGTCGCTGGGCTGCGGGGTGGCCCGCAATGCCGAAGCCAGGGGTCACTACCAGAGCCTTCAGGCGCTGATGGTGATCATACCGCCGGAGTCCCCCTACGACATAGCGGCAAATGAGGGGGAGGACGGCTGTATCAGCCTCACCACCGACTGGTACATGGGCTACGTGGAGAAGGTGGTCGGACCAGAATTTGGCCTCCTGAAGCAGAGATACGCGGTTGCCATGGCCAGGCGCCAGGCACGTGCGCTCAAGGCCACCATTACCGAAGAGACCCTGGAGGATGGATCCATCAGGCTTCGGGTGAAAGGAGCGGCGTGACAATGACCAGAGAGATCGTGATTACTGTAAGGCCCGACGGATCGGTTCAGATTGAGGCGGCGGGCTTTGCGGGCAGGGAATGCCTCAGGGCGACGCAAGACTTCGAACAATCCCTCGGTGCTGTAACCGGGAGGAAATATAAGCCGGTCATCACTCAGGAGGCCGACGCGGGCGAGGTGGGCAGCGGTGAAGTGTTTGGAAAGAATCGCTGCTAACCGTGAGGTGGATATAATCATCCGTCCCGATGGAACCGTCGAGGCCTACTGGTGGACACCGGAACTGGCAGAAATGCTCTGCCTGTTGTGCGGAAAGCAGGGTACGCCCCAGTGCGCATCCTGCCTCAACACCAACAGGTGGTGCGGGTAAAAATTATATATCTGGAGGGTTTGCATTGCACTGGATCGAGGAAATTCACAGGAAGTGGAGCGCTTCAATCGCCCACATGTTCCTTTTGCACTTTAACGTCTGGGATACCGTTGACGGCAATTCATCGGTGATTGAGTTCCTGATGCAGTCGCCGCTGGTGTCGGAGCGGGAAATAATCATGTGCTACAATCGGTCGGCCGGGATAACGTTCCCGATCCCCTCGCATAAAAAGGTGTTTTTGGAGGAACTGGGGTTTACAGCCGCAGACACCGGATCGATAGGGGTTGAAGATGTCATCCCGAGGGATCCGGTGGCCGCC
>JBMOPC010000037.1:7459-15757 GCA_049323915.1 Bacillota bacterium
TGATGCTGATGGAAGGGGCGCTGCGCCTGTCCATGCCGGACGGAAACGGGGGATTCAGGGCCAAAACAGCGGTGATCATGGACTACGCGGAGACGCTGGTCCCGGCATCCGAGCTGGCCCAGATGCCCCCGGGGGACAGAACAGTCCTGACCACCCTTTTGCGATGGGCCAGGGACAGGCAGATCGCTGATCTGGGCTCCCCGGTTTTCCTGGTGGCGGAAAACCTTTCCGACGTCAACCGGGCGCTGCGTTCAGCCAGCAGCCGGATTGAGGCGGTCCAGGTGCCGCTGCCGGATCTTGAGGATCGTCAGAAGTACATCGGGGCCCTTGCCGGGAAATACGCCATAGACGGCAGATCAAACATGCGGGATATCACTGTTGCACAAATGGCCAGGCTGACCGCCGGCCTGAAAAAACTACATGTAGAAGATATCTTTTTGCGATCCGGCGTCGATGTCCCGGTTACACCGGAACTGGTCAAGGAGCGGAAAAAGGATATCATATCGTCGGAATACGGAGATGTGCTTCAAATAATCGACCCCGAGTTGGATTTCAGCAATGTCGGGGGGATGGAAAACGTCAAGGAATTTTTCCGCAAAAACGTCATCCAGCCCCTCCGGGAGGGCAATCTGAGGCGCTGCCCGACAGGGGTGCTCATGCCCGGCCCGGCCGGCACCGGCAAGACCATCCTGGCCGAGGCGGTGGCCAGGGAAAGCGGAGTGAACTGCTGCTCTCTGAACCTGGCCAGGATCATGAACAAGTGGGTAGGGTCCTCGGAGGCCAACCTGGAGAAGGCTCTCCAGTGCATTGAGGCATTAGCCCCCACGGTCGTGGTGCTGGACGAACTGGACCAGACTGGTTTATCCCGCAATAACTCGGGTGATTCCGGGGTTTCCAACAGGCTCTTGAAGAGGCTCCTAGAATTTATGGCAGACGGCAGGCACCGGGGCAGGGTGGTTTTTCTCGGACTGACCAACCGGCCAGACCTGATCGACACGGCATTGAAAAGACCTGGCAGGTTCGACAGGGCCATTCCCATTTTGCCGCCCGGTGAGGAGGAAAGGGCCGAGATTTTCAATGTCATGTTCAGGAAATATGCTATTAACCACGATCTGTCCGCTGAAGATCTGAATCGTGCCGCTACTGCCACCGACGGTTACACCGGCGCGGAGCTAGAAGCCCTGGTGCTGAAAGCCGCCGATGTTGCGGAGGACGCAGGGTCCGATGTGGTTTTGGCGGAACACATTCAGTACGCCCTCGAAGTTTTTCGGCCGACCACCGGGGACATCGAGATGATGACCCAGCTGGCGCTGAAGGAGGCTAACGACCTCGATCTCCTGCCGCCGGCCTACCGTCAGAAAATGATTGAAAAACGGGACCGCAAGCTGCAGGTGGTTACCGGGGGCACCAACGAGGGCCGGAAAAGAAGAAATTAAAAGTTATACCGGCCGGGAGGTAATCTCCTCCCGGCCCGAAATGGAGGTTTTAACATATGGAAATAAGGGATACATTGAAGGAATTGCTTGATAACATCACACGGGAGGAAAGTGACCGGAACATTGACGATCAGAAAAACGAGATTGCGGCCAGACTGGGCTGTGGCCCGGAGGACATCCGCGTCCGCCTGGATGCCACCGCCACCAGACTGGGCAGAAATGGAGTGCTGGTGGATATGAAAATTGCCCGGGAGCGCTTCGAGCTGCGGCTTGACGCCGAGGACCTGGGCATCAAGCCCAGTGAACCCGGCTACCGTGAATTCCTCGATGAGTACATAAGGCTGGGGCGCCGCCGGCTGATACCGGTCAAATACCTGAGAAACCTTGACGCCGTTGAGACCAACGCCAGGAGACTGTTGCGGGAATCCAGCTTTCAGACGGTGTGGGGAAGGTTTGTGCCCTTCCAGGTGTACAGCGAACTGCGCCGCAGGCTGGATGAAATGGGTGAGGAGTACCGGAGGCTTAATGAACGGATCCTGGATAATTACGACAGCATCCGCTTTTCCACTGAAACCAGGTACCGTGATGCCGCCCGGGAGGTTTACCGCACCCTTCAGAAGGACCCTAGCGCCAGTGTGCCGGAGGACTTTGTGGAGAACTTCATTTTCAGGGTCATGTCCAAATTCCCGGGCAGGGAAGAAATCAGGGAATCCTGCAGGTTTGAAATCGACCTCAGCTTCGTGCCGGTTACCTTCACCATGGCCAGGACGGAGGCCCGCATGGCCTCGAAGGTTGCGGCCAGCGCCGAAAAAGCCGTGGCGGACGAGATCAGGCAGACTTACCACCGTCAGGTGCAGGGCTTCATTTCCGACCTGGCCGCCCAGCTTCGCTCAATGATCTACGAGGCCGTGTCGGCGGCCAGGGACAATGTCCACAAGCACGGGCACCTGCCCGGGCCCAGCGTGATGTCGCTGCGCCAGCTTGTTCAGAAAGTGCAGCAGCTGAACTTCATGGAGGACCGCGAGGTCATAAGACAGCTGGGGGAACTCTCGGAAATACTGGACAGGGGATCCGGTGACCGCGATGAGGAAGAGATCGTGGGAGTGCTGCAGAAGATCGCCGAGGAGAACAGACAGGTTCTCCTGTCCCTGGGACACAGGCCCAGGACTGGACGCGGGGGTGTGAATTTGGATGTTGACCATCAGCCGGCAGTGGACGGGCGGAAACGCCGGGGCATGACCAGCGATAATGATGATGTTGAATATGAGAATATTGCCGTCTTCGGGCGCCGCCGGCGTGGCGACGTCATGCCGGAGAAAATGGCCGGATAGAATTTCAGGCCCTTGCGGCCCAGTCAATTTCCGGCCTGTAAAGTAAGTGTATCAGGTTGAGTAAGGTCCTGAACTTAATAAAAAAGGGCAGGCCGGCCCACTCCGAACCCGGAAGACCGAAAAGGGGTGGGTACTAGAATTTGACCTGAAATTATAACCATCTTAGAGCGCTCACCGGCCCGAACCATTTCAAACCGAAAGGAGGAATGGGGCGGGCCGATTGGGCCCGCCCCGGAATACATGGGATTGACAATACATTATGAATTGGGTTACAGCGGGAATTCGCCGGAAGCAGTTCTTGAAAAACTTCGGCAGAAGGCCCTCGACACGCCTGTTGAGGAAGTTTCACCGCGGGTGTTTCACTTTAAAGGGCGGATGGCTAACCACCTGTCAAAAAAAAGTAAGGAGGAGCACACCTGGGCACTTATCCAGGCGACAAGGAACGTTCAGGTGGGAAACGTGTATATTGGAGTGCCGCCGAAGGAAGTCTACTTCTTTTCGGTGTGGCCAGGTGAAAATTGCGAGGAAGCAAACTTCGGTCTGGCCAAATACCCCGCCACAATCACCCACAGGGGCCGGAAGATCCAGACGGGGATTGGAGGCGGGTGGAGATGGGCTTCTTTCTGCAAGACCCAGTACGCCAGCAACATATCGGCGGAGCACTTCCTCAGGTGCCACGTGTCGGTCTGCACTCTTCTGAAAGAGGCAGACAGGCTCGGCATACTGAAACGGGTAAGCGATGAGGGTCACTTCTGGGATCACTGGGACTACCAGGCCCTCGTCCGGGAGGTGGCGGAGTGGAACTCCATGATTGGAGACATGATCCGGAAGCTGGAGTCGGTATTTGGCAGCGAAAAAGTGATTTCTCCGGTTAAGGATAAGAATATTAAACCCGCTTCTTAAGAAAATGTTGCCGGGGCGGACCGCCCCACCTACTTGCCGGTGAAAGGAGGTCAAGGGGCGGGCCGGCCGGGCCCGCCCCGCAATTAATGGAAAAACCAGCGATGGAGGCCCGGATGGGTATTTTCTCAGTTGAACAGGCTGTTCTGTTGGCCATCCTGAATGATTTTGAGTTGGATAACGGCCGTGAAATGACCGGGGACGTTGAAACAATGCACGCCCTGGGGGTTCGTAACGTCGAATCACTTGGGTCCTATCTCAGGGCTGAGTTTAATTTCCATCACTTCAGTGAGGAATCCCTCAAGAATTTGTTCGGATCCCTGCTGATTCACTTTCCCAGCGATGATTTATTACCACCGCCCGTGGATGCGGAGATTGATTACGACGATGAAAACACCATGTCCATGGGGCTAAGTGTCTATGTCGATGTTTTTGATTACCGGCAGGCCAATCTGACCTTCTGGAAACACTCTGTTAAACTCCCGCAGCTGAGAACGTTGAACCAGGTTTTTGATGTTTTGCAGGGCATATCGGCTGAAGCCTTCAAGATCTCTGCATTTCTGGCCGCCGGGAGTGAATTTAAAATAACCCTGTGGCAGGAAAATAGGCGGAATGTAAATGGTTGAGATGTAACCAGGCGGCATGGCCCGCCTTAAAAGGAAGGGAAGACTGGTCGGCGGCGTCGGCTATCGACTCCTCATTTACGCCAGGGAAAACAAAAAGGGAAATGGTCACTTGCATTACCGGGCTTGAAGCGAAGAGTGCGGCAAAGGGGTGGATTTTACTGATGACAGCGGGGTGTGGAAGCTTAAGCCGGCTGTAAATTATTTTACAGTTCCAGAGGAATTGACCCGGGGTGTTTCTTGCTACCCACATGGAATTCCTTTCTGATCCCGGTGGCTGTGAAGTAAAAGCGGTGATTTTCAACAGTGAAGACATTAAGGAGTGTTTGCAGTGAAGCAATTTTACAAAAAAGTTGACCTGAGGAACAGGCGGGAGATGGTTGACTTTTTGAGCAATCATTTTCGCTACAGCACAATGAATAGCTGGAACAACGCCACCAGCTACGCCAATAACGTGAAAATATATACACTTGGCCTTCCGCGGGAACTGGAGAAAAAGGCTTACGACCTTATCGAAACGGATGAGGCCTGGGATATACTCAATTCAATAATCAGTGAATGGGGACGCTCTCATAGCTATGCCTGGCAGGCCGGGTTCAATGGGAGAAGCGGGGGCTACCTTGTAATGTACCGGGGAGGATGCAGGCCCTCCGGATATAAATCGTACTGCGCTGCTTGCGGTCAGCGTAATTACAAACTGGCGCCGCCGGAAAACCCATCACCGGAACAAAAGCTAAAGCTTGAAATTGCCCTCAAGAAATTCTGGACCGACGAAGTGATCTACCAGAACTTTACGGAAAAGTTCATGGCGCTGGATATTAACCGGGAAGAGGCGCTTAAAATCATACGGGAAGAGAAAATTAAAAACTGCGAGTACACCGGGGATAACCGGTGCGGTCGCTGCGGCTCACATTCACAAGTCAATTACGAAAAAGGCAAGGAGCCGGTGGAAATATTCTCTTATCCGGGCAAAAGCGTGGACATGGATGTGGACTTTTGCGAATGGTCAATGGATGACCTGCGTGAAAGGGTAAAGCTGGTCCAGGACTTTGACAGGCTGTGCGATCGCCTGCTGGCCATCATGGTGGACATCTGCGACAATTACGAGATAGTTGAGGAAAATGTTTGCGTTCCTCGAAAGATCAGGGTACTCAGGGCTATCAGCTAGATTTGTTTGCGGGAGACCCCCCGGGGGTCTCCCGGGCTAGGAGATTTGATCGGATGATAGCCGATATAATCTGTACCCGGGATATTAATGCGGCCCTGAATAGCAAAAATAAACCGAAAGGAGGTGAACCCGCCGGTCCGTCCCCTGATTTGACGGGGCTGGCGGTGATTGATAGTGAATGAAAAACGAAATCCGGGAAGGGAGATCTTCCTGGCCCAGCTGGAACTGATGAAAGAGTGCGATAAAAAGCTGGACTTTCTTGATGACAGCGAAATGGAGAAGATCAAGCCATCTGTGCAGGCCTTTGCTGTTCCGGAGGAATTGGTAGCGGCTTTCTATGCCTACCACATGGAATTCCTTTCCGAACCCGGCGGCTGCACCAGCATAAACGGTGCTTTTTTTGACGATGAAGACGTTAAAAGGGGCGTATGGTCGAAGTTCTACCATTTTTACAGGCCAATGGTAGATATGATTGAGGCAAAATACCCCCGATTACAGTTTTCAGTATGCATCGACCCATCTTATGATGATACCACCAGTATCATCGTTATTGCTGAGAACAGGCACGGGTGCGATATGATACCGGTACCGGTCGCAGTTCTTAATGAGTCATGGAAAGCGTGGCGCCTGCCTTTTAACAGTCCGGGGGACCCTGAAAGCGTATATGCCGAACTGGAACAGATATACAGCGGAATGGATGCCCGGATGCAAAGGGCAACTATAAGGTCATACGTGTCAAAATCATGATTACCAGGGAAGTGGTGGTTTAAAAAATGAAGAAGGGTTATAATAACCTTGAGGTGGTGCGCCAGTTCGGCGTTGTGAATATAGCCGGTGGGAAGCCGGCACGGTAAGGCTCAGCCAGCCGCCGTTATCCAGCCTTGGAGCCAAAGCCGTGAGGTGAGGTTTAAGCGTAGGCAGGAAACCATGCGAGCCGTAATGCGAAAGCGTGAAGTGATAGAGCCCCGTTAGATTATACAAAGTGGAAGCCGATGCCTTCACCTCGGCAGCAGGCAATAACGTTTGGTCGATAGAGGCGAGAACAAACGGGTTTCACCGGGGTCTGAGAGCATGGCGAGCATGAGATTGTTATTCACAGCGTACCTGGGAGGCCTTGCATACTCTCGAAAGAGTATTTTCCGCACAAGGAGCATTTCGTCCAAGGCGGGAGAAACGGTATGCAAGGAGTCGGATTCGCTCATAGTACCAAAGAAGCCGGTAATAACGGCGGAGGGAAGGGGCGGACATGTAAACCGTTCTTAGGACAAAACATCAGCCACACTGGAGGTGGCAAAGAAGATGGCAAATGCGTACGAAAGAATAGCGCAGCAGGCAGAGAGACACGAGAGATTGCAGACGCTGATGTACTATGTGAACAAGCAAAACCTGATTGAAGAACACAGGCAGCAGCAGAAAGGCAAAGCCACAGGTATAGACGGTGTGGGCAAGGAAGCCTATGGGGAGAACCTCGAAATGAACATAGACGACCTGCTCATCAGGATGAAAGCGTTCAGTTACAGGCCGCAGGCGGTGAGGCGGACGTATATACCCAAGGCGGGAAGCGACAAGATGAGGCCGCTGGGGATACCTGCATACGAGGACAAACTGGTGCAGGGAGTAATGCGGAAGGTGCTCGACCAGATATACGAGGGGAAGTTCTACAACTTCTCCTATGGGTTCAGGGAGGGCAAGAGCTGTCATCAGGCGATAAGAGAGGTAAATCAGCTGATAATGACCAAGAAGATAAACTTCATTGTCGATGCAGACATAAAAGGGTTCTTCGACAATGTGGACCATGAGTGGCTGATGAGATTTCTTGAGCATGATATAGCAGACAAGAACTTCTTGCGGTACATCAAGCGGTTTCTGAAAGCGGGCATCATGGAGGACATGAAATTCCACGAGGGCGACAGAGGTACGCCCCAGGGTGGACTGATTTCGCCAGTATGTGCAAACGTATATCTGCACTATGTGCTGGATATGTGGTTTGACAAGGTGGTTAAGAAGCAGTGCAAGGGCGAGGCGCACATCGTCAGGTATGCTGATGACTTTTGCTGCATGTTCCAATATGAGAATGAGGCTAATGCCTTCTATGAAGCGCTGGATGCAAGGCTGAAGAAATTCAATCTGGAGCTGGCGAAGGACAAGAGCAAGATAATCCGGTTCGGCAGATTTGCGAAGCCGCACAGTGCTGACGGTAAAACAGTCACCTTTGACTTTCTGGGATTCACCCACATCAACGGAGAAACGCTGACGGGGAAATACACAGTATTGCACCGCACCAGCAAGAAGAAGCTGAAAGCTAAGAAGCAGAACGTAAAGGAATGGCTTAAGAAGAACACCCATGGAAAGCCATCCGAGACAATAGAACTGCTGAACAAGAAGCTGGTGGGACATTACAGGTACTATGGTATCTCCGGCAATTACGAGGGACTCCTGAAATTTTACCACTACATCAGGATTGCGCTCTATAAGACGCTGACGAGACGCAGCCAGAGGGCATATCTGACGTGGAAGCGGTTTAGGATGCTCCTTGATAAGCACCCGATAGCGGAACCGAGGATATATGTGAACATCTGGCAAGCTGCGTAAGGTTTATATGAAGAGCCCAATGCCTTAATAGGGCACGTTGGGTTCTGTGAGGGGCGTGGACGGCCTTCTCACATTCAACATATCATTGAAAAGTGAGGTGGAAGTCGAGCGTCTACTCGACGTATATATGGCTGTCGCCCGTGATCAGATCAAAGCCCTTGTTGACCGGCTGACTGACGAACAGGCTCAGGCCCTGTGGGTTATTCTCAGTTCCATGGCCTGGCCGGAAGAGGAGATATCTCCGGAGG
>JBMOPC010000038.1:0-15751 GCA_049323915.1 Bacillota bacterium
AGTCAAGGCTTGCCGGCTATGTCGCGTTAGTTGTACAAGTGGTTGATTTTCCTGCAATCTCTTGAAATTCTGTGAGAATCAAAGCATCATGCAGTTTAGTGTGTCTACTTTATCGGGGACAGCCCACCATGTTTGGCCAACTGAATAAATGATGAATAGGCGTCCTGCGGAGGGGGAATGTTATTATCCACCAGTATATGGGTGTTAATGTCTGTGGCAACGTCCACCGTAAGCTGAATTAGTCTTTCAACAGTCCTGCGGACAAGGAAGTTCTGCCTGTATTCCTCGTAAGTGACGCCTTCCAGGAGTCCAAGCTCACTTAGATACTGCTTTAGTTTGACAAGTTTCCTTTTAATAACGGCTGTTTTAACCATCCTTAAATTCCTCGCCGGTTGACTTCAGATATTCATCTTCCATCTTGTATAGCGGGGCGCAGTCCCAATGCTTTTTTGCAGACATTACGGCAAAACGGGTAAAAGTGTCTTCTTTTTCCTGGTAAATTGGCTTGCCGTTGCTGACGGCTTCGAATTGCAATAACGGAGATGCCCTGTGTAAAAAAACAAGCTGTAGATTACCGCTTTCAAAGTATTTTGCCAGCTCTGCGAAAAGACACGTAAAATAATTGTAGTCTGGTGTGAAATGCTTTCCATGCACCTTTTCATCTATCAAAATGCCCAAGTCCCAGTCGCTGTCCGGGCGATTTTTACCGGTGGATCTGGAGCCGAAAAGAACAATCATTTTGATGCCGAATTTTTTTGCTACCGGTTGCAGGTCTCGTCTGACTTCATTCATTAGTAACCTCAGCAATTGTTATGGTTTTTTGCAATCAGCAATTAAAACTCTATCTAGATCATAAGCACCATGCCTTTTATGGTCAAGGGATTAATTTGTATTAATTCGGGTTATTAAATAATGGTCTTTGAGGACACTTCTTCCTGTTAAAAAAAGTAGAATTCTGAAGTATTTTAGAAGGAATAAGTGCGGAAGTTGTTGAATTATTAGGCCTAGCAAATCAGTAAAACACTGGGAAAAGTTCTAAATTTATTATCTTTCGGAGTGAAATAGTAATCCGGAGGGATGCCTGTGAATCTTTTCAGCAGCCCGGTACTGCTGGCGCTGTCGAAGCAGCTTGACTCTTCCGCGCTTACTCAAAGGGTTATTGCCAACAATGTGGCCAATGTAAACACCCCCGGCTTCAAAAAATCTTATGTATCCTTTCAGGACCAACTTAGGCGCGCACTTGACGCCAAGGCACCCGCCATGGCCACGTCCGACTCCAGGCATTTTGGCGGGAAGAAGGACATTGCCGGGGTTTACCCGAGGGTTGTCCAGGAGAGGGACACAACAATGAGATACGGACAGAATAATGTGGACATTGATCAGGAAATGGTAAACCTGGCGGCAAATGAAATAATGTATGATTTCAGCGCCAATAGGATATCAGGCAAGCTTAGCACTCTGGGGTATGTAATAAGGGGAGGCAGGTAAAAAATGCCGCTGTTTGACTCATTTTCCATCAGCGCGTCCGGCATGACCTCAAACAGGCTGTGGCTGGACCTGATCACCAACAACATTGTAAATATAAACACCGCCGGAAAACCGGGGGATCCCGGACTGCCGCCGTACAGGAGGCAGATGCCGGTTTTTTCGGAGCTATTGGAGGCCGCCGCCAATTCCTTGCCGGGCAAGGAGCGCTACAGACATATGGGGGTGCATGTGCCGAGGGTGACCGAGGACCCGGCGGGCCCGAGGCTGGTACATGATCCCTCCCACCCAATGGCTGATGAAAAGGGATTTGTTGCCTATCCCAATATAAATATAGCCAATGAGATGGTAAACATGATTACCGCCACCAGGGCGTACGAGGCAAGCGTAACGGCTTTGAACTCGGCCAAGGCCATGGCTTTAAAGGCCCTTGAAATAGGGCGGGGATAATGGCCGGGATGACTGGATTCAGTGTCAGAATTCAGAAGTCAGGAGTCAGAATTCAGAATAAAAACTTGGGGAGTGTTTTGAGTGAATGTTCTGCCCCTTCCAATGATTTTACCCCAGGCTCTGCCCGGCGAAAGCGAAAAAAAGGCTGCAGGCGGTGGAGGCGGCTTTGGCGAGGTGCTGATTAATGCTTTGAAAGATGTTAATGACGCACAGCTGAAGGCCGATGAAGTAACAAAAAAGTTCCTGGTGGGTGATATCCAGGACATCCATCAGGTGACCATAGCCTCGGAGCAGGCCAAGTTAATGCTTCAGCTGGCCGTGGAGGTTAGAAACAAGGTTGTGGAGGCTTATCAGGAAGTATCAAGAATGCAGGTGTAAGGTGTGATTAGGTGAATTTGGGGCAATTGCTGGCCAGGTTTGGTGAAAGATGGCGAAACCTTAATCAAACTCAGAAAGTGCTTGCCATCCTGGCAGTGGTAGGGGTGTTGACGGCTCTGACTGTTTTAAGTCAGATTGTTTTCAAGACCCCTTACGCGCCGTTGTTTACAGGGCTGGACCCCAAAGACGCCGGCAAAATAAGTGAAGAGCTGAAGAAGGAAAAAATACCCTACAGGGTTGCAAACCAGGGTAAAACCATTGAAGTGCCGGAAAATGCCGTGTATGAGACCAGGATCAAGCTGGCCAGCAGTGGCGCGCTCTATAGCAGCGGGGTTGGCTTCGAGCTTTTTGATCAGAAAAAATTCGGGATCACCGAGTTTGAGCAGCAGGTGGGATACCAGAGGGCGCTTCAAGAGGAGCTGCGCAGGACTATTGTTCAGGTTGAGGCGGTGGAGCAGGCCCGCGTACACCTTGTTATGCCCAAGAAGAGCCTTTTTTTAAATGATCAGACCGAGCCCTCGGCTTCAATAGCTTTGAAGCTGAAGCCCACGGCCAAGATCTCCGGCGAGAATGTCCGGGGAATAGTTGAGCTGGTGGCGGGAAGCGTTGAGGGGCTAAAACCGGAAAACATCAATGTTATAGATATGCAGGGGAACTCCTTGAGTGACGGGCTCAGGACCGCTATGAAATAAGGCGGGCCTTTGAAAAGGAGATGGAAACACGGATACAGGGAATGCTCAGACAGATACTGGGCCCGGGCATGGCGGTGGCCATGGTTACAGCCGAACTGGATTTTGATCAGCAGCAGTCCAAATCCACCACCTATAACAAGGGGCAGGTTTTAAGCGAACATACAATAACCGAAACCGGATCAGGCCCCGGAGGAGCCTCGGGATCGCCGGGGACGGACTCGGAGCTGCCGGGCAAGAGTGTTCCGGCCACGGGCGGCGGCGGCGGCTCCAGTTTTTCAAGGCAGGAGACAACCACAAACTACCAGGTGCCTGCAAAAGAAGAGACGGTGGTAAAGTCCCCCGGGAGCCCGAAGCGGCTTTCGGTTTCAGTGGTCCTGAACGGAAACTACTCCCAGACCCAGCTTCAGCAGATACATGACATGGTGTCTGCGGCAATAGGGTTCAACAGCACCAGGGGGGACCAGATCAATGTCTCCAGCATGGCCTTTGACGACAGCGAGAAAAAGGTGTTGGGGGCGGAGATGGCAAAGCAAAAGGCGCTGGAAGACGAAAGGAACAAGTACATGATGATGGCCGGATCAGGCCTTTTAGCGCTGGTGCTGCTGATATTATTTGCAAGGCTTGTCATAAGTCAGCGCCGGCTTAAGGCGCAAAGGCTGGAAGAACTCAGAAGGCTGGAAGATGAGGCCCGCAGGAGGTCTCTGCAGGAACCTTCTGAAGAAAGAACTGAGGTTCCCAGAATTGCCACCAGGCAGGATGAGGTAAGGGATCTGGCCTCAAAGAATCCGGAAGGGATAGCGGAGATACTTAAACTCTGGATGAAGGAGCAGTAAAACCACATGTCAATGCCGGTGAAGCTTAACGGAATGCAAAAAACCGCTATTGTTTTAATCAGCCTGGGGGCGGACCTTTCGGCAAAGGTTTTGAAAAAGAACTTCACCGATGATGAAGTGGAAAAGCTGACCGGGGAAATTTCACTGCTTGAAAACATACCCAGGGATGTCCAGAGGGCTGTCCTTGAGGAGTTCCTGCAGATGATCCAGGCCAGGGAATACCTTATGCGGGGCGGGTTTGACTACGCCAAGGAACTGCTGGAAAAGGCGGTTGGAAGCCAGAAGGCCATGGAGATCCTGGAGAAGGTGTCAGTAAATTTACAGAATGTCCCCTTCAGCAGCCTGAGAAAGGCTGAGGCCAAGCATCTGTTTAATTTTATCAGGGACGAACACCCGCAGACCATGGCGTTAATACTCACATACCTCCACCCCGAGCAGGCGTCATTGATACTGGCGGCGCTGCCGCCCGAGCAGCAGGCAGATGTGGCCAGGCGGGTGGCAATAATCGACAGGATCGCCCCGGAGGTGATAAAAGAGGTGGAAAAGGTGCTGGAGCGCAAAATGTCGATGATAGTGCCGCACCAGGAGCAGCATGTCGGAGGCATAAAGACACTGGTCAACATACTTAACAGGGTTGACCGCTCCACGGAAAAGACAATACTGGAGGAGCTGGAAACCAACGACCCCGAGCTGGCCGACGAAATACGCAAGTTAATGTTCGTGTTTGAAGATATCATCAAGCTTCACGACGTTGCCATACAGCGTGTATTGCGGGAAGTGGACCAGAAGGACCTGGCCAGGGCCATGCGCGGGACAAACGAGGAAGTGGCCAACAGGATTTACAAGAATATGTCCAAGCGGGCGGCGGATATGCTCAGGGAAGAAATTCAGTTTATGGGGCCGGTGCGCTTAAGGGATGTGGAAGAGGCCCAGCAGAAGATAGTCCAGATAATCCGCAGGCTGGACGAGGCAGGCGAAATTATTGTAGCCCGGGGTGGAGAAGATGCCATCGTCCTCTAACATTATCAAGCGAATGGAAAATGCCGGTGAGCCCAGGGTGCTTGAGCTGAGGCATGTCTTCATGCGCCGGGAGGAAGAAGAAAATGAAGGTGCAGGAGAAGCGCCGCAGGCGGACCCTGCGCTTGAAGCAGCACGGATTATCGGGGAGGCCGGGGAAAGGGCCGAAAAAATTATCGCCGATGCAAAATCCCTTGCGCTGCAAATAGAAAAGGAAGCCACGGACAGGATGGAAGCTGAATCTGCAATAGCAATGCATCAGGCCAGGGAGCAGGGGTTCGCCGAGGGAAGAAAAGAAGCTCTGGCCAGGGCTGCGGCGGAAGCGTCAGCAATAAGGGAGCAGGCCAGATCGGTATTGCGGCAGGCAGAGGAGATACGCAGGCAGACCCTGGAATCCCTTCAGCCGGAAATCGTCCGCCTGGCAGTGGAGATCTCGGAAAAACTGCTGGTGGCGCACCTTGATCTAAATACCCAGACTGTTGCGGATATTGCCGGTGAAGCCATTAGCATGCTTCACAACAGGGAACAGGTGGTATTGTTTGTCAACCCCGGACATTACGAGATGATTCAGGGAAGGCGGGAGGACCTGTTAAAACTGCTTTCTCCCAAAGGGGAGCTGCATATTATATCCGACCCTGAAATAGCCCCCGGGGGATGCGTGGCCGAAACCGAGCACGGGAGGGTGGACGCCAGGCTGGAGAAGCGGTGGGAATCTCTCCTGAACGCACTGGAGGAATTCATCCGTTGACCGAAAATGCCAGGCAGATTGATATAGAAAAGATAATACGCCGGGTCAGGCAGTGCAGGATTATTTATCCCACGGGCCAGGTTTCAAGGGTAATCGGCCTTACTGTTGAAGCCAGGGGGATTTCAGCCAGGATAGGAGAGGTTTGCGATATAGTGGTCCCGGGTGAGCCATTGCCCGTCAAGTCAGAGGTGGTGGGCTTCCGGGACAATAACACTCTTTTGATGCCTCTGGGAGAGCTCCGGGGCATCTATCCTGGATGTGTGGTGGCGCCCACGGGAAAATCCATGGCTATCCGGGCCGGCAGGCATCTTCTCGGCAGGATACTGGACGGCCTGGGGTCGCCCCTTGACTGGGAGGAGCCCCATTGGGACATGGGGGAGGAGGTGGTGGTGGACACCGCTCCGCCCAATCCGTTAACCCGCAGAAGAATTACGGATACGATTGTCACCGGCGTCAGGGCCATTGACGGGCTTATCACGTGCGGCAAAGGGCAGCGTCTGGGCATTTTTGCCGGCAGCGGGGTGGGTAAGAGCACATTGCTGGGAATGATTGCACGTTATTGCAGCGCGGACGTAAACGTAATAGCCCTTATTGGCGAAAGAGGACGGGAGGTCAGGGAGTTTGTTGAAAAGGACCTTGGCGAGGAGGGGCTGTCCAGGTCTGTGGTGGTGGTGGCCACATCGGACCAGCCGGCCCTGGTAAGGCTAAAGGGGGCCTTTGTGGCCAGCGCCATAGCGGAGTATTTCAGGGACCTGGGCATGGATGTGATGCTGATGATGGACTCAGTCACCAGGTTTGCCATGGCCCAGCGGGAGGTTGGCCTTGCTGTGGGAGAGCCTCCGGCCACAAAAGGCTATACCCCCTCGGTGTTCGCCCTCTTGCCCCGCCTGCTGGAGCGGTCGGGAATGGGGCTGAACGGTTCGATCACCGCTTTTTATACTGTTCTGGTTGAGGCGGACGACATGAACGAGCCTATTGCAGATGCAGTCAGGGGTATTCTGGACGGGCATATAGTGTTGTCCAGGGAGCTGGCCGCAAGGGCCCATTATCCGGCTATAGACGTGATGGACAGCGTAAGCCGCCTGATGCCGGAAATAACGCCGGAGGAACATTTCCGAAGGGCCATGCAGGTCAGGGAAAAGATGGCAATTTACCGCCAGTCCGAGGATTTAATAAATATTGGAGCCTATATAAAGGGGTCCAACCCGAAGATAGATGATGCAATAAGATTCAATGACCCCATAAACAGTTTCCTTAAGCAGGATTTAAAAGAAGGATTTACTTTTGAAGAGACGGTTGAAATGCTAAGAGGCGTTGTTTTATGAAACACTTGCAAAAAATAGCTTTTCAGCAGTTGAATTGTAGAAAAAGCCTACTAAAAGGTATAAAATACAATCTAAAATTGTTGCCAATTATGTCGATTAAATGAGAAAATGTCTTTAATGGCTTGTACATGCCGGTATAGCCGGACCCGTGGAGGGTTATGCATTGAAAAAATTTTCTTTCAGGCTGGAGCCCGTGCTGAAAAACCGGACAGACAAAGAAGAAAGGGCTATTGTAGCCCAGTCCGCCGCTCAGAAGGAATATCTGGATCAGACGGGGATGCTGGATAAAATAAGCCGGGACTTAAGTAATGCCAGGGAGGCGGTATCCGGCAAAATGACGGTGGAGGAGTTCCTTTCCAGGTCGCTGTATATCGACTATCTGGCGGCTTCTCTGACCAAACAGGAAAGTGTTGTGGAGAAGGCCCGAAGGGAACTGGAAAAAAAGAGGCAGGCAGTTATTCAGGCCCGCAAGGACAAGCTGGTACTGCAAAAGCTGAAGGAAAAGCTCTATCAGGATCACATTCAGCAGGTGAGCCTGTGGGAGGCAAAATTTACCGATGACCAGTGCACATCGCTGTCTCATCGCCGAAAGGGGGGGTGATTTAGGACTCAGGACTCAGAACTCAGAACTCAGAATTCAGGAGTCAGGAGTCGAAGTAATAATGGAAAGGAGGTGTATATATGAGAGCAGATTTTACAGCTATATCACCGGAAGCTGCGTTCATGGTTCCGGCCCGTGCCGGAAACGCAAACTCCGGCCAGGCGGGTGAAGGGATAAACAATTTTATGACGGCGCTGCTTGGGGCCATGACCCTACAGCAAAATGCCGTCAGCCTTCCAGGGGGCGACACGGGCGACAACCTGCCTGTACTTCCGGTAACTCCAGGCGAAGGCAGTGACAGTCAGGGGATGCTGCTGGACCCGGACAGCAGCGGGTTATCCACAACCCTTCTGAGCATGTTGACACTGCAGATGAATCAGCTCCAGGAGGTCAATGGTACTGAGACTTCAAGTATTGCCGGTACCGTGAACACACCCGAAAGCGGAATTCAAGAGACGTATTTCCGGCTGCAGCAACCGGCTCGGACCATGGCCGGCGGGGCGGAAAACTTAACGGCTCAGCCACTCCAGATACCTAAGACCGGAACTGCCGGAGAAGAAAAAGGTGCCGTAAGCAATGGCCTGAAACCTCCGGGCTACGGGATGATTTCGGAAACGGCTCCGGGCGGGGATATCCAAAAGTTAAACCTGGAATTCACAGCCAAGACAGGCGCTGTAAACACAGCCGGCGGGCAGTTGGACAATACCGGCGGCGGGCTGCCCGGACTGAGTATAGCAGGCGCAGAAAGCGAAACGGGTGAAGGCCGGGGTTTAGGAGGGCAAAATACCGGTGACCATCCCGGAAAAGAAGGACAGTTGCTGAATGGAAGGCAGGCCCCGGTAAAGGAAAGCGGGCCGCCCGCTGCGGGCGGTTCCCAAATGGCTGAATTGCCGGCAGGAGGCTCTGAAGTCGGGGAGAGGCTCGGAGCATCCGGGGATAAAAACCCCTTTGGAAAAGACAGTTTGCGTATAAACCCGGAAAAAACGGATGGTGAAGCCGGCATTAAGGGTGGGGCGCCCGGAATTTCCGGGGAGAGCGAGGCCTCAGCCCCTGACGGAAGGCACATTGCGGCGGATGGCGGCAAAAACAGGGAACAGGTCCAGGTAAATGCCGGGAGCATTAATATCCAGAATGTCACACCCAAAAAATTTCCGGCGGAGATATTGCCCCATGTGCTGAGCACAGTCCGGAACGCAGGCCATGAGAGCCGTGTTACAGTTATAAGGCTGAAGCTTGTGCCGGAAAACATGGGTGAAATCAGTATAAGGCTTTCCTACGTAAAGGGTGAGCTGACCGCGCACTTCTTCACAAACAGCGGTCTGGTCAGGGAAGCCGTGGAAAGTTCTTTTCCACAGCTGAAGGAAACGCTGACCCAGTACAATGTAGAGCTGGGTGAAGCCGCAGCTTTTGTGGGGCAGGAACAGCAGGGACGCCAGGGAGCAGGCTACGCCGGGTCCGGGCACAATGACGGTGGAAAGATGAAGTTTGACTTCACCCCGGGCAATCACGGAGGTTTGGATTCGGGTGAGGCAGCCTTAATGGGTGCGGGTGGAAATGAAATGCTTGTTAATATCCTGGTTTAGGAGAGAGGTGGTGTGATGGATACTGCCAGGGCTGCTGAGGCCTCAAAATACAATATGCCTCAAAAGGGAACAAGGGTGCCCAAAAAGGTGCTGAACAAGGATGATTTCTTAAGTCTGCTGGTTGCCCAACTGAAAAACCAGGACCCTCTTGAGCCGCAGTCCAATGAAGAATTCCTGTCAACCATGGCTCAGTTTAACTCTCTTGAGACACTGGCATCCCTTGACAGGAGCATACATTACAGCCAGGCCATAGCAATGACGGACAGGCCCGTGACCGTGCAGGAGCCAAACAAGGCTCCCGTTACCGGAAAGGTTGAAAAGGTCGGTGTTATCGACGGAAAAGTTATGGTGTATATAGACGGAAACAAATACTGCATATCGGACGTAAAGGAGGTACACCTGCAGGAATCCGGCAAGACTGCGGTTACCGGAAGCGACATTTTCCAGGCGGCGCTGATGATAGGGAAAGAGGTGCTTCTGGACGGCGGGGATCAGGTCCGTGGGATTGTGGAAAAAGTGGGGGTGCTGGACGGGGACCTGAAAATCTACGTTAACGGAAAGCCCTATGATGTTTCAAGTATCACAGAAATCGGGAATCCGGCCGGAGGCGCTCAAAATGAGCCCCGGGAGACAGTGGTGGCGGGGGACAGCCCGGCTGCCGTTCAAAGCGGGTCGCCGGAAACGGAGGTGACCGGAGGTGAAGGTTAGCGGCAGGGAATTGGACAGGCATACAATCATCATACCTCAGCCCGTGCCGGGAAAAACGGAAAAAAGCACGGCAAAAAGCGGGGCGCCGGTTAATTCATTCTCCGGGATACTAAATGCGGAGTTCGAAAAGTCAAGGGAAATAAAATTATCGGCCCATGCCGAGCGCAGGCTGAGGGAAAGGAACGTGGTCCTGGGACAGGACGACATGCGGAAAATTGAAGGGGCTGTACACAGGGCAGCCGAAAAGGGCTCCAGGGAATCACTGGTAATATACGGAGACCTGGCACTTGTTGCAAGCATAAGGAACAGGACCATAATTACCGCAATGGAAGGCAAGGACATAAAAGAACACGTATTCACCAACATCGACAGCGCGGTGATAATAAGGAAAGGGGACACACCTGCTGAAGTATAGGTATCCCTCTGTGGACAGGAATGTCCCCGAATTGAGGGATTCCCCTAATATATGCAGCCGGCCCGAGAAGGAGGCTGTGCGGCCGCCGAACGACCGAGGCGGTTGATCCCGGAGAATACAGTAGACAGTAGACAGGAGGTTCAAATATGATTCGGTCTCTCTTTTCAGGCGTATCCGGTATTCGCAACCACCAGGTGCGGATGGATACTGTTGCCAACAACATTTCCAACGTCAATACTACCGGTTTTAAAGCATCCCGGGCCAACTTTCAGGACGCCCTTAGCCAGACACTAAGAGGCGGTGGAGCCGGGCGAAACCCAATGCAGACCGGCACGGGCATAATGGTGGGAAGCATTGGAACCAAGATGGAGCAGGGACCTCTTCAGATGACCGGCAGAGCGCTTGACCTGGCAATATCGGGGACCGGCTTCTTCAGGGTAAGCGATGGTGTCAACGAATACTTCACCCGGGACGGAGCGTTTTTCATAGATACAAACAATAATATAGTCAACTCCAGCGGGCTCAGGCTGCAGAACGACGGCGGGGACATGGTTTTTGACGGAGTTGTGGCCAGCCTGAGCGTGGACAAGGCAGGCCAGATTACATACTACACCACGGATGACCCCAACACGCCAAACACCGGGCTGGCAATACAGATATTCACCTTCCCCAACCAGGAAGGACTTTCAAAGGTGGGGAACAGCCTGTACAAGCATGACCCGGCGGTGACAGGAGAGCCGGAGGCACACACGCCGGGCAGCGACGGGTCCGGGAACATAGAGTCGGGCTACCTGGAGATGTCGAACGCCGACCTCAGCGAGGAGTTCACCTCCATGATCACCACCCAGAGGGGTTATCAGGCCAATTCAAGGATAATCACGGTGTCGGACACGCTTCTGGAAGAACTGATTCAGCTAAAAAGATAACTAATGGATTTTTGACTGCCCGGCCCGTGGGCCGGGCAGTCATTTAGGGAGAAGGAATAATGGCAGCTAGAGTCGAAAAAGAAAGAGACATAGAAAATGTAGAACAGCCTCAGAAAAAGAAAAGATCGGGTTTTAAGATGATCCTGATGGCAGCCGCCGGGGCGCTGTTTGTGGGGGGCCTTTTAATGGGCGTGGTAATCTACTTCTTTGGCATACCGGGGGTGGTTCCCAAGATGAAAACAACACCCCCCCCGCAATATGAGCTCCTGGAACTGGGAGAGCGGGTGGTTAATCTGGCGGACCACGGCGGCATGCGGTACCTGAGGCTGCGCATCGTGCTGGAATTCAAGAAAAATGAAAAGCTGGCCGCGGAAATAAAGGAAAAGAACGCCCCGGTGATGGAGGACATACTCCATGTACTTAGGAGCAAGTCGGTTGACGATATAAGGCCCCTTGATAAAGAAGAAAAAGTAAAGCAGGAGATCATGAGCAAGATTAACACCAGGCTGAAAAACGGCAAGGTGGAAAGGGTATATTTCAGTGATTTTCTTATCCAGTAAAACCGGGGGTTTGTGAGATGATGAAACAGGAGGATATTAAGGAATTTCTCGACAGGATGACCGGGCCGGATATTGTCAGAGAGGTGGAGTATCCTGTTTTCACCCCCTTCCCCCCGTCGGACAACATGAAGGTCAGCATCGGCTTCATCGATGATATACAGGTGACCATAACTGCGGAACTGGGAAGGACCACCATGAAGATCAGGGATATCCTGAAGCTGTCCGAGGGTTCGATAGTTGAGCTGGAACAGCCTGCCGGTGAGACAGCGGAGGTGTTAATCAACGAGCAGAAAATGGGCAAGGGTGAGATTATCGTTATCGGCAGCAGCTTTGGCATCAGGATTGAGAGCATAATGCAGAAAGAGAAAAAGGAAAGTATCGGTAAGCAATAATGGATATGGACATTTTAAGCGCAGCAATAAGAATGATAATTGCCCTTCCGCTGGTGACCGCACTGGCGTATTTTTTGATAAAGCACGGCCTGGGAAGGCGGGCGGCTTTCCCGGGAGGGAAAAGGCGCATGCGGCTGGTTGAGCAGGTGCCCATAGGGCCAAAAACTTCAATAAGCCTTGTGGAGGTAGGAGGCAGCTATATACTGCTGGCTCACTCCGACAGCGGATTTCATGTAATAAGGGAAATGGACGAGCTTCCGGAGCCGGTTTCCTCCAGGGATCAGGAGATGTTTGAAGTAAAGGGGATGCTGGGCGGCCTGAAAACATCGGCGGGCAGGAATGAAACCATTGCCAGACTCTTATCCTGGAAAGGCAAGACAAGATGAAACAGCTACGGGCACTGATCCCCCTTTTTTTAATTGCCCTGTTATTCCCGTCTGAGGCTTTTGCCCAGCCGCTCCCGGGAATAGACCTCAGGGTGAACCCTACGGACAGCCCCACTGAAGTGGTTGACAGCGTGAAGCTGCTGGTGCTGCTAAGTGTGATCGCTCTGGCGCCGGCCTTTATAATGATGGTGACAAGCTTTACCAGGATCGTGGTGGTGTTGTCCCTTTTGCGGGGAGCCATAGGCGCCCCCATGACTCCTCCCAACCAGGTCCTGATCGGGCTGGCCCTGTTTCTGACCTTTTTTATTATGTCGCCTGTTTATAACCAGATAAATGAAAAGGCCATAAAGCCGTACATGGAAAACCGCATTACCCAGGAGCAGGCTATGGATGAGGCATATAAGCCGCTGCGGGCTTTTATGTTAAAGCAGACCAGGGAGAAGGATCTGGCTCTGTTTATTTCCATTTCTAAATCGGAACGGCCCAGAAGCCCTGAGGATGTGCCATTAACCGTTTTGGCGCCGGCTTTTGTCATCAGTGAGCTTAAAACAGCCTTTCAGATAGGGTTTTTGCTTTATGTGCCCTTTCTGGTGATTGACATCGTGGTGGCCAGCACGCTGATGTCCATGGGTATGTTTATGCTTCCTCCGGTAATGATCTCGCTTCCTTTCAAGCTGCTGCTTTTCGTTATGGTGGACGGCTGGCATCTGGTGGTGAAGTCATTAGTGGAGAGTTTCTAATTTGACTGTGAGTCAGTAATTGGGGTCAGAATACAGGAGACAGGAGAAGGCCAAAAGGGAAAAGCATGCACGGTAAAATTCTGTATTCTGCCTTCTGTATTCTGAATTCAGACAGATATTTAATGCCTGTGAGGGAAATATGACTGATTCTTTTGCCATACAAATATTCAGGGACGCCATGATGATTGTGCTGGTGATCTCGCTCCCCATACTGGTTGCCGGCATGCTGGTGGGACTTATCATCAGCATACTGCAGGCAACAACCCAGATACAGGAGCAGTCTCTGACCTTTGTTCCCAAGCTGATTGCTATTATTGTGGCATTGGTGGTGCTGGCGCCCTGGATATCAAATGTGCTGGTGGGCTATACGGCGGAGGTTTATGCCAAAATACCTCTTATGGTCAAATAAATAGGTTGCTCGGGGGATTGGAATTGCTGGTCGGAATCAAGAATCCAGAATGGCTTGCTAGAAGCTGGCAGCTGGTTGCTATATTGCAGCTGACAAGAGGTCTACTTGATGCTTAACTACGAATTGACGGTAACTTTTTTGCTGATATTTGCCCGATTGGGAGCGTTCATAGTGACTGCTCCGGTTTTCGGCGGGCAGTACGCGCCGGGTGTGGTTAAGGCCGGCATTGCTTTTGTAATTTCGCTGATATTGCTTCCCAACATTGCGCCGCTCCAGCATGATCCGGCCGGCGGGCTTTTCGGACTCGCCCTGGCGGTTTTCAGGGAAGTGGGCGTGGGCCTTATGATGGGCCTTGTCTGCAGCATGGTCTTGCAGGTTTTGAATATACTGGGCCAGCTTTTCGACCTGCACGTGGGCTTTATGATGTCAAGCATATTTGACCCTGTAACGGGGGGGCAGGTTACACTGACCGCCAAGTTCCTTTATTTGCTCGGGATAGTGTTGTTTTTTATACTGGACGGACACCACATGCTTTTGGCAGGGGTGGCCAGGAGCTTTCAGATACTGCCTCTGGACTCCGCTGTTTTTAGCGGCAGCGGGGCATTGGTTCTTATAAAGGCCTTTGCCAGAATGGTGACTGTGGCCGTGCAAATCGCCGCTCCGCTTATTGCCGTAATGCTTATTATTGACGTGTGTCTGGGCCTGCTGGGAAGGACCGCTCCCCAGATGAACATTTTTATGCTGGGATTTCCCATAAAGATAGGGGCTGGAATTCTGACCCTGGCTGTTATGGTCCCCCTGATGGGAATGGTGTTTCAATCCCTGTACAAAATGATGGAAAAAGACCTGTATACCCTTATGAAGGGATTGGTCCAGAGTGGCTGAATCCGGCCAGGAAAAAACTGAACAGCCAACTCCGAGGAAGCTGCAGGATGCCCGGAAAAAGGGTCAGGTGGCCAAAAGCAAGGACTTGTCCGCCGCCGTAGTGCTTATGGCAGCAGTGGCAGTTTTTTTCATTATTGGCCGGAGCGCGGTGTCCGGCATGGAAAGGCACCTGACCTGGTACTTTGCAAACGCTTTTTCTTTTAGATTTGCTGAAAAACACCTGCCGTGGATCATTCTTGAGAATTTGCTTGAAATATCTCTGATTTTTGCTCCTGTTTTTTTGTTTACAGTATTATTCGCGGTTATTGGAAATGTAATGCAGACCGGGTTTCTGATGTCTCCGGAGGCGTTGAAATTCAAAACGGAACGTATTAACCCCCTTGAAGGTCTAAAAAGAATATTCAGTTTAAACAGCCTTGTCGAGCTGATTAAGAGTATATTAAAAGTCAGCATTGTGGGAGTGGTAAGCTATCTGGTGGCTGTCAAGTACATACCGGTCCTGCTTATGGCTTATTTTAAGAATCCGGCCCAGGAAGTGCTGGAGATAGCAGACGTTATCATCGTGGTGGCGGCGGCCGGTGGAGGGGCCTATCTTGTTCTGGCGCTGGGGGACTATTATTACCAGAGGTTTGATTTTCTTAAAAGAATGCGCATGACAAAGCAGGAAATAAAAGATGAGTATAAACAAACCGAGGGGGACCCCCAGATTAAGGGCTGGCTTCGCAAGCGGCAGCGGGAAATAGTGCTGAACCGTATCAGGCAGGAGGTCCCCAGGGCGACGGTGGTTGTCACCAACCCCATACACTATGCGGTGGCGCTGAAGTACGAGGAAGGCGTAACGGGCGCCCCCCTGTTGGTGGCCAAGGGCGCAGGCGACATAGCGAACAGGCTTAAAGGCATAGCGGCCGACAACAAAGTTCCGGTGATTGAAAACCCGCCCCTGGCCCGCGCACTTTTTCAGCAGGTGGACATTGGAAGGGAAATTCCGGCGGAGCTGTATCAGTCTGTGGCTGAAATACTTGCTATGGTCTTAAGGCTTAAGAGAAATTCTTACGGGTAAGAACTCAGAATTCAGAACTCAGAATATCAGAAGCCAGGAGCCAGAAGAGGATAGGGTTTTTATTCTGAATTCTGACGGGAAATAACCTCCCGGGAGGAAGCTTATGCCCCCCCTGACTTCGACAACGGTGTTTCAAAGCATAAAAAAACATACCGACA
>JBMOPC010000039.1:0-15737 GCA_049323915.1 Bacillota bacterium
AAACTCTCTGCAGAAGTATCTGGTCATAACCGACTGTGCTTTGCAGGAACTTATAAATGATTTTATTTCTGGTCTGCCAGCATTTTTAAAGGGACGGCTCCAACTTTCGTCCTGCGAAAGTTGAGATTTTAAGAATATATTAATACGGTACTTCTCCGAGTCTGGGTGGCCTGTTGACAATGGAATTGTCATGGTTGTCAGACCGATAGGGTGTGCAGGGAAACCGGCATGCCTCCCGTTGCGGAAAGGAGAGGGAGTGTCAGGTTTTTGGATCATGAAGCCTTTCATTGCCTTGAACTGCGCAATGGAAGGCTTTTCTTTTTAAACTAAATACATTTTAACCTCCGAGTCTGCCTGCCTAAAACTTTCGTCACGGCATGCAGACCGACAGGGTATGCAGGGAAACCGGCATGCCTCCCGCTGCGGAAAGGAGAGATGATTATGATAAAACCTTTTTATTGACCAGGCCAATTATATCCATATACGATATTAGGTCTGGTTTTGTTTATTAAAGGCAGGGGAAAATATGAAAAGCCCATTGGGAAATTTTATCGTTTTATTCAAGCCCGGTGTAGTAACGGGTATACATAGCGGGAGGGAGGTAATTCTCAGCAACATATGTGACAGGTTTGGAGGGTTTGATTGTAAGATTTTTGACCCATACACAGTCTACGCCGGTCTGGTTGACGCTGATATATTGGTGAAAGTGGAGCAGAGAAATATATATGGTTATTCTGCTGTCTCCTTCTTTTATCCGGACAGGCACAGCGAACACCGGTTGAGGCAAAAAATACTTAACAAGATGTTGGCCGAAATTAAAAGCGATCCCAGACTCATAAGGAATGGTTACGCAGTTGTCACGGACAAAGGAGGAGATCTTAGACTCTTTTCCTTAAATATCTTAAAACAAAAGGAGTGTTATTAAAAAAATGTTTAAAAGAAACCTGGTTTTAGCAATCATTGTGCTATTTATCCTGGCTATTGCAGGTTGCCAGTCACAAACTGAAAAAGCCCCTCAGGAAGTGGCAAAGCCACCTGCAGTGAAGGATATTATTCTGGCTACCACCACCAGCACCCAGGACAGTGGGTTGCTGGATGTGCTTATACCCGACTTTGAGAAAAAAACCGGATACAAGGTGAAGCCAATTGCTGTTGGGACAGGCCAGGCGCTTAAAATGGGAGAAAAAGGTGAGGCCGACGTAATGCTGACGCACGCCATGGCCTCGGAAAAGCCCCTGGTCGATACCGGCGTGGCCGTCAACTACAAACTGGTAATGCACAATGATTTTATTATCGTCGGCCCGGAAAACGACCCGGCGGGAGTTAAGCAGGCCAAAGACAGTGCCGGGGCTTTCAAGAAGATTGCCGAAAAGGGTGCTATATTTATTTCCAGGGGAGACGATTCAGGCACTCATAAACAAGAGCTGACTATCTGGAAAAATGCTGGAATTAACCCTAAAGGAATGAAATGGTATCAGGAAACCGGCAGCGGAATGGGGCAGACTCTGAATGTCGCCAATGAGAAGCAGGGGTACGCACTTACCGACCGCGCCACCTATCTTGCCCAGAAAAAAAACCTTAAACTGGCTATCGTTGCCCAGGGAGACAGGGCACTGCTGAACATTTATCACGTAATGCAGGTTAATCCTGAAAAATTCCCCAAGGTAAACGGAACCGGAGCGAAGGCTTTTGTGGAGTATATGGTGAGTCCCGACGCCCAGAAAATTATCGGCGAATTCGGCAGGGATAAGTTTGGCGAGCCGCTGTTTTACGCGGATGCCGGAAAGAAAGCTGATGAGTTGGGTAAAAAGTAATGGGATGTATTCTGGAAGCTAAAGACATAACCCTGAAAAAAGGAAACAGGGAAATACTTAATGTTGGGCAGTTTGCCCTGCAGGAAGGAGAAATACTTTCTTTTGTCGGCCCCAACGGGGCCGGCAAAAGCACACTATTACAAGTACTGGCTCTATTACAGCAACCAACTAATGGCGTGGTATTGTTTCGCGGACAAACCGTAACCAAAAAAAATGCCCTTGGTTTCAGGCGCAGGATGGCCGTGGTTTTCCAGGAATCACTGCTGCTAAATACCACTGTCTTTAATAATGTTGCCCAGGGGCTGTTGTTCAGGGGCATAACCGGAAGCGAGATAAGGCCACGGGTAAATTTCTGGTTGGACAGACTGGGAGTATCTCGTTTGGCGCAACGCATGCCGGGGTTCTTGTCCGGAGGCGAGGCTCAAAGGGTTAATATCGCCAGGGCGATGGTCCTCAATCCCGAGGTTTTATTCCTGGATGAGCCTTTCACCTCCTTAGATTATCCCACCAGAACTCTATTATTGAAGGATATGGGGAACATATTGAGAGAGTCCGGGACTACTACTCTTTTTGTGACGCACGATTATACAGAAATACCTTATCTGACGGATAATGCCATTGTTATGAGGGAAGGTATGATACGTCACCGGGGTGAAATATCAACTCTCTTCAAGGATGGATTTGAAAATGTCTTTAAATATTAAGAAAAAGTAGGCATGGTTATTATATGGAGTTAGTTTTGGGCGGCCTGGTTAAGGCCTATGAGTTGTTATTGCGTGGAGACAGGGATGTGTTGGAAATAACTATACTGACCCTACAGGTTTCCGGGCTTGCCACTCTTATCAGCGTATTAATTGGTGTGCCGCTGGGAGTTTTTCTCGCCCTGGCCCTCTTTCCGGGACGCAAAATAGTGGTAAGCCTGGTGAATTTCGGAATGGGTCTGCCTCCAGTGGTGGTAGGTCTCTGGGTCTCAATTTTCCTGTGGCGTTCCGGGCCGCTTGGTTTTCTAAACATGATGTACACGCCCGGAGCCATTATCTTGGCGCAGGCCATAATAGCTTCACCTATAGTCACCGGCTTTACTATAGCTGCCATTGGCCAGTTAAACCATAAAATAAAGTTGCAAATACTGGCTCTTGGCGCATCCCGCCTTCAGTTGCTTTGGCTTTTGATACGGGAAGCCAGGATGGGTCTGCTGGCCGCAGTTATTGCCGGCTTTGGCGGAGTCATTTCCGAAGTGGGCGCATCCATGATGGTGGGCGGAAACATAAGCGGCTACACCAGAGTGCTCACAACCGCCACCGTGATGGAAGTCTCAAAGGGGAACTTCGATATTGCCATTGCCATAAGTGTAATACTTATGTTGTTGGCGTATACCATCACTTTTACCTTGACTATGCTGCAGCAGAGGGACAGGCACTCTTAGCCGCTGGTAGTATTGATAAATGCCTATGGAGGGGTGAATCTCATCGTTTTAAAATATATATTAATGGTAATTAATGTATTTATTATGGTTGTTTTATCATTAATAGTTTGCCATGTTGTAGAAAAAAAGGTGTTGCCCCTTATGCGTGAGGTCAATCATCAGGAATATGATGAATTTGAAGAAGTGTATATAAAAGCACTTCTGTAAGCCGGTTCAGCCGGCTTTTTATTTGTTTTTTGAGGCAAAAACTCTCTAAGTTACCGCACAACACAGAAAGATTGTCCCAAAACCAGGTGAATTTGGTTGCACAAATTATTGGCCGTTGCCAGTCCCAGGTAATCGGGGGTGGTAATGTTTTTTATATAAAAGTCAATGGATGTGTAACATCCCGCGCTCCCGAGAGACTATAAGATCAGGAGCGTTTTTAAGAACATGGCCATGTCCGCTTTGGAAAAAATCTATGACCGGTACAGGGTGCCGGTGTTTCGCTATCTGTACAGGATGGGCGGGAGCTATGACCTGGCGGAGGAGCTGACCCAGGAAACATTTTACCGGGTCTTCCTGTCCCTGGATGGCTTCCGGGGAGAGTCAGTCCTTTCCACCTGGCTCTTTCGCATCGCCTTTAACGTGTACAACACCCATATGCGCCGCCAGGTGAGGCGCCGGGACGTGCCGCTGGACCCTGATATAGCGGTCGGGGGAAGGGAAGGCGACCCGGCCCTGGCCCTGGAGGATGCGGAAAACTGGCGGCTGGCAAAACTGGCCTTGAGCCGGCTGCCGGTGGAATACCGGGCGGTGATTGTCTTGCGGGAAATAGAGGACTTTTCCTATGAGGAAATAGGCCGGGTGCTTAACAAATCCCCCTCCACGGCCCGGGTCACCCTTTTCCGGGCCAAGCAGAAATACAGGCTGATCTACAGTGAACTGACAAAAGGTGATGTCGATGAATAACAGGGATTGTGAACTGATCAGGGATCTTCTCCCCCTGTACGCCGACGGGGAGGCCAGCGGGGCCACCCTGGAACTGGTGGAAAGACACCTGTCGGGCTGTCCCCGCTGCCGGGAGATGCTGGAGATCTACCGGGAGCCGGCCCTGCCCGGGCTGACCCGGGAGCAGACCCCCGCAAAAGCCAAAAAATACTTTTCCGGCAAACTCCACCAACTGGCCTTTATGTTAGTAGCGGCCCTGGTCATGACCGCCTCCACCATCGCCTGGGCCTCCTATCAGGCTGGGCGGAATGCGGCCCTGCGGGACCCGTCATTTACCCAGGCCAGTGAACTGGGGCTCTTCACCGAGGTCAGGCAGGCCAAAAAGCTGGGCACCCACGTCATCACCGTGGACCGGATCCTGGCGGACACGGCCCGGACCACCGTCTTTTACCGGGTGGACCCGGCGCTGGAAAGTAAAAGCTTTTTACAGATCGATATGGCCGACGACCAGGGGGTGCATTACGATGCCCGGGGCGGCCGGGGGCTTAAGGGCAGTCAGTTTGTTTACGACCTGGACCCGGTGAACATTGACGCCCGCAAGATCATCCTCACCTTCAGCACCGATGAAATACCGGAGAAGGCCATTTTTGAGATACCGGTGGACCCCGCCAGGGTGGCCGAAAAGACCCGGGAAATCTATCCCGGCCTCAAGGCGGCGGCGGGCCCGGCCGAACTGGCCCTGGACAAGGCGGTGCTGGGGCTTTCCGAAAGCATTTTCTTTTTCCGTATCCGCTGGCCTGAAGACCCCGCCGTGGCCGGTATCGGTGTGGGACTCAACCCGCCCATGCAGGCCCAAATGGGGCCCAACGGCCCGGTCAGCGCCGAGGGCCGGGTCAGCAGGCCGCCCCCGTCCTCCATGATTGACCCGGCCGGGGCCTTCCCGCCGGACTTCTGGGCTGATCTAACCGACGTGACCAACGGCAAAAGGATCAAGCTTGATACCACCCGCACCCAGACCGACCCAGTCACGGGGGGAGTCAGGGGATCCTTCCACTTTAGTCCGGTGGAGCCATCGTCCAGGGATTTAAAACTGACCCTCCCGCCCCTGTACCTTTACCGTTTTCCGGAGGAGGATCAGGCATTAGAATTTGCCTGGCCCCGGGAGGAGGAAATGAATATCAGCAAGGTTTTCAGGCGGGGTCCGGTATCATTCACCCTGGAGAAGATAGCCCGGGAAGAGAAGCAGCTTGCCTTCTATTTTAAGTTCCAGCAGGACCAGGATAAGCCTGCCTTCCATTACCGCCCTGATTTTCGCTTAAAAGATAGGGGCCTCTGGAAGGAGCAAATGCGGCTGGAGTGGCCGGACCCGACCATGCTTAAAGTTGCCTTTCCCCTGCCCGAAGAGGAAAGTGTGGAGCTCAAACTGAGCAGCCTGGGGGAAAGGCTGCCCCTGGTGGAATGGGAGATCAATGCGGCCCAGTGACTGGCGGTAAGAATTATTCAGCGGGAACAGGGTGTGTGGAAGTTTGGCAGTGGAACTGACCTGGCCGGCCGGATATTCCGGCAATGAAAGGTTTTTGGAAAAAATATTGGGCCTTCTGTATACCGCCGGTTTCAGGTTGACCGGGGACCACCGGGAAGCCGCCGGCCTGGTGGAGGGGGCTATCAGCGTTACTGGTACTGAGGAAGGCCTGTACCCCGCCCTGAAAGAACTGTCCAGGCAATATACCAATGGAGCTGCAACGGTCCGGGACAGGATGGCGCCGGCCAGTGGGCGGCTTTCCGACCAATCCGGACGGGAGCAACTGGTCCAGGAGGCGCTTTTGCGCCTCCCGGCCGGGGAAAGGCTGGTGGTGGTCCTGCGGGACGTGCTGGGGCTGAGCTATGCTGAAATAGGCGAGGCTGCCGGACTGGATGAACCCGACGTGGCCCGCTTGCTGGCATCGGGGAGAAGGCGCCTGGCGGGGCGGCTGATCCCGAAATAAAAAAGGGTGGTTTTTAAAAGAGGCTGATCCGTGATGAGGGTATTTTAACCTGGTATTTAACCAGGTTTTTTCATATCCTGGAAAAGTATGTTTCTGAAAGGAGGAAACCTTTCAATTCCTGATAACGTCCAAGTATTAAAGCATTTAATGCATTCCCTTTGGGGATAAGCTGTGCAGGCTTTCAAAATAATGTTAGTGTCCCCGGGGGTACGCAATTCATTAACGCGTAAACATATACTGGTAGGTGGGTGAGTCAGTGAACAGAAATAAATATATCGTGTTTGCATTCCTGGGGCTGTGTTCAATAGTTTTTTTGCTGTTGGCAATGGAATTGACCCAGGAAAAACAAAAAATTGAGGCCATCCAGTTTGCAGAATCCGTTACAACCGGAGACCTTACCCTACTTGAAATAATGCATGTGGACGTGGATAGTGACGATAGAGATGAGAGCATTGAATTATATACCTCAGCCCAAAGAGGCCCGGATGGAATAATGATGTGGGATGATGGCCAGCGGTGGCTTCTGCTTGTGAGAGATGAGAGGAAAATTTCCCCCCTTTTTGATGGTTATGTTCAGTTGGGACAATTAGAGTTCTGGGTGGGTTTCTCTAACAAATACCATGCGCCTGGCCCTAAGAGTAAGGATTTAGAAAAACATATTTATGTAATGAGAACCGGCCATGGCATTCAATTAGCTGATTATTACTGGGATAAACGGGATCTTTGTTTTAACAAGGAAATTGTTTTCGACTCGCCTGACCAGAGGAATTTACGATCATCATATAAATATTCTTATGACAGGCCAGTTCAGGCTGAACCCGCAAAATAACCGCTGAATAATAAAGTCACCCTGAGTGCTGACCTCTTTGAATAAGCAGGCCAAAGAGTGGTATTTTTACAATATGTAAAAATAAAATTTACAACAATTACAGTTTGATATATAATGGTTTTGAATCAGATCAATCACAGAGCATAAAGGTGGTGCCATACTTTGGACCTGTATAATCACCATAAAGAAATTGGTAAAAATCTATCATTGTATATTCGGCTGAAAGGCTATTCCAAATCTTCATTTTCCAGGCTGGTGGATATTTCCAGGCCCACACTGAATCAGATCCTGTCAGGGGAAAGTCCCCGGAAAACTTTTAAAGAGCAAATAACACAGATTACACAGACTTTAAATTTACCCCTGGACTACTTTTTGACCAAGCCGGCTTTTGAATTGGATAGATGGAGAACTCCGGCAGTCCAGTATTCGGACAATGCTCCGGAAGGTGAACGCAATTTAATAGCCAGGGAGCTGCTGGAAGATCTGGATCAATTAATGTCAATGGCCGCATTATACTTATAGGAGATCGCATATGAGAATAACCAGTCTCAATCTGGATGAAACCATAAGTCTTAACCGTAAGATTCAAAAAGAAGTGGACAGGCAGATTAAGTTTATGGAAAGACATTTAAAGAAACTGACCATCCACTCTCCGGAAAAACAGGCCTTAAAAATTCTGTTGGACCATAATCTTATTCGTGTGCCTATTCCCGACCCGGACTGGGGCGGGGCCATTTACGAACTTCCAAACGGCAATAAAATTCCTATCATAAACACCGCGCAACCCCGCTTATATCAGTATTTTATAAGCTGGCACGAGGTTTATCACCTGACCGAAATCTCAGACGAAAACGCCACTCATAATATATCAACAGAATTTGATCTTACTGAAAGAAAGGCGGACTATTTCGCCAGCCAGATGTTAATCAGTGACGACATCTTCGACTATTATCATCAATTGGAACAGCACAGTTTTATAGACCGTATAGCCTTTTGCATGGACATGTTCAAGGCCCCCTACAAGGCAATACTGATCAAGCTCTATGAATCGGCCATCCAGTGTGAAAAGGCTGATTTGCAGGGTGAGATTAAGGAAAATTTCGATTTAAAATACAGCCAGACGTACTGGGAAACAAAATTCAGAGATCTTTATCTCGATGACACCCTGATAAAGCCCACATTCATTGTGGATTTTGGCAGACTTATGGAAATAGTGCGGGATAAAAGAGAAAAATATTCCGATGTCGAAGTTTACAAGGACAATTTTAACTTCCTGCAGGAGTTGCACTCCAAATTTAAGACCGTAAAGGAAGAATGGAGTATTGGGCAATTACAGTGAACTGGTTGATTTTTTTCGTGACAGTACCGGGGTGCGGATCATTATCCCGGACAACAACAATATCCAGTTCTGTAACCAGAACGATAAGTATTTCACCGGACAGTATTTCTGCGCTGATTATGACCTTGTACTGGTGCCTGGATGGGTGCACGCGGAGGTCAGTCACAGCGAGAAACGGCTGGGTTATTTGAGCGCCATCCCGAAAACAGTGCTTTACATGATCGAGGAGGACGACTATTTACCACTGATAGGATACCACGACGAGAGGATGATCAGGCTTTTCAAGCTGGCTTCATCTCCTCATCAGTCCTGCCAGAGAGTATTAAATGGGTTTTTAAACAAAACAGTGGACATCCCCGATGACTGGATCGTCGATTTTTACGAAAGGGGGTTCAACGACAAAAAGAAAAATGCCGGTGAAGTATCGATTCTTACACTTTGTTTTTTAGTGCTCAGCCATTTTCCCGGTAAAATAAGCTCAATAACTGTCAGCACCAGTGATAAGGGTTGCTTTGACATAAAGCATAAGATTCTTGAGCACCTGAACAGGTATGGCCTTTTACCTGTACCGCGTGTGCCGGTAAGTTTTATGAGCACCGATGTATTACTGGTGAATGCATTTAAAAAAGGATTAATCGGTGTCGCGCAGATCCCGGAAATGCGGCCAAATCCACGCACCTGTGTTTTTATAGAACACTTGGCCGATGGTACGTCGGTACAGTATGAGCATCTTCTCAGTACTGAAGATTTTATTGATATTCTGAGCGATATTGACAGCTATGCCTTTCTATTTTAGTCCACGGTCTGCTCATCAGCACCCGAAGGCTGCTTTTTACAGGAAGGAATATCCCGATATCCGGCGAAATAAGATTCAATAAAGCTGTTGGTCCTGGCCCATAAAACTGAATAACTGGCTAAAATGCTGGGGGAGCCCTGAAATGCCGGGCTGAGAGGGAAACGCGCAGAGTTTCCGACCCTTCGCACCTGATCTGGTTAATACCAGCGGAGGAAAGCAGATAACGGTCCTGTTTATTTATCCCTTTCTTTCCGGAGAGGGATTTTTATTTTGGCTAAAAAAGGAGTGTGTGTGGCATGAGCAACAGGGTGAATCGGCGGGGTACCCAGATGGAAAGCGCCTTGCGGGGGGAAATTACGCCGGAGATGGTCAGCGCGGCCAATGCAGAGGGCTTAAGCCCGGAGGAGATCATGGCCGAAGTGGCCGCCGGGAGAATGGTCATTCCGGCCAACGTCTTAAGGCCCCGGGAGAATTACTGCGGGATTGGCCGGGGCCTCAGGACCAAGGTAAACGCCAACATCGGCACGTCCAGGGGGGCCTCCGGGATTGAGGCCGAGAAAAACAAACTGGCCGTCTGCCTGGACTACGGCGCCGACGCGGTGATGGATCTGAGCACCGGCCCCGATATCGACGGAGTGCGCCGCGCCCTGATAGCCGGCTGCCCGGTGGCCTTCGGCACCGTTCCGGTCTACCAGGCCGCGGTGGAGGCCCAGGAAGCCCGGGGGGCCATTGTGGCCATGACGGAAGAGGACATACTCCGGGCCATAAGAAAACAGGCTGAAGACGGTGTGGACTTCATGACCGTGCACTGCGGCCTGACCCTGGAATCCCTGGAAAGGATGCGCAGCCACCCCCGTATCATGGACATTGTCTCCAGGGGCGGGTCCTTCCTTACCGGGTGGATGCTGCACCACCATAAAGAAAACCCTTTTTACCGGAGGTTTGACGATATATTGAGCATTGCCCGGGAGTACGACGTAACCTTAAGCCTGGGGGACGCCCTGCGGCCCGGCTGCATCGCCGACGCCACCGACCGGGGACAGATTCAGGAGCTGTTGGTGCTGGGAGAACTTGTCCGCCGCTGCCGGGAGGCCGGGGTGCAGGTCATCGTGGAGGGACCCGGACACGTGCCCATGGACCAGGTGGGAGTGAACATCAGGCTGCAAAAAAGGCTGTGCGACGACGCCCCATTCTATGTCCTGGGGCCGCTGGTGACCGACGTGGCGCCGGGCTACGACCACATCACCGCGGCCATCGGGGGGGCCATGGCCGCAGCCGCCGGGGCCGACTTTCTCTGCTACGTGACCCCGTCGGAACACCTCGGCCTGCCGGACGAGGATGCCGTGCGGCAGGGGATCATGGCGTCCCGTATCGCCGGACACGCCGCCGACATTGCTAAAGGAGTAAAGGGGGCCGCCGACTGGGACCGGGCCATGGCCGGGGCGCGAAAATCCCTGGACTGGGCCGAGCAGCGCCGGCTGTCCATGGACCCCCGGGCCTTTGACCGGCACGGCCGGAACCGGGACGAAACCGGCTGCTCCATGTGCGGCCCATACTGCGCCATGAAAATAGTCAGCGACTACCTGGGACGTCCGGTTGAAACCTGCTGAACCGAACAGGCCCCGGGATTAGCCTAAACACAACGCCCGTGGCGATGATGGATACCGCCCGGGGAAATACCAACAGGAGGTGTTTTTAGTGCATAACAACATAACAGAGATTCTTACTGAAAAGGTTACGCTGCTCCGGGAGCGGCGCCCTCTGATCCATCACCTGACAAACTTCGTGGTGATGAATGACTGTGCCAACATGGTGCTGGCGGCCGGGGCCTCCCCGGTGATGGCCCATGCCCCGGAGGAGGTTGCGGAGTTGGCTTCGGTGTCCGGGGCCCTGGTTTTGAATATCGGCACCCTGACCACTGAATGGATCGATGCCATGATCATCGCCGGCAGGGCGGCCAACGCGGCCGGCGTCCCAGTGGTCCTGGACCCGGTGGGGGCCGGCGCCACCCGGCTGCGCACCGAGTCATCCCTGCGTATTTTACAGGAGGTCAGGGTGTCCGTGGTCCGGGCCAACGCCTCGGAGGCCGCAGTGCTGGCCGGCCGGGAGGCCAGGGTTAAAGGAGTTGACGCGGTCAGCGGCGACGGCCTGGAGGCTTCCCGGGCCCTGGCCCGCCGCTTCTCCCTGGTGGCCGCCGTCACCGGTGAGGTGGATTACGTATCTGACGTACAGAGGACTTACTCTGTCGCCAACGGGGACCCCTGGATGGGCCGGCTGACGGGCACCGGCTGCATGGCCTCTTCCATCGTGGCCTGTTTTTGCGCCGTGGAGGAGGACAAGCTGGCTGCGGCGGCCTCGGCCCTGGCCTTTTACGGGGTGGCCGGAGAGATTGCCGCCGGCCGGGGGTCCCTGGACGGGAGGGCGCCGGGGCCGCCCCGGGGGCCCATGGATTTTAAGAACCAGCTTTTCGATGCCGTATACAATCTGACAGGAGGCCGGGCCGCCGGGCTGGCCAGGGTTGAGGCGGTGTAAAATGGCGGAGGTGGATTATTCGTGCGCCGGATGGAAAATTTAAAAAGTGGGGTGTTTAAACCGTGAATTTGGACCGGAAGGCTTTCATGGCGTCAAGTCTGCCCTGGACCTATCTTGTCACCGACCGGGGCCTGTGCCGCGGCTGCACCCTGCTTTCCCTGGTGGAATCCGCCCTGCGGGGCGGTGTCAATGTGGTTCAGTACCGGGAAAAGAAGGCCGGAACACGGCAGATGGTGGAGGAGGCCGGGGCCATGGCGGAGATCTGCCGCCGGTACAATGCTCTATTTGTGGTCAACGACCGGGTGGACGTGGCCCTGGCGGTCCGGGCGCCCGCGGTGCACCTGGGTCAGGAGGACCTTTCCCCTGAGCTGGCCCGGAAAATTCTCGGCCCGGGGGTAATTATCGGGATTTCGGCTTCCAGCGTTACGGAGGCCCTGGAGGCCGAGAGCCGGGGCGCCGACTACATTGGGGCCGGAGCGGTGTTTGCTACACCCACCAAGGTGGAGGCGCCGGCCCTGGGAATTGCAGGACTGGCCCAGATCTGCCGGTCCGTATCCCTGCCGGTGGTGGGCATTGGCGGCCTGCACGCCGGCAATGCGGCCGCCGTTATGGCTTCGGGCGCCCGGGGGGTGGCCGTGGTTTCGGCCATAGTGACCGCCGGGGATCCGGAAGGGGCGGCGCGGGAACTGGCGGAAATAGTTAACCGCCCGACTGCCGGGGGAGGTCGATCATCATGAGAAGAACACAGCTGGATGAGGTCGGCGAGTTCGGCCTGATTGACCGCCTGATACCGGCCTGGGATGCCGGCTGGCGGCGGGGAAGGCAAGAATTGGCCGCATCCGGGGAGGGTGAGAGCCCGGACGGCGGCCAATTGATAAAATCCTGCCTGCGGCTGGGCGTCGGCGATGATGCCGCCGCCATCAACATTCCGGCGGGAAAAACCCTTTTGACCACCACCGATATGCTGGTGGAAGGGGTGCACTTCCTGTGGCTCCCTCCCCGGACCCGGCTGTTGGGCAGAAAAGCGCTGGCTGCCAATATCAGCGATATCGCGGCCATGGGCGGCCTGCCCGGCTGGGCCTTCCTGTCCATAGGGATACCGCCCGGGGCGGAGGTGGAGGATGTGGAGGAACTGTATGCCGGGATGGGGGAGATGGCCGGCAGGTTTGGGGTGGTCCTGGCCGGCGGGGACACGGTGCGATCCGGCAAGTGGCTGGTCAGCGTGACGCTGCTGGGCCTCGCCTCCCGCGCGCCCATTACCCGCAGCGGGGGACGGGCCGGCGATTTAATACTGATCACCGGAACGGTGGGGGATTCAGCCGCCGGGTTACACCTTCTGCTCAATAGCGGATCTTGCCGGGGCGCTTTATCAGGCGAAGAAGAGGATTACCTCCTGTCCCGCCACCTGGACCCTTTGCCCCGGGTGGAGGAAGCCAGGGCGCTGGTGGAACACGGGGGCGCCACCGCCATGATCGACGTCAGCGATGGGGTGGCCAGCGAAGTTCACCATATTTGCCGGAACTCCGCCTGTGGCGCCCTGTTGGATCTGGACTGCCTCCCGGTAAGCGCCCAGGCGAGGAAGCTGGCTTCGGCGGCGGGGCTGCCGGCTTACCAGTGGGCCCTTTACGGGGGCGAGGATTATGAGCTTCTTTTCACCGCACCCCCGGACGCGGCCCCCTCGCTGATAGAACAGGTCAGGTTGAGAACGGGTACTTCGGTGACGGTCATCGGGCGTCTGACCGGCGCCGAAGAAGGAGTTGCCGCAGTTTTCCCGGGCGAACCCGGCGGAAAGCCCTCACCTCTTCCGGCAAGGGGGTACAATCACTTTGCCCCGCCGGCAGGCCGGGATGGTGATCGGGATGAAGGATAATATACCAAAGGTACTGTCCGTTGGCGGGTCTGATCCGAGCGGCGGCGCCGGCATCCAGGCTGATCTGAAGGTAATGGCCCGGATGAGAGTTTACGGGGCGGCGGCGGTTACCGTCTTGACCAGGCAGACCAGCCACGGGGTAATTAGTGTGTTTCCACTACCCTTAGAATGGGTCATGGCCCAGGCCGAAGACGTGCTGTGGGACCTCCGGCCCGGCGTGGTCAAGACCGGCATGATGGCCAGCGCCGGCAACATCCGGGGACTTGCCCGCCTGTGGCGAAGTTACACCGGCCTGTACGACCGTGAAGATATTAATGGGGGCGCAGGGTTGGAAAAGGGCTGTCCGGGGAAAGAGCGGACGTCCGGACAGCCGGAAAATATCCGGTTTCCCGCCCTGGTGGTGGACCCGGTATTTAAATCGGGAACGGGGGTGGACCTGTTGGCGTCCGGCGGGGTGGAGGCGTATTTTAGAGAACTTTTCCCTCTGGCCGCCGTGGTTACCCCTAATGTGCCCGAGGCCGAGGCACTGACGGGACTGAAGATCCGCAAAACCGGCGACATGGAGCGCGCCGCGGCGGCTATCCTGGACTCGGGGACCCAGTGGGTGCTGCTCAAGGGCGGGCACCTGCCAGCTTCAGCAGAGAGCGGGTTAAAGGAAGATGAAGTAGTTGATCTTTTATGCAGCCGGGAAAAAAGTCTGTGGCTTAAATCGGGGCGTGTTCCGGGGGCAGCCGTGCACGGGACCGGGTGTACCCTGGCGTCAGCCCTGGCTTCCCTGCTGGCTTTGGGAGTGCCGGTGGCGGAGGCGGCAAGGCGCTCCACCCGGTGGGTCCGCCGGGGGATTGCCCACCCCCTGCAGGCGGGCCGTGGACGGGGAGTCGTATGCCAGCAGGGCATCCCGCTGCTTGACCCTTAATATCAAAAAAATGCTTCTGGCCGGAATAATTTTCAGGGAATTCAAGTGAAAAACAATTTTGTGTCACCGGTAACCGGAACCCGTGAGATAGAATGGTCGTCCATATATTGAGGGGTGGGAATCATGGATCGGGTAGTGGAGGGAAAAACCTATAAAATCACTGTTACAAACACGGCTAACGGGCAAATTAAGGAGCTTATTCATAGCGTTGCTGAGAATGATTCAGTGCCGGGAGCGTCGGCTAACAGGTTCTGGGAAAACATACGATCATACATAATACACCGGATGCGCTGGAAGATTGGGGACGTTGAGTACAGGATTGCTGAGTATTCTGAGGAAGTGAAGGAGGTAAAAAAGCGAAAGAATAAAAAAAGGGCGAGAGACACAGTGTGTAATGACCTGGACCTCCAGCAGGAAAGTTCAGGAACCGGTTTCATTTGATCAGAAACCAAAAAGCTGGGTTCCTCTACGCTCCTGGCACGGGTTAATGATTCTGCATCCTGCTCTGAATCGGGGCAGGCTTTTTTTATTCCTTTATTGATTTTCCCGCAGGGGGCAACGCTTTTAGCTGGGCTTTGGATGGTTGATGGACAGGTTTGAAAGGATATCCTGCTAAAATTAAATATTTGATTCTTAAGGGAGCAGAAATGATTTCAGGTAATATAATGAGCAGGTCAATACTCAGATATATGTGGTATTTATTTGGCAATCCCGTACAGTTCAATCCCATCACACTGGAAATAACCTTCATCGGAAGTCGTCAAAGTGTAAGAGAGGCCATCAGCATGCTGGACAGAAAGAGGGTCTGGTATGATATTAGCTGGGTGCACATTGAGGGGGAGTCTTACCCGTCAGGGATTACCTTGCAGCTTGATGAAATTTCCTTAAAAAGATAAGCTTCATAGACAGGAGAACTTAACCTGTGTGATCAGGTCAAAGCTGATTTCCCTGCGCCTGGCTTTTATCTGATACTGTACAAATTCCAGCTTTCTGAACATGAACCAGGTTGTGACCTCGAAATAGTCGGCCAGGTCCATACATTCCCACTTATTTCTGCTCAATAGTTCCAAAATCTCGTCCGTGGGAATAAGTCTGCTTGTCGCCCAGTGCAGGGCCCTTTTCTCCGCAACGGACATCTTGCGTTCTAAACTGTAGTTGGCATGAATTTTAAATACACTGGAGGTAATACCAGTAAAATAATGGCCGAGTTCTTCGGCCAGGATGCAACGGGCTAACCTGTATAATTTGGGGTTATGCTTCAGTTCCCTGTCCAGGTAGATGGCAGGGTTTATCCCATGCT
>JBMOPC010000040.1:0-15371 GCA_049323915.1 Bacillota bacterium
CGGCGCCCAGAAGTGCCAGCGTGATAACGGCTATACCCGCCAGTTCGTACTTCATTTTGTTGTCAGGACTGCCTTTGGCGGGCCTGATTTCTTTTACCGGCACCTTTCTTTTGCTCCGGGATGCCATGACCTACTTCCTTTCACATTATCCTTCTTTTGGGATAATACGACAAAAAATGATGTTCACACACTACTGAGCTTACCATAAAAAGGGCCTTCCGGGCAAGTGCAGGGCAGGTTGCCGCTATTTGGCGGCGGCCCGGGCGCAAAAAAAAGACGCCTTTAAGCGTCCCGTGGTTGCGCCCGGGTGTCGGATTTATAAAATGTGCCGGGCTTTGGTCACCGGCGTCTTTTTTTGCCGCCGGGCCTGCGCAAATTAACCTGTGGGACGGCTGTCCTCCTTTTCATGAAAAAAACCGTTATTGCCGCGATAATGAGCATAAGGCTGACCAGTTGGGCCACTCTAACCGGCCCCAGCATGAGGCTGTCTGTTCTCATGCCTTCTATGAAAAAGCGCCCCAGGGAGTAAAGTATCAGGTACAGCAGCGAGACCTCGCCGGGAATTTTACGTATCCTCCAGTAATAGGTGAGAAAGGCGAAGACCCCAAAATCCCAGATTGACTCATAGAGGAACGTGGGGTTGTAATAGCTGCCGTCTATGTACATCTGATTTTTGATAAAACCCGGGAACAGTGAGATAAACTCCTGGGATACGGGTCCCCCGTGGGCTTCCTGGTTGATAAAGTTTCCCCACCTGCCGATTGCCTGTCCCAGTATGAGGCTGGGAGCCAGGACATCTGCCGTTTTCCAGACGGGTAACCCGTATTTTTTAACGTATAACAGGCCGGCCAGCACCCCTCCCAATATCCCGCCGTGAATGGCCAGGCCCCCCTCCCATATGGCCAGGGCCCTTAAGGGATCGGAGCTGTAGTCGGACCACTGGAAGGCCACATAGTAAAGCCTGGCTCCAATTATAGCCGCAGGTATAATTATTGTAATCATACCTATGACATGATCGGGATTGATGTTTTCCCTGTTTGCCCTCCTGTATGCCAGTATTGTTCCAATCAGAAAGGCCGAGGCCATTATAATGCCGTACCATCTTACCTGAATTGGCCCTATTTCCAGGGCCACCGGATCGATCACCGTTCAAACACCTCCGGCTAGTAGCTTTCCTCAACGGTCAACTCTTATTCTATAGGAACTAGTTTTTTTTGTCATCACCTGTTTTGCATCTCCCGGAGGGGGATTAAGAATGATGGTGAACCGCTGTAAAAATTATTAAAACTTTTTAGTGACAAAAAAGAGGTATTTTTATTGTAATGAATAGAATAGTAGTGGACATAGTTTCAGTCAACATGCTATAACCCGCTTTTTAAGCGGGAATTTCTCTTTTTCAGGGCTTTTTAAAAAGTAAAAACCGGTCCTTGCGGTACCGGTCATTTTTTTCAGGATACTTTCTGGACGATGTTTTCCTGTTTGGATTTCTTATTGTTGAATTCCTCGGAATAGTCAGTGGAGATAAGGTACAGGTTTACCCAAAGCTCATGCTCGTTTGATTTTCCCTCCAGTTCCCTGGCAACATCCCGGAATTTTTTTTCTACTCTGTCCTTGAAAGCCGAGAAATCCACCAAAAGCTCCACTATATCCCTCTGATTGTAGGATAGACCTTCCTTGATCGGTTTGGCCATAGCTTTACCCCCCCGTTTTTGAGATCGATGCCACAGTTTAATTATAGTAATAGTGGCAAATTATGTTAAGGGGGATATATTGTCTATTTTTATTTCTCTGCTGCCAAGGAGAAGTGTTGCTTTTCAGGAGGCAAAAAAGGAGGCCGCTGACGGCCTCCTTCGGGCTGGTTTATTTACCTACCTGAAACCGAACTGGTTCGACTGATAAGGAGAGTAGGTGAGGCCGGCGCCGGCCAGGTTGCTCTGTATGCCGGACAACTGCTGGGACGTCCCCAGACCGCTTTGGAAAGCGGGGCTTACCTGGGAGAACATATTGGTGCTCCAGGGTGTCTGGGTGCTCATTCCGAACTGGTTGGCAGGGTTTGAAAAGGCCTGGGTGGAATAGCCCATTTGGCCGCCTGTTCCCAGAGCGTTTTGGCTGTATCCCTGGGTGTAAAGAGGCAGCTGTGAGGTTACAGCGCTGAAATTAATGGGAAACTGGCCCAGTTGAGTGGTTCCCTGGCCAAAAGCTCCGAATTGGCCTCCGAAAACACCGGTTGTGGGAAGCTGGCCTGTAAGGCCGGTATAGCTTGCATAAGTTGTCGGTATTACACCTGTTGTTTGCAGCGCCCTCTGCATCGGCAGCACCTGGGTTGCGATCTGCTGTGTAATGTTCGAAAGCTGGGTTACATCCTGGCTCAGCTGGCTGGCTACCTGTTGAATTCTTCTCAGGCCCTGGGATGCCATCAGCTCTTTTTGGGTCATTTGCTGGAGCTGGATAGCGTTAGCCTGCTCCGACTGCTGCAGCTGATTGCATACCTGGGTGATATCGTTTATTTCTTGCTGCAGCCTCTGAATTTGTTGCTGGAGTTGTACTACCTGCTGATCCATCAACTTTTTCCCCCTTGGAAAAATTTTTTATGCCTTCCGGCTTCCGGAATTATTATTTGCCGATAATGGACGGTTATACAGCATTTATAGGTAAAAATTATGGTAAAAATGACATATTATAACTTTCGAACTGTATAAAGGTTTAAAAGCCCCAGTCCGGTTATTTTTATGTCCTTTACAGCGGAGGAGTGGGCTATTCTGAAAATGCCGTGATTTATAGGCGCCACCGGGACTTCTTCCATAATTATATTTTCGGCCTGCCGGTACAGCAGGTCCCTGGACTTGGGATCGGAAACCCTGCGTGCTGTAACCAGATACACATCCAGCTTGTCGTTTTTATACCCGGATGCGTTTAATCCCTGGTCGATTTGTGAGGAGGACAGCAGTGTATAAAGGAAATTGTCCGGGTCTCCGTTGTCGCCGGTCCAGCCGTAAAGGAAAAAGTCACCGGTTTTGTTCCTGATTGCCTCTTTGTGTTTTTCCCACGGCAGTGACTGTATATTAATGGTAATGCCGGCCGGTTCAAGCTGCCTCCTGATTTCTTCGGCAAGGGCCGTTCCCCCCGGGGGGCAGTATCGCCTGGGATCTTCGTAAGCGATAAGGGTCAGGCTGATCCCCCCGGGATACCCTTCCCTGGACAATATCCTGCGTACCTGGTCGGGGCTGAGCTTGCTGCCTGCTTTCTTCAAAGTGGAAATGGGCGGGGGAAGCAGTCCGGCAGCCGGCACTCCCTCGCCGCGCAGCGCATCGGCAACTATCCTGTCCCTGTCCAGGGCATAGGCGATGGCGTAGCGCAGGTACTTATTGTCAAGGGGCGGCCTGTCGGTGTAAAACCCGAGATAACTGACGTCCAGGCCGGGAAGGGAGGTAATTCTCATGCCGCCGGCCCGTAGCTTTTCGGTTTGATCCGGTCCGGGCCGGTAAATGATATCAGCCTTCCTGTCCAGTAACAGCCTGGTCCTGGCTGACGGATCAGGCACCGCCTTTACCACAACTCTGTTAATTGAAGGGGGGCTGCCGCGATAACGGGGGTTGGACTGCAGCACGATTTTATTCTTGTCGGACTGCACAAAAATATAGGGACCCGTGCCCGAAGGGTGCTTCCAAAAATCATCCCCATACTTTTTCAGGGCGGCGGGGCTCACCACCGGAGCTCCCAGCGGGAGAGCCAGATTTTTTAAAAATGGGGCGAAAGGCTGTTTTAAAATGAAAGAAACAGTGTACCTTTCCCCGGTTTCAATTGATGAAACCGGGCCGAAAATGAGAGAGGCGTATGGTTGGCTTTCCTGAAGCGCCATGACTCTGGACATGCTTGCCTTTACGGCTTCCGCGTCACAGGCGGTTCCGTCGCTAAACTGAATTCCCGGCTTGAGGTAAAATGTCCAGCGCTTCCCGTCATCCGAAACCTCCCAGCTATCCGACAGGCAGGGTTCGGGATTCAGGGTTTCCGGGTTCAGCCTTACCAGCCCTTCGTATACTCCGGTAATGGGGAGTGCGTTTTCCAGGGTTGAATTTACCGCCGGGTCAATACTCTCAGGTATACTTCCCTGCAGTATTACCAGCTCACTCTTGCCGGACGCCGCTTCCCACCCGGTGATGACCTTGATGGACAGGATAAGACCTAGCAGAGCAGTCAGTAACATGAGTTTGCTTATGCGCAAGATACGACCTCCTTACAATATGGATAAATAAAGTATTAAAGTAATTTTAAGGTAATTCCTCCTCGTATTTTAAAAAACATAAGTTGGAGGGAATAATTTATTTACAAATCCGGGCGGAAACTATAATCTGGTAGCGGAGCCGCATTAAGGGGTTACTTAAAAGGAGGCGGGGATTTTGAGTATAAGGTTTGGTCCGGCCGGCAATCCAAATTCCTTTTACGAACAAGGTCATAAAAGCTCGCTGGACATGCCCGGGTGGCTGAGCAAAAAAGGTCTTAACGCATACGAGTACCAGTGCAGCAGGGGGGTGAACATAGGGGAGGAAACCGCCCGCAGGCTGGGCCGGCTGGCGCGGGAACACGGGGTCCATCTGAGCATCCACGCCCCTTACTATATAAATCTGGCCACCGATGATCCGGTGCTGAGGGAAAAAACAGTGAATCACCTTATGAAATCACTGGCAGCCGCCCGGTGGATGGGGGCCGGTGTGGTTGTGTTTCATCCCGGATCGGTAAAGGGTGACAGGACTGCATCCATAAGGAGGGCCGGGCAACTGCTGGGGGAAATTATAAAAAAGGCCCGGGAGGATGGGCTCGGCGGGATATTCCTGGCTCCGGAGACCATGGGCAAGAAGTCCCTGCTGGGCAGTCTGGACGAGGTGCTTGAGCTGTGCACTCTGGATTCCGGAGTCATTCCCGCACTGGATTTCGGGCACCTGCATGCGGCAAGCCTGGGGGGCTTTGAACTGGAAGAGGCGTTTTCCGGTGTGTTTGACAAGGTTGAAGCCGCCCTGGGAAGGGAGGCTCTTAAGAACCTGCATATTCATTTCAGCCCTGTGGAGTATACCAATGCAGGGGAAAAGAGGCACCGTACAACCAGGGATGAAGGCTACGGGCCTGATTTCACGCTTCTGGCCCGTCAACTGGCCGCAAGATCAGCCGGGTTCACGGTAATATGCGAGTCTGACGGCCTTCAGGCCGAGGACGCGCTGGTGTTTAAGTCAGTGTATGAAAAATTAGCAATATAGAGGACGGATGCTGGAGTGCGCAGACTATTCAGCTTTTATTAGCCGCAGCGGACACAGAGGGGTTAGCGGCTAGCGACGAGCAGCTACTAATCCCCAAGCACTAACCCCCAATCACACTATATTTTCTTGTGATCTCTGTGGCTAAAACTTAGTGAATCTCCACATCCTGGCCGCCGTTGGCGCTCATTATGCCGGAGGCTTCTTTGGCCCTGGAGTCATCGCAGCGCAGGCTTACAAGGACGCGGCCCTGTTTTACCCTGTCTTCAAAAAAACGTCCTCTTTCCGAAGGTATGCCGTAGTCGGCCAGCCCCCCGGCTATACCTCCGGTGGCTGCCCCTGAAAGAAGCCCGGCGATAGGGCCTGCAGCCAGCAGGGGCCCCAGCCCCGGTATTGCCAGAGCTCCCGCCCCGGCTGCCAGCCCCACCAGGCCGCCGATCACTCCTCCGGTGCTGGCGCCGTCGGTTACCGGATCTCCCCCGGTAAAACGGGTGTTGTACTTGTCGGTGTCTCTGCCGGCTTTGTCATGCTTGGCCAACACTGAAATATCCTTTTCAAATCCCTTGCTTTTAAGCGCATTTATCGCCCTTTCAGCGCTGCCACGGCTGTCGAAGGTTCCTATTGCAGTTTTGGACATGTCAACCCTCCTGAATAAAATGAAATGGCTTTCATATGTTTCCTCTGACGGAGGAAAACTATACAGGCGGAAAAGATGTGCTGAAAAATAAGGTAATCATGCAAAAAAATGTTGTGCGCCGCAATATTATGAGTTTATAATTATACCTGTATGTTTTCAAATCACTGGCCGAGTTTAAATAAAGAATGTATGGGGGAAGCAGATCTTGAATTTATGGGTGACCGAATACCAAACCGAAAACCTTACCATCGGGTGCCGGGCAGTTAAGACCTTGTATCGTGAAAAAAGCCAGTTTCAGGACATTATGGTGGTCGATACCCTTCAGTTCGGAAGGATGCTTCTTCTGGACGGCATTATCCAGACCAACGTTGTGGACGAATTTGTTTACCACGAAATGATTACCCATGTTGGGCTGAACACCCTGGACAGGCCGCGCAGGGTCCTGGTAATCGGCGGAGGCGACGGTGGGTCCATCAGGGAAATATTGAAGCACCCGTCGGTTGAAAAGGCTGTGCTGGTGGAAATTGACGGCAAGGTTATAGAGGCCTCAAAGATGTTTCTGCCTGAGATAAGCGTCGCCCTTGACGATCCCAGGGCCGAGGTCGTGGTGGACGACGGCATTAAACATGTAAAGGAAAACAGGAATACTTACGATATGATCATTGTGGATTCCACTGATCCAATAGGTCCCGCCGTGGGGCTCTTCGGAGCGGAATTTTACAGGAACGTGTACAACGCGCTGACCGAGAACGGGCTTTTCGTGGCTCAAACCGAGTCGCCCTTTTTTAACAAGGATCTCATAACCAGGATAACAGGGGATATCAGGTCCATTTTCCCGGTGACCAGGCTTTTTCTGGCCAATATTCCCACCTACCCCGGTGGATTGTGGTCCTTTACGCTGGGTTCCAAGAAGAACGACCCCCTTGAGGTGGATATTGCAGGCTTTACCAAAATTGATACAAAATATTACAACCCCGAAATACACAGGAGCGCCTTTGTACTGCCGCAATTTGTAAAAGAACTGGTGAAATGAACCTTGCAGCTGCCTTGCCGGTCAGGCGCAGAGCAGCATAAAAGATATGTGCCGAAAAGGGTTGATGGTTAGTGTATACTGAGGAATTCAGCGGATTTATGGGAAGCGGCGATGACTACGAGGGGGCCCGGGCAGTAATTCTGGGGGCTCCCATGGACCAGACGGTAAGTTTCAGGAGCGGTGCCAGGAATGGTCCCAGGAGCATTCGCGGAGTCAGCGAGGTTCTGGAAGAATACAGCGCACGCCTGGACAGGGATCTCGCCGAATTCATGTACACCGACCTGGGGGATATTCTGATTATACCCGGCAAGGTTGAGGAAAACCTGGAGAGGATAGAAAAAACCGTGGGCAAGGTCCTGCGGGATGGCAAGCTCACTGTAATGCTGGGGGGAGAACACCTTGTAACCCTGCCGGCGGTGCGCTGTGCGGCCTCTCTTTTCCCGGGGCTGGCGGTGATTCACTTCGACGCTCATGCCGACTTGAGGGAGCAGTACCTGGGAGTGGGACTTTCCCATGCCACGGTGATGAGACGGGTTGTGGAAATAGTGGGCGGCGAAAATCTGTTTCAGTTCGGTATACGGTCCGGGACCAGGGAGGAGTTTGCCTACGCAAGGTCTTTCGTGAACTTCTTCCCCGAAGTTATAAATATGGAAGATATTGTGAGGGTGGCAGGAAGGCTGAAAGGAAAACCGGTTTATATTACCCTGGACATTGATGTGCTGGATCCCGCCTACGCTCCCGGAACAGGCACCCCGGAGCCCGGCGGCTGCACTCCCGCCCAGCTTTTTTCGGCGCTGGAGGCCTGTTCGGATCTGAACGTAATCGGTTTTGACCTGGTGGAGGTGTGTCCCGCTTATGACCAGACAGACCGCACGGCAATACTGGCCGCAAAAATTGTCAGGGAGGCAATACTGCTTTTCGGTGACAGGTATAAAAAAATAAAGCCGTGAAAAACAGATGCTCCGTGAAACCGGAGCATTTACTTTTTCCATATATTTTTAATGATGTGACTCACCCAGATTATCAAACTTGGTGGTGGCCAGAGTGATGTCCCTGGCGGTGCCGCTGACCAGCATCCCAACCATCGCCGCGCTGAACGCCACGGCCAGGGCTATAAATATTTTCATTCCCACGTCTTTTCTCCTCCCGTTTTATTTTTAGAATAAACCATGCCGGGTAAAAAGGCAAGCCTGTATGCTCAGCCGAAGCCTTTTTCAGGAAATTAAGCTGAATGTAATTCTGTGGATTATGGGGGCGCAGCCCCTTTATTAAGATATGGGAAATTAACCCGAAAAATAATTCTGAAGATAATTTCCCATACCGGGGGGTTCCAAGGGGGTTCGCCCCCTTGCTTCAGTGGGGGTAGGACGTCTATACCGTCCGAAGGGGCGCAGCCCCTTTTAAGATAAAAGGAAATTATTGCCCTTAATAATACAATGCCGGCCTATGCAAAATATTTTTATGAAATACGCAAGGTTTTTGGCTTACGGAATGCTGGGATGGGCTATGGAAATATTGTTTACGGGGCTTGGGTCCGCCATAAGGGGCGATGTCAGGCTTCTGGCCACCACGTACCTGTGGATGTTTCCAATATATGGTCTGGCACTCTTCCTCGAGCCGGTTCATGACAAGATAAGGGCATGGCACTGGGTGCTGCGGGGCTTTATATGGGTAGTTTTGATCTGGATGGTGGAGTATGTCACCGGGGGTGTCATCCGGCTGGCGACAGGTGTCAGCCCATGGGATTACAGCGGCAGGACGGTTTGGGAGATAGACGGGCTGATTCGCCTGGACATGGCCCCCTTATGGTTTGCTGCGGGTTTGCTGTTTGAGAGGGTCCATGACATTCTGGTCAGAAGGATGAAAATTTGACCACTCGGCAACAGTCATCTTGACTTTTAAGCTGTGGATAAGCTGTTGATAAGTATTGACATAGGACTCTGGACTTACGAAAATATGTACGCTTTTTGAACAATGGGGGTTGTGGATAATTTTATGTTTATTTAAACTTTTGAACGGGAAGATCTGCATTGCAGGAAAAGCTTCTTGAAAGTCGAACACTATATCATTTTACGTTACTGAGGGGGTTTCTTTTTGGATACAGCCACTTTTCTAGAAATCATGTCGGTTCAAAGGCATGATTTTTTAAATCATTTACAGGTTATCTCGGGTCTGGTTCAGTTGAACAAAGTGGAAAGGGTCAGGGAATACATCAGCCAGGTCAGTGTGGAGGCCGAAAGACTTAGCAAAGTAGGGCATTTAAATGTTCCTGAAGTGGCTGCCGTATTGCTGGTGGGGCATTTTTTGGCCGGCAGGCACCAGGTGGATGTGGTGTACGATATAAATACAAGTCTTGAGTCCTGCTCTGTTTCGGGAGAGATACTGGGTGAGGTGGTGGAGGAGGTTTTCGCCCAGTCCCTGGAATGTCTTGTTCCTCCGGGTGTACCTGACCGCACTTTAAAAATATCTCTGATTGAAACAGAAAAAAAATACCTGCTTAAAATTTTCTCACCCGGCCCGCCCGGAAGGGAAGCCGAGAGAGCCAGGGACGGCCTGTCCAGAATCGGCGCCAAACTTATACCTTATGAAGGCAAGGTGGGTATGGTGGTATCGGCAGCCGGCGGGGAAATTTTTATAATGGTTCCCAAAAAAGACGCCTGACAGTAATTGAGATGGTGCATAATAGTAGATGGATATATTTACGTTTAGGAGAAATTTATGTTTTACGACAGGGCTAAAATCTATGTCAAGGGCGGGGACGGCGGTAACGGGTGTGTTGCTTTCCGCAGGGAAAAATATGTGCCTGACGGCGGGCCCTGGGGTGGTGACGGAGGCCGGGGCGGTGATTTGGTTTTTGTGGCCGACGAAGGCCTCCGCACCCTGGTTGATTTCAGGTACCACAGTCATTACAAGGCCGGGCGGGGCGAGCACGGCATGGGCAAGAACATGCACGGCCGGTCAGGAGAAGACATGGTGTTAAGGGTTCCTGTCGGCACAGTTGTGAGAGACTCCGAAACAGGGGATCTTATAGGGGACCTTACCGCCGGCGGGCAGCGTCTGGTGGTGGCTGTTGGAGGACGCGGGGGCAGGGGCAATGCCAGGTTTGCCACCATGAACAACAAGGCTCCCAAAATGGCGGAGAAGGGGGAGCCGGGTGAGGAGCGCTGGCTCATTCTGGAGTTGAAACTACTGGCTGATGTAGGCCTGGTGGGTCTGCCAAACGCCGGCAAATCAAGCCTGATTTCAAGGATTTCTGCAGCAAAGCCCAAGATTGCCGACTATCCTTTCACCACACTGGTTCCCAATCTTGGTATGGTCAGGGTGAATGAGGGAAACAGTTTTGTGGTGGCCGACATTCCGGGGCTTATAGAGGGGGCCCATGCAGGGGCGGGCCTGGGTCATGAGTTTTTGCGCCATGTTGAAAGAACCCGCATACTGGTGCATATGGTTGATGTATCCGGCTATGGCGGAAGGGACCCGGTTCAAGATTTCAATACCGTCAACCGGGAGATTTCACTCTATAACCCTGATCTTATTGAAAAACCCATGGTGGTGGCGGCCAATAAAATTGACATGCCCGGCTCCCGGGAGAACCTGGAACTTCTCGAAAAGGAGCTGGGGGGCAGGTATGATATTTATCCCATATCGGCCCTTACCAGTGAGGGTATAGAAAGGCTCGTGGCAAGTCTGGCACACCTTCTGGTAACAATACCGGCAAAAGAAACCAGGGCCGGGGTGGCAGGTGTGCCTGAAGAGGCGCTGCATAAGTCCGGGCCCAGATTTACCATTGAAAGGCAGGAAGGGATATTTAATGTGGGAGGAAAGGAAATTGAGCGCCATGTGGCCATGACCGACCTGGAGAATGAGGAGGCCGTAAGCCGCTTGCAGAAGATAATGTTTATGATGGGTATAGACGATGCGCTCAGAAAGGCCGGCGCCAAACAGGGGGATACCGTCAGGATAAAAGATGTCGAGTTCGAATTCGCAGAGTGACCGAGATTATAAAATCGGTTCGGGATCATTCAATGATACAAAACAGTGCTCTGGAGGGGCGCTTTACTTTTATCTAATATGCTGTTTTTGCATGTAATTTTTCTTATTATTCTAGGTTTTACATGTTATAATAAATTTCATCCCAAATATTTACGTGAGGTAATATGAGGCACAGGTCTGATTTACGAAACGCCGGAAGGGTGGTTGTAAAGGTGGGGTCAAGCTCACTGATCTACCCTAACGGCAAGCCGAACATATCGCAGATGGAATCACTGGCCCGGGAGCTTTCTGATCTTAACAACAAGGGGCTTGATGTGATACTGGTTACCTCGGGTGCCCAGGGGATGGGTTTTAACCGGCTCGGTTTTTCCAGGCGCCCTAAAAACATACCTGAAAGACAGGCTGCAGCCGCCGTGGGGCAGGGCATACTCATGCACATGTATGAGAAATTGTTTGCCGAGTACGGTGTTACAGTTGGGCAGGTGCTTCTCACCAGGGAGGATTTTTCCGACCGGAAGCGGTTCCTGAACGCCAGGAATACTCTCTATGCCCTTTTGGGGCTAAGGGTGATACCCATAATCAATGAAAACGACACTGTGGCGGTGGATGAAATAAAGCTCGGCGACAACGACACCCTGGCATCCCTGGTGGGCGGTCTGGTGGACGCCGACGCGCTTATACTGCTTTCCGACGTTGACGGTCTTTATTCCGCTGACCCCCGATCGGTAAAAGACGCCGGGCTTATATCCGAGGTGAGGGAAATAAGCGGTGAAATGGAAAGTATTGCCGGGGGGACTGGTAGCAACGTAGGCACCGGGGGGATGGTGACCAAGCTGCAGGCCGCAAAAATAGCCATGCATTCGGGGGCGGTGATGGTGCTGGCCAGCGCATCCTGCAAAGACGTGGTGCGCAGGATTATGGACGGTGAAGAAATAGGAACCGCTTTTTGGCCGCTGGAAAAGCTGGAGAATAAGAAAAGGTGGATAGCCTACAGCTCCTCCCTGCAGGGGAAAATATTTGTGGATGAAGGCGCGGCCAGGGCTTTGCTGGAGAGCGGTAAAAGTCTGCTGCCATCGGGAATCACAGGGGTCGAGGGCGGTTTTGAGATAGGAAATACCGTAAGCGTGATAGATCCGGGAGGCAGGGAGATAGCCAGGGGCATTGTAAATTATTCCGCACGGGATGTTGAAATGATAAAGGGAAGGCACTCCAGGGAAATAAAAAAAATACTGGGACACCAGGATTATGAGGAAGTTATACACAGAAACAACCTTGTATCCAGTTTGTAATGAAGGGGAGGTAGTAAGATGATGGAACAGGAAATCAGGTCCAGGGCTCTGAAGTCCAGGGAGGCGTCGAGGGTTCTGTCGGGACTGTCAGCAGGCATGAAGAACAGCGCCCTGGTGTATATGGCCGAGGCACTGGTAAAAAGCACCCCGGCGATACTGGAGGCAAATGAAATTGATGTCAGGGCCGGGCGTGATAAGGGGCTTTCCAGGGCGCTCATAGACAGGCTGCTGCTGACCCCGGAGAGGATCGAGGATATGGCCGTGGGGCTTAAGGAGGTGGCGCAGCTTTCCGATCCGGTGGGAGAGATGGATTCCATGTGGCTGCGGCCCAACGGCATCCAGGTGGGGAAGGTAAGGGTGCCACTGGGTGTGGTAGGGATCATTTATGAAGCCAGGCCAAATGTTACCGTGGACGCGGCGGGTCTTTGCATCAAAACCGGTAATGCCGTATTGCTGCGGGGGGGTTCCGAGGCCATTAATTCCAACAGGGTCATTACGGAGATTATTGCAGCGGCATCGGCAAAGGCCGGAGTGCCGGAAGGGTCGATACAGCTTCTGGATAGCACAGACCGGGCCGCCGTCAGCGTAATGATAAAAATGAACGACCTCATTGACGTGATTATTCCCAGGGGCGGGGCCGGCCTTATACAGACCGTGGTGCAGAATTCCACAGTGCCTGTAATAGAAACTGGCGTTGGAAACTGCCATGTTTACGTGGATGACGAGGGCGACCTGGAGATGGCGGAAAAGATTGTCGTCAATGCCAAGTGCCAGCGCCCCGGTGTGTGTAACGCCATTGAAACCCTGCTGGTGCACCGGGATGTGGCCGGCCGGTTTTTACCCCGCATGCTTGACAGGCTGAAAGAAGCGGGTGTTGAGATAAGGGGCGACCAGCGCACCATGGAACTGGCCCAGTGGGTTGTACCGGCCACCGAAGAGGACTGGGCCGCCGAGTATCTGGATCTTATACTTGCGGTAAAAGTGGTGGACAGCATGGATGAGGCCATGGAACACATATACCGTTACGGGACCAAGCACTCCGAGGCCATCATCACAGGCAATTACAACAAGGCCCGGCGGTTTACCAGGGAGGTGGACGCCGCTGCGGTATATGTAAACGCCTCCACCAGGTTTACCGACGGACACCAGTTCGGTTTCGGCGCTGAAATAGGGATATCAACCCAGAAACTGCACGCCCGGGGGCCAATGGGCCTTAAAGAGCTGACAACATATAAATATGTGATATTCGGTGACGGCCAGGTTCGTTCCTAGGGTCAAGGCTTCCCCTGGATGTAGTGACAGAGAATGCTTTGCAAATGACAAGCACCCTGCTGAATATAATACATACGGGGGCTTGCCGATGGATATATGTTTTAACTGTGGCTGCAGCCTGGAGAGGGAAATGGCCGGTCAGCATGTGGGCTGTGAAGGCTGGCTTTGTTTGAAATGTCTGATCAGTCTTATAAGCACATCATCCAAGGAATGTTAAAGGCCGGGATTTAATGCGGAAATCCCGGCCTTTTGATAATCACCTTAACGGAGAGGGTATACATGCCAGATGTTTGGACACACCTTATCTGCGGGCGGGAGGTCCTGGCCTCGTCTGAAGACCGTTTCAGAAAAATGGCGCTTGATAGAAAAAATCTTTTTGCCTTCGGATGCCAGGGGCCGGATTTTTTATTCTACCGTAATTATCATCCCTGGGCCTGGGACAAGCGGGCCGCAATGCTTGGAAACAGGATACACCACGAAAAATGCGGCTTTTTTTTCAGGGAATCTTTAAAATATGCCAGAAAGAGCCCTGATGACGTTACCGCGGTATACCTTATGGGGCTGATGTGCCACTGGTGTCTTGACCGCGCCACTCACCCCTTTATAAATTATATTTCAGGAATGTACCAGGGGGAAATGCCCGGGGAAAGAAGGCTAATCAATAATCATAAAAGGGTTGAGGCCGCAATCGACGTACTGCTGGCAAAACGTATGCTGAACGTGGATGTGCGAAGGGTCCCGCTGCACCCGGAAATATATCTGGGGGAGAGACTTCCCCGGGAGGTCGTGTCTTATTACCACTACATACTGCCTCTGGTTCACGGGGAAATGTACGGAATGCTGCAAGGCGAAGACTTTCTTGACAATTCTTATCGCGACATGATTTCGGCCTTAAGGGTGCTGCACGACCCCAGAGGGGTCAAGCGGGCCGTTGCCGTCCTTTATGATGCCATAAGCCTCGAAACAAAAAACATGAGATATTATTTTTACGGCTCTCCGGAGAAAGACGGTGAAGCCTATCTTAACGAGGAAAAAAGGATCTGGTGCCACCCCATGGATTCCTCCGAGTGTTACAACGACAGCTTTATTGACCTCTTTTACAGGGGTGTAAGGGAATCCGCCGGGATGATCAGACTATCCATGAGGTATATATACGGGGAGTGCGGTGAAGAGGAAATGGACGGAAGGATAATTGACATTTCCCACTCGACCGGCAAGCCGGATTCGGATTTGAGGCACATGAGGCATTTCAACCCGGTGCTGGAGGGCTAATAGGTGTTCGAGGGGTATTTAGTGTCATGCCGTTTATTAGGCCTTTTTTTCTCCGATGGCTTCCAGCTCCAGGTTGGCCAGGCTTTCCGCTGTGCTGCAGACTATAAGCAGGTCTCCGGGGTGAAAAGTTTCTTCCGGAGATGGGTTGAGCAATATTTCTTCATTTCTTTGTGGTCTTCAAGCATGGAAATCCTTTTCATCATTTTTCTCCTCCACCATAACTCCGCCAGCTGGCCCTCCAAAAATACCGGGAAAACGCTGCTGAGCATGTATGTAAAAAGCCCCACTCCGCCTACCACCTCAGAGTTTATTATATGCGGGAGGCGGTTTTTCGTCAGCGGTGAAATAGATTTAAAAATACTAAGAGCTGTACCTTATAAAGCAGCTCTTAAACTAGATCAGTCTGAACAACCACTTTTTAACCGCTTTATCTTTTTTTACACCCTCCAGGGGGTCATACCATTCCTTTAAATAGCTTAACTTCGGCGGCGCCGGGCTATTGGGACGGATTTGGGTTTTCAGGCGGGCGTATTGCCTCTTGTCTGCCACTGCAAGGGGGATGTTCATATGATTCCACCACCCGGGCATAATGTATTTGTTAAGTTTATGTTAACAGCATATTATGTTTA
>JBMOPC010000041.1:0-15293 GCA_049323915.1 Bacillota bacterium
AGCGCAAGCAGATGGAGGACGAACTCAGGCACTGGAGCACCCACGACCCTCTCACCGGACTTTACAACCGCGCCTTCTTCGAGGAGGAACTGCGGCGGCTGGAGAAAGGTCGCTCCTTTCCCGTGAGTCTCATCCTCTGCGACCTCGACGGCCTGAAGGTGACCAACGATACCCTGGGCCACGGGCGGGGCGACGAGCTCTTGCGCCGCGCCGCCAGGGTGATCGCAAGCTGCGTCAGGGGGTCCGGCCTGGTGGCCCGGGTCGGTGGAGATGAATTCGCCGTGGTGTTGCCGCAAACGGACCGGGCGGCGGCGGCGGAAGTGGCGCGGCGCATAACCCAGGCCGTGGAGGAGGATAATGCGGGGCGCCCCGAGTTCCCCTTGAGTATTTCGGTGGGCACGGCCACGGCCGAAGATACTGGGCGTCCGCTGGTCGAGGCATACAAAGAGGCCGACGATGCCATGTACAGGGACAAGCTTGCCAGGGGGGCGGAGCCGCGAGAGGCCTGGAAGAAAGTGGACGAAATGGCCTTTCTCTACGACTTCTCCCGAACGGTGCACGAAACCCTCGATGTAAGCGAGGTGGCGCAGCGGGCCCTGGAGGCGGTGCTGGAGGTGACCGGCGCCACCAGCGGGTCCGTGGTGATGCTGAGCGAGGAGATGCCGGCGGCCTTGGCTGCTGAGACGGCGGCGACCATGGAGCCCGGCGACGAGTTCCGGGTCGTGCCGGCCGGCGAAGTCATTGCCGCCTTCGAGCGGGAAGGGCGCGCCGTGCACTTCGACAGCCGCCCCGGAGCCGGTACGGCCGCAGAAAGGCGGCCGGCGGTAGCCGTGCCCCTCATGGTGGGGGGCAAGGTGACGGGCGTGCTGACCGTCGCGGGCCGGCCTGAAGGCGCGCCCTTCAGCGAGGACGAGGCCGCTTTCTTGACCACCCTGGGCGCCGGCCTGGGCCTGGCGCTGCAAAACGCCCGCTTCTTTCGTCAGCTCCAGGCGAGGGCGGCCATGCTGGAACGCCTGATCGAGCTGGGGCAGGCGCTGGCTGGCCACCTCGATGAGAGCAAAGTGCTCGGGACGGCCCTGGCTGGTGTAGGGGGGGTACTTGGCGCGCAGTGGTGTGCGCTGCGCCTGCTTGACGAGGAGACGGGCGAACTGGTGCTCAAGGCCAGCTCGGGCATGAGCGCGGAGCTGCAGGAAAGGGCGGCCCGTGTCCGGCCGGAGGGCACCCTGCTGGGCGAAGCGCTCCGGAGAGGGGAGCCCGTTGCGCTGGACGATACGGCCGCCGCCGGGCCCGGCATGCAGCTGCCCTATTACGCGCCCGAGATACGGGCAATGGCCGTGGCGCCGGTAAGAGCGGGGGGGAAGATACTGGGCACCCTGAAGGTCTACTCTCCGGTACCGCGACGCTGGTCAGAGGAAGAGGTTGGGTATCTGGTCACCGTGGCGGGCCAGATGGGCCTGGCGCTGGAAAACGCCCGCCTGTACGTGTTCCTGCGCCAGTACTACCTGAGCGCCCTGCAGGCGCTGGCAGTGGCCCTGGAGGCCAAGGACACGTACACGCGGGGGCACTCCGTGCGGGTGGCCCGGCTGGCGAAGGCGTGCGCCCGCGTCCTTGGCCTAAGCGATGAGGAGCAGGAGCAGCTCTACCTGGCCGCGCTGCTGCACGACATAGGCAAAATCGGCGTGCCCGAGAGCATTCTTCTGAAGCCCGGACGCCTTGATCCGGCGGAGTGGGAGGAGCTTAAGAGCCACCCTGTGGTGGGGGCCAGGATTCTGGAGCCGGCAAGGTTTCCGGCGGCGGCGGTCGCGGCTGTGCGGCACCACCACGAGGACTACGGCGGCGGGGGCTACCCGGGCGGCCTGACAGGAGAGGAGATACCCCTCCTGGCGCGGGTCATCCGCGTGGCCGACGCCTACGACGCCATGACATCCGACAGGCCATACCGGCGCGGACTCCCGGCCGGGGAGGCGATCGAGGAGCTGCACCGGGAAGCAGGGCGGCAGTTCGACCCGCGCGTGGTGGAGGCGTTCCTGCGAATACTCGCCCCAGAAATGGCAGAAATTGGACGGGGGGGGGGTACCCTGATTACCCTTCTCACCGAGATTTTGTGCAGTTTGGCAGTTTAACGAAGTGAACCCGGTGGTGAACCCAGACCATATCCATGCCGGAGAAAGAATTGGCATCCAGTTCCTGCCATGTGCCCAAAAGTGTCCGAATTAAATTGGAACGACTATCCGGAATCATTTGGAATGGGTGTCCGGAAAAAGTGCAAAAATTTGACGACGAACACTGTTTTAAAATGCTCTTTACGGTTTTGATGGGTATGTCCCTTACCGGGTGCGTTAGCTGAAATCATACTTTATGGTTCCAGGGCACGTGGAGATGCGGCAGAAGACTCTGACTTCGACCTGCTGATTCTTGGAAACGGCCCTGTGCATTGGAAGACCGAGCGCATGATTAGCGACCGTCTTTTCAACCTTGAACTGGAAACCGGAAAACCGCTATCCATTCAATTTCTGCCAGGTCGTTACTTGGCGTGTATGAACTGTTATTTCACCAGAATTATGGTGCACTTAACGTTTTGAGCCACATGGTTGCTTACGCTTCCCATTAAGAAGCTCTTTATTCCGCTCAGGCCCCTGCTGCCCATAATCAGTAAATCGTATTTGCCATCGTCCGCTTCAGTGGTTATGGTATATTTGGGGTCGCCCCAGACCAGTTTTGTCTCCACAGCTACTTCCGGATATTTTTCAATGATTTTGTCTTTAGCGCTTTTTAATATTTCTTCACCGTGTTCAAGCATTTGTTCCTTAAACTGCGCCATTGGGCCACGCATTTTGCCGGAGTACGACTCCAGTACGGTGGGAAAAACAACTGAATGAAAAAGAGCTACTATTTGGGGCTTTTCGCTTTCCAACATTTTCAGCAGATGATCCACTGCCTGGGACGATCCTTCCGACCCGTCGATTGGAATAAGTATTTTTTTAAACATGCCGAAACCTCCTTAATAATATAAATAACACCTTGATTCTTCAATAAATTGATTTCACTGATTTTGGAAACTACTTTGATTTATAATATTCAACAAATTGTCGCCGAAACCTCCACTTCGCCGCAACTTTTAAACCTATTTGATTTTGTGGTGCAGAATGGGATGCATACCTATTAATGGCATTGCCGGCAAACGCAGAACCTGCACCATTTCCCTCATAATTACAAATTTTATCAAGAGGTTGATTGGTAAATATTATATCGCTATCCTATTCATAACAAAAGTGAGATCATCAGGCGTATTTGGCTGCCGGGCTAAGCTTGTTTTATTCAGGCCGGGTCAGCCAACCGGGCCGTAATCCGGGGGGTGGGGGGAATAAAACAGGTCCCGCCAGCTGGCAGGACCTGTTTTGAATGGTTGCGGGAGTAGGACTTGAACCTACGACCTTCGGGTTATGAGCCCGACGAGCTGCCGACTGCTCCATCCCGCGACGATGGCTCAGTATAACACGAATCCAGATAAATAGCAAATTAATTATCTTCCCTGATTAAATGAAGCAAACTCTTAAATAAATAAACCTGCCATGAGAGCAGGTTTATTCACTACTAAATTTTATGCTATTTTAGTAATTCTGTACTTGCCGGAAGCAATCCCTGCAATATACCGGTCTGTCCTGGCGCGGTGCAAAGGGAACTTCGGTTTGCTGGCCGCAGGATGCGCACACGGCTGGGTACATGACCCGCTCCGGCCTGCTGTAGCTGTTGCGGGAATCTCTTCTGTTGCTCTGCTTGCGAGCTGCGCGGCATTCAGGACAACGTCCCGGGTCATTTGTAAAACCCTTTTCCGCAAAGAATTCCTGTTCGGAGGCGGAGAACAAAAACTCCACCCCACAGTCACGACATGTCAGGTAACGATCTTGGTACATTAGAACCCTCCTCAATATTTTTTCCATTAGTATTAGGAGATGGAGCAATTCTACTCTCCTAAACCAAAATGGATTGAGGAAGGGAGAATGCAATGACCTAACCTATGGACTTAGAGAATATTAACATATATAATGCTAAAAGTCAAAGATTATTGCTAGAAATTTTTAGGGAGGGGACGATATATAAGAAAACAAAAAAGTTGGCATGGTGTTTCATGCCAAAGAATACATGGGCGATTGTTGCGGTTAAATAATAACAAATTTTGATATATACATCAATGCTGACCGCGTCAACGAACCGGGTGGAAAATGGCGTAACCCATTAGGTTAATACTTGCTGTGGGTAACTATACCGATCCAAACCTTTTTGAAGGAGGTAAAATGTTAAGGCAGTTTAAGGATTTTATCGATTCCTTATATAACGGGGCAATAATCATAGATGAAAATAAAAGGATAGTGGTTTTTAACCGGGCGGCCTGCAGGATTTTCAATATTGAAGAAGAAAGCGCCCTGGGGCAGATTGTAACCGATGTGCTTCCCAACACACGGCTGCCAATGGTTCTTGAAACCGGCGAAGCCAGCATAGGGGTAAAGTTTAACCTGGGTGAAGTGGTGGTTCTGTCAAACCATACACCGATTAGAATAAACCAGAAAATTGCAGGTGCCATTGCCATTTTTCAGGACATATCCGACCTGGAAAAAGTTTCTCACCAGCTGAAAACATACCAGGAACTGGCAGCCGAGCTGAATGCCATTTTTGAAAACTCCTATGACGGTATTTACGTAACTGACGCCAGCGGCAAGACTCTCCGCGTAAACAATTCCTACCAGAGAATAACCGGCCTGACCCTGAGCCAGGTGTTGGGGAAAAACATGAGGGATATTGTCAGCCAGGGACTGATTAGTGAATCAATAACGTTTAAAATTCTAAAGCTCAAGAAGACACTGACTATAAAACAGACAATAAGCACGGGAAAGGAAATACTGGTAACCGGCACCCCTATTATGAACGAAAAAGGCGAAATAATAAGAGTTGTAACCAACGTCAGGGATATGACCGAGCTTAACAATCTGCAAAAAAAGCTGGAACAGTCTCTGGAACTGAAAGCCCACTATGAGAGGGAGTTATCCAAGTTAAGAAATAAATATGAAGGCAGGCAAAAAATTATTGCCCAGAGCAAATTAATGCACAACGTGGTGGAAATGGCCACCCGGCTATCCAGGGTTGACGCAACCGTATTAATACTGGGGGAGTCCGGGGTGGGAAAAGAATTAATTGCCCAGCTGATTCACGATAACAGCGCCAGATCGGGCCGGGGTGCGTTTATAAAGCTGAACTGCGGTGCTATCCCCGGGGACTTGCTGGAGTCGGAGCTGTTCGGCTATGAAGAGGGCGCCTTTACCGGAGCGAGAAAAGGAGGTAAGGCGGGCCTTTTCGAAATTGCCGACGGGGGAACCATATTCCTGGATGAAATTGCCGATTTCCCTTTAAACCTGCAGGTAAAGCTGCTAAGGGTCCTGCAGGAGGGAGAGCTAACCCGCCTGGGCGGAACAAATACCGTAAAAATAGACGTGCGACTGATTTCAGCAACAAACAAAGACCTTAAAAAAATGGTCCAGGAAAGGCTTTTCCGGGAAGACCTGTATTACCGGCTGAACGTTGTGCCCCTTACTATTCCCCCTCTCCGGGACAGGAAAGAAGACATTTTGGCACTGATAGTCCACTACCTCAACTATTTCAATAAAAAATACGAAACTGGCAAGAGCCTCCATCCCAACACCATTGACATTCTGCTGAAATACCACTGGCCTGGGAATGCGCGGGAGCTGATCAATACACTGGAACGCCTTGTGGTAACCATGGCGGATGACATGATATTTCAGGAAGATCTGCCTTCATTTTTAATGCAGGGCGGCGACGAAATAATTAATGAGCCGGCTGCTTCCCTTGAGAAAGCGGTTTGTAATCTTGAAAAGCTGATGATTTTAAAGGCTTTAAAAGAACACAAATCTACCAGGAAAGCCGCCGAGGCTCTTAAAATCAGTCAGTCCGCCGTGATTAAAAAGGCGAAAAAGCACGGTATCAGGTATGATAAGTACTGGGATATAAATGACTGATTCCAAAGGTAATGCGTGAGTCTGGCTGTGTTCAGCAGCCCGTATTTATTATTTGCTCATTTACATGATACTATGGACTTGAGAAGTGATTCGAAAAGGAATCACTTCTTGTTTCAATTGCATTAATTTTTATGATATTGCTGTATTTAGTTTAATTGGCAAAATCTTTGCAAAATAAAATCCTGTTTAAATATCGCGAAATTTATTTGAGAGGGGTGAAATCAAATAGCTTTTTTTAAAGGGGTAGGGGTAGATTTGTATATTATCAAGGAGGGTGTGAGTACAAAATGGCTATAATGCTGCCTAGTGCAAGGCGCGAACATGGCGCCGAACAGCCCTATATTCCGCTGGGTTTGTTTAAATTAAGACTTCCGTTTATACACTACGGAGTTGAAGTTCCCGAACTGCTTCAGGCTGTATTTATGTTTGTCACGGGGCTGGCGGCCACAAAATTCCTGGAGGATATGTTTGGGATTCCCTTTGAAATTGCTCTGACCATAGTGCTGTTTCACGAGATTACATACTGCCTGCACCAATTGTTTGGAGATCCAATCGTATCAGGCTGGATTACGCCGGCCATACCTCTGACCATTGCCTATCTTTCCAAATATGCCATGGGCGTGGACCGTATTGAGGCTCTGATCGCTCTTCAGGTGACAGTAGGCCTGATGTTTTTGTTCCTGGGGACCACAGGCCTGGCCAAAAAAATACTGGATGTCACGCCAAACTCGATAAAGGCGGGAATAGTGCTGGGGGCAGGTGTGGCGGCCATAACCGGAAAGTACGGGTTCCTTCCGGCGGCGGCCGGCGGGGTGGGCTTTGCCAAGTATCCCATATCTATGACCGTTGGTATTATAGTTGCGTTCTTCCTTTTGTACGCCAGGGGATTTAAGGAAATGAAAAAGAACGGCGGTTCCATTGTGGGGGTATTTGCCAAATACGGAATGGTACCCGGCATAATCGCGGCCATGGTGATAGGATTTGCGGTGGGTGAAGTGCCCTGGCCCAAGGTAACCCAATGGGGATTTTTTGTCCCTCATTTTGGCGAGGTGTTTAGGACTTTCTCGGCCATCGGCGTTGGTTTTCCCACGCTGTCAATGTTTGTGGCGGCTGTCCCGATGGCTATTGTAGCTTATGTTATTGCCTTCGGTGACATAATTATCGGGCAGACTGTGATTGAAAGGGCCAATGAATACAGGGACGACGAGTACATAGACATAAACCCCAACCGGACCAACATACTTTGCGGAGTGCGCAACCTTGTTGAGGGAATCCTGGCCCCCACGGTTACATTGGCCGGGCCTCTCTGGGTAGCCATGACCGTGGCTATCGCCGAGAGGTACAAGCAGGGCCGCCAGGCCATGGATTCGATTTTCGGCGGCGCCGGCACTTTTAATATAATGAAATTCATCTGTGTCATGTCACTGCCGCTGGTGGCCTTTTTTAAACCCGTTTTGCCCATAGCCATCGCTCTGACGATCATGGTGCAGGGATTCGCATGCTTTTATATAGCCATGGAAATGGTGAAAACAAAGGAGGAGCAGGGCGTAGCCGGGGTTATAGGAGCGGTTTTGGCCATCAGTGGGGCCACCTATGGGCTGGCTGCGGGGGTAATATTGTATCTGGTCGTTCAGAGGCTCGGGGTTAAGAACGGTAAGGGTGATAATACAGCCACAGCCTCGGGAAAAGTTCACAGCAGTTAGACAGGAGGGCTAATAAAATGTCATTCAATCCGTTCTTGTTTAAGGTTCCGGGTGAAGTAGTGTTCGGCGCGGGCAGTCTTTCCAGACTCCCGGACATGCTCAATGAGAGAGGCTTAAAAAGGGTGCTCATTGTATCCGACCGGGGACTGGAAGCGGCAGGCATGGTGAAAAAGCTGGAGGATATACTGGCAGGGTGCGGCGTGAATTATGAAGCCTACCTTGACGTTGAGGCCAACCCGTCCATCGAGACCGTTGACAGGGGGGTTCGGATATACAGGGATAAACAGCTGGAGGGTATTATTTGCCTTGGCGGCGGCAGCCCTATGGATACCGCTAAGGCCATTTCGGTGCTTGTGGCATTCGGCGGTAAAATACAGGATTATGAGGGGGCTCACAAGGTTAAGGGGCCTATCGCCCCGGTTATCGCGATACCGACCACGGCGGGCACGGGCAGCGAGGTAACGCCTTTCGCAGTAATAACCGACCGGAGCATAAATTACAAGCTTACCGTCTTCAGCTATGAATTAATTCCGGTTGTAGCGATCCTGGACCCGGAGCTGATTTCAACCCTGCCTCCCCTGGTGGCGGCTTCTACCGGGCTGGACGCCCTGACCCACGCAATAGAGGCCTATATTTCAAGGGCGGCGTCTCCCTTTTCCGATGCCATGGCCGAAAAAGCCATGGAGTTGATCGGTAAGCACATCAGGGTTTTTGTGGCCAACAGATCGGATATGTGCGCCGCCTCAGGCATGATCCTGGGCAGTATGTTCGCCGGCATAGCCTTTTCCTGGGCCAGGCTGGGCAACATTCACGCCATGGCGCACCCGCTGGGAGGTTATTTCGATATTGCCCATGGTGTGGCTAATGCTGTACTGTTACCGGTGATACTGGAGTACAATGCCCTTGCGGACCAGGGTAAATACGAGAAAGTTTTTAATTACATAAAAGATGGCAAGGTCATCAGCGGCTTTACCCCGGACCTTCTGGTAAAAGAAATAAGGCAGCTTTCGGGAGGACTGGGAATACCGAAAAACCTTTCAGAGTTGGGGGTTGAGCGGGAATCCATACACAATATGGCTGTAGACGCCATGAAGAGCGGAAACATATTGATCAACCCGCGCCAAACCACTTTAAAGGATATTGAGGATCTTTATCTGAGGGCTATGTAATGCTTGGCCCTGGCAAAATCGAGGGGAGTCTTTGGGATGAATATAGTTAGGGTGAACATGACAACGGGTCAGATAACCAGGGAGGACGTGCCTCCGGAGTACAGGGCTCTTGGCGGCCGGGGCCTGACATCCAAACTTTTGTCTGATGAGGTGAATCCCCGCTGCCATGCCTTGGGAATGGACAACAAGATCATTATTGCCCCGGGACTGCTTACCGGGACCGTCGCTCCCTGTTCCGGGCGCACCTCGCTGGGGGCTAAGAGTCCTCTTACCGGGACCATAAAGGAAAGCAATGTGGGTGGAGCCGCCGGGCAATATCTGGCGGCGCACGGTATCAAGTCATTGATTTTAGAGGGCAGGCCTGCTGAAAAACACCTCAGGGTTCTGGTGGTGGAGAAAAACGAAATCAGGCTGGAAGTAAAAGACAATCTTGCCGGAATGGGTAATTACCAAACTGTGGATGCTTTGAAAATGGAATATGGACCCAACTGCGCCGTAATATCCATCGGCCCCGCCGGAGAGATGGGGGCGGCTGTGGCAACGGTGGCGGTCAGTGATATGGAGGGACGGCCTACCCGCCATGCCGGGCGGGGAGGCATTGGCGCCGTGATGGGCAGCAAAGGAATCAAGGCAATTGTTGTATCGCGGCCGGAAAAGCTTGTTGTGGAGGCTTCGGATAATACCTGTTTTAGGGAGAAGTCCGCAGAGTTTGCCAAATCGCTGCAGCAGTCGAAAAAAACGCTGACCGATTACGGAACGGCGGTGCTGGTCAATATTATAAACGAATTTGGCGGACTGCCGACCCGTAATTTTTCCGCCGGGCGGAACGGCAATGCCAATGATATCAGCGGGGAGAAACTTCATCAGCTTTGCAGGGAGCGCGGCGGTGTCACCGGCCATCCCTGTTCCCGGGGGTGCGCTATTAAATGCTCCAATATTTTTGTGGATAAGCTTGGCAATTATATTACCTCCGGGCTGGAATACGAGACCATTGCCCTTCTTGGATCGAACTGCGGCTTAAACGACCTTGACGCTATCGCAAAGCTTGACCGGCTGTGCGACGACCTTGGAATTGATACCATGGAGATGGGGGTAACCCTTGGCGTGGCTATGGAGTCGGAAATAATTTCTTATGGTGATTACCATGCAATGTATGAACTGATTTCCGGCATCGCTAAGGGAACCGGCTTTGGAAAGATACTAGGCCAGGGGGCCGTTGTAACAGGTAGAATTCTGGGGGTTGAGAGGGTCCCGGCGGTCAAGGGGCAGGGTATTTCGGCGTACGATCCCAGGGCTCTTAAAGGAACCGGTGTGACCTATGCCACATCCACCATGGGGGCGGACCATACCGCCGGCAACTGTCTACCCGGCAGGGGCGGCCTGAACTGCCACGAAGCGGCGGGGCAGGTGAATCTGTCAAGGGAGTTGCAAATCTACTCAATGGTATGCGATATACTGGGCATATGCATTTTTGTCGGACCGCTGGCAGAGAACATGCCGGTTATGGCGGCCCTGGCAGAAGCTTTCATGGGTAAAGAGTTTTCCCCAGATATTCTGAAGAGAACAGCATTGGAAACACTGCGTGTTGAAGTCCGGTTTAACCGTAAGGCCGGCATTGGAAGCGGCCTGAATGACCTGCCGCATTATTTCAGGACAGAACCCCTCCCCGAAAATGGGCTGGTATTTGACGTGCCTGCCGGGGAACTGGAGAGGTTTGATTTCTAGCTTATTTTAATATAAGTAACGGCCGGAAATATCATGGCCTCCGGGACTATAAGCCCGGGGGCGTTTTATTTTTTTAAATTTGTGCTAAAGGTAATTCTGTGGATAATTTTCTATGCAACTGCCGGTGTCATTCAGGGCGGGCCAGCAGCATAAATGACAAAGCGGCCAGAACAGCCGATGCCGGCAGGGTTACCAGCCAGGCCAGTATTATTTTTTTGGCGGTTCCCCAGTTTACGGCGGAAGCGCTGACGGCAGTTCCTGCTCCCATAATAGATGAAGATATGACATGGGTTGTACTGACCGGCAGTTTGAAAATGGTGGCTGTAATGATTATCAGGGCTGAGCTTAGATCCGAGGCAAATCCGTTGGCAGGGGCAACCCTGGTGATTTTGGACCCCACCGTTTTGATTATTTTCCACCCGCCCATGGAAGTGCCCAGCGCAATGGCAGTGGCCGAGGAAAGCTTCACCCACAGCGGGATGCGGTGAGAGTCTAAAAACCCCCCCATAATAAGGGTCAGCATAATAATTCCCATGGTTTTCTGGGCGTCGTTGGTTCCATGGGCGAAGGCCTGAAAGGCGGCGGCCGCCACCTGCAGCCTCCTGAACTGGCTGTCCGGCTTGTGCAGGCTGCGGGACAGAATCAGCACTTTTATAAAATACATTAAAAGCAGGCCGGCGGTAAAGGCCGCTAAGGGCGAAAAAAACAGGGCCTTCAGTATTTCAGTGTAACCTTTAAGGTTAACGGCGGAAAAGCCTGCCGACATTAATGCCGCGCCGGTCAGTGAGCCTATGAGGGCATGGGAGGAACTGCTGGGCAGCCCGAAGTGCCAGGTGATCAGGTTCCAGGCAATGGCGGCCAGAAGGGCGGACATTACCACCATCAGGCCGTTTTCCAGCATAAGAGGGTTTATGATGCGGCCGCCAACGGTTTCAGCCACTCCGGTAAAAGACAGCGCCCCTAATAGATTCATCACTGAAGCCAGAATGATGCCCGACCGGGGAGTGAGGGCCCCCGTTGAAATGGAGGTGGCGATGGCGTTGGCGGTATCGTGAAAACCATTGACAAAATCAAAGGACAGCGCCAGTAACACTACGGCGACTATCATAAACAGGCCGGATTCTAGCATTTCTACTTCCCGCTTATATTAATGTTTGACCAGTTTATTTTATGCAACGAGGAGCCGTGTAATTATATTATTGTCATATGTCTGATAGTATAATTTAAAAAGCAGCCATGGCAAAAGAGAAAACATATCTGGAGGGTATTGTTATGGATATGGAGTACATGAGAAATTATTGTTTAAGCAAAAAGGGAGCGACTGAAGATTATCCTTTTGGATTTGAAGTGCCGGTTATCAGGGTGGTGGAACACCGTGGAGATTGACGGCAGCATTCCGCAAAACGAGGTTCTGGGCATGATTGACATGTCATATGAACTGGTTTCAAGTCCTTGAAAAAAGCTGACAAGGAAGCCATTATTAAGAATTGACGGGCGGTTCGATCACGGCTCCGGCCAGGGCCAAATAAAACCGGAGTCTGTATTCTGGCTCCTGAATTCTGTATTCCAGCCTGCCCACAGGGCGGCTTTTTTTATATTACATATCTCTGGGAATAATCCACCATGCCAGTATGTAAAAAAGAAGACCCGGGAAAGCGGCCGATAATAAAGAAATAAGCACATATAAAAGTCTTACCATGGTGGGGTCCCAGCCCAGGTATTCCGCGAAACCCCCGCAAACTCCGGCAATCATGGAATTGGAGCTGGACCTGCGCAACCGGTTGGTCATTTTGAACAATTCCTCCTGCAATAAATATCATATATATTAGATGTTTGACGGCATGTTTTTATTTCCTTCACAGTTTAAGGATCAAATATTTTTTTCACCCGCTGGAGGCCATATGAAAAAGGCGGCAGTTTCAATTTCGTCGAAGCGGCAGGAATACGGGACGATTTATTGAATTTAAAATACTCCGAAGGGGGTATGGAATTTGCGCTTTAATAAGTATATTTGTCTGGTGGTTATTCTGGCTGTAGTGGCTGTGGCCGGCTGCGGCGGCAAGAAGGAAGAAAAGATAAGGATAGGTCTTTTACCCATAGTAGACTCACTGCCGTTTTATGTTGCTATGGAAAAAGGCTTTTTCCAGGATGAAGGGCTTAATGTTCAGATTATAAATTTCGACAGCGCCATGGAAAGGGACAGCGCTCTACAGGCCGGTGAGATCGACGGCACCCTTGGCGACGTCCTGGCCGTGGCGGCGCTTAACAATAGCGGAACGGGCGTCAAAATGGTATCGCTGGGACTTGGAGAGACAGGGAAAGAGGGAAGGTTTGCCATACTTTCCTCCCCCGGCTCCGGGATTACCAGGCCGGAAGAACTGAAAAACGTGCCTGTGGCCATTTCAACCAACTCCATTATTGAATATGTCACCGACAATCTTTTGCTGGATCAGGGCCTTAAGCCAGGCGAGATTAAAAAGGAGTCCATTCCCAAGATACCGGTGCGCCTAAACATGCTGCTGGAGAACAAAATCAAGGCCGCCTGCCTGCCTGACCCGCTGGCGGCGCTGGCCCAGAGCAAGGGGGCAAGGCTGGTGGCCGACGACACCTCGGCAAACCTGTCCCAGACGGTGATTTATTTCAGGAATGATTATTTAAACAAGGATTCCAAGGCGGTTACAAAGTTCCTCAAGGCGTACGGCAGGGCGGCCGGGGAGATTAACCAGAAACCGGAAGCCTACCGGAATTTACTAGTGGAAAAGGCAAGGGTACCCCAGGAAGCCCTGGCGGTTTTCAAGATGGACCACTACCCCGCACCCCAGCTGCCTGACAGGAAACAGGTGGAAAAGGTTGTGAAGTGGATGGCTGAAAAAGGGCTTTTGAAACAGCAGTTCAAATACGAGGATATTACCAGGGTGGACCTCCTGCCCCCCGCCAAATAATATGATCGATGTAAGCAGGCTGGAAGTAGCCTATTTGAACGGTAACAGGAGGGTACTGGCCCTCAGTGGAGTCAGTTTTACACTGGACAGGGGGGAGACCTGCGCCATAATCGGGCCATCCGGGTGTGGAAAAAGCACCCTGCTTTACGTGCTGGCAGGGCTGTTGAAGCATACCGGGGGGGAAGCCGCCATTAACGGCCGGCCGGTCCGCCCCCAGAGGCGGGAGACCGCGCTGATACTGCAGGACTACGGCCTTCTGCCCTGGAAGACCGCCCTGCAGAACACCTGCCTGGGACTGGAGATCAGGGGGGTGCCTAAAAAAGAGGCCCTGGAGGCCGCAGAGGAATCCCTTAAAGAGCTGGGGATATGGGAGGTAAGAGGCCACTACCCGGCCCAACTGAGCGGCGGCCAGAGGCAGCGGGTGGCCATAGCCCGGTCGCTGACCTTAAAGCCCGACCTGTTTCTGATGGACGAGCCTTTCTCCTCCCTGGACGCCCTTGCCAGGGAAGGGCTTCAGAACATGCTGCTGGAGTTCTGGATGAAAAAGAAGTCCACCATGGTGCTGGTCACCCACAGTATCGAGGAGGCCGTGTTCCTGGGCCAGAAGATAATGATATTCTCGGCCGGGCCGGGAAGAATACTGCATATTGTCGATAACAGGGACATGGGTGATAAAAAATACCGCAATGATCCCCTCTTTTACAACCGCTGCACCCGGGTCCGGGAGATTATCGAAAGGGGGGCCTAGGGGTGGCGCAAAAGAATTCTAGATATGTCACCATTGACTATCTGGTGGCGGTGATATTTTTACTGGCTCTGTGGGAGGCGGCCTCTCTGCTGCTGAACAGGCCCTATTTTCCGGGGCCCTGCGAATCCCTGCTGGCCTTTGGCCGTGAGATGGGAAAGGAACTGTGGGCCCACCTTCTGGTAAGCACCGCCAGGGTGGTTGTAAGCCTGGCGGTTGCGCTGGTGCCGGCCGTGCTGCTGGGAATGGTCCTGGGCCGGGTGGAAAGGCTCGACCGCTATGCCGCACCGCTGATTTACCTCACTTACCCGGTTCCCAAGATTATATTCCTCCCGCTGGTGATTACTCTCCTGGGCCTTGGGGACCTCTCAAAGGTATTTTTGATATCGGTGATTGTATTTTTCCAGATAATTGTCACCACCAGGGACGCTTCGCGCCAGGTCAGCAAAAGCATGGTGGATTCCGTGCTTTCTCTGGGTGCGGGCCAGCTTCAGATTTACCGTCACGTCATCTACCCGGCGTGCCTTCCCAAGATTTTGACCGCTCTCAGGATTGGGCTGGGCACGGCCATTGCCGTGCTGTTTTTCTCGGAGACCATAGCAAACCGGGGAGGAATCGGCGGCATCGGGTATCACCTGATGGAAGCCTGGGCAAGGCTGGAGTGGGATGTGATGTTCGCCGCCATTATAGCCATGGGAATTATGGGCTTTGCACTGTACATGTTTCTTGAGTGGCTTGAGAAAAAGCTCTGTCCATGGGAGTTTTTATAACCTGCCCGGCGGGGGTATAGCGATCTTATTCTGGCACAAAATACCAGTTGATCTTCACCGGCGTAAGTGCTAACATAATGTCTTGCCGGCAGCGCGAAGCGGATGGCGGCGGAAAAAATGCAAAAGGCCGTGGCGGCTGGCAGAAAGTACATGTTGACCGCCAGGGCCGGAAGTGATAAACTGACATCTTGCCGGCAGAAAGCCGGC
>JBMOPC010000042.1:0-14580 GCA_049323915.1 Bacillota bacterium
TTCTTGTACCGCAGTTTCCATGTTTCGTCCTCCTTTTCTTTGGTCCCCTCCCGTCGGCTATTTATAGCTTACATGAGCTTGCGGGAGTTGTCTAACCTCGTTTTGGGAGGACAAATGTCCTTATTTTATTATCTATAACCTTTTGCAACTGCCCCAATTTGTTTGTTTCTACGGAGGGTTTTAAAATCCTGCTCTTTTGGAGGGGCAAATTCTAAATAAATATTTTTTTGTCAGGGAAAATATATTTATCAAAAAGTCGGGGAGGAAATATAAGTGGCTAAAAAGGTGATTAAGGGAGTTGCAAAAAAATATTCTGTCCCGGAAAGCGGCCCCAGGGGGTACCGGGCCGTGTGGGATACCGGCCAGGCCGCGTATCACAAGAGGATTACGAAGATTACGGGGACAAACAGGCCCAGCGTGTGATTTCCTGTATCCATACCCCAACTTTGAAGACTTCATTATTTTATTGCAGGAGTATAAGATAATCTGGCAAATATAAATAAAGATGTTAAATAATGGAGGGATAGCATGTTTCGGTTGGGGTTTAAAAAGAATGAGGAAAAGGAGATGCTTGGCCGTACCATCACTGAGCTGCAGGAATTAAGGGCAGAGCTGTCTCTGTTAAAAGACAGGCTTACGGCCATTATACCGGTTCAGCCGGGAGATTATCCCACCGGCCCTGCCGCTGATGAAGCGGCGGTATCCGTGTGCGGGGAGCATATCGCGGAGAAGGAAGATATACCTGCGGAGTGCTCCGGCGCCACTGCCGCCGGGGAGGAAGATCCAGGGCCAGGGCCGGTGGAGGAGGATCCCGGGCCAAAGCCGGTGGAGGAAGAGCAGGAAGAATGTGCGCCTGTCCTTGAGGCTGATGGCCCGGACCATCCCGCCGGAGAAGCCGGCCCGGTAAGAAAAGAATGGGCTGTGGTCAGCTTCAGGGGGGGAAAAAGGCCGTGGTGGAAATGGTGGGGACCTAAAAATCATCTGGTGAGAAGGTCGGTATAGTCCTTGTGGGGGAGGATTCTGTTGGAGGACCGGACCGAAGTGAAAAAGCATTGCCGTGTCTGTGGCGAGAGGGTTAACCGTCTTTACAGGGGCAGCGGGGGGAAAAGGTGTGTGGTATGCCTTCACAGAACCCACGGCAATCACATGGCTGATAATAAAAGGGTATGCGCCAGGTGCGGTGAGGAAGACATGACCATTCCCGGGGGGGACGGGTTCATTCCGGGCCGTGTTTCCATTCTTCACCTCACGGACATACATTTTGGCCGGGAGGACTCTCCGGATCGGATTGGGCCTGCGGAAGAACTTATGAAAAAAGAAGGTATAAACTATGTGCTGGTCAGCGGTGATCTGACCGCCAGGGCCGGAAGGGAAGAATATGAAATGGCGGCCGGATGGATAAACAAAATGGAATCCACCGGCATAAGGGTAGGGGTGGTGCCCGGGAATCACGACATCGGGTACTGGGGAAACATCATGTCTTTGGGCAGGCAGTTTGCCGGGAGAAAATATCACAGGTGGATTGAAATAATTGACAGGCCTATAGAGCCCTGCGTCAGGGGTGCGGGATCTTTGATGTTGGGGCTGAACTCGGCTCACGGGGTCAGCCCCACAAGGTTTTTGAACGGCTACCTGAATAGATTCCAGATGCTAAGGGCGGCAGAAATACTTAAGGCAACGCCCGAAGACCATATGAAGCTTGTGTTTTGCCATCACCCGCTGGTCAGGTTTGAGGGCAATCTTCACAAGTCGATGTTTAAGTCGGAAAAGGTAAGGCTTGAGCTTATGGAAGCCGGCGCAGATATTTTCCTGTGGGGGCATCAGCACAGTTTCGCCTCGGTGGAACTGGAAAGGGGGGGCGGCAGGAGTTTCGCCGTGCAGAGCCCAACACTGTCTGAAAGGACAAGAAGCGGACATGGCCCTGGATTTGTGGTTATAGACTGGTATTTCAAGGTAAAGCTTGTTATACGGGTATACAGGATTTTCAGCGGTAATAAAGTGGAGGAAGAAAGAAGGGTGGAGTATTCTTTATAAGGAAGGACAACGCTGACGATTGTTGAATAATTAAATACCAGGCAGTAATAATCTGTGGTCAGAAGCCGGAAGCCATCTCCTGTCTTCTGTATTCTTTTAAAAAGGAGTGTGCGGCCGTGTTTTTTGAACAGGGGCCGATCAGGCCGCCCAGCGAGGCGGAAAGCCTGCTGCTGAGATTTACCAGGAACTGCCCGTGGAACAAGTGCCAGTTTTGCAGCACTTACACGGGTGAAAGCTTTTCCCGCAGGTCATTGGAGGAGATAAAAAAGGACGTGGACGGCGTTTCCGGGATAATAAGCCAGGTCAGGGAAAGGTCCCTGCGGTTGGGGCATGGCGGGGAAATCAACCGGGAAGTGCTGGCCGATGTATACCGTACAGGAAACCACCTGGTCATGCACGTGGCTTCCTGGATGTACAGGGGCGGGAAAACGGTCTTTATACAGGACGCCAACTCGCTCATCATGAAAACTTCGGAGCTGGTGGAGGCCATCAGGTATCTGAAGGAGAAACTGCCCACGGTGGAAAGGATCACCTCTTACGCCAGGTCCGGCACTCTTTTAAGAAAGAGCAGGGAGGAACTGGAGGAGATAGGCCTTGCCGGGCTTAACCGGATTCATGTGGGCATGGAGTCGGGGTCGGACGCCGTTTTGAAATTCATAGAAAAGGGAGTAACCGCGAGGCAGCACATAGAGGCCGGGAGGCGGGTGGTGGAGGCCGGTATTTCCCTTTCGGAGTATGTGATACTGGGGCTTGGAGGGAGGAACTGGCCGGAGGAGCACCCGGTTGAAACAGCCAGGGCGCTGAATGAGATAAACCCTCACTTTATAAGGCTGCGGACGCTGGCTGTACCGAAGGGGGCACCCCTTTACAAAAAGCTTATGAGCGGGGAGTTTGAGGAGCAGACGGAGGATGAGATTGTGGCCGGGGAAAGGCTGATGATTGAAAGGCTGGAAGGCATTCAGAGCCAGCTGGTCAGCGACCACATGCTCAACCTTCTGGAGGAGGTCAGGGGCAGGCTTCCGGAAGATAAAGATTATATGCTTTCGATTATAGACCGGTATCTTTCGATGCCCGAAAAGGAAAGGATTAATTTCCGCATGGGTAAAAGGAGCGGCCTGTACAGGAATCTTGATGACCTTAAAGACCCGGGCAAGCGGGTCAGGGTGGAGGCGCTTCTGCGGAGCGCGGAAGGCAGGGGCAGGCTGGACGGCACCATATCTTCCATGAGGTCACGGATGATTTAAGTTGTTGGCTATTTAGTTATTGGAAATTATTCAATCAACCGGTTTTATTATCGTTTGGAGGGCGTTAAATGGAAAAGCAATGCGGCCTTTCTGATTATTTTATGGAAAAATACGCCAGGGAAATAGAAGAGATAATGAATCGGGAGCAGGTCAGCCCGGAGGTGGCTGTGTGCAGCCACCTGTGTCCCGAAGTAATCGGCTGCATCGAGGACGTGGAAGAAAAAGCCTGCGCCCTCCGGCTAAGGATGCTGGAAATGTAATCTGCGGCCTTTAAATGGTGACCGGGATATGGAGAGGATTAAATTGCAAAGGGTTAGTATTGCTGATATTAAGAACGGGGCAAGGGTTGTGTCAAGATTCATTCTCAGGGGGAAGAGGCTTAGCCAATACAAGGGCAAGCCCGGGCATTTCCTGACACTGCTGCTGGCCGACAGCACAGGCCAGCTGGAGGCGAAAATCTGGGAGAAGGCTGAGGACGCCCATGCCCTGATAAAGGCGGGAGATCTCCTCGAAATAAAGGGTGTTGCCACTGAATACAACGGTTCCATCCAGATAAACATATCATATTACCGGGTTTGCGACGAAAAGGAATACAACCCCAGGGACTTTCTGCCCACATGCCCCAGGGACGCCGGGGAAATGCTGGCGGAACTCAGGGCGATTATTGATACGGTCCGCAGCCGGCCCCTTAAAGATCTGTTATTGAGCTTCTTCAACGACGAAAAGTGGGTAAGCGATTTTTGCCTCACCCCCGCCGCCAAGGCCAACCATCATGCGTACCTCGGCGGCCTCCTGGAGCATACCCTCAACCTGGCCAGGGCCGCGGATGCTGCCGCAGGGCTTTATCCCCGGCTGGACAGGAACCTTTTGCTGGCCGGGGCAATTCTCCACGATATTGGTAAAATACAGGAGTACAGCTGCGACAGGTACATTGATTTTACTGATGAGGGGAGGCTCATAGGGCATATTGTCACCGGCGTGGGAGAGGTGGACAGGAGAATCTCCTCCCTGGGGGGAGAGGAAACCTTTCCGGGGGATCTCAGGTTAAAGATACTCCATATAATAACAAGCCACCACGGACTTTACGAGTGGCAGTCGCCCAAAAAGCCCAAGATAATGGAGGCGGCGGTAATTCACATACTGGATACGCTGGACACGGTGGTGGATGTGTTTACCAAAGTCATTGACGAAAACAGTGATGAAAACACATCCTGGTCCCCCTGGAACCGAACCCTGGAACGCTATATATTCTTGAAGTAATCCCATGCCGTACAAATACGGCACCACCTGGCTTCTGGCTCCTGGATTCTGGATTCCAGCCGCCCGAAGGGCGGCTTTTATACTCTCCGGGGGCTGTAGCCTTCCACAATCCTGCCGTCCACGGCCACCACCACCGGGAAGGAGGAGGTGTTGCAGGCGGCGCCGTACCGGCCAAGGCTGTCTGCCACCAACAGCCCTCCGGGCGCCCCCCTTTTTTCAGTCAGTCTTTTTATGGCATTTTCAGCCGCTTCCTGGGGGTGAAGGCCGCCGGCCACCAGGGATTCCACATAACTGGCGGTGAGTGTTTCTATAAATGCCTCTCCCAGGCCGGTGCAAACCACGGCACATACCGGGGAGGCCAATATGCCCCCTCCCGGCACCGGAGTGTCCCCCACCCTGCCGGGGAGCTTTAAAAAAGACCCGCCGGTGGAGGAAGCCGCAGCGGTCCGGCCCTGGTGCGATACAACACAGCCGACGGTATCGCAGTATTTGACCTCTTCGTGAGGAAGGCCGGTAAAAAGGCTGGCATCAGACGCCTGGCCCCCCTGTAAGCCCCTGTCCATTGCCCTTTTCCAGGCTTCCAGCATTTTTGGGGCCACGCAGTTTGCCTGGGCAAAACCTTTGGACCGGGCAAATTTAACTGCTCCCCGGCCTGCCAGCAATACATGGGGAGTCTCATCCAGCACCCTGCGGGCCACCGAGACCGGGTGATCTACTCCGCTTACGGCCGCAACGGCCCCTAACCTTCCGGTAACGCCGTCCATAATTGAGGCATCCATCTCCACCTCTCCGTCCCTGTTGAGCACCGACCCGTATCCCGCATTGAACAGCGGGCTGTTTTCCAGTATTTTCACAGCCTCCTCGGCGCCGTCAAGGGGTGCCCGCCCCAGGGCTTTATATCCGGCCAGGGCGGATTCTTTCAGCGTTTCCATGTATTCCGGGGCACAGCTCGTTTCCAATCCTCCATGCACTAAAACAATGCTCATGGCCACCTCATCGATTGCGGAATTTTATAATTATTATATCTAAAAACCGGAGTATTTCTATACATAATCACTGGGTTATACCTCGCAGCCCACGTCATACCCCTTCTCCATAAAGTGCACAAAAGCCTTCAGTGCGGGCGAAGGGGTGATCTCACGGTTGTAAGCCATGTAGAAATACCTTTTGATGTCCATGAAAGGAAGGTCAAGGGCCTTTATAGTGCCCAACTTCACCTCGCGGGCCACAGCGTATTCCGAGACTATGGAAACTCCCATCCCGGTTTCCACCAGCCTGATGATCATCTCGGTGTTGGACAGCTCCATTACGGTTTCAAGGTTCAAGTCATATTCCGAAAGCTTTTTCTCCAGCATTTGCCTCATGCCGGAGCCCTTTTCCCTCAGCAGGAACAATTGCCTGGCTATATCCCCGGGGTCCGTTGGAGGACTCTCAGACCAGGGGTGGTTGGCCCCAACTATAAGCTTAAGTCTTTCGGAGCAGAAAGGCAGGTAGACCAGGGTGGGGTTGTTTACCATGGCCCCCACCAGGCCAAGGTCAATGGACCCGGACAGTGTGTCCTCCAGAACTTTCCCGGTATTTTTTACGTTTACGGAAACATTTATATTGGGAAACTCTTCCTTGAAGACGGGGAGGATGCCCGGCAGGAAATAAACCCCCACGGTCATGCTGGCGCCTATATGCAGAGTTTCAGAAGCTATTTCCTTTATATCCTTGAGGGCGGTTTGGGCCTGTTCAGACAGGCTAATAATTTCGTTTACATACTGCAAAAGCTTGTCCCCGGCCGGGGTAAGCGTTATGCCGTGCCCGGTCCGCACAAAAAGCGGGGTATGGTAATACTCCTCCAGGGCTTTGATGTGCTTGGAAATTGATGGCTGGGTCATGTACAGGCGTTCGGCGGCCCCGGTGAAGCTCCCCATCTCCGCCACCTTTTGAAAAACTTTCAGCCTCTCAAGGTTCATTATTTTTCCCCCCAAAAAACATATTCCTTTCGGCTATCGGCTCATACCAAGAGGGAATTGGACTATTATCTCTCTAAATGTTAAAGTTGTGTTAACAAATCACTCAGTTCGACAAAACAATTATAATTGATAGCCAGGGTGTTTTCAATTTCAATCAGCGGCCGGTCCGATCCGGCACGGGTATTTGGCATTTCGGCTTGCCGGTGCACAGGCAAGTAAAAGATATCACAAATAATGTCAAAGGTATTGAGGAGGTGCGCGGCAATAAAAGTTCCCAGGGCCCGGGACAATGGATTAAATGTTTTAGATACCTGTCAGCTATTCTGCTTTATTAAGGAAAGGAGACAAAAATGGCTATAGTTTTAAAGGAAAAACCCATCTTTGTTATTGGAGCCGAGAGGTCCGGCACCACTTTGCTCATGGTCATGCTGGGCCAGCACCCACGTATAGCAGTGCCGGAAGTGGGCTGGCTTTTCCCCAGGTTTTACCCCTTTTTGCACACCTACGGTGACCTGAACAAGGAAGAAAATCTACGCACCCTTGCCGACGAGATGCTTTTCGGACTCAACCGGCACCTGTGGGGCATGGACTTAAACCCCAGGACCGCTGTGGACGAGCTTCTTTCCGACCTCAGGGAGCGCAGCTTTGCCGGCGTATACTGCGCAATGCATGAAATGTTCGCCCGCAAAAACGGAAACAAGCCCCGCTGGGGCCAGAAGACCCCTCACAACCTGTATTTCATAGGGCCCATCAAGGAGTGCTTCCCCAACGCACAGTTTATATTTATCGTCCGGGACGGCCGGGACGCCAGCTCGGACTATATTGAGTCGGCCTTTGGACCAACCAATATTTTCTGCGCCGCCGAAAGCTGGAAAATGTGCCAGAATGCAGTTAAGCCCTGGAGGGAAAAACTGAGTTCCGAGGAGTGGCTGGACATTAAATACGAGGACCTGGTCAGGCAGCCCGAGGCCGTATTAAACAAAGTCTGTCAGTTTCTGGGCGAGGAGTACGACCCGGTTATGCTGGACTTCTGGAAGGGTGACATCGGTCAGAAAAGGGGCCTGACCAGGGACCACAAGCCTCTGGGGCACGCCGCCAGTGACAGGTATATAGGAATATACAAGAGGCTCCTCAGCATCCGTGACCAGCAGGTCTTTGCGGCAGTGGCCGGAAAGGAGCTGGAGGAGGCCGGATACAAGAACGATGTGGAGCCCATTGAAATCACCCCCGAGGACGAGGATCGCTATCGTGAGTGGGACGGCAGGATCAGGGCCGCCCTTCTGGACGCCCCCGGCGGTCACATCCTTTTCGAAAGCTACCGCGACTGGCTTGTGGACCAGAGGGAGGAAAGAAGGCGCCAGGGGATCTGGAGCGAGGAGAACGCCCCCAAGGTGTTCCCGGTGGGCCATCCCCACGAGGAGCTGATCATCGGCTACCGCGCCTGGAAACAGTGGAAGGATCATTTCAGCATCAAGAGGCAGTACACGGCAAAGGGCATTGTATTTTAAACCTGTCCACAACCGGCTTTTTTGGCCGGTTGTGGACAGGTTTCCGCTATAATTCGATAGTTTGCTGTACGTATTCGTTTCTAAAAGTAAAGGGGGAGAAAAATGACCAATGACAGGCTGATTAAAATAATGATTGGACCTCTCCTTTTGATTATTGCCCTTATGTTGCCATTTCTGGGTCCGATAAAAGCGAGAATAGGCTTCGGCATACTCTTCTGGATGGTCTACTGGTGGGTTACGGTGGCCGTGGACATAAAAATTACCTGTCTTGTGCCGATAATTGTGGTGGCCTTCTATCCCTTTGTGTCCAGGGAAGAGATTTTCAGAATGTATATGCACGAGGAATTCTTCCTTATCCTGGGCGCCACCATGATTGCCGCCGGCTGGATAAAGTGGGGCTTTGCCAGGAGGGTGGCCCTTAAGTTTCTGTCCATGTTCAGTAACAATGTTCGAACACAGACTGTGGCCTGGTTTTTATTGTGCGGCACGGTAAGTTTTATAATGGGAAACACCACGGTGGGGGCAATCTTTGCACCGATAGCGGTGGCCGCGCTTCTCTTCGCCGGTTACAAGACATTTGAGCAGAGATACAACAGCAAGGGCGCGTCCAATATATTAATCGCCGTGGCCTGGGGGGCGTCCATAGGCGGGATGACCACTCCCCTTGGCGGGGGACAGGCCCTGGTGACCTGGGGCTTCTTCCAGAAATACCTTAAATCCGAGATATTCTTCCTCGACTGGACACTGAGAATGCTCCCTGTTTCCCTGCTGGTAATGGCCGCCGTGGCCCTGTTTATGTACTACTTTATGAAGCCGGACCCCGGCGAGGAAAACTTCCAGGGCACAAAGGACTTTTACAAAAAAGAGCTTCAGGCAATGGGGCCCATGGGCTTTGAGGAAAAGATATGCTTTTATGGCTTTGCCCTGGTTATTGCCCTTGCCATCGCCAGGCCACTTTATGCCGATTTGTTGAAAGGGCCGGCCTTTGAATGGCTGCACCCGTCTGCCATGTTCTTCATATTCGCCTCGCTGCTGTTCTTTACACCATCTGTAAAGGAAAAAGGCGAGTCGGTGCTTTCCCTGGAAACGCTTAAGGCCCATTTCCCCGTGGCAATTCTGTTCATCTGGCCAGGCGCCATCGCTCTGGGGAGGGTTCTGCAGCAGACCGGGGCCAGCAAGGTATTCGCATCCTGGATGCAGCCCATGCTGGATGCAGGGACCATCCCCGCAATATTCGCAATCTCACTGGGATCGACAATGCTGTCCCAGTTCGTTTCCGACACTGCCGCAGCAGGCATACTGGTGCCGCTGATGATCGACGCGTTCAAAAACTGGGGAGGTCTTCAGTACGGGGCCGTGGCTTTCATATGGATTTCTTCGGCGGCTCTCAGCTGGAGCTTCGCGGTGGTGTCGGCAACAGGCGCCCAGGCCATTTCGGCGGGGTACGGCGCAAACATCAAGAGAATGTTTGTCTATGGAATATATGTGGCCATAATCTGCGCACTGGTTACAACACTGTATTTTGTGGTGACCGTGGGCATAATGAACTGGAGCTTCTACACCATGCCGCCGGTGCGGTAAATAACTAAGCCGCCTGGTCCTTGGACGGCCTGGAAAAAAAGTTAATTTGACGGTTTACTTCATGCACCCCGGGAAAGTCAGACAGATGTGGTTTGTTATACGCCCGCCGGGCTTTCCGGAAGTTCGCGGGCGTATATCTTTAACCCGGGGTGTCCTGCGGAGGTATATGTTTAATGTCAGTCACACCAAAAGTGCCGGGGGCACAGACCCAAAAATCAAAAAAAGCAATTTTTGCAGTTTTAGTCCTGCTTTCCCTGGGGGCGGCCATTAGCCGGGCCTGGGGTTCCTCCGGCGGGGACTACAGGTGGTATCAGAACTACACACCGGCTATGGAAAACCTGGCTCTTTCGGCTTTACTGGCCGCCCTGCCCATCGTGGTTATGTTTGTATTGCTGGGCGGGTTTAAAAAACCATCCCACGTTTCTGCCATCTCGGCCCTGGCGGCCACATTCCTTCTTGCCACCATTGTCTGGAAGATGCCGTTGGGCCTTGCGGCAAGCAGCACCGCCTTCGGCATGATGATGGCGGTTTTTCCCATACTTTGGACACTGACCAGCGCGGTGTGGATATTCAACATGCTGGTGGACAGCGGCTACTTTGAGGTGGTTAAAAAATCGCTGGGCTACGTCACCGGCGACCGCCGCATGCAGACCATACTGATAGGCTTCGGATTCACCACTCTATTGGAAAGCATGGCCGCCTTCGGCGCTCCCATAGCCATTACTTCGGCCATGCTGGTGGGCTTCGGATTTCCTCCCATGACTGCCGGTGTCATAGCGCTGCTGGCCGACACCACGCCCAGCGCCTGGGGTACCCAGAGCATGCCCCTGGTGGTGCTGAACTCGGTTACAGGGCTGGACATTAATTCCCTTGCGGCACTGGTGGGCAGGCAGACCCCTGTGGCATCGGCCCTTTCACCGGCGGTGCTGGTGTTGGTGCTGGCGGGGTGGAAAGGCTTGAGGGGGGTATGGCCGGTGGCCGCAGTAGTGGGACTGGCATATGCTGTTATGGCAGTGATAGCCTCTACCTTCCTTAGCCCGTATATAGTGGGGATCGCGGCGGCCCTGGCGGCAATTGTAACCACACTGGCCATTTTAAGGTTCTGGAGCCCGGCCGAAACCTGGCTTCTTTCCGGTGACTGCCCTGCCGGGGACGAGAAATGTGAGCCCAGGATCCCCTTTAAAACGATAGTAAAGGCATGGTCTCCATACTTCCTGCTGGTTTTGGTCATCGGGCTGGTGAACAGCACCGGCCTGAAGCAGTGGCTGGCCTCAATAAGCACGGTAAAAATCCCGTGGCCCGGTCTGCATAATATTGTATGGAAATCTGCTCCGGTGGTATCGCAGCCGGAGGCCTACCCGGCGGTGTACAGCCAGCCGCTGCTCCTGGTAGGGGGATCACTGGTTTTTTTCACAGGGCTGCTTACAGTTATTGCCCTGGGCATTAAACCTTCAAGAGCCTTCGCTATATATGTGAACACTCTCAGGCAGGCGGCAAAACCGGGAATTACCATCGTAAGCATACTGGGCATCGCCTATCTGATGAACTATTCGGCCATGACATACAGCATAGGGCTGGCCTTTGCCTCGGCCGGTTTCTGGTTTCCCATGGCAACGGTATTCCTGGGCATGCTGGGCTGTACTCTGGCCGGAAGCGTTGCCGCCTCCAACGCCCTATTCGGCAATCTGTCGGTGGTGGCCGGGCAGCAGATTGGAATCGACCCGGTATTCTCGGCGGGCACATTGGCTTCCGGGGGCACAATGGGCAAGGCCATAGCGCCCCAGGATCTGGTGATAGCCAGCGCCACCCTGAAACTTCACGGCCAGGAAGGGGAGTTGCTGAGAAGGGTGTTTTGGGCCAGCGTATTTCTGGCCGCTGTAATCGGCGCCGTGGCCATGCTGCAGCAGCATCTGTTCGGATAACCGGCTTTTGGAGCATCCCGGCGTTTGAAAGTGTATAGCATTATAATATTCAATAATAGTAGTGGCCATGTGCCATAAGTATAACTTATTTAATTAGTTTGTTTTAATTTAGAAATTGACCTTAAGCGGGTCTTTTTTTTATGCTTATGTAATTTGCAAGACAATTCTGTTATTATCATGAGTAGATTGTGAAACGCTCGACTAGCCGAAATAACGACAGGTGGATTTGTGAAACAACCGACACCTTGTAGAGGTTTTTAAGGAGAAATTTGTTTACTTGTAGTATTTGAAGAATTATTATAGAAAAAATGTTTTGAGGAGGGATATTATGAAATGTCAGGATAAATTGTGGGAGGCCAGTTGTTTGCGGCAGTTGTCTCTGTGTGTTTCAGGCGCCGGGATGTTATACTTTTTTATATTTAATAACCAGCAGTTAATAGTAAATTTGGCATCTGCCAGCAAATATTCTGGTGCCCTGGGTAGTTTGATAATAATTCTGCTAGCCGCTACACTGTATGGCAATGCTGTTTCAATAATCTTGAGATACACCCTGGAAAAAGCAATTGAGTGCAGAAGATCGGGGAAGGAGTAAGTTGTTATGGCCGGGGCAGTTGAACATTTTGACGGAGCAGTGGGATTTGTTGATATAACTTGGGAAACAGCCCTTTCACTGGTGGGCATCGGCTTCGCCGGCGGGCTCTTAAGCGGATTCCTGGGAACGGGAGGGGCGTTCATAATGACGCCCGCAATGATGAGCCTCGGCATACCCGGAATTATGGCGGTGGCTGCAAATGTCACCCATAAATTCGGCAAGGCCATAGTAGGGGCCAAAAAACACAGCGAAATGGGCAACGTTGATAAAAAACTTGGTCTTGTCATGTTTTTTGCTCTCTTCGCCGGGGTAAACACCGCTGTTACCTTAAATAAAAAAGTCCTATTAAAATCCGGTACTGCAGGTTCCGATTTGTATATAAGTTTAATGTTCATTTTTATATTGTCCGGGGTTTCAATATTTATGTTCAGGGATGTAATAAGACAGAGAAATGCAAGAAAAGGCATAAAGAATGCTGCCTTAAATGCCAAAATCACCGAAAAGCTTGGTAAATTCAGCCTGCCGCCCTTTATTCATTTTAAAGTGGCGGGCGTGAGGGCATCTCTTTGGACTGTTCTGATGGTGGGGCTGGCCACCGGCTACCTGGCCGGGACTATTGGTGTGGGCGGATTTATCGGTGTTCCGGCAATGATATACCTGCTGGGAATTAATATACGGGTGGCGGCCGGCACCGAGCTGTTTCTAGCGGTTTTTTCCGGGCTGCAGGGGGCTTTTTTGTATGCACTCAATGGTTATGTGGACTTAAGGATACCGCTTATACTTTATATCGGCTCCCTTGTTGGCGTGACCCTGGGGGCGCTGGTCACCAGGACTGTTAAAAGCTCGCAGATTCAGATGGTAATGATATCCATAATGGCCATGGTGGTGGTCAGCAGGGCGTGGACCGTTCCGGTTTATCTGGCGGAAATGGGGTACCTGCAGGCAGGCGCCCAATACCTTCCAGCCTTTAAGACGGCCAGCGATATCTTTCTCTTCGGAAGCGGCGCTGTGGGCTGCGGGATGATTCTGTGGTGGATGTTCGGGGCCGTTACCGGAAGAGGAAGGGCGGTAACCAGGCACTAAAATGGTTCTATTTAAAGAGCATTGAAATTCCCAGAATGGTTATTAGTATCAGGACGATTTTATTAAAAGCGGAAACAGACAGTTTTTCGAACACCAGAATCCCCAGACCGGTTCCGGCAATGGTGGCCGGCAGGTATAAAAGGCTTGACATAAGAAGCGGGGCCGTCATAAGCCCGCTGGCAAGGTAAATAATTATCGCGTAAAGGCTTGTGAAAAAGAAAAAGCTCTGAAGGGTCGACTTGATGTAATACTTGTCGCTGCTTTCCTTTAACGCATAGATCATTATCGGGGGGCCGCCGGATAGAAGGCCTCCCATAAGTGCGCCCCCGGCGGCCCCGGCCAGAAGGCCCGCCAGGGTTTTTTTTGTATTTTTTGCCTCACAGGTACGGGCGGGGGCTGAGGTTCCGCCAGCACCGGGGGCATCAGGCGGGATGCCGCCATTTTTTTGTTCTTTCCGGTAAATTACCTGCTGTAATACAAAGATGATAATTACAAGGCCCAGCGCCTTTTTGATCCACCAGGGGTCAATATTTTTGAGGAGGTATGCCCCGGCGGGGACACCGGACAGGGCGCCGGCAATAAGTGGAAGCATTCTTGTAAAGGACAGGTGTTTTCTTAATTTCACCAGCTGAAAGATGTTGCAGGCCAGGGTGTGGGCGGCCAGGAAAACAACCGAGGTTTTAATGTCAAAAAGCAGTGAAAACAGCGTAAGCGCCACCATGGAAAAGCCAAATCCCGACACTCCCGATATAAATGCACTGAAAGCCAGTATAATTACGCACATAACTCCCGATGGCAAGTTAAGATCTCTCCCGATAAATCATTGATGCTAAAATCCACTTATTAATTATACATCTTTTTTTTCCGGTGAACAGTCAAGCCGGGCATGCTGTAATGCCCGGCTTAAAAAGGAATTCTGTGGATAATTTCCTTATTTATATCTTGAACCGGCCGGACAGACTGTTTAGCTCCGAGGATATCCGGGCAAGCTGCTCCGTGGCGGCCGCGACTTCTTCCATGGCGGCGGTTTGCTCCTGGGTGGTCCCGGCCACATTCTGAATTCCTCCGGAAACCTGCTCCGCCGAAGACGCCAGGCATTGTATTTTTTCTGCCAGACCCTCCACAGAACCTATTATCACCTTGAAATTACGGCCCACCTCTTCCACAACGGCGGCGCCCTCGCTTACCTGTTTTTCACCGGCAGCCATGGCCGCCACTGCCTTTTCGGATCCGGACTGCACCTCGGCGATCATCTGGCTTATTTCTTTGGCTGCATGCGACGATTGCTCTGCAAGTTTGCGGACCTCTTCGGCCACCACGGCAAAACCCCGGCCCTGCTCCCCGGCCCTGGCCGCCTCGATGGCGGCGTTCAGCGCCAGCAGGTTTGTCTGTTCG
>JBMOPC010000043.1:0-14575 GCA_049323915.1 Bacillota bacterium
GGTATCCAGGCGCCCGGCCCCTGGATACCAGGGTGCCAGGTACCCGGACAGCCCGGATCCCTGGGTGCCTGGGACCGGGACCAGGGACAAGGCCCGGGGCTCCTGGTCCGGGAGGCGGCCGGGAGCCCGGCGCCAGGTTGGTCCCGGACCTCCGGACACCTGGCCGGGGTAAAGGATGTCTGACGGCCCAGCCCTTGGGGCTGAGGCTTTTAGTGAGAAAAAAAGAAAAAGCATCAGACGGCTGTCTGACACCCGGGACCGGGCGGCGCCCGGGTTACCGGGCGACCCTGATGACGGGCGCGGCTGGCGTCTGACGCCCGGGGCCGGGCGGGCCGGGGCGCCTGGGGACCGGTAAGCGCGTATTATATTTAGGAGCATGGATGGGGACAGCCTGAGGACGAAAGGACGGGGCAGCCCGGCGGGTTAAAACACCCCGGCTGACAGAATCACCTTTCAAAGGCCCTCACAAAGTCACTGAAGCCCTCACCCCGTTCAACTACTTCACTGTCTGCCCCGGACCGGCTGTTTTTCCTCAACGCCTCTAACTCCGAACGGATGCCTTCGAGAATGTCCGCCAGGCCCAGGGCGATGTCCACCCACTCCCTGACCCTGGCGGACTGCTGACCTTTGGGGTAACTCCACACCGGATGGCCGGCCGGAAATGTTACCGTCAGTCTTTTCTCACCTACCGCACATCACCCCCGTTCCCAGGGTGCATCTAGCTCTGAGTCTCGCTGGACACTGTTCCTGGGGTTTTTCCGGATAAAAGTGCATCACCCTGAATTAATTTGACGTTTCCAGTACGGGTACGATCATCACCAGTGATCAGGAAATAGATTTTATCCCTTGCCGCCCAGGGGCTGGGGCAATGCATCAGATCACTTTTCCAAACTGCCGACTGCTCTGAGAAAACCAATGGCGTTGGCGTAGACCGGGTCCTCCACCACCTTCAGGTTGGGAAGTGTCCCGGCCAGGACTTTTTCAAATATGAAGGCACCTCCGCCGGCCAGCAGTACGTTTTCCAGAAAGCCCACCTTGCTCCCCCATGTGTTGGCTATACCGCGGGAGATCAGTACCCCGGCCTCCCGCACCGCCCCGCCGGCGGCTCCGCCAAGGTCATACCCCCTGCCGTTGTACACTATTACCTGTCCCGCAAGGGCCTTCCGGGCCACCGTTGCTGATTCCGCCAGTTCAAGGGGAGCGCCCGTCAGGCGGCTGAATTCGGACATGATGGACCTGGTCACAAGGTGCACCCCGAAAGTGAGGCTGGTGCGGTACTCCTCGCTCAACAGGATTGGCCTCCCGTCCCTGACGTCGATCAGCAATATGTCGGTGGTGTACTCACCTATATCCACCACCCCTGTTAGACCGTCCGGAAGGCTTCCCGCCGCCATGGAGGCCAGCACCACCCCGGCCCCTTGGGGATAAACTTCAACCCGGGTAAAAGCTATATGGCGGTCCTCCTGATCATCCACCCCGACTACAGCGGAAAGACCTTGCAGTCTCATCTTCAGGTTATCCCTATCTTTCAGATAGATCGCCAGGGGCACACCGGCGGCCAGGATTATCTCCCCGAACTCATTGCAGTTGACCATCAGGCGGGCAGCGGTCAGGAGGAGTACATCATGAATCTCCTGCGGTTTACGGTACGAAAGCGACATTGTGGCCAGGGGTGACTGCAGTGCCCTATCACCCACCAGCCATTGACTCCTTTCCCCGCCCGGGAACCTGATGGCCGCTCGATATCCCGGACCTTCACCGGAAAAAACACCATCGAACCCCTTCTCCCGGGTTGGGGCCAGGACGGACCGGAACTGAACCCTGCGGCCATCTCCTGAAAGACCCTTGACCATACCGGAACCCACGTCTACAGAAATTGTGACCTGCGGCATTCCCTCACCTCCAGAAAATTTGGTATCCATAAAAAAAAGAAGGTGGGTAAAAGTCCACCTTCCGGGCCTGGCAAAATCAATTATTAGCGGTCATCGAAAATTGAGTCAGTGTCACTTTATCTTTGTAATATGCAACGAAAGCACTCATAAAAAAACAATGTTTAGTAAGGTGCATGCAATCAGAAAACGATTTTAGCTAAATATCTATGAGTTCACTTAAGTCAGCTATCACTCCTTAACTTGTCCAATTCCTCCTTTATTTCGTGAATATAGGTATAAAAGGCTTTTCTATCATCCTCTCTTTCCGGTTCTTCCTCGGCCATCAGCTGGGCCAGTTTCAAGTTTAGGGAGAGCATCCGGTCTTCTATTTGGCGGTCAACACGTCGACTGGTTCGCTTATAGAGGTAATTCTGGAACTCTTCATAATTTCCGGGGTAATATTCAATCTGACCTTCATTTAAGATGGTAACCCGGTTGGAAACTTTTCTTAACAAATATCGATCGTGAGAAACTACAACCAAAGCACCCGGATAACGGATAAGGGCTTCCTCAATTTGCTCCCGGGTAGGAACGTCCAGATAGTTTGTTGGCTCATCCAATACCATCAGGTTCGCCTCAGAAAAATAAAGAATGACAAAAGCTACCCGGCAACGTTCACCCATGCTAAGGGTACCTATTTTACGGAATACTTCATCCTGCCGAAAGAAAAAACCGGCAAGAATGTTCCGTGCCTCTCGCTGCGTCATCCCCGGTAGACGGAGCAAGCTATCAAGTATAGTCTCTTCGCCATTCAGGTTATCCAGCTCCTGGGCGAAGTAACCGATCTTTAATCTTGGATGATGAATGACCGAACCTGTCTGGGGCTGAAGCTTTCCAGACAACAGTTTTAGGAGTGTCGTTTTACCGCTTCCGTTCGGGCCTACCACTGCCAGCCGGTCACCCCTAAAGATGGTTAGATTCAAGTCCTGGAATACTCGCTTATGACCATAAGAAAACCCCACATCCTCTATTCGCACAAGTTGACGGGCTTCCAAAACATTTTTTTTAAAGTGAACGTGTACACCGGGGATATCTTTTGGCCTTTCAACCTGTTCCTTTTCCAAACGTTCCAGTGCTTTTTCCTTTGCTTTAAAACGAGTCCGGTTTTTTTCAGCTTTTTTCTTGTAAAAAGGATTCCGCTCCCCTGCTGCCTCGTGGGCCTTCATAAACCATTCCCTATAACGGCAAATTGCTTCTTCTAGTTTCTTTTTATCCTGCTGTTGTTTTTTATAAAGGGATTCCTGTTCCCTTCGCTCACGTTCCCGTTCTTGAAGGAAATTCGAGTAACCACCCTGGTACGTTTTGGTTCCTGTTGATGTAAGTTCCACCGTTTTATTTGCTACCTGATCGATAAACTCCCGGTCATGCGATACAAACAGAACAGTGCCGTGGAACTTTTGGACCCAGCAGGTTAGCCAGTCCAGTGTCTCCATATCGAGGTGGTTGGTAGGTTCATCCATGAGCAGAAATGAAGGGTTCCCTGCCATTGCCCGGGCCAACTGGGCCTTTGTTTTCTGCCCCCCGCTTAATTCCCGGTACAAAACGTTCCCTGAAATGGTGAACCGGCCAAGGATAGCTTCGACCTCATATTCCCACCCATATCCCCCTAGAGATTGATAACGTTCCAGGACGGTACTATAACGTTCAAGGGCACTGCTCAGTTCTTCCCCTTTTTCATATTCCATTATGCCCTCCAACATGTTCAATTCCATTTTCAGCCGATATAAAACTGAATGACCCGATTGAATAAATTCCCCTACTGTTAAAGTCTCCGGGACTATTAAATGTTGTTCAATAATCCCCCATACCTTCACAGGCAAGTGGCGAAAAATTTTTCCCCCATCTGGAGAAACCCGATCTAAAAGGCACCCCAGGAGTGTAGTTTTTCCCACCCCGTTCCGTCCCATCAGAGCAATACGTTCTCCTTGATTTATTTCAAGATTAACGTTTTCGAATACCTGTTTTCCGTTCCAATCCTTTTTTAGCCCTTCAACTTTCAATATCAACATGAAAAACCCTCCGTATCCTTGTTTTGAAATAAAAAAACAGGCTCCTGTCTGCCTGTACGGATACGAAGTGTCGATATAGCCATGGGGCTAAAGCCCCCATAGCATCCAAGTAAACTGTTAGTATTATGGAATACCTCATGATTAAAATATTTCTCTTTACCAGAGGATTAAAAAAGGCATACTTTTCCCGACCACTGCACCCGCAGACAGAACCCAGGCAACCATATCTAATTTGGTTACGGACTTATCGGTCGGAACGCATGTCTATTATTTTTATACCTCCAGCTTTTTTCATAAATATATTTTAGTGGTTTTTTCTTGAAAAGTCTACACTATAACCGTTGTCCTTTTTTACATCTTTTAATACATTACACATTTTTAACAAAATTAGAAACAGACCGCAAGCACAACCCAGACCTGATGAGGTAAAATGTCGGTTTACTCGGCGGGGAATGTATCGTAGCGGTCTGCTGCAATATGAATACACCAATTTGGTGAACTCACACATGGGACAATTCAGGAGTCCCTAAATTAACTGAAAGTCTATACCATGAACCACCAACCCCTTAAGAACTTCCCCTTATCATCATACCTTCTTCTACCATGAACGATCTCTTCTGGGTTAAAGCCTTCTTATAGTTATAGAGGCTACCCCTGTATTCCCGGCTTCATCTTTTACAGATACCTGTATAATGTTTGGTCCAGGGGTTGCAACAGGCAAAAAAATTACCCTGCTGGCCGGTAAGGGAGTGTACGTCACATTATCCAGGCTGTAAGTAAATGAGGAACTGGAATTGTCCGAAATATCGAGCACTGCCTGAATGGAGCTCCCGCTGGTGGCAACGGCCCCTGTGGCCGTCATGACCCTGACCAGGGGAGGGGTGACATCGCCACCCATGTTTTTCTCGATGCTGGTTATGGAAGCCGATATGAGGTCCAGCTTGTTATTTGCTGACTGCCCCTGGTCCCGGGCCTCCCTGGAAAGGGTCGCCGCCGACTTGGAGGTAACAGCATCCCACGTATAGGCAGAAGCTGAACTTGCGGCCTGATATGCGTTTGAGGCGTTGACTGCGGCCGCGTCAGCAGAACTCCTGGCCGCATTCGCCGCGCTATAGGCATTACTTGCATTGGTGGCAGCCGTGTTTGCTGAAACTGTGGCTGTTCTGGGCGAATAACCTGAAAAGGCCCCGGGCGTGCTGTTTGCTGTATCAATTTTATATATGACATAGCTGTAACTGACACCACCCTCGGGTGAGCTGCCATTGGAACTCATGATCACAACATTGCCCTGCACCCTCCAGTATGACCCGTCGTCCGGCAGTGTGTAATTCAGGTAGGCGCTAAGCCACTGACCGCTGCCGGATATCAAAACGTCCGCCGGCAAAATTTTTGAAAAACCCTGTGAGTCGTTGAAACCAACAATATTAATGTTTTGTGGGGAATAACCTAACATACCGTAATATGTGTAAAGTTGCCCCAGATAGTATGAATAACTGCCTGCATACGCAATGTGGCTGTAACCCAGAATAAAGCAGGTAAAAAGCAAAAAGCTTAATAATATCCTCCTCAATCTCATTATTATCAACTCCTTCTATAGATTTTTGATTTGCCGGCCCAATATTAAGTTGCGGCACCTACTGCCAGTACATCCCATCTGACCAACCCATGATCCACCAACCGTGTAGCAGATAAGTAATGGAGGGATACTTAACCCCTCCGGACTTGATGAAGCTTTCTATAGTCATCCCTTTGGCTATATTTTTCTTATCCTTATATGTGTACAGGGAATCAGTTCTTTCAGATTTTAAAAGCCCCCTACCAGCTCAGGGTCCTTATAATCAGCCTCCGCAAAATGTGGCCGTTTATCTCAAGGTTGAGAATAAGCTCTTTTTGCGAGGTTCCCTTAATTCCTGTAATGCGAATACGGTACACCCCATTGTCCGGCCAGCGGCCGTCCAAGTTTTTCTCAGGCACTGTGAAGGTGTACTCCCAGTTTCCGGACCCCGGGTTGTAGACCATGTACGCCTCCGTGGGCAACTGCCCCCCGGGGAGGGCCGGACCGCCGTCGGCCCTCGTTTCCAGAGGATATGTAACCAAGCAGGAATCCAGGGTAACCCGGGCACCGGCTGAAAGGCTCACCGCCCTGGCGGAAATAGTAACGTTTCTACCACGTTCAGCCGGGTAAGGAATTACTTGCCCCTCCAGGACGAGGTCCTCATCAGCTTCCAGAATCACTCGATGGATTTCAGGTGTGAGCCTGGGGTCAGTGGTATCCAGAACTGCCCTCAGCACAAACCGGCTGCCCCGGGGCACTGCAGTCCAGGTCCCGGGGCTGATCTCAGTGAAGGCTGAACCCCCGTCAGTGGAAACAGAATAACTGATCGAGGTTCCTGCCGGCCTGTCATCGGTCACTGTCAGGCGTACCGCGTCATAGGTGACTGCAGTGGTAATAACCCTGGAAAAATAGTTCCCCGGATGGGCGTACCCCCTGTTTATATTGAGTCCCGATACTCCCAGGCCGGGATCAATAACCATTCGTCCGGCAGCGTCATCGTAGGTCCACCACTGGACATTGCCGTTCTCATCCAGCAACACCTGCTCACAGGTGCCCGTCTTTAATGACACGGCCACCGGGCCGGTCACCGGTCCCGGGCTGAAAACCTCCACCCTGGCCGCTCCCCCGGAGTCGTCGTTCATGTAATAGCCCAGATCTGTTCCGGTGAGCACTGAACTCCCCACATCATCACTGCTAGCCGAGATTACGTCCGCCAGGCCGGTAATCCTCCTGGCCGGATCCTCAACATAGGTTCCACCGGCTTCATCGTAGGAAAAATAATAAGCCGCCGTTTTACTGAACAGCACGAAGTCCGGGGAGTAGTTTACCATGGACACCCTGACGGGGTCCGCGATATCCGGCTGAAAAATCAGTGCTGGATTAAGGCCGGACCCAGCCTCATACCTGGTTACCCTGGCCCTGTTACCCTCTCTCTGCAACAGCAGGGCCGAGTCCGAGTTTTTAAACGCCGCCACCGACAGGACGCCGGTAAGTCCACTCACCTTCAGCGCCGGGTCGTCGGCCATCCCGGATCCGTTAAACCTGTAATAGGCTATGCTGTCACCGGTGATGGCCCAGACGTTGAGGTTGTCCTGACGGATGGACACCCCCGTGGCCTCAGCGGCCCAGGGGCAGGAATAGACGGGGTTGATTTCCACTTTTCCCGTGGCGTCGTTTAATTCGTACAGCCGGATCCCCTCCCCGGACGCAGTGGCGTAGCCGAATCCGTTTTCCAGCACGTCCACGGCGCCGGCCAGGGACTGCCAGGGTAAGAGCACGTAATGATTTACGGTATCCACCCGGGCCGTGGTTCTGGTAAGGTCCACGCATTCTGTATCGTTGAACGCATCGTCCAGCACCACCTCGGCGAAGGCCGGTGTACAGAATATAAAGAACACAATGATAGTGGCGATGATCAGCGGCCTTTTCAATGCAGACCCGACACCCCCTTTTCTGTTCCTTCCGACGGGAAGTTAAACCATATAAAAAAGAACCATACCAGGGTATACCGGAGCACGGCTACAGTTTTCTGATCACGATTGTCGCCACCCCGGTATTGCCGGCCTCGTCCTTTACCCTGACGGTAATCACGTTTGCACCGGGGGTGCTGATGGGAACGGTTATTATCCCGTCCTCCGGCAATGCCTGATAGGGGCCGCCGTTGACGCTGCAGGCCAGTGAAGAACTCCTGTTGTCAGAGGCCGACACGATCATGTACATTGAATCTCCGCTGGTCGCATGAGCCCCGGAAAGGGTTCTGACGCTTACCACGGGTGAAGTGGTATCGGTTGAAACCGAGTTGTTTATCGAGGTAACCGTATTATTAATGGAATTTACGGCGGAAGAAACGGAGTCAACCTTCGAGTCGATGACCGGCAGCTGCGTGTTCCTCATGTAACCGGCTATATCGCCCACGCTCTCCGTGCTTCCCCCGTATTTCCCGGTGTAATGGGAGCGCTCGGCCGCCTCCCGGGCGCTGCCGGCGGCCAGGATGGAATTCGTCGCCGCGGACTGGGCGGCCGCCCTTGCCTCATCGAAGCTTGCTCTGGCGCCTATAGCCTCCTGCCTGGCAGCCTCGGCCTTCTGATGCGAGGCCTGGGATTCATTGTAGATCTGGGTCAGGGTGGCGCCAAGCCAGAAGCTGACCGAAAATGTTGTGCTATTGCCCACGCCGTCCACTACCCGGGCGTAGACGGTTTTTTCACCCTCACCCGGGCTGGTGGTCCACGTCCTGGATACTGCGAAGCTCTCCCAGCCGGACCAGGACGCGTTGTCATTGGAAAACCTCATCAGGTGCAGGCCGGACCCGACGTCGGCAACAGCCGACAGATTGAGTGAAACAGCCGCCGGGGCCGTTGCGCCCTCGGGAACCGATACCGAAATGGTCCCCGTCGGCGCAGTGGAATCAGTGGCGCCGGGAAGAACCAGATACACCGGGGTTTCCGCTGTCTCCATCCACGGGTTGTACGCTGAAATTTTGAAATAAAATCCCGTCACACTGTCATGGCCGGTGCCCACAGTGCTCCTGTACAGCCGCACGGCCGTGTCCTCAAAATCCAGGCCCGTCCCGTCCCAGCGGAAGGGGTCCGAACTTAGTGAGTTGTTTTCCGGCAGGTTGGCCGGGAATGGAAAGACCAGTCCGGTGCGGCTGTCCCAGGAGGTTACATTTCCGATATCCCTGAGCCGGTATGTATTTCCGTCAAAAATCTGCAGCCTGTACCCGCCCGCGCCGGCCAGCCCCGGCCACGACAGCAAGAACCAGGAACGGCCCCTGGAAGAGTCCCAGGCCCTGATACCTGTTGAAGCGCTCACAGCCGGGGCCGAGGTGATGGCCGGGACCGGACCATAAGTGTCTAGATAGTTGGTTGTCCAGGGATTCGAGGGGTGGCACCTGAAATCCCACCTTATTCTGAACCAGTAATTATTAACCTCCGGTGATATACTGCCGGCGTCTCCGTTGATCATGCTGCAAAGATCCGAAAAGTTGTAACCATCTTTGCTGTACTGGAGCCCGGCATACCCCACCGGCCTGCCGTCGAAGGTTGCGTTCAGTTTTAGCCGGCCGGTCGCCCCGCCCGGATTCGGGGTCATGGCAAATGAAGAAAGGCTGTAACTGTACCTGGAGGGTACTGGCCAGGTCCAGCAGCCTTCGGCGCAGTCATAGCCGCTGTTCATCGCGTAAATGCTGCCGTCGCCCAGTAATACGGAATCATACATCTGATAGCCGTACCTGTTGTTCTGATCGAATATCTTTCCGTCAACCGTAAGGCATGCTGTCCCCGGGCCGGTAACGCCGCTCAGATATACCCAGTTGCCGCCGTCGTACTGGTACAGGCCGCCCGAGGTGATGGCGCACATTTTCCTGGTGGCGGGGTTGACCAGCAGTTTATAGATGGTGGGGCCCCCGGATATTGTCCCCTTTCCTATCCAGGATGAACCATTCCAGACGGCGGTTTGCCCCCCGGTCCCCCCCGCCCAGAAGTTGTTGCCGTAATCGGCGCCGAAGGCGCTTATTTCCCAGCCCGGCGCGGCTTTATACTCGAACCAGGACCCGTTCCACCTGTATACTCCGTTGTAACTTCCCGTACCGGCCATCCACATGGATCCGTCGGCCGGGGAGATACCCAGCGCCCTCAACACACCCTGGTTATCCAACACCCTTGAAAGGGTTGATCCGTCATATTTATATAGCGCACTCCAGTAGTAGCCATTCTGACTGGCGTTCACGGCAATCCAGTGGATGTTGCCGGCGTCGATCACGTAGCCGCCGACAGTGGTATATGCTCCGTGACCGCCTATTGAATCTGTGCCTGCCATCCACGTAAGCCCTGAACTTCCATTGCTATAATGCAAGTTCAGCCTGGTACTCTCCGGATTGCAGTAATGTAAGTAGGAGGCCCAGTAGATCTTCCCGGACCTGTCCACGGCAAATTTTCCCCACTCGGTGCCGCCCCCGGAATAGGTTGCAACTGAGTATGCCTCGCTCCGACCGGTATGCGTAAACACCGCAAGGCATATCACCACCAGGGTCACATAAAACCTGATCCCCTTCAGGAACATATTCATCACATCCCCTTAAATCCCGGTTATGTCCAGCCGGCAGATCTTCCAGGTCCCGTTGACGTCAAGCATTTCAACCAGCGCCTCCATGGGATATGCCCTGCCATCCCTGATCGATTCATAGATCACCAGGGCCACAACATACCCCTCGGAGATTCCCATGCACTGCATGGCCTTGACCCTGGCCGAAATCTTCTCCTGTTCTTTTACCTGTCCGGGATCCGCCGGTAAAAGTTTTGCCCTGTTTGATTCTTGCAGTAGCCTGCCGGCAAGGTATTCATGGTCCATGTTCCGTTTCTGGCCAGGAGGCAACTCCAGGTAGGTTGTGATGGTTTCGGCCGCCTTCAGTGGCAGTTCTCCCGGCCTCAGGTCGCCGTGATGGTACTCACCGGGGGTGGTCTTATATATCCTCCAGTGTTGGCCGGATTTTTTCAGCCGGAAGCTGTACGCCAGACGGTCAAAGCCGTTTCCTGTGTTTCTGGTAAAGTCCACGGAAACCTCCACAATATCCTTGCATAGTGGAGTTGCTTTCATGTCTCTGGCTATTATCTTTTCTTTCGCCTCAACTCTTTTGGAGTTGGCCCTGGCCTCGGCCAGAGCCTCCCCGGACAGGGTGTCAAAGACCTCATTCCAGTTACCGGCGGCGGCGTTTTCCAGATATTTTTCCACCACCGGAAGGACCTCCCGTTCTGACCCCGTGAATTCATTACCGGCTTTATTTGAAACGCACCCGGCCAGAATCAGGCAAATGGTCAAAGACACAGCAATTATCTTCACTCAAAGCACCCCCACAAAAAGAAAGGCCGGCTTTTACCGGTTTTTTATAGCATTGGGCGCAGGTTAAATGTTTTTCACTGTTCTCAAGACTTTAAAGGTTTTATGGTGTCTAAAACTCATATGATCACTTCCTGAGAAATCTACAGTTTCCTTATGATGATTGACTCCGACCCCACATTACCCGCGGCATCCCTCGCCCAGACCATAATTATGTTGGGGCCCGGCTTGTTCACCGGAAGTGTTATTTGTTTATCAGCCGGTACAGGTGAAAAATTTACTCCATCCAGGCTGTAGTCGTATGTCGAGGCAATATTATCCGAAATGCTCAGTGCTGCTTTAACCGATCCACCACTGGTGGCCAGGCTTCCGGTCACGGTTTTTAACCGGACCACCGGCGGGGTCAGGTCGGCACCCGTTTTATGCTCAATGTTGGTTATTTGGGCCTGAATAGAATCAAGCCTGGTAATCGCGGTCTGTGTCGCATTAAATGCGCCGAGGGCACTGGCTGCGGCGGTCCCGGCACTATCCCGGGCCTCCCTGGCCAGAGTGGCGGCTGATTTCGATGTTGCCGAATCCCAGGTGCGGGAAGAGGCCTCACTTGACTTATCAAAAACTGAGGAAAGAGATTTGCCGCCATTCAGGCTGCCATCAAGGTAGCCCCTGTTGACCCTGGCATGATCGTTGGCCCAGTGTGCCCACTGAGCCGCACTGTATCCGGCATCCATGGTCTGTTCGGCGGCTATGGTGGCGTCCGACGGCACCTTGATGGTTAATGTCCAGGGGCCAATAGCCGGTATCAGGTTGGAGGAGCCCACCTTGTAGTACAGGTAATAGGTATATGTCACCTCGGGCTTGACACCGGTGTCCAGGGCCGTGTATTCGAGGCTTGAGCCGGAAAATGAACTGTACGAGTTTGGCCCCCCTGTAATCCACCTTCCGTCATTGACGTTTTGAAGCGCTATCCTCGTGTCGGTGCTCCCGCTATACCTCCCTATGGTCGCTTTTACATAGCGCTCCGGGGTTATGCTCAGGGTAAAATCAACCGAATATTTCCTGTATCTCAATTCAAGCAGTTCAAATGTCCAGGAGCAGTAATCGTATGAATCATAACCGCCAATTTCAAGATAAACCGTCCTGTTGGCCACCTGTGTGCCGGTATTGGGATCAAAATTGAAGCTGTATTCAAACCACTGTCCGGCAGGTGAATCGGACTTGAATCTCCTGGCCATGAGAAACGGTGATGCCGGGCTCCCGAAAAGACCATTGTAGGATATATACTGGTCAGCCAGTTGCACGTCCATGTACGGGTTGCGGTCAGCCCTGGCATCTGTTCCATTGAATTTTATTCTGAATCTGATGTGGGTTACGGCAGTATCACTGGTTAACTGGGGGAACAGGTACTGCAGCCTGACCTCATAATTTTCCCAGTGACTGTTGTACCTCCCGGAATCAGATAAAGTATAGCTGTAGTTTGAATTTACTGTGTAGTCACTGCAGGTTGCGGCATTTGAGATGCCTGTTCCGGGAAATAAGAATATAGAGGTAATTAATAGACTTTTTATTATCCTGTTTAAAAAACGCATTTTACTGCCCCCTCTTTTTTTGCTCAAACCGCAATAATTGATCAATAAAGTATGTTCGATGGTATAACTTATCCTCATATCTGTTCAACGGGCCTGCTGATCAAATCCGGACCGGCGGTGACATGACAGTATATGGTGGTCTCATCCGGGCCCCCGGCCATCCGGGTAAACATTCCGCTCTTAACCGGAAAGCTGATTACGGCCACCACGGCCACCCGGTCCAGAGTTTCGGTATAGCCGCCGTAAGTATATGTAAAGGGTATCTCTCCCGGGTTTACCACTTTAAAATAGACAACCCGAACTGCCCCCGAGTTGAGAATGGATCCGGACTGTGGAACAAGAGCGTCGTCCAGCACCAGGTTGGCCTTCAAAACCTCATGAAATGCCTGAACTGCCCTGGGCTCATCAATGAACAGGCTGGAATTTTTCAATTCATCCCCGTTCAGCTGGGCCGCGGCACTCCTGCAGGCAAGGTTGAGCTTGTGTTTTACGGCCACCTTCAGGCAGTAATGTCTGGCAGCGTCGGTCACCAGTGCGCCAACAGCGAAAAAACTAATAATCATGAAAAGGGCCATTAAGGAAACCGCCCCCCGTTGGTTATTAAAAATCATTTATAGACACCTCACACCATAACTGATTTGCCCAGCATTTCAATTACGGTTGAAATTGGATATGTTTTTTAGCTGGTTAACATCGTTATGATTAACCCTCTGAAGTGACACTATTAATTGCCGGTTTAATCAAAAAGAATAATTTTTTAAGGTTATATCTTTTATGTTGATGAATGGCGGATTAATAATCCGCATCCATTCTTTATGCATTAACTCCTGCACTCCCTCACACTCAATTTAATTTATCTACATTTTGCCTTCCGGCACTCATGTACTTATTAAATCCAAACCTTACACCATCCGATGAAATATGTCTTCTCATTATTCTTTAAAACGCCAAACTGTGCATTTCTTATAAGATTTTTCTGTTTAATAGGCAGTTATTCCCAATATTTTATGCAGGTATAGCCATAACCAATTAGGATAATGATAAAAGTCAACTGATATGCCGGGGGGGTATAAATGAAGGTATTAAAGAAATTGTTGCCGTTTCAAAAACAAACCGGCCAAAAACCGCTTCATGCCGGGGAGGTATATTACCTCTGGGAAGGGCTGACATCCGGATACAAGCTGATGGAGGTGGTGGAAACATATACAATGAATACGGAAGACACAGAACTGCACGCAATTTTAACCGGGATTACCAGGGGAACATACATGCTCAGGATTCAAAGACTGGAAAAAATCATGAAAGAAGAAGGCTTTACCGTGCCTCCCCGCCCTGCTTCAAAGCTCATGCAGGGTAAACCCGGGGCAGGTCAGGAGGTCAAGCTAAGTGATGATGAGGTGATTTTCAACCTGATTTCCTGGGGACAGGTGCTCCTGCAGCTTGACGCAAGAGCCATTGGAGCGGCTACCAAGGAGTCGGTGCGTAAGGTTTTTACCGATCTTATCTTTGATGAAATAAGAGTATATAATCTGCTTTTAGATTTCGGCAACAGCCGGAATGTCTTAAATCCCCCTCCTCCGGCTACCGCGGGGAAAAACGCTCTTAACATAGGCGAGGCGTATTTCCTGTGGGATGAACTGAATGCCAGGCATTTAAGCCTGATTAACCTGGAAACATATCTTACCAATACCACCGATCAACAATTAATCAAATTGCTTAAACGAGGCATTGAAAAAATCATTCTACCCCAGCTGAAAAAGCTTGAAAATATATTGATAAACGAGGGGTTTACTGTTCCCCCAAGACCGGTCAGGCGCATGGAGCAGGGAGCGCCCGGTGAGATAAATAAGATAAAACTCAGTGAAGATGAGATTATTGGTGTACTTTCCACCGCTTTTCAGGTTGCCATAATCTACCACGTCAGAGCATTCTTTTCTTGTGTAAGGAAAGACATACGTGAATTATTTGAGGAATTTCTGTCCACTGAAATTGAAGAATATCAAAAATTATTGTCTTTGGCTCTTTCCAGGCATGCGCTGGATAATCCACCCCTGGTTAGTTCAAAGAAGGGATAATTTTCAGCATCAATATGCTGAAATTAACATAGAGAAGCACCGGATTAAAGTATGGTGCTTCTTTCGTGTCTGGTGATTTATAGGC
>JBMOPC010000044.1:0-14314 GCA_049323915.1 Bacillota bacterium
CTCCATTCCGTTATTTTTAATGAGTCAAAGAACCGTCCCCTGACTCATTATTTCTTTCTCAGCTCCCCGGCCAGCAGGGCGGCCAATTCCGGACTGCTCTCCTTGACCAAGGCAATGTACATAAACACGCTCCCGGGGTAATGTATGTTTTCACTGAGCACTGTATTTTCCATGCTTGTCCTCACCAGGGCCACCACGCAGTCAGGGTTGTGGTTATCCCGGCACTCCTTGCACTGGCGGCATGTTTCGGCCAGCACCGGGGCCACCAACTCCGGGTAGTAAGGCTTGAAATCCTTTTTGGGGATCAGGCTGGAAGCCCCAGGAATGTCCAAAAGCCCCTTTTGGCCCGCATAGCCCATGACCTTGCGCGAGAAGCCCACCAGGCATTCGGACTCCCTGCAGTCCGGGGAATGGTGATAGTCGCACTGGGCGCATATCCTGTCCAGAAAAACAGTAATTTTGTCAAAATCAATAGCTGCAGCTGCTGCATCCAATTTCCTCATAATTAATCACTCCTCATTTGCCGATTCCCAGGAAACTGGCAAAATCATCCGGCACTCCATTTTTGCCTTCCTTTAAATGACCCTCTGCAGGCATGAAGGGTTCGGGGCCCAGGCGCGCAATTGTCCTTCCCAGCTTTTCCCCCGGCTCTCCCAAAGCCCTGAACCGGTCCAGCACATGGTCGATAATCATAAATACGCTCTCCCTGCACACCCGGCGGGCAATTGTCCTGCCGTGCAGCGGCCTTGAGCTTCCGCCGTAACCCCCAATGGATACGTCAAAGGACTCCCGCCCTGAAGCCACCACGCCAATATCCGCACAGTAGGGGTCGGTGCAGCCCCTTGGGCAGCCGGCCACGGCTATTTTAAAATCCTTTGGCGCCCCGGCCCCCATGTATTTTTCCTGTATTTCAATACCGAGATCCAGCGCCTCCCCCAACGACCGGGGGCAGAGAGCGCTGTTGCCGGGGCAGGCCTTGACTGCCCTGACCACGTTCCCGTAAGGTGATACCTTCAGCCCCAGGCCTGGAAGAACAGCAATCAGTTTTTCCGCATTTTCCTCCTCAAGCACCGCCACCAAAGTCTGGCGGGTTGTCAGCTTGAACCTGAAAACCCCGCACTCCCCGGCTGCCCGGGCCAGCCCGGAAAACTGTTCCGGCGTCATAACCCCGCAGGCTGAAACGATATCCACAGCCACCATTCCGTTTCTCTGCCTGAAAATCCCTTTTCCCACACTAATCCCCCTCCCCTTTTGCCTGAGGCAACTCCTTAAGCCATTTGCCGGATAGCACCCTGGTAAAATCATCCATACTCATTTCAGGCCCGATATTAAAACGGTTTAACGTCATTACCGGATCGCCCGGCCTGACATAGCCCCTTTCAATGGTGAATCCCATGCTGTATCCCGCCAAAGCGGCGGCCTCAATGGCGGCGGGCCCCGCCGCGCCGTAAGGGTAGGCTATGGCGGTGGGCCTCGGGAGACCAATCCTGGCCATCAGCAGGTTGAATTTTTCAAAATCCTTTTTAATAAGGTCACGGGGGAGAACCTTTAGCGCCGGCTCTCCGTTTATTTCACGGTGGTAATCGTAAGTGTGGCTTCCTATTTCCACCAGCCCGCCGGCCGTTATATTTTTTATCTGAAGCCCGGTGAGGTGAGGCCTAGACTTTTTGGGCACCTTCCCCATCAGGAAAATGGAGGCCCTGAAGTTGTACTTTTTCAATATGGGGTAACAGTACAGGTAGTTTGACTCGTACCCGTCGTCAAAGGTTATGACCACTGTTTTGGGAGGCAGGCTCCTGGTCCCGCAAGCGTACTCCTCCAGCTCCCTCAGCGAGGCCGTGTAGTAACCGTTCCGGTACAGATATTCCATTTGCGCCGCAAAACTTGACAGCGAAAGTACTGAAGCATTGCCCGCGTCGCTTTCACCAACATAGGGAAGTACGTCGTGGTAGGTGATCACCGGGATCCTTTCGGCCCGGGGGGTTCCCGGAACTTCCGCCCGGGCGGGCGCTGCGGCCATAAGCCCCCACAACAGAAAAAAAAGCACAATTACCCCCAACGGCACCGCCTTGGTCCGTCTCAAAGCCGCAAAAACATTTACTTTAACCATATCCCCGACCACCACACCGATTTGGCAATTGACTGGCTGCCTACAGCCATTATTCGACATAATAATTTCCAATCCTGCATTATACGAGGAAACAGCACTAAAACTTTCCGACCCTGCCGGTGGATACACTGATCCAATTCCCGTCGCATACGAACACCACCAGTCCGTCCCTGTCCGTCCGGTACACCGGCCTCCCTCCGGCGCCCACCAGTGCAACAGCGCCGGGATGCGGCTGCCCGAAATTGTTTTTGCCCACCGAGATCACCGACATTTCCGGCCTTACCCGTTCCACCAGCTCCGGCAGCAAATATCTGCTGCCGTGGTGGGGGACTTTAAAAACGCTATGGACAAGGCTCCCCCCTCTCTCCAGCAGACCGGCCTGCCCGGCTTCCTCGATGTCACCGGTAAGAAGGAAAGACTTACGGCCAAACCTGACGGAAAGGACCACGGAATTATTGTTAAGATCGGACCTGGTGCCCGCCGACAAAGCCGCCCCCGGCCCCAGCACCTCAACCCTGACACGGGGGTCCATAGTTATGAAATCTCCGGAAATAACCTCCCTGACGGGAATTTTTCCGTCCCTGGCCCGGCTGATAATCTTCTGGTAGGCCGGGTCCGGCCTCTCAGAAACCTGATCCCCCCGGCCCTCCGGAGGTACCAATAAAGCCCCGATTTCAAACCGGCCCAGCAGGAAACCGGCCCCAGCCGCGTGGTCCTCATGGGGGTGGGTTACCACCAGCGCGTCCAGACTACCTATTCCCAGCCGCCTGAGGTAAGACGCCACCACCTCCCCGGCCCCCCTCCCCTTTTCAAACTCACCCTCCCAGCCCCCTGTGTCCACCAGCATATTTCGCCCGTTGGGGAAACGCACCAGTATGCTGTCGCCCTGTCCCACATCAATGACGTGCACCTGTAAATCACCCCGGCTGGAAAAACCTGTCCCCAATAGATAAAACAACAGTGAAAAGGCCAGAAATCCCGCCGCCAGACAGCGTAGCCCCAGCAGTTTCTTCAGCCCGGCCCCGGCGGTTGCAGTTAAAAAAACAAGTAATACATACCAGGCCGCCATGGCCCAAAGAGGCGGCGGGGACACATTTGCCACCCCTCCCGGCAGCCCGTGAATAGCCTCTACTATTAACATCATGAGGTCCAAAAGCGCCGCAGTGGCATAATTAATCAATACAGCAGCCTTTAGATGAATCAAACCCGCTAGGGGCGCCAGTATTCCCAGGGGAAGTATCAGCCCCACCAGGGGAACGGCCAGAATATTGGCGGGTATGGAAGAGGCGGAAAAGATATTGTAATAGTAGGCCACCAAAGGCAGTGTGCCGGCCTGCGCCCCCAGAGAGACTGAAATAACGCCCCTCACCCATGGCCTCCTCAGCCCTTTGGAATCCAGCCAGCCGTCCAACGCCGGCCCCAGATGCAGTATTCCCCAGGTGGCCGCATAGGAGAGCTGAAAGCCCGGCTCCAACAGTGACCGGGGGGAGAAAACCAGTATAATCAGCGCGGACGCGGCCAGTGTGGTGGCCCAGTCCCTTTCCCGGCCAATCTTTTGTCCCAAAATCTGAATCCAGGCCATTATGGCAGACCTCAACACCGCCGGCCCCATACCGGTGATAAAGGTATATACGGCCAAAACCCCGGTCAGCACCGGAAATTCCAGCCGGCGGAGTCCCGCCATCCCCAACAGCCCCATCACGCCCACCGCCACCATACCCACATGGAGCCCGCTAACCGACAGAATATGGACAACCCCGGACTCGTTGAAAATCTCCTGGGTGCGCCTGTCAATTTCCCCACGGCTGCCGAAGACTATTCCATTGACCAGTGCGGCGTGATCAGCAGAGAGGGTGGACCGGTTTATTTCTATCAACCTTTGCTTTATACCAAGAGCCATTCCGGCCACCGGGTTACCGTAACCGCTCCCGATTTTTTGAACGCTGTCCCCGTCCTTTACCGCCAGCACCGCCCAGATCCCCCTGTCGGACAGGTAGGCCCCGTAGTCAAACTGCCCCGGGTTGCCCGGGCTTGAGGGTAAAAACGGCCTCCCCCTGACCCTGACAACATCGCCATACCCAAGTTCGGCCTGTTTTCCGGGCACATACAGAATCACCCGCCCACCTGTTTCGAATACCCCGGATTCGTCCAAAACCTTTGAGACTTCGAGAATATACACCACCCTGTCCCTGCGGTAGTCCGGGTCCCTGCATACATACCCTTCCAGAGTCACTGTCCTTTCCATAAAACTTTCCGTCCTGCCAGCGCTGTCCTCTTCCGGAGTCCCGGCCACCATTCCCAGTAAAATAAACACCAGAGGTAAAACAATAAACACATCCCTGCGGAGAGCAAAAAAAGCCACCGCCGCTCCCACCTCCAGTACAAGGGCGGCAAGGAAAGGCAGCAGTGGCGGCAGGTCCACCGTGGGCGACAGCGCTATCCCCGAAGCAAAAGACAGGGTTATAAACAAAAGCGGCCTGGAAAACATCAGTAACTCCCGGTAACCTCTAAAGAATTTCTACATTATTCTCCATCAAACCATATATTTCCTCCCCATCCTGCCAATAACTTTCATTCCATAACCTGTTCCTCTTCAACATCCTCAACAAACACAGGCCGGAAAACTTTTTCGTCCGGCCCCCTGTCCGGAGTCAGCAGCGGCCCCACCGTGGAATAATCCACCCTCCAGCCCATGTCTTCCCGGTGCACCATCCCCACCGTTTTTTCCTTCCTGCGGACGGTTACCCCACTGTTGAATTCAATTTCCAAAGAAATTTTAAACGAACCGCCTCCCCCTGACGCAAACTGCTGAGGCTTTATCTTTTTTATTTGCTCTGCCCTCACGAACAGGCCTGTCAAGTCCCCGGGGCTCTGAAAATATGCGGTCCTGGCCGTGATATTCATTTCTCTCTGGTCCAGCGCTGTAAAGAATATCTTCAGCACCTCTTCGGCTGAGCTTTTTACGATAACCTCCTCCAGCAGGCCGGCGGCTTTCAGAACCATTATCCGGTGCGCAGGGTCCTCACGCCCGTTTATATGCAGCCTCGACCCCCTGAAATGTATGCAAAAGTGTCCCGGAAAATCATTTCCATGTATATGTCCCCCCCCGTGAGGCATGCCGTTCATTGACCCGGCGATCCGCACCCCGCCCGCTGTCACCAGAACTGCCCTCCTTTTCCAGCTCCACTCACCACCGTATATGTTTTTCATTATAACTGTGTCTTCGGCGGTCAGGGGCTGGACATCGGCGTGATAGGTCCCGCCCCGTCTCTGGATGTTGAATACAAGGCCGGTGTCCAGGTCCAGGACGGTGGCGTTGCCGTATTTGGGAAATATACTTCCCACCTCCCGCCAGTCCAGGTATTCACCGTACAATAATCTTTCCTCCCCCGGTTTTTCCGGGTCAACATGACCCCGGTCCACAAAGGGGAGCGCAATCATCAACACAAGCACAGTTAAGGATATAAAAGCCCTGATCCGGCTATATCTGGCGCCGGCGCCGCTGGAGGCATCCATTTAAGTCATCCCACCCGAATTACACGTCTACCTATAGTTTTATTGCCTCCCCGGAGCATCTATGCCCATAATATGGGTTTTTTGGCTTTTTATCTTTCAGCCTAATACGAAGGTGTTTCAAAACCTACTATAGAAATATTAAAAAAATTTAAACTAATATAAAGGGGTTCCGCCCCTTCGGACGGTATAGACGTCCATTTAAATGATCTCCTGGAGGGAAATGCTGTTGAAGATTAAAAATATAATGACCTCCCCCCTGCTGGTTCCCGGTGAAATGACAGTAAAAGAAGCGGTATTCCAGATGCGCCGGTCCCAAAGCGGCTGTCTGGTGGTGGTTGGCGGTGGCGGACGGCCCGTGGGCATTTTCGGCCCCGAGGACTTGCTAAAATATGCCGAAGGTTACTGCGGGCCTGATGAAAAGGTGGAAAATCTGGCCGAAGGGTTTCATCCCGTGAGTCCGGAAGAAATACTCAGCGATGTTAACAGCGGAGAAGCCCGCTACCTGCTTGCACTGAATGAACAGGTGCCGGTGGGTGTGGTTGCCCTGAGCCCGCCCGTGGTGAGGCTGGAAAGCTATATCAACCGCCTGAAGGCAATGCTTGACGCCGCTTATAACGGTATTATAGAGGTGGACAGGGACGGCCGGATAGTAACTTTAAACCAAGCCATGGAGAAGATTATCGGAGCCGGCGCGGCGGAACTGGTCGGCAGGGCGGTGGCGGACGTCATACCCAACACCGGGATGACCGAGGTGCTTAAAGAAGGACAGCCGCAAATAGGAAAACAGATCGCCATCGGCGACAAGACATACATCAGCAACCGCTCCCCCATTTATCAGAATGGAAACCTCATCGGGGCCATGGCCGTTCTTCATGATATAACCGAGCTTCAGCAGGTTGTTGATGAGCTGGCCAGTGAGCGAAACGACAAGGAACTTCTGGAGACAATACTGGACAGCACATATGAGGGAATCGTTATTGTGGACGACCAGGCCAGGATCACCAAGATCAGCCAGGCCTACGCAGAATTCCTGGGGGTTGGGCGCGAAGAGGTGATAGGAAAAGACGTTCGGGAAGTGATCGAAAACACCCGCATGCACGTAGTGCTTGAAACGGGCGATCCAGAACTGGACCAGGTCCAGCGAATAAAAGGCAACGATATGATTTGCGCCCGCATCCCCATAAAAAGGGACGGGAAAGTGGTGTGCGCGGTGGGAAAAGTGATGTTCAAAGACGTAAGCCAGCTCAAAACTCTTGCTGTAAAAGTGGCGCAACTGCAACACGAACTGGAATATTACAAGGGTGAGCTTAAAAAACACCAGGGAACAAAATACTGTATAGACAGCATCGTAGGCAAATGTCACAAGATGGAACGGCTCAAATCGGTGGCCCTGAAAGTGGCCAAGAGCAGTTCAACCGTTCTTTTGCTGGGCGAAAGCGGCACCGGCAAGGAACTGTTCGCCCACGCCATTCACAACGCCAGCCCCCGCTGTCTGGGACCTTTCATACGGGTGAACTGCGCCGCTCTTCCTGAAAGCCTTCTGGAAAGCGAGCTGTTCGGATATCAGGAAGGCGCCTTCACCGGCGCCAAGAAAGGCGGGAAAACAGGAAAATTCGAACTGGCCGACGGCGGTACCATCTTTCTTGATGAAATAGGGGACATGCCGGCCAATATGCAGGCAAAAATACTGCGTGTTTTGCAGGAGCGTGAAATCGAAAGAGTGGGCGGAAGCAGCCCGGTAAAGGTGGATGTGCGGGTGATTGCGGCCACCAACAGAAACCTGGAGGAGATGGTAAGAATAAACCAGTTCCGGGACGACCTCTTTTACCGCCTCAATGTAGTCACCATGGAAATACCGCCGCTCAGAGAAAGGATGGAAGACATTCCGGTCCTGGTGGAGTTCTTCCTGGGGAAGCTCTGCCGCCAGCTTGGCATCGGTCCCAGGAGGATATCCGGGGACGCCCTTGCGGTGCTATTGCACCACCGCTGGCCGGGCAACATAAGAGAGCTGGAAAACGTACTGGAAAGAGCGCTGAACATAATGGAAGGAGAGACCATAACACCGTCCTTTTTACCATATTACCTTACCAGAAGAAGAACCGACGGGGAAGAGGAAAATATCGGCCCGCTGAAGGAGTCACTGGAGGCATACGAAAAGGCCATACTGGAGCGGGCGCTGGAAATGACCGGCGGAAACAGGCTCACCGCAGCCAAAATGTTAAAGCTGTCCAAATCCACACTTTATGAAAAGATATCCCGTTACAACCTCAATTAATCTTTCCGGTTTCCCGGAATCTTTCCGGAAAACCGGAAAGATTTTTTTTCTTTAAATTTAGCATTTGTAATATTATGGTTCCGCTTTTCCGGAACTGAAAGCGGCCTAAAACCCTCCATTCATTATTGGCATGAAACATGCACTGTTAAAATTTTTGCAACTGTTGCAATATTCAATTGTCATCTTAAGGGTAGTAAGGAGGGTTTTAGTGTCAGCAAGGTTCTTATCAGCAAGGGAAGCTGTCGACCTTATCCCCGATGGAGCCGCCATTGCCATCAACGGGTTCGTGGGTTGCGCGCACCCCGAGGCCCTGACTGCAGCGCTGGAAGAGAGATTCCTGGAAACCGGCGCACCGCGTGGGCTGACACTGGTTTACGCGGCCGGTCAAGGGGATGGGAAAAACCGGGGAATGAACCACCTGGCCCACGAGGGCCTTTTAAAAAAGGTCATCGGCGGACACTGGGGACTGGCTCCCAAGCTGGGAGCCATGGCCCTTGCCGAAAAAATCGAAGGATACAATCTGCCCCAGGGGGTAATCGCGCACCTGTTCCGGGATATCGCCGCCGGAAAGGTAGGAACTATAACGCACGTGGGACTTGGAACCTTTGTGGACCCCCGGCTGGAGGGCGGAAAGGTCAATAATATCACAAAAGAAAACCTGGTGGAGCTGATAAAACTGGGGGGCAGGGAACTGCTTTATTACAAGGCCTTTCCCATTACGGTGGGAATGATCAGGGGCACCACCGCCGATGAAAAGGGCAACATCTCCATGGAAAAGGAGGCCGTTACACTGGAAGCCCTGCCCATCGCCCAGGCTGCCAAAAACTGCGGGGGCATCGTTATTGTCCAGGTGGAACGGATTGCCTCCTCCGGCACCCTGCACCCCAAAATGGTGAAGGTGCCGGGAATACTGGTGGACTACGTGGTTGTGGCGCCGCCGGAAAAACACCACCAGACATTCGCCGAGGAGTACAACCCCGCCTACTCGGGAGAAACCAGGGTGCCCCTTTCGGCCATACAAAAGCTCCCCCTGGACGAAAGAAAGATCATCTGCCGGCGGGCGGTGGACGAGTTGCAGCCGGGAACAATAGTAAACCTGGGCATAGGCATTCCGGAACTGGTGGGAGCCGTGGCGGCTGAGGCCGGCAAGGCGCATTACATGACCACAACCCTGGAGTGCGGCCCCATTGGAGGAATACCATCCGGAGGACTGAGCTTCGGCGCCGCCACCAACCCGGAATGCATAGTGGACCAACCCGGCCAGTTTGACTTCTACGACGGAGGAGGCATTGATACCGCCTTCCTGGGGATGGCCGAGATGGACATAAACGGAAATGTGAATGTCAGCCGGTACGGGCCAAAGCTGGTAGGCTGCGGAGGCTTCATCAACATCAGCCAGAACGCCAAAAAGCTGGTTTTCTGCGGCACACTGACCGCCGGCGGACTGGAAGTGGCGGTCAGCAACGGAAAGATGTCCATTGTAAGCGAAGGAAAAACCAGGAAGCTGGTCAGCGCCGTCAGTCAGATCACATTTAGCGGGGGCTACGCCAGAAGCATAGGGCAGCAGGTTATGTACATCACCGAGCGGGCGGTTTTCAACCTGGGGCCGGACGGAGTTGTACTGACGGAAATAGCCCCGGGCCTGGACCTCGAAAAGGACGTGCTGGCGCAAATGGAATTCGCGCCGGCCATTTCCCCGGACTTAAAAATAATGGACAACAGGCATTTTATTGATTGATTGACAACTGTATAAAGACTCTAAAAGATTTTCCGGGAGGTGATACACAGACTCTGGCAAAAATCCACCCACTGCAAAAAAATCAAAGGAGGAGAACAATGCTGAAGAAAAAACATTTACTGGTCCTGGCGGTACTGCTGGTTTTCGTGGCTGCCATCGCCATAGGCTGCGCCAGCACCACATCTGGGAAAGCCGGTGACACCAAGTCCGGAGCAGCCCCCGGGAAGGTACATACCCTGAAAATAGCCACCACCTGGCCTGATTCCATTATGCTACACAAAATGCCGGTTGAGTGGGCCAGGATTATCAATGAAACCAGCGGCGGACGCATGAAGATTGAAGTATACCCGGCCGGCGCCATTGTGGGCGCCGGAGAAGTGCTGGATGCCACCAAGGCCGGCACCATCGACGGGTATCACGACTACCCAGGCTACTGGATCGGGAAAATGCCGGCGTCTCCCTTCTTCGCGTCGGTCCCCATGATCATGGAGCCCTTCATGTACATGGGCTGGATGTACGAAGGGGGCGGCCTTGAGCTGATGCAGAAGATGTACGACCAGTCCGGCTACAACGTCAAGCTTCTGGTGCTCGGCGTGACTCACCCCGAGCAGATGGCTGTGTCCAACAAGCCCCTGGAAAAATTTGAAGACTTCAAGGGGCTGAAGTACCGCACCGTGGGCTGGTGGGGCGAGATACTCAGAAGCATCGGAGTTTCCGTGACCAGCCTGCCCGGCGCCGAGGTCTACCCCGGACTGGAGAGGGGCATCATAGACGCCGCCGAGTTCAGCACGCCGGGTGTGAACAAAACCCTGGGATTCCAGGAAGTGACCAAGTACATCACCGGCCCCGGTATGCACCAGCCGGGAACTCTCTTCACCATCGGCATAAACAAGAAGAAATGGGATGAGCTGCCCAAAGATATGCAGCTGCTTCTGGAGTCCACCGCCCGGTCGGTGACCATGTGGGGCTGGACCAAGGACCTCAAGGACAGCATGGAAGCCATTGAGTTTTACGAGCAGAAGGGGATAAAGAAGGCTGTGGCCAATCCCGAGGTGCAAAAGAAACTGTATGAAGAAACCGTGAAACTGCTTGACGAAAAGGCCAGGAAAGAGGGCGGAATATTCGCCGAGATATGGACCTCAATGAAAAACTACCGCCAAAAGTACATTGCCTATGAAGAATTCATGATGCCAATGAGAGTAAAGTAGTCAACCCAGTCTCTTTTTGGATGAGGCCCGGTTTCTCCGGGCTTCATCTCCAACAAAAGCCTGTATCTTTTTAACGGGGGGACTGATTTTCATTTGAACTCACTCAAGACCATATTAAGCACCATCGACAGGTTCAATGAGATGGTGGCCAGGATATTCTCCTGGGCCATGTTTGCCCTTGTCTTAACCATGGCCTACGAGGTTGTGGCGAGATATGTTTTTAACGCCCCGACCCTCTGGAGCTATGATCTCAGCTACTTTCTGGGCAGCCTGACCTTAATGCTGGGCATGGCCTATACCCTCAGAGTAAAGGGCCATGTAAGCATAGACATCTTTTACTCCAGGTTTTCACCAAGGGTGCAGGCCCTTTTATACGTCATCTTCGCGCTGCTGCTGTTCTTCCCCCTGTGGGGAATGATGGTGAGCGTAATGATACCCCACATGATGTTTTCCTGGGCTGAGAATGAAAAAAGCTGGGTCGGGACCTGGCAGCCCATTATATACCCGTTTAAGACATGGATCACCCTGGGGGCTATCATGCTTCTGCTGCAGGGGATTGCCGAGTTTATAAGGGACCTGGTGGTACTGGTGAAAGGGGGTGACCGCCCATGACCATCAGCATTGAAATGTTCACCTTCATGATGCTGGGATCCCTCATATTACTTATTGTGCTGGGCTACCCGGTGGCCTTCGTGCTGGGCGGTCTGGCCACCATTTTTGGGCTTATTTTTGTGGGGCCCCAGGTAGTCAACCTGTTCATGCTGCGAATTTTCGGAGTTATGAGCGACTATATACTGCTGGCCATACCTCTTTTCGTATTCATGGGGGTAATTATTGAAAAATCCGGCCTGGCCGGGCGGCTTTATGACGCCACCTATGTCATAATGGGAAAGGTTCGCGGCGGACTGGCCATCGCCACCCTGATCACCTGCACCATCTTTGCCGCCGCCACCGGGGTTATCGGGGCCTCGGTGGTAACCATGGGCCTTTTGGCGCTGCCTTCCATGCTGAGGTATAAATACGACATACCAATGGCCACCGGCGCCATTTGCGCCGGCGGAACCCTGGGAATTCTCATTCCGCCCAGCGTCATGATACTTGTGTATGGACCTCTGGCCGGCATATCAGTGGGAAAACTTTTCATGGCGGCCTTCATCCCGGGACTTCTGCTGTCCGGGCTTTTCCTGGCCTATGTCCTGATACGCTGCTTCCTGAACCCGTCCCTGGGCCCGGCCATGCCGCCGGACCACCCGGACCTTAACGTTCCCCTCAGCAGAAAGCTATACCTGTTCTCCACCTCCATACTTCCCGTGGGGCTTTTAATACTGGCCGTGCTGGGTTCCATATTTTTCGGAGTGGCCGCCCCGACGGAGGCCGCCGGTGTCGGTTCCCTGGCCGCCATGCTGCTGGCGCTGGCTTATAAACAGCTTACTCTGCAAAGCCTGAAAGAGTCTCTGCACAGCACTATGAAAATAAGCTGCATGATTTATCTGGTGATGATAGGCGCCGGCTTCTTTACCGCCATCTTCATCAATCAGGGGGGCGGAAGCGTGGTCAGCAACCTGGTGCTGGGACTCCCACTTCCCAATTGGGGAATACTACTGGTAATGTTTGCCATAGTGTTTATAATGGGCGCCTTTATTGACTGGATAGGCGTTGTCATGATCGCCGTGCCTCTGTTCACTCCCATCGCCGCCGCGCTGGGCTATGACCCTCTCTGGTTCGCCATGATGTTCATCGTGGTGATGCAGACTTCATTCCTGACTCCGCCCTTCGCCTACGCCATTTTCTACCTGAAGGGCATCGCCCCGCCCGAAGTAAAAACAACCCATATTTACCGCGGGGTGGTACCTTTCATTGTATTACAGTTTATCGGGGTTATACTCCTTGCCGCTTTCCCGCAGCTTATCACCTGGCTGCCCAGTTTGATGAAATAGCGGAGTCGTGAAACAACTAGTATGTTGCCCGTAACAACAGTTCCGGTTATACAACAGATCAGTAAGTGAGGTATCTTTATGAGACTGAAAGACAAGGTGGCGATAATCACAGGAGGCGCCCGGGGCATCGGCGCCGCTGCGTCAATTTTGTTTGCAGGGGAAGGCGCGTCAGTAGCGGTGGCGGATTTCGACGCCGGGGCCGGCGAGAACCTTTGCGGGAGAATCAGGGAGAACGGAGGCCTGGCCCAATTCTTTCAGGTGAATGTGGCCGACCGGTCCAGTGTCCAGACAATGGTGGACGAAGTGGTGAACCGCTTCGGAAGGATTGACGTACTGGTCAACAACGCCGGAATCACACGGGATTCCATGCTGTCAAAAATGACCCGGGAACAGTGGGACAGTGTTCTGGCAGTTAACCTTACCGGGGTTTTCAACTGCGGACAGGCGGTGGCCGCGGTAATGGCCAAACAGGGTTCGGGGCGTATCATCAATACCTCTTCGGTGGTGGGTGTTTACGGCAACATAGGACAGACCAACTACTCGGCAACAAAGGCCGGTGTAATAGGCCTGACCCGCACCTGGGCCAGGGAGCTGGGCAGGAAAGGCATTACAGTAAACGCTGTGGCTCCAGGCTTTATCGTCACCGATATGACCTCCACCGTACCGCAAAAGGTACTGGACCTGATGCGGGAAAAGACTCCGCTGGGCCGCCTGGGGACGGCCGAAGACGTAGCCCGGGCCTACCTGTTCCTTGCGTCCGACGAAGCCGCTTACATCAACGGGACCGTCCTGCCTGTGGACGGCGGGCTGATCCCGTAAAAATACAACATACTCTTACCGGCCCAAAAGCCGGTTTATTTTTTTCAGATAAGAAATGGTCTCACTGTACGGAGGGACCCCCCCGTGTTGTTCAACAGCCCCCGGCCCTGCGTTGTAAGCCGCCAGCGCAAGATTGACATCGCCAAACCTGTCCATCAGTGACTTCAGGTAACGGGCGCCTCCGTCCAGGTTTTCCAGGGGATCATAAGGGTTCCTGACCCCCAGGGATGCGGCGGTTTCAGGCATAAGCTGCATAAGCCCAATGGCCCCGGCACTGGAGACCGCCATCGGGTTGCAGTCAGACTCAACCCTGATAACAGCCTTTAAAAGGGCGGGATCAAGTCCGTATCTTGCCGCCGTCCTGTCCGCAGCGGCCTCTATGCCGGCAGACTGGGCATTCATGCGGCTGTAGCCGCCCGGGGGTTTAATCCCCCGGTATTGGCCCGCTTCAGCGGCAGGGGCCTGACTGCCGGCGCTCTTTCTGACAGCCGCCGCCCTTTGATAGGGCTGCCCGCCGGCGCCCCCGGCCGGAGAATCCATAAGGGCCGCCAGGAGCAGGGCAAAATTGGGTCCGCTTAAGCCCCTGTTGCCTTTCTGTCTACTTTGCGGTCCGGTCAGCATCTGCATCTGCATCAGGCGGACCATCAATTCCATGTCCATGTCAACACCCCGGCCGTTTTAATTAACTGAAATATTATCCTTTAACTGTTC